>NC_007712.1:0-695191 GCF_000010085.1 Sodalis glossinidius str. 'morsitans'
GTGTCACTTTCGCTTTGGCAGCAATGTCTTGCCCGGTTACAGGATGAGTTACCTGCCACAGAATTCAGTATGTGGATACGCCCCCTACAGGCGGAACTGAGTGACAACACTCTGGCGCTTTACGCCCCTAACCGGTTCGTGCTGGATTGGGTGCGGGATAAGTATTTGAACAACATCAACGGCCTGCTAAATGATTTCTGCGGCACCGATGCGCCGCTGCTGCGCTTTGAAGTGGGCAGCAAGCCGCCGCAGATGGCGGTGCTGCAGCCCGCGAGCCAGCACGCCAGCGAAGCGCCTTCCCAGGCGGCGGTTGCCCGTCCGCGGCCAAGCCGTCCGAGCTGGGATAACGCCCCGGTTCAGCCGGAGCTCTCTTATCGCTCCAATGTAAATCCCAAACATAACTTTGACAATTTCGTTGAAGGTAAGTCCAACCAGCTGGCGCGCGCGGCCGCGCGGCAGGTCGCCGACAATCCGGGCGGCGCTTATAACCCGCTATTCCTTTATGGCGGCACCGGGCTGGGCAAGACCCATTTGCTGCATGCGGTGGGCAACGGCATCATGGCGCGCAAGGCCAATGCCAAAGTGGTGTATATGCATTCCGAGCGTTTTGTCCAGGATATGGTTAAGGCTTTGCAGAACAACGCCATAGAGGAATTTAAACGTTACTACCGTTCGGTCGACGCGTTGCTTATCGATGACATTCAGTTTTTTGCTAATAAAGAACGCTCGCAGGAGGAGTTTTTCCATACCTTTAATGCGTTGCTGGAAGGTAATCAGCAGATTATCCTGACCTCCGACCGCTATCCGAAGGAGATAAACGGGGTGGAGGACCGGCTGAAGTCGCGCTTCGGTTGGGGGCTGACGGTGGCGATTGAGCCGCCGGAGCTTGAGACGCGTGTGGCGATATTGATGAAGAAAGCCGACGAGAACGCGATCCGCCTGCCGGGGGAAGTTGCGTTTTTCATCGCCAAGCGTTTGCGTTCCAACGTGCGCGAGCTGGAAGGCGCGTTAAATCGCGTCATCGCTAACGCCAACTTTACCGGCCGGGCGATTACCATTGATTTTGTGCGCGAAGCGCTGCGGGATTTGCTGGCGCTACAGGAAAAGCTGGTCACTATCGATAATATCCAGAAAACCGTGGCGGAATACTATAAAATCAAGGTGGCCGATCTACTCTCCAAGCGGCGTTCACGCTCGGTCGCCCGCCCCCGACAGATGGCGATGGCGTTATCGAAAGAATTAACCAATCATAGTCTGCCTGAAATTGGCGATGCTTTCGGTGGGCGAGATCATACGACGGTGCTGCACGCCTGCCGGAAAATCGAGCAGTTGCGTGAAGAGAGCCACGATATTAAAGAAGATTTCTCCAACTTAATCAGAACATTATCTTCCTAACTATGAAATTTATCGTTGAACGTGAGCAGCTGCTTAAGCCTCTGCAACAGGTCAGTAGCCCATTGGGGGGCCGCCCGACATTACCGATTCTGGGTAACCTGCTATTGCAGGTGTCCGAAGACCGCTTGCTGCTGACCGGTACCGATTTGGAAATGGAAATGGTCGCGCAGGTCGCGCTGAGCGCCGCCCATGAGCCGGGCGCGACCACGGTGCCGGCGCGCAAGTTTTTTGATATTTGCCGCGGCTTGCCGGAAGGGGCGGAGATCGCCGTGACGCTGGAAGGGGAACGGATGCTGATTCGCTCGGGGCGCAGCCGCTATTCGCTTTCCACGCTGCCCGCCTCCAACTTTCCCAATCTGGATGATTGGCAAAGCGAGGTGGAGTTCACCCTGTCGCAGTCTATTCTGAAGCGATTGATTGAATCGACCCAGTTTTCCATGGCCCATCAGGATGTGCGTTACTACCTCAACGGTATGCTGTTTGAAACCGAAGGCGAGGAGCTGCGTACCGTGGCCACCGACGGGCATCGTCTGGCGGTCTGCGCCATGTCCGTCGGCGAGGCGCTGCCGTCCCATTCCGTCATTGTGCCGCGCAAAGGCGTCATGGAGCTGGTGCGGATGCTGGACGGCGGCGAAAATCCGGTGAAGCTGCAAATCGGCAGCAACAACATTCGCGCCAGCGTCGGTGATTACATTTTCACCTCCAAACTGGTTGACGGCCGTTTCCCCGATTATCGCCGCGTATTGCCGAAGAATCCCGATAAAACGCTGGAAGCGGGCTGCGATGTGCTTAAACAGGCCTTCGCCCGGGCCGCGATCCTTTCCAATGAAAAGTTTCGTGGCGTGCGGCTGTATCTTAGTGCCAACCAGCTGAAAATTACCGCCAACAATCCGGAGCAGGAAGAGGCGGAAGAGATTCTGGATGTCACCTATCAGGGCAGCGAGATGGAAATCGGTTTCAATGTCAGCTACGTGCTTGACGTGCTGAATGCGTTGAAATGCGAGGAAGTGCGGCTGCTGCTGACCGATGGGGTGTCCAGCGTGCAGATTGAAGATAGCGCCAGCCAGGCGGCCGCCTATGTCGTTATGCCGATGCGTCTGTAGCCAATGTGGTAAGGTAGTGTGAGTTAATGGCTCTGTCGCGTCTGATGATTCGTGATTTTCGTAATATCTCTGTCGCCGATTTGTCTTTGGCTGCTGATTTCAACTTTCTGGTGGGCGCCAACGGCAGCGGCAAAACCAGCGTTCTGGAAGCCATTTATACTCTTGGCCACGGCCGCGCGTTTCGCAGTTTGCAATCCGGGCGGGTTATTCGCCATGAGCAGCCGGAATTCGTGCTGCATGGACGTATTGAGGCAGGCAATGTGGATGCGCGCGCAACCTCGGTGGGGCTTTCGCGCAATCGTTTGGGCGACAGCACGGTGCGCATCGACGGCAGCGATGGTCATAAGGTGGCGGAATTGGCCCAGCTGTTGCCGATGCAGCTGATTACGCCGGAAGGGTTTACGCTGCTTAATGGCGGTCCCAAGTACCGGCGCGCCTTTATGGACTGGGGCTGTTTTCATAACGAGCCGGCTTTCTTTACCGCCTGGAGCAATCTGCGTCGATTGTTGAAACAGCGAAATGCCGCCCTGCGTCAGGTCAGTCGTTATCAACAGCTGCGCGTCTGGGATCAAGAGCTGATTCCGCTGGCGAACCGAATCAGTGAATGGCGTGCGGACTACAGTGCGGCTATTGCGGCGGATATTACCGCCACGTGTGCGCAATTTTTGCCGGAGTTTCGCCTCGATTTCAGTTTTCAGCGCGGCTGGGACAAAGAAAGCGATTTCGGCGAGCTGCTGGAACGCCAGTTCGAGCGCGATCGCGCGCTAACCTACACCGCGTCAGGCCCCCATAAAGCGGATTTCCGAATCCGTGCCGAAGGAGTACCGGTGGAGGACATTCTCTCGCGCGGTCAGCTCAAATTATTAATGTGTGCCCTGCGTTTGGCGCAGGGCGAATTCCTTACCCACCGGAACGGCCGGCGATGTCTATATCTTATTGATGACTTCGCCTCCGAACTGGATACCGGACGCCGCCGCCTGTTGGCGGAGCGTCTGAAAGCCACCCATGCCCAGGTTTTCGTCAGCGCGGTTAGCGCGGATCAAATCCGTGATATTCCCGATGAAAAGGGCAAGATGTTCAAGGTGGAACAGGGTAAAATAAGCCTCCAATCCGAAGTTTAAAATGAGCGGGAAACATTGATGTCGAATTCTTATGACTCCTCAAGTATCAAAGTACTCAAGGGACTGGACGCGGTGCGTAAGCGCCCGGGTATGTATATCGGCGATACCGATGATGGTACCGGTCTGCATCATATGGTATTCGAGGTTGTGGACAACGCTATCGACGAAGCCCTTGCCGGTCACTGTAAAGAAATCGTGGTCAAGATCCACGAAGACAATTCGGTTTCCGTCCAGGACGATGGTCGCGGCATTCCGACCGGCATCCACGAAGAAGAGGGCGTCTCCGCCGCCGAAGTCATCATGACCGTACTGCACGCGGGCGGGAAGTTCGACGACAACTCTTATAAGGTGTCGGGCGGCCTGCACGGCGTCGGCGTGTCGGTGGTGAACGCCCTGTCGGAAAAACTTGAGCTGATGATAAAACGCGAAGGTAAAGTGCATCAGCAAACCTACCATGCCGGCGTGCCCCAATCGCCGCTGGAAGTGGTGGGCGAAACCGATCAGACCGGCACCACCGTGCGGTTCTGGCCGAGCTTTGTCACCTTCACCAATAACACTGAATTTCAATATGAAATCCTGGCCAAGCGGCTGCGGGAACTCTCCTTTCTGAACTCCGGCGTGTCTATCCGTCTGCGCGACAAGCGCAACGATAAGGAAGATCACTTTCATTATGAGGGCGGCATCAAGGCCTTCGTGGAATATTTGAATAAAAACAAAACGCCTATCCACCCGAATGTGTTCTATTTTTCTACCGAAAAAGACGGCATCGGTGTGGAAATCGCGCTGCAATGGAACGACGGTTTCCAGGAAAATATTTACTGCTTCACCAATAATATTCCCCAGCGCGACGGCGGTGCCCATCTGGCCGGTTTCCGCGCCGCGATGACCCGCACGCTGAATTCCTATATGGATAAAGAAGGCTACAGCAAGAAGGCCAAGGTCAGCGCGACCGGCGACGACGCCCGCGAAGGGCTTATCGCCGTGGTTTCTGTCAAGGTGCCGGATCCCAAGTTCTCTTCCCAAACCAAGGACAAACTGGTTTCGTCCGAGGTGAAATCGGCGGTGGAATCGCTGATGAATGAGCGGCTGGTGGAATACCTGCTGGAGAACCCTAACGACGCCAAAATTGTGGTGGGCAAAATCATCGACGCCGCCCGCGCCCGTGAAGCCGCCCGTAAGGCGCGCGAGATGACCCGCCGTAAGGGGGCGTTGGATCTGGCCGGCCTGCCGGGCAAGCTGGCGGATTGTCAGGAGCGCGATCCGGCGCTGTCGGAACTTTACCTGGTGGAGGGTGACTCCGCCGGCGGTTCGGCCAAGCAGGGCCGTAACCGTAAAAATCAGGCGATATTGCCGTTGAAAGGGAAAATCCTAAACGTCGAAAAAGCCCGTTTCGATAAAATGCTCTCTTCTCAGGAAGTCGCTACACTCATCACCGCCCTTGGCTGCGGCATCGGCCGCGACGAATACAATCCGGACAAGCTGCGCTATCACAATATCATTATCATGACCGATGCCGATGTCGATGGTTCGCATATCCGCACCCTGCTGTTGACCTTCTTTTATCGGCAAATGCCGGAAATTATCGAGCTCGGCCATGTATTTATCGCTCAGCCGCCGCTTTATAAAGTCAAAAAGGGCAAGCAGGAGCAATATATCAAAGACGATGAGGCTATGGATCAGTATCAGATAGCGCTGGCAATGGATGGCGCCACGTTGCACGCCAACGCGCATGCCCCGGCGCTGGCCGGCGAGCCGCTGGAAAATCTGGTGGCTGAACATTACGCCGTGCAGAAGATGATAGGCCGCATGGAGCGGCGCTTCCCGCGTGTGCTGCTTAACCACTTGATTTATCAGCCGGCCCTGACTGAAGTGCAGCTGAGCAAGCAGGATCAGGTCACAAGCTGGATCGCCTCACTGGTGCAGGCGCTGAACGATAATGAGAAGCACGGCAGCAGCTACAGTTACAAAGTGCAGGAAAATCGCGAACGCCAGCTGTTTGAGCCGCTGCTGCGGGTACGCACGCATGGCGTCGATACGGATTACCTGCTGGATTACGATTTTATTCACGGCGGTGAATATCGCAAACTGGCGACGCTTGGCGAAACGCTGGGCGATCTTATCGAAGCGGATGCCTATATCGAGCGCGGTGAACGCCGTCAGCCGGTCACCAGCTTTGAGCAGGCACTGGAGTGGCTGGTGAAAGAGTCGCGCCGTGGCCTGGCGGTGCAGCGCTATAAAGGTCTGGGCGAGATGAACCCTGAACAGCTATGGGAAACGACCATGGACCCGGACAGCCGCCGTATGCTGCGCGTCACGGTAAAGGACGCCATCGCGGCCGATCAGCTGTTTACCACGCTGATGGGGGATGCGGTAGAGCCGCGGCGTGCGTTTATCGAAGAAAATGCGTTGAAAGCCGCCAATATTGATATTTGACGGCAAGCGCCGACCTTTATCATCCGGGATTAACCTCCCGGATTTTTTTTGCCCCGCTTCCACCGACCAATGCGCTGCACCAGTCGGCGGCGGCACTGCATATTCCGCCGGACACATCCGCGCGTCGCTTAATAGAAATGTCCCCTCCTTGTCATTATCCGGCATTATCTCTGGCGCAGGCTCAGATAGTGGGCTGGTCGCCGCAACAACGGTTGACAGCGTTGTCGGGTCATATAGGCTAAGTGACCACTGCCCTGAAGCAGTTATAAACAAGCGGCAGGCATCAGATTTATGCTTGTAGCGCAATCCAAGAGGATGCGATGGCGATAAAATTGATTGCAATTGATATGGACGGGACGCTGTTAAATCATTAGCACGAAATTACTCCGCGGTGAAAGACGCTATCAGCGCGTCGCGCAGCAAAGGGGTGTACGTCGCGTTGGCGACCGGCAGGCCCTATATCGGTATCGAACGGTATTTGATGGAGCTGGATTTACAGCTGGAGGGGAATTACTGTATTACCAATAACGGTGCGCTGGTGCATGGTGCAGCGGACGGATCCTGTATTTCTTAGACGGTACTGGACATCAACGATTACCGCTACCTTGAAGCTTTGTCCCGCCAGCTGGAGGTACATTTCCACGCGCTGGACTTTAATACGCTTTATCGCGAATCGTGATATCAGTCGCTATACCGTCTATGAGGCCTCATTAACCGGCATGCCTTTCAAGTTTCGTACCGCTGCAGAGATGGATGCTTCTCTGCGCTTCCCGAAAGTCATGATGATAGACGACCCCGCTATTCTGGATGCGGCCATCAAACGCATTCCGCAGGAAGCGTTCGACCGTTATACCATCATGAAAAGCGCGCCGTACTATCTGGAATTATTGAGTAAACAGGCCAATAAAGGCACAGTGGTAAAAGCGCTGGCGGAGCATTTGGGATTGCACCGCGAAGAGGTCATGACGCTTGGCGATCAGGCCAACGACCTGGCGATGATTGAGTATGCCGGCACCGGCGTGGCGATGGGTAACGCCACCGATGAAATCAAGGCCGCCAGTCAGTTCGTCACCCAGACCAATTTGGAGGATGGGGTCGCGCTGGCTATCCATAAGTTCGTGCTCGACGCACCGTCAGATAGGGCGGCATTGCCTGCCTGAACCTAGCGCACCTTTGATGGCCAACGTAGTAAAGTGTGATCCATAATGTAGTACGATAAATAATAATGGTACTACAATTTGGGTTCGATTTTGCCGATACCCCCATTCTTGTGCGACAGACCTTCAGGAACTGATAGAATCGCTTTTATTTCCCCAGGCCTTCGGAGCAAGGATGAATAAACAGTCTCTTAGCAAAACTGAACGAATTATCAATGAAGTGGGCCAGCAGATCATCAGTGGCAAGTATATTCCCGGCAGCGGTTTACCGCCGGAAGCGGAATTATGCGAGGAATTTAGTACGTCGCGCAATATTATCCGCGAGGTGCTGCGTTCGCTGACCGCTAAGCGGCTCATCGAGATTATTCGTTATCGCGGTGCGTTTTTCACCGCGCGCAACAAATGGAATTACCTGGATAGCGATGTGCTGCAGTGGGTGCTGGCCTGCGATTATGATCCCAGGCTTATCGCCTCCATGACCGAAGTGCGGAATCTGGTGGAACCCACTATTGCCCGCTGGGCAGCTGAACGGGCTACCTCCGGCGAGCTGGCCGTCATTGAAGACGCGCTCAATGGCATGATCACCAACCACAACAATCACGATGCGTTTAACGAAGCGGATATCCGCTTTCACGAGGCGGTGCTGAATGCCGTGCACAATCCGGGTGCTGCAGCAGTTGGGCGTCGCGATAAGTTCGCTGCAGCGGGCGGTATTTGAACGCACATATATGCCCGACGAAGGCAATATGCCCCGCACACTGCAAGAACATCAGAATTTGTATGATGCTATCCGCCATCAGGATAGCGAGGCGGCGGAGCAGGCGGGCGGCCTTGACCATAATCGTCAGCTCAACACAACGGTTGAAGGATATAACATGAGCAATAGCTACATCGCCATTGATTGGGGGTCGACTAACCTGCGCGCCTGGCTTTATGTGAACGGGGAACTGGCGGCAAGTACGCGTTCTGAGGCCCGGGTAACGCGGTTTGGGGGACGCAGAGCAGGTGTTCCGTGAGGTGGTTGCGCCGTGGGAGTAGCATAACGTCCCGGTGATCATGGCCGGGATGGTGGGCAGCAACGCCGGCTGGGTGCTGGTGCCGTATTTGTTCCTGCCCGACCAGCCTGACCGGCATCGCCGGTCAATTGACGCGCGTTAATGAGGCGGCGCCCTGGGATATCCGGATTATTCCCGGCATCAGCATTCTGAACGACAACAATTGTAATGTCATGCGCGGCGAGGAAACCTAGCTGCTGGGCGCCTATCGTACCCATCCCGCCAGTCTTTATTTAATGCCCGGCACCCATTGTAAATGGGTCCGCAATCGTGATGGTGTAATTGATGATTTCCGTACCTTCATGACCGGCGAGCTGCATCATTTGCTAATGACGCAATCGCTGTGGGCGTGGGCCTGACCGAACAGCAGCCCGACGGCGCGGTGTTCCGCCAGGGAATGGAGCAGGGATTTGCCGAAAGCAATATTTTGCGCTGTCTGTTTGAAATCCGAGCCACCCACGTGCTGGGCAAGCTCGACCGCAGTGCCGTCAGTGAATGGCTATCCGGTCTTCTCATCGGTAATGAAGCGGCGCAGATGCAGCGCGATTGGCGCCTGCAGTCAGGGGAAACCGTGGCCGTCATCGGCAACCCATCGCTGGCCGCCCGTTATCAACAGGCTCTGGACCATGCGGGGCTTAACCACCGGTTGCTGGATGGCGATGACTGTTTCCAGGCCGGCATAAGGAGCATAGTTAATAATTTGGAATGAGAAATTACCGCTAATTGCCATCTTGCGCGGCATTACCCTCGATGAGGTATTGGCCCATGTGCAGGTGCTCATTGATGTCGGCTTCGAGGCGGTGGAAATCCCCACCAATTCGCCTGATTGGGAACAAAGCATTACCAAAGCCGTCGCGGCGTTCGGCGATCGGGCGCTTATCGGAGCAGGGACGGTGCTGACCGTCGTCCAGGTAGAGAAATTACAAGCCACCTGTGCGACGTTGATGGTGACGCCGAATATCAACGCGGAAGTCATTCGCCGCGCGGTGGGCTTTGGGTTACAGGTTTGACTGGGATGCGCCACCGCGACCAAAGCCTTTACCGCCATCGAGGCCGGCGCGCAGGCGCTGAAAATTTTCCCGTCGGTGTCTGGCCCTGATTATATCAAGGCGTTAAAAGCGGTATTGCCGCCTGAGATCCCGGTGTTTGCCGTGGGCGGTATCTCGCCGGCGAATTTACACGCGTATCTCAAAGCAGGTTGCGTGGGTGCCCGGATTGGGCAGCGATCTTTACCGGGCGGGTCAGCCGTCCTGCCGAACAGGCCGAAGCGTTCGTTTATGCTTGGAAAGCCGCCACCGGACGCTGATAGCGTAGCGATATGTGCGTCCGCGTTAGTGGGTCTTGTTGCTTAGCCTGCCTGATAGCGCGCAAAAAAATAGCCTCTCAATTACGAGAACAGGGTATAGTTTCTCGTTGGTTTTAGGGGCTATTATGCTGCGTCACTTTTGCCAGGGAGGCGTTATGATGCAGCTACTGCCACAGCCTATTTCATTATTCAACTTTATTGCTGCGAATATTAACGACGCTCGGCATTTCCTCGACGGTTTTTTACCGGCGCCAATTCGGCGATGCTGCGATTTAACCACGCTATCCCTGCAGGCCAGTCATATTATAGATGACGCCCTGCGTGGTCAGTTTTCCGATTTGCTGTTTTCACTGAGCACCGTCAGGGGAAAGGGGTATATTCATTGTGTGCAGGATCTGCAATCGCGGCCGGAAAAAATGATGCCGTTGCGTATGTATCGATACAGTTTGACCATTATGCAGCGGCACATCGAGCAAGGAAATAGTAAATTCCCGGTGGTGCTACCGTTGCTGTTTTATCATGGCCGGACGCCGGCTAACGCCTACAAGTACGCGTTTACCCGATTTCTTTTCGCATCCCGGTCTCGGTGAAGCGGCTTATATGGAGGTGTACCCGTTGGTCGATATCCGCGCTATGACGATCCATGAAGTGTTGCCTTCCAGCCGACGTGATGAACTCTTTGCGTTGCTTGATAAGCATGCGCATGGCAACGACCCTCAGGCACTTGATGACGATATCAATCGCGTATTATCACAGTGGTCGCTGCCGCCCGCGCACTTTTGCAAGATTATCCATAATCTGGTCGACTTGTTCAGAGCCGGAAACGGGCGGCAGGACTTCTGAGCTATTGCCATGTGCGTCACCGGCCATTAACGCCAGAGGTGACGCTGATGTTGTGACGCTCAAGATCTGGCCTTGTTATCGCAGGGGCGTTCCCGCCTGCGATTCCTAGGTGAGTTGTCATCGATTAGTTACTCAGAAACGCCTTGGCGCATTCCAGTAACGCCGTGATGGAGCTACTGAGAACTTTATTCAGGTTATCAAAGGTGCTATTTGCTTGGGTATATCGTTGGGCAAAAGATTGCATATTACTCTGGAAAGTATTTCCCATCGAATTAAACGCTGCCAGCCAGGCATTATAGCTTGCCATATCGACATCGCTTTTGCCGCTCCCGCTGCCGCCCGAAGGACTTTTGGGACAAGCGGAGAGAGCCGATTGATCGAAGGTGATTTTGCCGGTCTCCATATCGACAGCAAACGCGGGCTTTAACGTATCGGCCATCTGCTGATGCTCCGTATCGCTTAACTGGTCCCACTGCGGCACCGTGCCCAGATTGTTATTCAAGCTGGCAATTTTATTCTCAAACTCCTTGAAAGCGGAATCCATTACATCGTTATCCCACTTGATATAATTACCGTCTTTCCCTTCGCTGACCGCACCTGCTGCTTTGGATTGTAGCTCGGTATAGGCCTGGTAGAAATCAGCATATTGCAGCATCAGTGAAGAATAAAAGTCGACATAGTTTGTTTTAATCGAGGCAATCGTGGCGGCAATTGACGCCCAGAATTCCGAATAGGTTAGCTGAGTCTCATCTTTCAGATAAATATTATACGCTTCCTCAAGGTTTGGTTCTTGTTTTACTTCCTCGATTATGTGATTTAGGGTGTTATAGTTCTTCTGCCTGATAAAACTTTCTTTGCGTATTTCCCCTTGCAGGGCTTCACTCAACTCGGATGCAGCTTTAGCAGATTCTTTTTGTCTTCTCTTTAGCGATTCAATACTGTCAGGTTCCGATGAATCAATTCTTGTTAGAGAAGGGGAGAGTAATTCGATCTTTTTAAGGATATCTTGAACGCGCGAACCGGGTTCCCCTGCCATTAGTTGCTTAAAAGTCTTTATTCCTGCTTTCAATCGATACAAGTCACTATGTTTACTTGATAATTGACCGAGTTGATCAATGAGATCGAGACAATTATCATTAACATTCTCTTGGAATAGCTCTTTTTTTACCACCTCGCTTTGTAGGCTGTCGGCATGGGAAAAGGTCATGTGTATAATATGAGAGTGTGTCCTGCAAATTGTATCTACCATGGTTTCTCCTGATGCAACAAAGGTTTTTCCGGTTGCCAAAAATTCATGTTAATAATTATCTTCTTTTTTCGCGATGGAAAATATAAAAAAACATTCTTTTTTTAATGATTTTTATATGATTTCACTAATCACTCCTTCACAACAAGTCACTGACTGATGATGAGAGATCCTGGACGCCATTATTCTTACACTCCGGGTCGGAAAAATTTTCTATAATTAATTTGAACCATGCGATGCCACCAACATAATCACCTTCAGCGACATTTCTTAACCCTAAAACATAGGGGGCATGCTTTTAATGCCGCGGTGTCGGTTCCCGTTCACAACAAAACTACGCCGCCAGGCGCAAAGCAATTTTTTTAGCAAAGCCGAGATGTTATCAGAACGAAGCCGCTCGATGGATGAATGACGAAAAGCGTCATTGGGCTGTATCGCTACGCTTTAAAAATTAGCATTGAGGTGAGCGCCGTTTTTTCCGTCGAAAGAATGTCGTCTAACGGACAGGGGAGCTTTTGGACACTTAACGGTCTTTGGGCGCCCTATAATGGCGCATGGCTTAAGCGTTCATGCCCGCCCAGGCGTGCTCCGGCCACCGGCAAAAAAAGGAATGCTGCCAGGTGGGAGTTGTCTGAAGTGTGATCTTCGTTATAGTACGATAATAATTTATAGTACTACATTCTGGCGCATACAGACAGGTTTGCCCCGCTAGCGACAGCGGCAACCAATTGTTTTGCCTTGATAAGGAATCACATACCATGAAAGTAACCAAACTGACTACCTACCGGTTACCGCCGCGCTGGATGTTTCTGAAAATAGAAACGGACGAGGGGGGTGTCGGCTGGGGCGAGCCCGTTATTGAAGGCCGCGCGAAGAGCGTCGAAGCCGCGGTACACGAGCTGGGCGAATATGTTATCGGCAAGATCCTGCTCGCATTAACGACATTTGGCAGACCCTTTACCGCGGTGGCACCATTTTGATGAGCGCCATCGCCGGCATTGATCGGGAGCTGTGGGATATCAAGGGCAAAGCATTGGGTGTGCCGGTTTATCAGCTGTTAGGTGGGCTGGTGCGCGATCGTATTAAAGCCTATAGCTGGGTCGGTGGCTACCGTTCGTCGGATGTTATCGCCGGTATGGGCTTTGTTGAATAAATATAACTTTTAGGTAATCGTCTGCTCAGATCACTACCGTCATTTCAACATCTGCACTCCATGGCAAAGCAAAAGTTTAAAATAACCAACTGGTCCACTTACAACAAAGCTCTCAAGCAGCGCGGGACTCTGACGATATGGCTGGATGAGTCGGCAATTGTTGCATGGACGGAAAAAACAACGCCTGAACGGCGTGGCCGGCCGCTTCACTACGCAGATATAGCTATCACCACTGTTCTGATGATGAAACGCGTGTTTGGCCTTTCGTTAAGGGCTTTACAGGGCTTCGTTGACGCCATTTTTAAACTGATGGTGCTGCCGCTAAGATACCCAGACTACTCGCTGATCAGCAAGCGAGCAAAGACAGTTAAGATCAGCATAAAAACGCCGACCCGTGGTGAAATCTCACCTCTAGTTATTGACGGAACCGGCCTGAAGGTCTTTGGCGAAAGCGAATGGAAAGTCCGACAGCATGGTGCCGACAGATGGAGGGTGTGGCGTAAGCTGCATATGGCCGCAGACAGTGTAATGCATGAGATTATCTGTGCTGACTTATCGCTCAGCGGTACGACGGATGCTCAGGTCCTACCAGCTGACCCAGCGGAAAATCAGGGAAGCGTCGGCTGATGGCGTTTACGATACCCGCTACTGTCATGATGCTCTGCTGAGGAAGAAAATAAGGCCTCTTATTCCTCCACGAGGTGGGGCGCAATATTGGCCAGACCGATACCATGAGCGTAACTACGCCGTTGTGAATCAGCGTCTAAGCGGCAGTAACGATGTATGGAAAAAGCAAGTGGGCTATCATCGACGCTCAGTGGCTGAAACAGCGATATTCCGGTTCAAAACGCTTATGGGCGATCATCTAAGTCTGCGTGACTATGATGCGCAGGTAGGTGAGGCAATGGCGATGGTCAAAGCGCTTAACAAAATGACGCTGTTAGGAATGCCGAACAGCATCCGGATCGCATAACAATCGATCTGCTAGGGGGGCGTAGTCACAAGTTCTGATTTATTCAACAAAGCCGCCGGTATGAAGAAATTGACCGAAATTGGCTTTGATACTTTCAAGCTGAACGGGGCTTTGTTGAATAAACCGATTTTATGCTGCCCCTCCAGTGCAACTGCTGATCCTGGCAACGTAAAATCATGCAGTTAGGCCGCGTAAGAAAACGGCACACCTAGGGTGACAAGCATTTTCCGCCAAAACGAGTATGGCAAAACAGCATGATTCCCTATTATTTAACAAAGCCGCTGAACGACTGTGAGGAAATGGGGCTACTGGATAATTAACGTAAAGTGGATGCAGCGGTTGCGGTAGCAGCTCAGGTACGCGAGGCCCTCGGCAATGATATTGAATTTGGCCTCGATTTCCACGGCCGGGTGAATGCGCCGATGGCCAAAGTGCTGATAAAAGAGTTGGAGCCTTATCGGCCATTATTTATCGAGGAGCCGGTGATGACAGAGCAAGCGGAATATTATCCCCTGCTGGCGGTGCAAACATCCATACCCATCGCCGTCGGCGAACGGATGTTTTCGCGTTTTGAGTTTAAGCGGGTGTTGGCCAATGGCGGTCTGGCGATCGCACAGCCCGATCTGTCCCATGCCGGCAGGATTACCGAGTGTATGAAAATTGCCTCCATGGAGGAGGCCTATGATGTGACCCTGGCGCCACATTGTCCGCTGGGGCCTATTACGCTCGCCTCTTGCCTGCATGTTGACTTTGCTTCCTACAATGCGGTTCTGCAGGAGCAAAGTATGGGAATTCATTATAATCAGGGCGCCGAATTATTGGACTATGTTGCCAATAAGGAAGACTTTGCCATGAATGACGGTTATTTCTACCCGCTAAATAAAACCGGACTTGGCGTGGAAATAAATGAGGAATTGGTCATTGAACGCAGTAAAAATACACCAGACTGGCGTAACCCGGTATGGTGCTATCCTGACCGGTGTTTCTCCGTACCCTGTGATAATTTAACCGGAATAAATAAGATGGACACTGTCATCACCTCGCGCCCCACCCGGCGGCGCTATCTTACGCTATTAATGATTTTTATTACCGTGGTTATTTGTTATGTCGACCGCGCTAATTTGGCGGTTGCCTCGGCCGATATTCAACAAGAATTGGGTATTGACAAAGCGCAAATGGGGTATATCTTTTCCGCTTTTTCCTGGACCTATACCCTTTGCCAAATTCCCGGCGGCTGGTTTCCTTGATCGGGTGGGTTCAAAGTTAATCTATTTTATTGCCATCTTCGGTTGGTCGGTTGCTACCCTCGCGCAGGGTTTCGCCTCCGGGCTGGGTAGTTTACTTGGCCTGCGTGCGCTCACCGGCCTGTTTGAAGCGCCAGCGTTTCCGACTAACAACCGGATGGTGACAAGCTGGTTCCCCGAACGGGAGCGCGCCTCGGCGGTAGGTCTGTTAACTTCCGGTCAGTTTGTGTCTGGCGTTCCTGACGCCGCTTCTGATCTGGATACAGGAAGTATTGAGCTGGCACTGGGTCTTTATCCTGACCGGTAGTATCGACATTATTTTGGTGCTAATCTGGTTCGCAGTATATCAATCGCCGCGCAAAAGCCGGGGTATCAATGCTGCCAAGCTGGAATATATCAAGCCGGCGGCGGTCTGGTGGACGGTGATGCTCCGGTGGAGAAAAAGAATCGTGTGCGGATGAGCGGCAGCGATTGGAAGCTGGTGTTCAACCGCAAACTGGTGGGTGTGTATTTAGGCCAGTTTTCCGTGACCTCAACCTTGTGGTTTTTCCTCACCTGGTTCCCTAACTATCTCACGCAGGAAAAGCATATCGCCGCCTTGACGGCAGGGTTCATGACCACCGTGCCGTTCCTGGCCGCCTTTTTTGGCGTGATTTTATCCGGCTACTTTGCCGATCGCATGGTACGCGCCGGCAAATCGCTCGGCTTTGCCCGCAAAACACCGATCATCTGCGGACTGCTGCTTTCCACCTGCATCATGGGGGCGAACTATACCAACGATCCCCTCTGGATTATGGTGCTCATGGCGCTGGCGTATTCAATTTCGTTGGCGGTCTGGGCGGCATCACCGTACCGTTGGTGGTGGGCAGGATTATGGCTTTGCGCCGGCGCTGATTTACATCGCCATGGTGGCGTTTTTGGGCGCGCTTTCCTATCTTCTGCTGGTTGGGGAAGTGAAACGCGTAGGGGAAGCCTAAGCGAAAGTGGCACACGGACGATTTGCCTTCGGCGGTGGGTCTTGGTGGCTAGTTAAGCAAAAAATAGCTGATGGCCCAGAGCTGCGTGACACCGCCAAGCGCGCCGCGTTGGCGTATCAGGCCGGCGATGGTGTAATGACCGCTGCGCACGGCATAATCGATTGCGCCCAAGCCCGCCCAATCGATCAGGTCGGAGGCGGTTTCCCGGCGGCGCAATAATTGTCGGACAATAGCGCGATGGCCGTTTTCCACCGCTGCCATCAGCGGGGTTCTGCCCCGGCAAAAGCGCAGTCAGCGCGCCGCAGTGATTTCCTGCCGCCGCCACGGCCAGCGCTGTCTGGCCGTGGCTATCCCGGCTGTTCCTATCCAGCCAAGTGTGCGTCAGCAGTATCTTGATGATCTCGGCATGGCCATGCATTGCCGCCAAATGCAGCAGCGTCCCGCTGCGCCACAGGCATGCGGGGATGCGCGAGCAGCACATGCACCATCCGGCATTGGCCATTGATGACCGCCTGCTGTAACAGGGTGTACCCGCGCATATTCGGCGCCGCAATGACGATAGCGGTATGCTGTAGCAGTACCCTCAACCGTAAGGTCATGATTGGCCGCCAGCGCTTATCGCGCAATCGAAACGGCAAAGGATCGCGGTTACCCATGCACTGTCCCCTTTCGATGCCATCTGTATCAGTAGCGTACGGCCTTCGTTATCCGTGGCGTCCGCCAGCCTGAGATCCGGGCGTGCCAGCAGCGCCTGCGCCAGCGGCAAATGACCGTGGCGGATCACTTTCATCAGCGGTGTTTCATTTTTGCGATCGGGGGTATTCGCTTCCAAATGCGGATGGGTCAATAGAGCAAGAACGCTGTTGCTAAGCGACGGCAGACAGTTCAGAAGTTCCAGCAGCAACCCATCGCCGGTCATCCCGGGTAAGCGTGCGCAGATGTTGGCGCCCGGCATCCTCAAGAGCGTGGCCAGCAGGTCATCCTCGCCGTTATACATCAGCACGGTGACCAGATGCCGGATGCCGATAGTTTTGGCAAGCGCGGCGGGCAGGCTCCTGCAGGCGGGGATGCGCCTGGGACACCGCATGCAGATTGCCGAGATCAAGTTTGGCAAACGTGAGACTGAGCAGTTCGGGCGGCAATGCCATCAACGGGAAGGATGATGCAGGACTATTGGCGCAGCCCCGCAGATCGGCCGCCAAGGGTAAAGGCGCCGACGGTGCGGCGGCGTCGGACATTGCGGTCCCCTCTGCGCCAAACCGTCCGCTGACAACTGAAGCCGTGTCCATAACCTATCCCGGTGCCGCGGGCGTGCAGGATGTCGGTTAGCCGTCGTCGCCGGCGGGACCACCGCTATTCCCGTACGCCTGCTGCCGCGCTAAACGAAATATTAAAGGAAGATAAAATGATATTAGCAGGAAAATAAAGGAAGTGGCTGCGCAATGCTCGCTCTAAGCCGGCTTAGTCGCGAGCCGGTGCGGACGCGTGATCGTGGCTGTGCAGCATGCGCGATCGGGGAGATTCCTCATCGGTATTGCTATCGCGGCGAAAATAGTCATAAGGTAACAGCACCGTGTCCATGACCGCGGAGAAGGGTAAGTCTATGGCCGCAAGAGGACGGATGCACCAATTTACTGTCTTTGTCGCTTAAAACATGCATACTGGCGCGGGTACCGGGATAGTAGCCCTGATAGGGGCCTGTATGCGTCATGACGCTGGAGCAGCCGGTGGTGCCCAGCACGGTGCATCTTGCTGTTACGACAAACAAGACCTTTCTTAACATAACCTGTTCCGCATCCGTTGGGTTTAACTTCTTGCGCAGCAAAGCCTGCTCTCAGGACCGATTGAAATTGTGCTTGAACCCTCTAGCTGACGCAAGCTGTAATAGAGATTGAATAAACCCAAGCTAAATTTTACCGCCATCCCGATATTTTTTTCTTATCGCCTCTTGAAAAATCCGACGGCGGTACCATTTTAATTACGTGACCAGAAATGGATACGCCGTAAGGGTATTCCGGTCACTGACCTGTCCAACGGGAAGGTTATTGCACCCTCGCTGAATTTTGGAGGCTTTAAAGCTATGCGTAATTTTGATTTCTCACCGCTGTACCGTTCCGCTATCGGTTTCGATCGTCTGGTTAATCTGTTGGAATCAGGGCAGAGCCAGGGCAACGGCGGTTATCCCCCCTACAACGTTGAATTAGTGAGCGAAAATCAGTACCGCATCGCCATTGCGGTTGCCGGCTTTGCCGAAAGCGAGCTGGAAATCACCGCCCATGACAACCTCCTGACGGTAAAAGGCGCCCACGCCAGCGATCAAAGCGAATGCAACTATTTATACCAGGGTATCGCCGAGCGTGATTTCGAGCGTAAATTCCAGTTAGCTGAACATATACAAATAAAAGGCGCCCAATTGGCCAACGGCCTGCTGTTTATTGATTTGGAACGCGTGGTACCGGACACGCTAAAACCGCGCCGCATTGAAATAAAATAACATTTTACAGACAGTATCTCATACGCCCGCCCGTACAGGGGGGCCTGTCTCAGCCCGATTGGCGGGTTGAGCGAATTATCTCGCTTCAAAGAAGGAGTTAATAATATGCGTAATTATGATCTCTCCCCCTTATTCCGGTAATGGATCGGTTTTGATAAATTAGCCAGCAATATTCAAGATGATCATCAGGGGATAAGTTATCCCCCCTACAATATTGAGAAAAGCGATGATAACCATTATCGCATTACCCTGGCGCTGGCCGGTTTTACCCAGCAAGAACTGTCGATTGAGTTAGAAGGCCCGCGCCTGACCATCAAGGGTAAACCCGCGCTGGCGGAAAAGGAGGTGCACTATCTGCACCAGGGGTTGGTCTGCAAAGAATTCACCCTCAGCTTTACCCTGGCGGAACATATGACGGTGGAACAGGCTGATTTTACCCACGGCTTGCTGAACATCGACCTGGAACGACACATTCCTGAATCGCTGCAGCCGCGGCATATTGCCATTGGCACCACGGCCCAGCGTCCGGCGCTCCAGGATCGTACCCTGGATGCCGAGTAAACCTGTCGGGGCGCCTCTTTCCACCTGAGGTGCCCGCTTGTGCCGTCGTCGCGCAATAATCCGTGGCCTGTTCCGGCGGCGAATGGCGTTCTGCCCGCGCCCGCGTTGGCCTCGTAACGACAAGCCCGTCAGGGAACTGACGGGCTTTTTTATGGCCGCTTGCCGTCAGACCACCGTCTCGCGGTGGGCGAGCGCCACTTCTTCCGCCAGAATGGCAATGCCGCGCTCGATTTTTTCAGCCTCCGGCACATAATTCATACGCAGGCATTGACGACGGTGATGCCACTCTTGCTCCAGCCCGGGGAAAAAGTAGTGGCCGGGGGACCATCAGTACGCCGCGCAGCTTCAGGCGCTGATAGAGGGCGTCGGTCGAGATAGGCAAATCGGGAAACCACAGCCAGAGAAAAATCGCGCCTTCCGGCTTATGGATCAGGCAGCGCTCCGGCGGCAGCCAACGGCGTATAAAGGCGATGGCTTCATCGACGCGGCGACGATAAAACGGGCGGATAACCTCTTCACACAGGCGGAGCAAGTCACCCCGGCGAATCATGCTATTAAGCATGGCGGGTCCGATCCCGCCCGGCGCCAGGCTGATAATACCGTTGATATTGCCGAGCGCCTTTATGACCGGTTCACCGGCGATGACGATACCGCCGCGCACGTCCGGCAATCCCAATTTGGACAAGCTCATACACAATATGATGTTGGGATTCCACAGCGGTCGGGCGTCGGTGAAAATCAGTCCCGGGAACGGCAGGCCATAAGCGTTATCAATCAGCAGCGGCACCTGATGCTGCCGCGCCAGCGCGTCCAGCTTCATCAGTTCCTCATCGGTAATCACGTTCCCGGTCGTATTGGTCGGCCGTGAGACGCAAATAAAACCAATATCCTCACCTACCTTCAGATGCGCGAAATCTACATGGTATTTAAACTGGCCGTCGGTTAGCAGGGAAAGCGTCGGCTTCGTTGCGACGAACATGTTTTCCTCAAGCCCCGCATCGCTATAGCCCAAATATTCTGGGGCCAGCGGGAACAAGACCCGGCGCAACGTGCCGTCTTCACCGCGGCCGGCAAAGAGATTGAATAAATAGAAAAAGGCGCTCTGGCTGCCGTTGGTCAGTGCGATATTGGCTGCGGTGACAGGCCAGTCGAACTCCTTGCGCAGCAGTGCGGCCAGCGAGGTCAGGAGAGTATCTTTACCTTGGGGGCCGTCATAGTTGCATAGTGCTTCATTCAGGGTGCCATCGTCGAGCATCTCGCGACACAGGCCGTCAAAGTAGCGCTCCATAGCAGGAATCGACGCCGGGTTGTTGTTGCCGAGCATAATGGCGCCTAGGGTGCGCAGGCCTTCGTTCATGTCGTCCATCAACTGGGCGATACCGCAATGGCGGGTGAATTTGTTGCCGAAGCGGGAAAAAGTCATAGCGTTAGACTGCAGTTCGTAGCGGGCCAGACTGACACCTTACCTGCTGGCAATCCCCCTTACCCTGACGGCGTTACAACGCCGCCGGGAGTGACCGCTAAGGGGCGGCGCCAGGCATGCGCGCAGGCCATCACCGGTCAGATCAGTTTCCGCGCCCGCAATTCGGTTTTCAGGTAAGCGTAATAGATCGGCGCCGCTACCAATCCTTCCAGACCAAACGCCGCCTCGAAGATAAGCATTGCCAGCAGCAGCTCCCAGGATTTGGCATTGATGCGGCTGCCGACGATCTCGGCATTGAGGAAATACTCCAACTTGTGAATCAAGATGAGGTACAGTACCATCACACTCCCCACGCTCAAAGAGATAGAGAGCGCTGAAATGATAATCATGAAATTGGAAATGAGATTACCGATAATCGGCAGCAGGCCAAAAATAAAAGTAGCCACGATCAGCGTTTTACCCAGCGGCAGATGCACGCCGAACAGGGGGAACAGCACCAGAATCATCATCGACGTCAGCAGGGTATTGACCAGCGACACTTTAATTTGGGCAAAGACAATATTGCGAAACGCCTGAGAGAGATAATGCAGGCGCTCCAGCAACTGCTGCGTAAAATAGGTGTTGCGCCCGGACGGCTTATTTAGCGAAATTACAGCGCCGATAATAAGGCCGATAAAAATGGTAATCAGCCCGTGCAGGAAAGAGCGGCCCATATTGCGGATAATAATTAAATTGGACTCGACCAGGGCAAAGAGCTGATCTTTCAGCTCTTCCGCGCTTTCGGGCAGGAACGAGGGGAGATAATCAGGAATGCGGTTCTTCACGTCGGAAAAGATGCGGTTGGTTTCGGCGGTAATGTCGATACCGCGCTGAATGTCCGAGGTTAGGAAGCTTACCAGGCTCACGATACCCAGCGTCATGGCAATGACCACAAATGCGGCAATCAGAGTTACCACGACCCAACGTGCGCGGCCGCTGCCCACCAGACGTTCAAACCACGGCGTCAGAGAAATGATGACCTCATACGCCAGAAAGCCGGCGATAAAGCAGGGAAACAAATGCAGCGGGATGATCAGGGTGATAAAAAGAAACATTAACAGGTAAGAGGTTGCCTTCAGCCATGTCTCACTTACGCTCATTCTTCTTTCCTTTCATTGCTGGCAGGTTCCTTTGTTGCGCGAATAGCAAATAGCATAAGCGGTAATCATAGCACCGACAGCTTAAACCGCAGCGTCATCGCCCCCTGTCAGGAGCAAGAAAAACGTCGCGCTCACCGCGGGCGACTGTCGGCGCCGCCAGGCCTGGCTTTGGCCGTCGCCGGAGGCGCTGTAGCGTTAATGGCCGGGGAGAATCTCCGGATTGACGCAGTTTTTCTCCACCCGGCCGGAAGGGCGGTGATGAGATTATTCACCGCGTCGGCGGCCATGTTGTAGCGCGTCTCATGGGTGGCGAAGCCGATATGCGGCAGCGCCACGACATTGGGCAGGCGCAGCAGCGGCGACGTTACCGGCAGCGGCTCCTGCTCGAACACATCGAGTCCGGCGCCAAGGAGGGTGCAGTTTTCCAGCGTCGCAATCAGTGCCGCTTCATCCACCACCGGCCCGCGTTGATTACGTCGCGCGCGCTCAACGCCTGCACATCAAAATTGTCGTAACTCACAGAGATTGTCGAGTCGGCTTTTAGCGCCGGCATACGCTCAAGCAAAGCCTCATCGACCTTCCCACCGGTGCCGATAAGACCCAGCGCTTCCGTCAGGGCCTGCGCATGTTGCTGCAAATTGTCGTCGGTAAGCCCGTCGAACGCCGTTACGCTGAAATGTTCGTCCAGACGTCGGCGTAAATCTTCCGGGATGGCTTTATACAAAATCACAGCAGGCTTCATCGAATTCTCCATTAATCAGTGATTACCAGATTCATTATTAATCAGCATACCACTTTTCAACGCGGGGAACAGGCGCGCTGATGGGAGATGCTGACACGGGGAAGACAACCCGGAGGACCCCGGGCAACGCTGCAGGAGGATAGTGGTTCCGGTCTGGCGCTCAGGATGAGGGACGGAAGACGGCGTGCATTATACCACCGGCGTACCAGTTAAGAGCGGCGCTGACTGTTCTGATTAAATCTGCGGCGCGTATTCGCAGTTGTTGCCGGATCCGGGCTGTATATCTGAACGCCAGAGGGTATACTGGGGCCTTCTCATTACATCCACTTGCAACGCGTGCGAATTCAACATGCAAAAGTTTGATCCCAAGACCTTTCAGGGCCTGATCCTGACGCTCCAGGATTACTGGGCGCGCCAGGGCTGCACTATCGTCCAGCCGCTGGATATGGAAGTCGGCGCGGGGACGTCCCATCCCATGACCTGTCTGCGGGCGCTTGGCCCGGAGCCCATCGCCGCCGCCTACGTGCAGCCTTCGCGCCGTTCCACGGATGGCCGTTACGGTGAAAACCCCAACCGGCTGCAGCATTACTACCAGTTCCAGGTCATCATCAAACCCTCGCCAGAGAATATCCAGGAATTATATCTCGGTTCGCTGAGAGAAGTTGGCCTGGATCCCACTATTCACGATATTCGTTTCGTGGAGGACAACTGGGAAAACCCGACACTGGGCGCCTGGGGGCTGGGTTGGGAAGTCTGGCTGAACGGTATGGAAGTGACGCAATTCACCTATTTTCAGCAGGTGGGTGGGCTGGAATGCCGGCCGGTCACGGGGGAAATCACCTACGGGCTTGAGCGTTTGGCAATGTATCTGCAGGGCGTCGACAGCGTTTATGATTTGGTATGGAGCGATGGGCCGCTGGGTCGTACCACCTATGGCGACGTGTTCCACCAAAACGAAGTCGAGCAATCCACCTACAACTTCGAGTATGCCGATGTGGATTTTCTGTTCACCTGTTTTGAACAGTATGAAAAAGAGGCGCAAAACCTGCTGGCTCTGGAAAAACCGCTGCCGCTGCCGGCCTATGAGCGCATTCTGAAGGCGGCGCACAGCTTCAATTTGCTCGACGCCCGCAAAGCTATTTCGGTTACGGAGCGCCAGCGCTATATCCTGCGGATCCGCACGTTGACCAAGGCCGTGGCGGAAGCCTACTACGCTTCACGCGAAGCGCTGGGTTTCCCGATGTGCAAGAAGAATGAGAACTAAGAGGCAGCCATGACGCAACACACTTTTCTAGTGGAAATCGGCACGGAAGAGCTGCCGCCCAAGGCGCTGCGCGCGTTGGCTGAGGCCTTTGCCATCCACATTAGCGGCGAACTTGATGCGGCCAACGTTCGCCACGGCGAAGTCAGCTGGTTTGCCGCCCCGCGCCGGCTGGCGGTCAAGGTCGCCGCGCTCGGCGGCGCACAGGCCGACAGCGACGTTGAGAAGCGCGGTCCCGCCATCGCACAGGTGTTTGATGCCGACGGCAATCCCACCAAAGCGGCCGAAGGCTGGGCGCGCGGCTGCGGCATTACGGTCAGCCAGGCGGAACGTCTCGCGACAGATAAAGGGGAATGGCTGGTCTATCGCGCCCGCGTGAAGGGGCAGCCGGTGCAAGAGCTGCTGTGCGCTGTGGTCAGCCGCGCGCTTGGCAAACTGCCGATCCCGAAAATGATGCGCTGGGGCGACAATGAAACCCAGTTCATCCGGCCGGTGCACACCGTGACGCTGCTGTTGGATGACGGCGTCATTGCGGGCAATGTGCTCGGCATTGACGCCGATCGCATCGTGCGCGGTCACCGTTTTATGGGCGAGCGGGAAATCAGCCTGGAGCACGCCGATCAGTATCCGCAGGTGCTGCTGGATCGCGGCCGGGTGATGGCGGACTATCTGCAGCGTAAAGAGACCATTCGCAGAGATGCGGAAGAGGCGGCCAAACGGTTAGGCGGCGTGGCCGATCTGAGCGAGAGCCTGCTGGAAGAGGTCACCTCGCTGGTGGAATGGCCGGTGGTGCTCACCGCCCGTTTTGAAGAGAAGTTTCTGGCGGTGCCGGCGGAGGCGCTGGTTTACACCATGAAAGGCGACCAGAAATATTTCCCGGTTTACGATGCCGCGGGCAACCTGCTGCCTCACTTTATTTTCGTGGCGAATATCGAGTCGAAAGATCCCCAGCAGATCATCGCCGGTAATGAAAAGGTCGTGCGTCCACGCCTGGCTGATGCGGAGTTCTTCTTTAACACCGACCACAAACAGCGGCTGGAAGATCGTCTGCCGAGGCTGGATACGGTGCTGTTTCAAAAACAGCTCGGCACGTTGCGCGACAAAAGCGACCGGATCGAAGCTCTGTCGGCCTGGATCGCCGGCCGGATTGGTGCGGATGTGCCCCAGGCCGCGCGCGCCGGTCTGTTGTCCAAATGCGACCTGATGACCAATATGGTGTTTGAATTTACCGACACCCAGGGCGTGATGGGTATGCATTACGCCCGCCATGACGGCGAGCCGGAAGCAGTGGCGTTGGCGCAAAAAGAGCAGTATCAGCCGCGATTTGCCGGCGATGCGCTCCCCACGACGCTGGTGTCCTGCGCGGTCGCCATTGCTGACAAGATGGATACGCTGGCCGGCATTTTTGGCATCGGCCAGCATCCTAAAGGGGATAAAGATCCTTTTGCCCTGCGCCGTGCCACGCTCGGCGTGCTGCGCATTATCGTGGAAAAACAGCTGCCGCTCGACCTGCAGACGCTGACGGAAGAGGCGGTGCGCCTCTACGGCGAGAAGCTGACCAATGACGCTGTGGTGAATGATGTCATCGATTTTATGCTCGGTCGTTTCCGCGCCTGGTACCAGGAGCAGGGGCACAGCGTCGACACCATTCAGGCGGTGCTGGCGCGACGTCCGACTCGCCCGGCGGATTTCGACGCTCGGGTACGCGCGGTGAGCTATTTCCGCACCCTGGAGGAAGCCGCGTCGCTGGCGGCGGCCAACAAGAGGGTATCAAACATACTGGCCAAATCTGACGATCCGGTCTACAAGGACTTGCAGGCCTCGGTGCTCAAGGATCCATCGGAAATCACGCTGGCGACCCATTTGGTGGTGTTGCGCGAAAAACTACAGCCGTTATTCGAGGCGGGTCGCTATCAGGACGCGCTGGTAGAGCTGGCGGCGCTGCGGGAGCCGGTGGACGCTTTCTTTGATAGCGTTATGGTGATGGCGGACGACCCTCAGGTGCGTATTAACCGTCTGACGCTGCTCGCGCAGCTGCGCAAGCTGTTTTTGCAGGTCGCGGATATTTCGCTGTTGCAATAGGCCGCGCGTTGCCTGCTGGCACGTCGCCGTCGACCTCGGCGGTTTTTGCCCGTCGCAAAACTGAACTATATTGTTACTGAGTCAGGGAAGGCGAAGTGAATACCTAAACCGGGAAAATAAGTCCTTCATTTACAGGAGTAAAGGTTATGACCTTAAGGGAGCGCATGGGCCTCTACCGGCCGCTGCTGTATTGCTGGGCGTCTTTCAGTTGACCGGCTGCGGCGATAAAGAACCGGAACAGCGCCAAGCCTTTATACAATTTCTGCAAAATACGATTTTGCCTGGCGGTGAACGGATCCCCACCCTGAGCGTGGCGCAAAAGGAGCAGTTTGGCCCTTACGCTAATGATTACCAGATTTTGCAAACTTTCAGCGACAAATTCCTCAGCTCGGTTAACGGTTCACTGGTACCGGTGCTGGATGAGATAAGCCAAATCCGCGTGCCCCAGGATTACCTGTCCCATCGGCGGACGCTCGCGCAGGCGAGAGGCGCGTTGAATATGCTGGCGCCCGATCTGGTTGGCCCGCGCCAGGAAACAGTCGGACGATGCTCGCGCCGCGCTCAAGCAGCCTGAAGATCTGCAAAAAGTCTACGCGCAGGCCTACGACAAGCTGGTGACCGGCCCGGTGCAGAAAGTCACACCGGGTATTGGCGCCGCTTCTTCACTGGCGGAACAGCTGGTTCACGTGGGGGATTTTCTCGCCATGCAGACGGGGCAGGGCCAGCCCAGCTTTGATGGCGGGGCGGTAAGCTTCCCCACGCAACTGCAAGTGACGTAATACAATGAGCTCATGACCGGGCTGCAAAACCAGCACCAGCACCAGCAGTTGCTACAGGCGCAAAACGGCGCGGGCGCGCTGTTGACATGATGGTATCCCCCCCCCGGGGGTGTCATCACCCTCGCCCAGGGGGAGTGATTTCCAAAGGTCGGTGTAAGGCTGGCCTGATAGCGTCCCCCGCGGCCTTAGGCTGCTACCCTGGCGGTGGCGACCTGTCTTTTTTAGTTTAGGCCACTGAGCGGCTAACCCTAGGCTGCACCTGAGCAACATTTCCTGCCGGCCTCCATGGCGGGCCTGCGCCGGCGTGTCTCATCCGATTATGTCTAGCTGCGAAGGCTTCGCCTTTGGGGGACTTCTTTTAGCGGTAACTTTGTTACACCTTTTCCATTGATCTCTAAGTCCTATCCTCGTTACAGGCGTGCTTTCAATAAGACTGTGCCCTCAGTGGCAGTCGGATAATAATTTTTTGTGATTTAAATCTCATTTTAATTATAAATAAGATAACCAATGATGTGATATATATCACAATGTGGCGCTTAATCTGGTCGGTAATGCATAAATGTAGTTTTATTTCAGGGGTTTTTTGTGATGAATATCACTCAGATAGCCCTAAATAGGGGAGGGCTCGTGATTAGCATCACAATAATTGACATCGCTACTCTATAACAAAAGAGCGTGGTAGAGTCGCGCTGCCAATAGTAATACCGGCGGATGATGCAACACTGCCGCAACAAATTTCACGCGCTCTTATTGTATAGCGCGTTTCAATAGGGGTGAGTTTTATGTCTTCATCGGATATCAAGGTCATAGTGCAGAACTTTGGCCGCTTCCTCAGCAATATGGTGATGCCCAATATTGGCGCTTTCATCGCCTGGGGTATCATCACCGCGCTGTTTATTCCTACCGGCTGGACACCCAACGCGACGCTGGCCAAATTGGTCGGCCCGATGATCACTTACCTGCTACCGCTGCTGATTGGCTATACCGGCGGCCGGATGGTGGGTGGCGAACGCGGTGGCGTCGTCGGCGCGATTACCACCATGGGGGTGATCGCCGGTGCCGATATGCCGATGTTCCTCGGCTCAATGATTGCCGGTCCTCTCGGCGGTTGGGCTATCAAACGCTTCGACCGCGCCGTGGACGGTAAAATTAAAAGCGGTTTCGAGATGCTGGTTAATAACTTCTCGGCCGGTATTATCGGTATGTTGCTGGCGGTATTGGCCTTCCTGGCCGTCGGTCCGCTGGTAGAAATGTTGTCAAAAGGGCTGGCGGCTGGCGTTCACCTGATGGTGACCTATAACATGCTGCCGCTGACGTCCGTTTTCGTCGAGCCGGCCAAAATTCTGTTCCTAAATAATGCCATCAACCACGGCATCTTCTCGCCGCTGGGCATTCAGCAGGCAACCGAGACCGGTAAATCGATATTCTTCCTGATTGAAGCCAACCCCGGCCCGGGTATGGGTGTCCTGATGGCGTATATGATATTTGGCCGTGGTAACGCCAAGCAATCCGCCGGCGGTGCAGCCATCATTCATTTCCTGGGTGGTATCCACGAAATTTATTTCCCCTATGTGCTGATGAATCCGCGTTTGTTGATCGCGGTTATCCTCGGCGGTATGACTGGCGTATTCACGCTGAATCTGCTGGGCGGCGGTCTGGTTTCGCCGGCTTCCCCGGGCTCTATCCTGGCCGTATTAGCCATGACGCCCAAAGGCACCTATTTCGCCAACTTGGCCGCTATTGTTGCCGCTTTCGCTGTTTCTTTCGTCATCTCGTCCATTTTGCTCAAGAGCTCACGCGCCACCGGCGATGAAGACAATTTAGCCGAGGCTTCACGCCGTGTGCAGGATATGAAAGCCCAGTCCAAAGGCGTGGCCGCTCCCGTCAATGCAGGTGCTTCGGGTGATTTAAGTTCGGTGTGGAAAATTATCGTGGCCTGCGATGCCGGCATGGGGTCGAGTGCCATGGGCGCCGGCGTCTTGCGTAAAAAGGTGAACGAGGCCGGGCTGAAGAACATCAGCGTGACCAATAGCGCCATCAATAATTTACCCGACGATGTTGATCTGGTGATAACCCATCGCGATCTGACCGAACTTGCAATGCGTCATGCGCCGCAGGCGCAGCATATTTCGCTGAATAACTTCCTCGACAGCCAGCTTTACAGCGATTTGACCGCGCGTCTGGTAGCGGTACAAAAAAGTGGGGATAATCAGCAAAGAGTAATGACAACGTTGAACGACAGCTTTGAAGATGGCGAACAAAACCTGTTCCGCCTCACTGCGGACAACGTTTTTCTCGGTCAACATGCAGACCACAAAGAGCAGGCTATCCGCTTCGCCGGTGAACAACTGGTGAAAGGGGGTTACGTCCAGCCCGAATACGTTCAGGCGATGATGGATCGTGAAAAACTGACCTCGACTTACCTGGGTGAGTCCATCGCAGTGCCCCATGGCACTATCGAAGCGAAGGACCGCGTCCTGCGTACCGGCGTCGTATTCTGCCAGTACCCTGACGGCGTTCGCTTTGGCGATGAGGAAGAGGATATTGCCCGACTGGTGATCGGGATCGCCGCCCGTAATAATGAGCACATTCAGGTCATCACCAGTTTGACCAACGCGTTGGACGATGAATCGGTGATCGCGCGGTTAAGCCACACCACCGACGTGCAGGAAGTCCTGGAACTGCTGGCGAGCGGCAAAGCGTCCTGACCAGGCATGCGGGCGGGTCATTGACGCAAGAAACGAAAGGGCCTGCTATGGCCCCTTTTTTGCTTAGATAATTCAAGGTTAACGTTATGAAAGTATTACATTTTGGAGCAGGGAATATCGGCCGCGGGTTTATCGGTAAATTGTTGGCCGATGCCGGTGTTGAGGTTGTTTTCGCCGATGTAAACCAGCAGGTTCTCGACGCGCTGAACCAGCGCCACCAATACCAGGTGCGGGTAGTGGGTGAACAGGCCCAGGTAGAGACCGTTCGCGGGGTCAGCGCGGTGCATAGCGGCAGCGACGACGTTGTTGCGCTTATCGCCAGCGTGGATTTGGTGACGGCGGCGGTCGGTCCGCAGATCCTTGAACGCATTGCGCCCGCCATTGCCCGCGGTCTGGTTAAGCGACATGACGGCGGTGGCACGCAGCCGCTGAACATTATCGCCTGTGAGAACATGGTGCGCGGCACCAGCCAGCTTAAGCAGCATGTGCTTAATGCGCTGGAGCCGCGCTATCATGCCTGGGTTGACCAGCATGTCGGCTTTGTCGATTCCGCCGTGGACCGCATCGTGCCGCCGGTTGAAGCGGGCAGCGACGACCCGCTGGCGGTGACGGTCGAGAGTTTTAGCGAGTGGATTTTGGATAAAACCCAATTCAAAGGCGTCCCGCCCGCTCTCGGCGGTATGGAACTGACCGACAATCTGATGGCGTTTATGGAGCGTAAGCTGTTTACTCTGAATACGGGCCACGCCATTACCGCTTATCTGGGCCAGCTCGCCGGCCATCAGACCATCCGCGATGCCATTCTGGATCCGGCTGTCCGCCAGACAGTAAAAGGCGCGATGGAGGAGAGCGGAGCGGTGCTTATTAATCGTTATGGTTTTGATGCACGAAAGCATGCCGCCTATATCAACAAAATTCTTCAGCGCTTTGAAAATCCCTATTTGCATGACGACGTGGAACGCGTTGGCCGGCAGCCGTTGCGCAAACTGGGCGCTGGCGATCGGTTAATCAAGCCCTTGCGCGGTACGTTGGAATACGGTCTTGGCGATGCTAATCTGGTGACCGGCATCGCCGCGGCTATGCACTATCACAGCGACCAGGACCCGCAGGCGAAAGAGTGGGCGGCATTGCTGGCCGAGGTCGGTCCGCAGGCGGCGCTGGCCAAAGTCTCCGGCCTTGAAGAAGACAGTGAAGTTGTCGCGCAAGTGGTGAATGCCTATAACGCCATGCAGTAACCGACAGAACCGGGGGCGGACACGCTTCTGCCCCCTGGCCCGCTACATGGTGTGCAACATGACGGAAAACACTCAGCTGCTGGAAAACAGCGTGCTCGAACGCCTGAATGCCGGAACCACGGTGCGGGAGTTTTTGCGGGCGGCGATTACGCTGCTGGCGGAAGCAGTAGCCATTTTGGTGACGCAGGTGTTCCGCAAGGATGACTATGCGGTCAAATACGCCGTGGAGCCGCTGCTGGTGGGAGCCGGGCCGCTGGTGGAACTGTCGGTACGCCTGAAATTGGTTTATGCGCTCGGGGTGATAAGCCGCCAGGAGTACGAAGACGCCGAACTGCTGATGGCGCTGCATGAAGAACTGAAGCAGGATCCAGGCGATTATCGCTTTACCGACGATGAAATTTTGGGGCCGTTTGGCGAGTTGCATTGTGTCGCCGCGTTTCCGCCATCGCCGCAAATCTCGCGCGCGCCGGAGGATGAAGCACTGACGAAGATGCAACGGCAGCGCTACCAGCAAATGGTGCGCTCCACGATGGTCCTTTCCGCCACCGAATATCTGGTGCGAATTAGCGCCAAAAAGGCGTTCTCCGATCGGCTATTGCTTAAATAGCCGCCGCGCCGGATTTCACGTCGGCGCGTTCGCCTTGCGGTCGCGGCGCCTGCGGACCGGCGGTCGCCCTCACCTAAGGCCTACCTCCTCCGCGAATAAATAGCTGCACCTGCGTCACTGCTGTTGTCACGGACTTGACTCCGGCCTGGCCGCGCATTAATTCGCCGACGCGCGGGCAAAAAAATCCCCGCTGGGGCGGGGACGGGCGGGCGCTAACCGGTGTCGGTGTGCGCCGCGGAGCCGGATCAGGAGTGGCTGAAACGTGCGGCCGCTTCATCCCAGTTCACCACGTTCCAGAATGACTTGATGTAGTCCGGGCGGCGGTTCTGGTATTTCAGATAGTATGCGTGCTCCCAGACGTCCAGGCACAGGATCGGGTAGCCGGAAGTCCCAGAAATCGCTTCGCCCATCAGCGGGTTGTCCTGGTTGGCGGTGGACACGATGGCCAGTTTGCCGTCTTTTTTCACAAGCCAGGCCCAGCCGGAACCGAAGCGGGTGGCGGCGGCCTTCTCGAACGCTTCCTTAAACGCGTCAACGCTGCCGAAATCACGTTCGATAGCGCTTTTCAGTTCGCCCTGCAGGGTCGTACCTTGTTTCAACCCCTTCCAGAACAGGCTGTGATTGGCATGGCCGCCGGCGTTGTTGCGCAGCATGGTCTTTTTGTCCGCCGGAAGCTGGTCCAGTTTTTGGATCAAGTCGTCGACGGGCAAGTTGGCAAATTCTGGCAGGCTTTCCAAGGCGCCATTGGTGTTATTGACATAGGTCTGATGGTGTTTAGTGTGATGAATTTCCATCGTTTCTTTGTCGAAATGCGGTTCCAGGGCGTCATAGCCATAAAGCAGGGAAGGTAGCGTAAAGCTCATATCAATCTCTCCATTTTAGTTGAACCGGCCCCCTTTAAATGCATGTTAGGGTCGCGTAAGCAATCCGATCATTATAGTTAATTAAATGTTGAATAAAACGTTTATCGGTGACTTTAAAAAGAATAAGGTTAACTTACGTCTTCAACGATCCGCGTCGGGTGGGTAAAGACCATGGCGCGTCCCGGTTTACTAAACCCTACCAACGTCAAGCCGCAGCGTTCGGCAACCTCCACCGCCACGTGGCGGCCGACGTCCTCGGTGCCATAGCACAGTTCCCCTTCCGGCGAGATCCAGGCTGCGGCGTGAGTGCAGCCCGTAAGCTGGCCGATGGGCTGCACTTCTTGCAATCGATCCAGCGCATGGCGCTGCGCTTTCAGCGCCATGCGCTGGATTGACGCATGCAGGGCCGGTCGTCCTCAGCGTGGAAAGCGGTGTGTTTCAGATGGTTTTCTCCCGCAATGCTAGTAGGGCGTTATTATTCGCTGCTCGGGCGAGCGATGCAAACCCTCAACCCGGGCAAGCGGTTGACTTTACCTAAACAGTTTTTTTCAGTAAGTTGCGTAATTCAGAGGCCCTTGCTACGTTTAATGGAGCACCATTGCGGAGAAGGATTGAGGACTATGACCAGGCATAATATCAAAATCGCATTATTCCTCATGATGGCTGCCGCCGGACTGGCAGGCACGTCCGGCGTGGCGTCGGCGGTGGATAGCGGGACGGGCAACGCGTCTGCATCGTCGGCGAAAGGCATTGGCGACGCCGACGCCAAAAGCATACAGGCTCATGCCGGCGGTGGAGACCAGCAGCCCGCCAAGAATAGGGACCGCGCCGAATTTGATAAGCCTATCAACCGCGCGCTTGCCACTTAAATGTGCCAGCGTGACATTACCTACGATGAGCCCGCCAAAGATTGGCAGTTGTAGCAAGCCATATTCTACAGCGGTCAGGCAGTGGTCGCCCATCAGGATCACCGGCGACTGTGCCAGCCACGACAGCAGCGGCAGGCAGGCGCAGCCTATGGCTATCGCACCGTACAAAAACTGGCGGTTGCTGAGGATGACGCGGTAATCAGCCCACAGCGATGCCGGCGACAGTGGCTCGCCCAAACGGGTGGCGGTCTCCAGCATTGCGCGCCAAAGCCCTGCAGGAAACGCATGGCGATGAACTGTTCGATGGTATTTACCAGCAAAATACCCAGGCATGCGCCGATAAAAAGTATAACCCCCGCCAGCATCATCGGACGACGGCTGCGACGATCGGACAGGGGGTCTAATAACCACTGCAGCACCATGCCGCCCGCCAAATAAGCGGTCATCGACGTCGGCACCCATTCATGACTAACGTTGAAGCTTTCCACAACGGCCATTATGCCTGGTTGTATCATGTCGTTAGCGATATAAACGGCAAATTCAAACAACACCAGGCACAGCGGAAACAGCAACGCCCCCGGCCTAAAAGGGCGGGGGAAGAAATAGAAGACTTCATGATATAACCAATTGAAATTAAATGATAAAACGACTTTATCTGACGGCATCAGCGATACTGGTCGGCTATTTTGCATACAAATTGACAAAGTCGCAAGTCCTGCGTTGCCGTTAGCACAATTCGGACAAAGATATATCCTTTTAAATAATTAGTTAAGATAATCTAACTATTTGATGATCAAGCTGTTGACCGCCGGCCGGGGAAAAGGATGACGCAGATAGCTACAAAAAAAAATTTATCTGGATAGACAATCTGCACGGCTGCGCTTGTATGATGGTGGTGATATATACACTACCTATTATGTAACTCACAGCAATATCGTAGGGGAACATAATTGGATGTTCGCCAATATGCTCAATTCGGCTTCGCGCGTGGCGGTGCCGCTCTTTATGATGATTTCCGGCTATCTGTTTTACGGCGAACGTGCGGCGACAAAGAAACACCTTTTTCGTCTGGCGGGCTGTTTACTGTTCTACAGTGTGGTAGGGCTGGTCTATATGGCCTTGCTTACCCCTATCAGCGCGCAACAGGCACTGTCAGGGATATTACAAAATATCATTTATGGTATTTCTACGCTGCTATTGCTCTCTATTTGCTGTCGCCGTTGATTCAGTTAAAAGCGTTAAGCGCCGGCCATCTGGCGGACGTGAAGATCGTGCCGGTGAACTTATTTATCAACGGCAACATGGTTTATTATCTGCTGTATGCCATTTTCGGCCGCGCGATTGGTCTGCTGACGCTGGATAACAAACGTGTTACACCGCTGGCGGCGGTGGTATTTCTGCTTGCCGTCGTGCTCATCGCGGCGGTGAGTTTGTTCATTTGGTTCAAATCCGCGCTGGTCTCAATGGCTTTATGACCGACGCCGGCCCGGTTTCGCCGCCCAGCTGGATCTGCGCCTGGCCGGCGTAGACGCCAAGCAGTTCATGGGTATTGCTGTGAAAATGCGTAAAGGGATAAATGCCGTAGCACCATTGCGCCGGCCAGCCGTTGGCGGCGAAATGCCTTTCAAGCCACACCGTTGGATGTACTGTGCCGCCGGGGATCACCCCGCGGTAAATCACCACCGGTAATGTATTGTTAGGAACGCCCTTGACGGCGTCAGTCAAGGAAAGGGTTTCAATCATCATAACGAGTGACATTCAGAATTTTTGCGTTAAGTCCTATCAGCATAGTCAACATTTTGCGCCAAGGGGATGATTTACAGAGCACGCTAATAAGGCTTAAGCTATTCAATGAATTATGACGGCTGGCGTATGCCGCCGATCCCTTCTCTTTTGCAGGAGCTTCACTATGAGTAATGCTTTTATCGACGCCATAGCTGCGCGCCGCTCCATTTATGCCCTCGGCAAAAACGTTCCACTGTCGTCGGACGCCATTACCGCGCTGGTCAAAGAGGCGGTGAAGCACAGCCCTTCGTCGTTTAACTCGCAAAGCTCGCGCGTCGTGGTTTTATTTGGCCATGCGCATGAAAAGCTGTGGGACATTGTCAAAGGCACGTTGAAAAAAATTGTGCCGGCGGAAGCCTTTGGAGCGACCGAAAACAAATTATCGTCCTTTGCCGCCGGCGCCGGTACGATTCTGTTTTTTGAAGACACCACGGTCATCGATGAACTGCAAAAACAATTTGCCGCTTACGCCGATAATTTTCCGATCTGGTCCGAACATTCCACCTGGATTGCGCAATTCGCGGTTTGGAGCGCTCTGGCGTAGGAAAAGATCGGCGCCAGTTTGCAGCACTATAACCCGCTGATTGACGATGAAGTCAAAGCGACCTGGCAGCTGCCGGACAGCTGGAAATTGCAGGCGCAGATGCCGTTTGGCTCGATTGAGAACCCCGCTGGTGAAAAGACGTATATCTCCGATGGAACCCGCTTCAAGGTATTCAAATAAGCTGCAATGACAGGCTCGACCGGCTGGCCTCTGCGCCGGTCTTTTTTTGCCCTTAACGCAATGGCGGTTTTACTTTCGCGCGTGGCGGCTATAGTTATAGTCCGGGCCGTCTAAAAAAACAGACAATTCCGAACCGGATCGGCGCCCCTGACGTGGGATGATTAGCGGCCAGGGGGCGCTGGTTTCAGACGTTAACCAACAAGAGGAGAAACGCCATGACCCGAATTCTGCTAGTCTTTCTATTTTTCATCGCCGTATGTGCTGGGGTCATGGTGGTCCAAATGGGTGGTCATTATCCGTGGATCTAAGCTGTTGTCCTTAGACGGATTTCCGCTCGCGCGCGACGCTAAGTTTGTGTATCCCGGCATGCAACTGCCAGGTGTTGATCAGCACCAGAGCGGCGGTGGCGATAAAGACCCAGCGAAAGCCCAGCAATGCCGAAATGCTGGAGCCCACCAGCGGGCCGGCAACATTTCCCAGATACATAAACGACTGGTTGTAGCCAAAAACGCGACCGGTGACCTGATCGCTTGAGTATTTTACCAGCAGCGTCTGCACCGCCGGCATCAACGCCCCTTCGGCAAATCCCATTAAAAAGCGTAATATTCCCAGCTGTAGCGGCGTTCTGACCAGCGCCATGATGCAAAACAGCGCAATCAGGCAGCCTAACGCCGTCATCAGCACGCGCGCCGTACCAATACGATCCCCTAAGCGGCCAAGGCGCGGAGCGGCCAGCAGCGCCGACACCCCCGGCACCGCGGCAATCGCACCGCTAATGAACGCCAAGTTATCATGGTCGCTAGAGAGCTCTTTAATAAATAAGGTCAAGATCGGGCTGATGGAACTGTTGGTCAGCTGAATCATCATGGTGGTGACAAACAGCGTCAGAATCAACCGTGGGTAGGGTAGCGCGGCGAATACTGCCCGTCCGTGCAGTTGATCGGCCTTTTTTACCGTCACCACTCGTTCTTTGATTAACACAAGCGTAATGAGGAAACTGACGGTCATCAGCGCGGCGGTGATAAGAAAGACCACCCGCAGACCGAGATGGTCGGCCATAAAACCGCCGAGCAGTGGACCGATAATCACCCCGGAAACCTGGCCGGTCGACAGTATGGCGAACGCCCAGCCGCTCTTATCCCGCGGCACCTGCGACGCCACCAGCGCCATGGCGTTGGGAACATACCCCGAGGTCAGCCCCATCAACGCGCGCAGCAACAGCAATTGCCAGACGCTGGTGACGAAAGCCTGCAGGGCTATCACTACCGCCATACCAAGCGAGGCGCGCAGAAGCATCAGCTTGCGCCCGCGGCGGTCCGCCATACTGCCCCACAGGGGCGACACGATGGCCGACACTAAAAAGGTGGCGCTGAACACCATACCGGACCAAAGGCTGAGAGATTCGTGCGAGCGGACGCCGAGTTGTTCCACATACAGCGGCAAAAAAGGCAGGATTTGGCTCATCGCCAGGCCGGTAAAAAAGCATCCCAGCCAGACCGATATAATATTGACCTTCCAGGCTTCCATAGTCAGTACTTACACCGAGCAAAAGTGAGGTGGGAATATAGGGTACCATCCTTGCTCAAGCTGCCCTATCGAAAATTGCCCGCCCCGGCGTTTTTAACCGCCGTGCAGCCGCTGCGGGTTGTTTTGATAGCTGACGGTTAATTGTTTAAACCACTCATCGCTGATTGAATGGGGCGGCTGACGCAATGTCTGCAAGCCTTTGTCCAGTGTCCGTTCCGCCTCGTGCCATAGTCGGCTATCACCGACGCGCAATACCTTTAGCTGAAGTTTTTTTTCAATCAGATAAACGCTGGTGAAGCCGGCATCATAGCCGATAAGCGAGCATGTATTGTCGATGATGTCCGCCAATTTGATGGTCTTCGCTTCATCGCAGGCGTCAGCTAAATGGCGCAGGGCGGCCTGTTGTTTAACCACGCGTGAGGTCTGGGTGGGGAAGGGCGGCAGCGTTAGCATCTCCACCAGTTCAGCCACGTCGGCGCCAAAACGCTGCTGTATCTACGCCGGTATCTTCTACGGTATCGTGGAGCCAGGCGGCGGCCAGATGGATGATGTAGGGCTCTTGGGTGTATTTGCGGCGCTGATCGAGTTTCCCATGGGCATCGCGGGCGAAGTGTCGCGCTCGCTGCTCAAGTGTCGGCATAATCTGCCCTCCGATTGTCGCGCCGCCATAGCGGTCATCAAACTTCATTAAGTCATTATAGACCAGGAAATGACTTGCTACTATATCGTGCGCTATCTATAATCTTTGCTATGAACACTTCCGCGAATAATAGCCAAGACGACGTACTGCTGTTGCTGGACCAGCAATTTTGCTTTTCCCTCTATTCGGCCAATCTGGCGCTGAATAAGGTTTATCGCAAATTATTGGCCAAGCTGGACCTGACCTATCCTCAATATTTGGTGATGCTGGTGCTCTGGGAGCGGGATGCGGTCACGGTGTCCGACATTGGCGAGCGATTGTTCCTCGACTCCGCGACGCTGACGCCGCTACTCAAACGTATGGAGAGCGCGGGCCTGCTGGGACGTTTTCGCTCCGCCGATGACGAGCGGAAAGTCATTATCCGCCTGACGGATAAGGGGCGTTCGTTGCGCGTGCTGGCGGCGACCATCCCGGCAGATATTCTCTGCGCTTCGTCGTGCAGCGCTGAAGAGTTTGGAGCGCTGAAACGCGAGTTGGAGACCTTGCGCGGCCATTTGGCGCAGTGGTGACGACCGGTAACGCGGGAGTCTGATCGGGTCACATCAGGCGTATGTCTTTCACTAATTTATATAGTAAGCGATTTAATCGTTAGTTATATTTTTCCGTGCGCGGGAAATCTTTTACCCCCAACAAAGGAGTCTTTATGTCGATCGAGAAAGTAATATATCGCGCGAAAGCAAAAGCTACCGGTGGCCGTGACGGGCGTGCAACGTCTTCCGATGGCGTGCTGGATGTCAAATTGGGTCTGCCTAAAGAAATGGGAGGACAGGGAGGGGCGTTCACAACCCCGAGCAACTGTTTGCCGCGGGTTATTCGGCCTGTTTCCTTGGCGCGCTGAAACATGTCGCCGCGCAGACCAAAACCCCGCTGCCGTCCGAAACCTTTATCGAAGGCACTGTCGGTATCGGGGCGATCGCCACCGGTTTTGCCATTGAGGTTCAGCTAGAGATTCATTTACCGGTGGGCGAGCGCAGCGTGGCGGAAGATCTGGTCCAGAAAGCCCATGTGGTGTGCCCGTATTCCAACGCTACCCGCAATAACATCGATGTCTCTCTGCAGGTCATTACCGCTTAATACCTTCTCTGAATGGCCGGGGGAATCGTCCTCCGGCGTATTCATGCCCGCGTTTCGTTTCCCGCTGCGCTTGTGCGAAAACTTTTTGCTATTTTCCTTGTCAAAAAATTTCAATCGGTCACTATTGCGCTGCTCAATTACCATCGAATTTAGCCTGTCGTTGCGTCAGTGTTAAGCCCTGTGGCCGTCACGACCTTATCTTTGCTGGGCTTTTGCCTTAAATGAAAATTGTAAAAACACTGTCACACCAGACGCTTTCCCTGCTGCTTGCCATCTATATCGGCCTGTTCCTCAATCTCTCGGTCTTTATCCATCGATTCGATATGCTGCACCCGTCCTCAACGGTCGGGCATATGGTCATCGCATTAACCGAAATCACCGCCGCCATCCTCTCTACCTTCTTTTTGATGTGGATACTGTCGTTCGGCGGGCGCCTGTTGTATCGCGTCGTGGCGTCATTGCTGGTACTGATCTCGGTTGCTGCCAGCTACTACATGACTTATTTCAATGTCGTTATCGGTTACGGCATCATCGCCTCGGTCATGACCACCGATATCGATCTATCCCGCGAGGTGGTGGGCGTAAAATTCCTGGTCTGGATGGTAGGGGTAAGCGCCCTGCCGCTGCTGCTGATATGGCAAAATGCCCTCGCGGATACTCTGTTTCAGCAAATGAAAACGCCGGGAAGGCGGCTGAAATCCCTGCTGGGGCTGTTGGTGGTACTCGCGCTGGTGTGGTTGCCGGTGCGTTATCAGGATAAAGCGCAAAATTTGCGTGAACGCATCACTAATATCGATATGCCCAGCTATGGCGGTTTGGTGGCGCACTCGTATCTGCCGTCGAACTGGCTGGCGGCGCTTGGGCTATTCGCCTATACGCGTCTTGATGAAAGCCAGGATAACGAGAGCCTGTTTGATCCCGCCAAACAGTTTGCCTATATCCCGCCGGCGGGCATTGATGATACCTATGTCGTGTTTATTATCGGCGAGACGACCCGCTGGGATCATATGGGCCTGCTGGGCTATGAACGTGATACCACGCCGAAATTGTCCCGCGAGAAAAATCTGGTGGCGTTCCGCGGGCATTCCTGCGACACCTCCACCAAACTCTCCCTACGCTGTATGTTTGTGCGCGAAGGGGGAACGCTCGATAATCCGCAGCGCATGCTAAAAGAGCAAAATGTCTTTGCCGTGATGCGTAAATTGGGCTTACCTTCGAGCTATTCGCCATGCAAAGCGAGGTGTGGTTTTACAATAACACCGACGCCAATAATTATGCCTTCCGTGAAATGATCTCCTCAGAGAAGCGCAACGACGGCAAATTTGTTGACGATATGCTGTTGGTTGACGAGTTGAAGGAATCGCTGGCGCGCCATCCGCAGGGCAAGCATTTAGTTATATTGCACACCGAAGGATCGCACTATCTGTACTCCCAGCGCTATCCGAGCAGTTTTGTCCGTTATCAGCCGGAGTGTATCGGTGTCGATCAGGCCTGCAGCAAAGCACAGCTGATCAACGCGTTTGATAACAGCGTGCTGTATACCGACAGTTTCATCGATAATGTCATCGATCAGGTCCGCGATAAAAAAGCGCTGGTGTTTTATGCCGCCGACCACGGCGAGTCTATTGATGAGAATTATCACCTGCACGGTACGCCGCGCGACATGGCGCCGCCGTAGCAGTTCCGCGTGCCGATGATGGTCTGGGCATCCAATGCTTTCCTGGCTAACCCCGAGAATCATGAGGCATTCGGGCGTCTGCAGGCTCAGCAGCGCGCAGGTGTGATCCATCGGCATGAAGAATTGTTCGATACCCTGCTGGGGTGCCTGGGATATCGGTCGCCGAACGGGGGTATCAAAGCGCAAAATAACTGGTGCCAGAAACCCTCTGCATTGTCGTCGGCCGTCACGGTTAATCGTGGCTGATGAGTTTGTAAACAGTTGACGGTATTTACTGAAAAAGGGATTGACGCCTGTAGCGCGGCGCAGTAATATGCGCCCGCATTACGGTGAGTGGCGCAGCCTGGTAGCGCAATACGTTCGGGACGTATGGGTCGGAGGTTCGAATCCTCTCTCACCGACCAATTTTATGCCTTAGCGTGATGCAACAAGCCGCACGTTATCGCTACTAACAGCGGGCCTGAAAAGGTCCGCTGTTTTTTTTGTCCTGTCGTTACCGCTTCGCGCTTTCTGGCGATATGCCCCGGGCGGTAAAAACCGCTAACGCGATACAGAAGGGCTTCAACACGCCGGCAATGATTACCCTTGCTTAACCTAAAATGGCATTGACGGTTATGATGACGCTCTCCCGTGTCGTTGTCGCGACAGCGCTATTCGACATATCAACGGCACCCTCCTTCGCGCCGCCGGTCTGGATTGCGGTGGAGGGACAGCGATTAATATCCCGCCATCGGGCAAGTCCACGTGTTATTACGACAGCCCATTTAGTCCGACGGAGGCAAAATAAGGTAAAAAGGTTAGCGTTGCTAATTATCGGTTCAAATGATAGCCAGTGATTTTAACCGGCTGAAACGATATTTAATTGGCAAAATAAGCGATGATTAAGGCTGTGTTTTTTAATGTAAGTTACAAGTGTGACTAATGACGGGTTAGCACGTAAAAATGCGATTTTTTATTTGTATTGCAATATAACTAGTATGTATATTGTGTGGTCAATCGCAAGCGTCACAGACCATGTAACATAAATGTCCGCCGAAACATTAAATCAGCGGATTATGGATTTACTAATGAGGCAGTGATGTAATTTCTTTTTTTGATCAATGGATAAATAATAAAGTGTTAGGCTATTGTACGCCGAATTAGCGCGTAGGATGACTGTTACTTATCATTAATTGCCGCCTGAGATGGATGGTAAAAAATATGTTTGCATGGGTGGCGTGGTTAAGATAATAATGCTTTCGGTTAGGCCATTATAAATAGCGCCCTAGGGCAGTAATTGCAAAGTTAATAAACTATTAACTTGCTAAGTGTAAGTTTAAATAAGTGCCTGGTGACCGATATCTCTCTTTAATGCTTTGCGGTCATTAATGCTTAACTCTCCTTTGCTATTAAAATAACAAGGATGCATCGATGATGAGTAGTGATAACCTTCTCAGGAATATACATGAAATAAATCTATCCTATCTCTTACTTGCCCAGGAGCTTATCAAAAAAGATAAGAAGGTAGCGGGATTCCGCCTGGGAGTGGGTGAAGACACGCTCGATAAACTGGCGGGACTTTCACTGTCTGAATTGATAAAGCTTGGCGAGATCAATCAGCTTATTTGCCTGCTGCGCCTGGACGACGAACAGATCATCAATTGCCTGACGCGCGAATCCCGTGTCGATGAGTTACAGCAGGTCCATACAGGGATTGTGCTGTCTACGCAGTTGCTTAATTCAGCGACTCCCGATCCTACCCGTTTGCTTAAGGAATGATCCCGTGTACAGGAAAAGTATCATGCAGGAATCCAGGGACATACAGCTGGCCATGGAGCTGATTGCGCTTGGCGCCCGGCTACCCATTCTGGAAAATGAAACCTGCCTGAGCCGCAGTCGATTGCTAAGATTGTATAAGGAAGTCAAAGGAACGCCGGCACCTAAAGGATTGTTGCCATTTTCCGCAGACTGGTTTCTGTCATGGGAGCAAAATATACACTCTTCCGCCTTTTACAACGCTTATCTTTGCCTGATTCGCGTAGGAAATATCCCGACAATCGAGGCAATGATAAAAGCTTATAGGCTGTATCTTGAGCTGTGCCCGCAGCGTCAGGATGGCGGGCCGTTGCTCGGGTTGACCCGAGCCTGGATATTGCTCCGTTTTATCGACAGCCAATTACTGGGTCAAACGCGCTGCAAGCTATGTGGGGGAGCATTTATTACTTATGCCTTTCACCCGCCCCATAACTTTGTTTGCAGCTTTTGCCATCCCCCTTCAAGGGCTGTTAAAAAGCGTAAACTTTCCCATGCCGCCGCCGATAATCGCATATATAACTTGAGACAACGGAATATGTGCAATGTAAAGCCATGTTGAACAGTGTGCACTGAATACCCTTTTCACAAACGGATTATTCCACCACTGGATACAACGTTCATTTTCCGGATGTCACCATCTTGTAAGGGATCACCGTGCTAGTTATCGTTGGTTATATCATTGTGTTTATGTCGATTTTTGGTGGATTTTTGTTGGCAGAAGGGCAACTCGGCGCTTTGTTTCAGCCAGCGGAGTTTATGATTATTGTGGGGGCGGGATTAGGTACCTTTATTGTAGGAAATAATGGAAAGGCCATATTTGCTACCTTAAAGTCGTTTCCGCGCTTGTTTCATTCATCGCGTTATAATAAAGCGATGTATATGGATGTCATGGCGCTGATGTATCGCCTGCTGTCCAAAAGCCGCCAATCAGGATTGATCACGCTGGAAAAAGAAATTGACGATCCGCACAACAGCGTCATTTTCGCCCACTATCCTTCATTGCTAGCCGATAAATTGGTTATCGATTTCCTGATTGATTACCTGCGACTCATGGTCAGCGGTAATCTTAACGTTTATGAAATTGAGGCGCTGATGAATGAGGAGATAGAAACCTATGAACAAGAAAATGATATCCCGGTAAGTAGCCTGTTGCAGGTGGGTGATGCGTTGCCCGCCTTCGGTATTATTGCGGCGGTGATGGGTGTAGTGAATGCTCTAGCCGCGGCGGACCGGCCTGCCGGCGAACTCGGCGCTTTAATTGCCAATGCGATGGTAGGAACGCTGCTCGGTATACTCCTGGCCTACGGTTGCGTTATGCCGCTGGGGGCGTTGCTTAAGCAGAAAGGCGATGAGCACATCAAGATGTTGCAATGCATCAGGGTGACATTGCTCTCTAGTTTAAACGGTTATGCGCCGCCGATCGCGATTGAATTCGGCCGCAAGACCCTTTACTCCTCCGAACGTCCCTCCTTCGATGAATTAGAAGCCCACCTGCGCAGAATAAAAAAAGCTGGTCTGATGGAATCGGCTGAAACGACGGTTAATTCATGAAAAAGCCTTCACCACCGGTTGTGATCAAATGGCGCAGGGCGCAGAATGCTAATCATTATGTCGGCTCGTGGAAGATAGCCTATGCCGACTTCATGACTGCAATGATGGCATTTTTTATGGTCATGTGGATGCTGGGGGCAACGACGCCGCAGCAGCGCGAGCAGATCGCCGACTATTTCAAGATGCCTTTGAAGGAGGCACTGACCCATAACGGTAAATTCAACATGGGTAACATTCCGCTGCCGGTTGACGCGAAAGACACCGACGGGCTGACGCGTCTGCGCCAGCGTGAACTGGAACATCAGCGGGATATTCAGCGTCTGAAGAATACCCGCCATCGTCTGGAGCAGATGTTGCGCAACGATCCGCGGCTGCGAGAATTGCAGCCGAATATGCGCATTACGCTGGTGCATGATGGATTGCGTATTGAAATTATCGACAGTAAAAAAAGGCCGATGTTCGCTACCGGCGGCACGGCGATTGCGCCTTATATGCGCAGTATTTTGCGTATTATTGCGCCGGTGCTTGATAATTTGCCCAATCGCATAAGCCTGGCCGGACACACGGATAATCAGCCTTATCTCAACGGCGAGCGTGGTTATGGTAACTGGGAGTTGTCGACCGATCGAGCCAATGCTTCGCGCCGTGAACTGGTGGAAGGCGGGTTGGCGGGCGATAAAATTCTCAGGGTTATCGGCATGGCGAATACCATGGCGCCGGCGGGAAAAGTTGATGATAACGCCGCCCAGCGGCGCATCAGTATCGTCATTCTGACCCGTGAGAAGGAAGAGGCTATCCGCCAGGAAAATACGCAAAGCGTCAGCGAAGAGATTGACGGCGGCAAGGATGCGGCAGCGCAATTGTGGCGATTGGCCTCGCCCCCGGCCGGCAAGGGATCGGCGCCCGCCTCATCCGCTAAGCCCGTCGCGCCAGCCCCGCCCAAGGCCGCATCCGCGACAGAGGTGTCACCCGCGGCGCAAGCTGACGCGGCGTCGTCCGCGCCGGTCAAGGGTAAAGGGTAATGGTGGCAGCGGCGAGAACACGCCGATATCGACCACCAGGCACACCCTGACGCTGCCTGTCGCCCCCCTTTTCAGCGCAACATGCCTAACGCTAATGCGCTGTGTTCAGCCCTCGACGAGGCGTGTCTGACCCTGCTGCGGGAGCTTGCGGTGCGCTGCATCTTACACCGGCACGGCGACCCGCCTCAGATCTTTATCTGCTATTGCGTATTTGCCTGACTCACGCCTGCGCGGCGCGGTCGTAAGACCGCTTACCGCGTCATCGGGGCCTGATGGACCGCCGTCTGAGTGCATCGTCCGGTAAAAGCCACGCGTATCCGGCGTTTCTTCACCTCATCAGATCATCTTGCGTTAAGTAGGCTAAAAGCCCTGAGATGACTTTTTGACTAGGTAAGGGCAGATTACCGTGGCCGAAGAAAGCGATCTGGAAAAAAGCGAGGCGCCCACCCCTCACCGGCTACAAAAAGCACGCAAAGAAGGCCAGGTCCCGCGTTCCAAAGAATTGGTGTCATGGCTGATGTTGCTGTCGGGCTGGAGCCTGTTATGGCTGGCGGGGGGGCATCTTGCCCAGGGTATGGGACTGATGCTGGAAAGCGGACTGACGTTTAGTTTCCACATCAACGGCGATCGGCACTGGCTGCTGGCGCAATTTTCCGGTCTGGTGCGTCAGGCCTTGCTGGCGTGCGCACCGTTGATCCTCGGCGTGACGCTGGTCGCCGCCGGTGCACCGATGTTGATAGGCGGCGTGATGTTTAGCAGCAAAGCCGTCAGCCTGGATCTCAAACGGTTGAACCCCTTTAGCGGGTTGAAACGGTTGTTTTCTATGCAGATGATTGCCGAATTTATCAAGACGCTATTTAAAGTTTGCCTGGTGGGCGGCGCCTGCGGCACCGCGTTGTGGTTTGTCTGGCCGCGGATGACACAGCTGGCGCAGGGCGCACCTCACAGGGTGATGGCTGAAAGCCTGTCGCTCATCAGCCAGTGTGTATTGGTGATAATCCTGGCCCTCATCCCTGTGGTGGGGTTCGACATTCTGTATCAGTTATTCAGCCATATGAAAAAACTGCGGATGTCGCGTCATGATATCCGCGAAGAATACAAAGAACAGGAAGGCGATCCGCAACTGAAAAGCCTGATTCGTCAGCGCCAGCGCCAACAGGCGCAGCAGCGGATGATGCAGGATGTGGCGAAGGCCGATGTCGTCATCCTCAACCCGACACATTATGCGGTGGCGCTGAAATATGAACAAATGCGTATGACCACGCCGCGGTTATTGGCGAAAGGGGCCGGCGCCGTCGCGCTGAATATCCGCCAGCGGGCGGAGCAGCATCGGATTCCGACTCTGGTGGCGCCGCCGCTGGCCCGGGCTCTGTTTCGGCACTGCGAGATAGGCAGCGCTATTCCGGTGGCGCTCTATGGCGCCGTGGCGGAAGTGCTGGCTTGGGTATATGGCTTGCGTCGCTGGCGCAAACAAGGGGGATTGCGGCCCCGTCAACCGGGCAACCTCACGGTACCGAAAGCAATGGATTGTGCAAAAGGGAGTATTTTTAATGGTAAACCTGGTAGCTAAACTGCATTTAACCGATTTCAGCCAGACCAGGTGGCAAATCTTTGCGGGCCCGATCGTCATCATCATGATTTTGTCGATGATGATCCTGCCCTTGCCCCCCTTCGCCCTGGACCTCTTTTTTACCTTCAATATCGTGCTATCGATAATGATCCTGCTGGTGGCGATGTTTACGCAGCGCACCCTCGATTTTGCCGCTTTTCCCACAGTGTTGTTATTTTCCACCCTGTTGAGGTTGGCGCTCAATGTGGCGTCGGCGCGGGTTATTCTGCTGCACGGGCATCGGGGGGAAGCGGCGGCGGGGCAGGTTATCGACGCGTTCGGTCATTTTCTGGTGGGTGGCAACTTTGCGATCGGTATTGTGGTGTTCGCCATTCTGGTGATTATCAATTTTATGGTAATTACCAAAGGGGCCGGACGTATAGCGGAAGTCGGCGCACGCTTTGTGTTGGACGGGATGCCGGGCAAGCAGATGGCTATCGACGCTGATTTGAACGCCGGGCTTATCGGCGAAGAAGAAGCCAAACAGCGGCGTGCGGAAGTGACACAAGAGGCGGATTTTTACGGCTCTATGGACGGCGCCAGTAAATTCGTCCGCGGTGACGCTATCGCCGGTTTATTGATCATGGCCATCAACTTGATTGGCGGCTTGTTGGTCGGCGTCTTGCAGCACGGCATGGATCTCGGCCGCGCGGGAGATACCTACACGCTGTTGACCATTGGCGACGGGTTGGTAGCGCAAATACCGGCGCTGGTCATCTCGACCGCCGCCGGCGTTATTGTCACGCGCGTGGCCACCCATCAGGACGTGGGTGAGCAGATGGTCAGCCAGTTGTTCAACAATCCCCGGGTCATGATGCTCTCCGCCGCGGTGATCGGTTTGCTGGGACTGGTGCCGGGGATGCCGAATGTCGTCTTTCTGTTATTCACATTGCTGCTGCTCGGCATCGCGTGGCTGCTGCGCCATCATACGGTGATGCGGGGGGAAGCGACGGCGGGGGGCGCGCCGAGGGATAATCCGGCGCCGGAAACCCGGCAAAACGAGGAAGCAAGCTGGGACGACGTGCAGACTGAGGATACCCTCGGATTAGAGGTAGGCTATCGGCTGATCCCGATGGTGGATAGCGGTCAGGGAGCGGAACTGTTAAAGCGCATACGGGGGATCCGCAAAAAATTCGCCCGTGAAATGGGTTATCTGCCGCCGGTGGTACATATTCGCGATAATTTAGAAATACCACCGACCCACTACCGCATCTTATTGCACGGAGTGGAAATCGGCTGCGGGGATACCTATCCCGAGTGCTGGATGGCCATCAATCCCGGTAGCGCCAACGATACGCTGCCGGGCGACCCGTGTCAGGAACCCGCGTTTGGCCTGCCGGCTGTATGGATAGACCAGGTACTGTGCGATGAGGCCAAGGCGCTGGGGTATACCGTGGTGGATGCTAGCACGGTGGTCGCGACACATTTCAACCAGTTGCTCATGCAGCATGCCGAGGAGCTGTTTGGCCGCCAGGAAACGCAGCAATTGCTGGAGCATTTGGGTCGTGAAATGCCCAAGCTTACCGAGGATTTGATCCCGGATGTGCTCTCGCTCACGACGTTGCATAAAGTCTTGCAAAATTTGCTGGCTGAACAGGTTTCGATCCGCGATATGCGCTCGATAGTGGAGTGTCTGGCGGAACATGCGCCGCAGCAAAACGATGTAGACATGTTAACCAGTCTGGTACGCCATAAATTGGCCCGCGCCATTACCCAACGCTGGTTTCCCGGTACAGGGGATATTCAGGTCATTGGCCTGGAGGTGGTTTTGGAGCAGGTGCTGATACAGGCGGTACAAAACGGCGGCGCGCTAGAGCCTGGCGTGGCGGATCGGTTGCTGGTCCAGGCCGAACGGGCGCTGCAGCGGCAGCTGGCACTGGGGGCGCCGACGGTTCTGCTGGTCAATCCGATTCTGCGCGCCATGCTTTCACGCTTTTTGCGCCGCTCACTGCCGCAGCTGACCGTGTTGGCCAGTACCGAAATCGCCGACAACCGGCCGGTGCGCTTTAATACGATGATTGGAGCGGCGGTTGACTAATCCCAATCCCGCCACCTCCCGGCCGCGGGACAATCTATTCCTGTAGATAGGACCTCCTATACCTTTTTTCCTCCTGTTATGGTTGATGAGCGTCCCGTTGGCGCAGGCGGCCGACACGGAATCAAGGTCGATGCCGGCGTGTTGCCGATAGCTTCGCCGACGTTTACGGCGCCGGCGCAAGTCCCTGAACGCAGCCGCGTAAATCAGTTACGTTGGCACATTCGATTACGGGTACCGCGCCGCCGCCTGGATTTAGCCTGATGCTGTGCGGTAAGGAGCGCTACGTACGGCTGCACACGCTTGTCGGGCAGGGCACTGGCTTGGTGGGCGCGCGCGGACCCTTTTATTTTGTTTATCGCTATACGCCGGATGGAAAATCATCGCCGCTCGAGGTATCGCAGCAGCTCACGGTTGATTTTACCTGATGCGCCGGCGTGGCGACAAAGGAAGGAAAAGTGTTGCGTATTAACGTCGCGTGAATCGATGAAAATCAGGCATTGATATCGAGATTTTGCAGCCGCATACCATGATGTGAAGCGCCGTCGGCGCAATAGAACATTTGTTGCGGAGCAAGTGCCTTTATCGCGGAGCTAAGGGAACGGACATGCGCCATTTGTGCTTCAAGGCTCACCCCGTTGCGTTGATTCAGCTCATGCAGATCCCGGGTTCGGGCCTGGATCAGCGCCCACAGGTCGTCCAGATCGGGATGGCATGCATAAGGCGCCCGCAATCCGCAGTTAACTTCAGCCCGCTGGCGCAGCGCATCGTAATAGGCTACCGCGCTAAGCTGCTGACTTTTGTCATGGGTAACGCCCTGTAGTGCAACGGGCTGCAGGGGCACAGCCATCAGTAATTGATACTCCGCCTGCAGTATCTGACCGAGTTTATCAAGCGCCTGGTCGAGCTGGCGTAACGCAAGCGTCAGATTATCCATTATCGTCTTGTCTCCGGCTTTTGGCGCGGTGAGTCGCATTAATTTTGCCAGGCATTCATCAGTAGGGCATCCGCCACGCGCCCTGAATCCATAATCAGCTTTCCTTGACCGATCGCATGCTGAAGTTGCGCGACGAGGTTGGGGTCGACATCTTGGCGACGCATTTGTAATCGGGTATCGCTAAGGGTTATCTCTTGACCGTGACGCAGGTCATTCACCACCGCCATGATGGCATGCGCGGGTAATGTGCGTTCTATGCTCATAGTTCACTCCTCGCCTGAGAATGGGACGGCTTACTGTTCTGCTTATCGGACCGGCGCGGTAAAACTTGAGAAAGGGAGTGCATTTTGCAACACCACGCCCTGATTATCGACCGCGCCGCTGACCATTTGGCCTGACGCCAGACGTACCCGCAGCGCATCCCCGACCGCGGCATCGCTCATGGCCTTGCCATAATGGCGAACTTGAAAACCAGGTCCACGGCTGACGACCGCCACCGGATTGCCCTGGCGGACTTTCCAGGGCGCGCGCAGCATATTGGCCGTCAGCGGCTGACCGGCTTGAATCGCACGGGTCGTGAGCGAGCCGGTCACCGGTTGCGTCGCGAATATCACATTGCGCGGCTGACCGGCCAGCTCCCCGTTTTCCCGTGCGACATTCTTGCTGCCAAGGGCGGTCCCCGAGGGCAGGCCGCGGGCCGCCACCCAATAATCGCCGCGGGCGCTAACCTTGATTTGCAAAAAATATCGCCGCGCGCCGCAGCGGGCGGTAACGCTCATATTGCCGCTCAGACGACCATAGCTTGCCAATTGTAATTGCGGCGACGGGCAGTCCGGCAACAGTCGCGCCGGCGTGATGAGCGTGACTTTCTGCACAAGAGAACGATCCGGGCGCTGCTGGCGTAATAGTGATTCCAGCCGCGTCACTAACGCGTCGCCACTTTCTGCCGCGGCGGATAAAGGAAATAAAAAAAGGCATAGCTGACTTAATGGTTTCCACCAAGAAGACGTTAGTCCTTTCATAGTATTTTCCCTAGTGTCGTCCCATTGTTAACGGCTGCCGTAATATGGGGAGTAAGTATAGAAACAGCGCGTAAGAATTATAAGGCTAAATAAACGGCGAATGAGCCACTATTTCGCCCATTGCCCGTGTAGGCATCTATTATAATTAATAATTAAATAACATGAATTATTAAAATAATGTTTAATAAAATAAATGAAGAGATTCATTTTCAACAGGCCGCGCTGAATATATTGAATCGGCGCCAGGACGTTCTGGCAGCCAATATCGCCAACGCTGATACACCGGGCTATCAGGCACGGGATATCCCGTTCACGCGGGAATTACGCCGTGCGATTGAACAGGGACAACAGCGGAGCAATAACCTGAGTTTATCACTCACTTCACGGCAGCATATACCGGCGGAGGGGGTTGCCCATGCCGATCACAGTTTGCTTTATCGTATTCCCGATCAGCCCTCCGCGGATGGCAATACGGTAGATATGGATCGCGAGCGGGTGAATTTCGCCGATAACGGCATGAAATATCAGGCTAGTCTGTCCTTCATCAATGGGCAAATCAAAAGCATGATGTCTGTTCTTTCCAAAGGATAAATCTGTATGTCGCTATTTAGCATATTTGATATCTCCGGTTCGGCGCTGATGGCGCAATCACAGCGTTTAAACGTCAGCGCGAGCAATATGGCTAACGCTGACAGTGTCACGGGCCCCGATGGCGAGCCTTATCGGGCAAAACAGGTGGTTTTTCAACTCGATGCCGCATTGGGTCAGCCGGTGGGCGGCGTGCGGGTGAGCCAGGTGGTTGAGGATCCTGCTCCCTGGCGGCTGGTTTATGATCCGGGCCATCCGCTGGCCAATGACCGCGGTTATATCCGAATGCCCAACGTCAATAGGGTTGCGGAAATGGTGAATACGCTGTCCGCGTCACGCAGCTATCAGGCTAATGTTGAGGTCATCAATAGCGCCCGGTCGATGATGATGAAAACCCTGGCGATGGGCCAGTAAAGGACAAACCGATGGAATTAGCAGGTCTGGCGCCCAGTGAGTATTCCCGCGGCGCTTCCCCCCTTTTGGCGTCGCGGAATGCATCGGCAACGGGGAATAACTTCGCCTTGAACGCGCAGACGCGCGGGGCATTAAAAGCCGGCAACAATGATGCCGCGATCAGCGACAGCCGCGCCGCGACGTCGGCCATGGACGCCCAGTCCCAGGGTACCCAGGAATTGATGGATAATTTTCTGCAAATGATGCTGGCGCAGATAAAAAATCAGGATCCCACCAACCCCATGGACAACAACCAGCTCGCCTCACAAATGGCGCAGATGCATGTCGCCCTCGGGGTGGAGAAATTAAATAACACCGTGCTGGGCATGGGGAACATGGTCAATAGCGTGCAGGCGGTCAATTTGTCCAATTGGGTGGGTCGCACCGTGCTTATTGTCGGTAAGCCTTCGGTTTCGTTTGAGGGGCAGACGGCTTATGGTTTTGAATTGCCCAGCGGCGCGGATGAAGTCCGGGTGACCTTCACCGATGAGCAAGGCAAAACCTATACGCAAGACTACAAAGATGTGAAACCTGGCGCCTATAAATTGGATATCTGCAAGACGCAAACGATGCCGCCGATCGTTCTTTCCCCTCTTGATGATGAGAAAGCCAAACACTATGACGTTAGCATTGAAGCTAAAAACAAAGATGAAAGCCGTCCGACGGTAAACGCCCTTAAGGCCGCCAAAGTCGAAAATGTCTTTTTCAGCAACGGTAGCGCGAAATTGGCGTTGGGGTTAGACGGCTCTATTTATCTTAAGGATGTCATATTGGTTGAATAATTAATCTATACATCCAATACCACTACATTTCACCTAAAGAGGATTATCACTATGGGATTCGCTCAGGGAGTCAGCGGCCTTAACGCCGCAGCGCAGGCGCTGGATGTGATCGGTAATAATATCGCCAACGCGCAAACGGTCGGATTCAAATCATCATCGGCCTCTTTTGCCGATATGTTTTCGGAATCGATGATAGGACTTGGGGTGCAATTGGCGGGGGTGCAGCAAGACTTCAATGACGGCACGATGATTGCGGGGGCGGGTAATATCAATATGGCGATTGCGGGAAGCGGTTTTTTCCGCCTCGCGGATAATGGCGGGAAAATTTACTATAGCCGCAACGGCGAGTTTGAGCGCAATAAATATGGAGAGATCGTTAATAAACAGGGTAAATATCTGACCGGTTACAAAGCCACCGGCACGCCTTTGGGAAATATTACCGTGCCCGATACGCCGATGCCAGGAGCGGTATCTACAGAAGGCAGTTTGGGTGACAACCTTCCCTCCAACTCTGAACCACCGAAAGTCGCGGAATTCGATATTAAAGAGCCGAAAAGTTATAACTACTCCACGCAGTTTACTGCCTATGATAGCTTGGGTAATCCGCACAACATCAAGGTTTATTATATTAAGGGAAAAGAGGCTGGTCAGTGGACGGTAAAATGCTATGACGAAACCGCGCCTGTATTATTAGATCCCAATGATAAAGATAAAAAACCTAAGATATTTAGTCAAGACATCACTTTTGATGCGTACGGTAATCTTGATGAAAAAACAACTCCAAAGCTCCCCTTTGAAAGCGCAAAACTCAATGGGGCGAATGAATTAAAGTTTGACATTACGCTCTTCGGGCTGAAACAGCAGGGTACCGAATGGACAATGAGTTTACCCCAGACCAATGGCTATGCGGTGGGCAAATTCAACGGCTATTCCGTCGGCGATAATGGGGAAATTATCGCAAGCTACAGTAATCAGCAGACCCAACTGATAGCGCAGGTAGTGATGGCCAGTTTCACCAACACCGGCGGTTTGCAGCCCAGCGGGGATAACTGCTGGACAGAAACCGGCGCCTCCGGCGCACCGCTTATCGGCACCTCCGATACCGGTAGCTTTGGCGTCATCAGGGGCAAGATGCTGGAAGCCTCGAATGTGGATATGAGCAACGAGCTGGTCAAAATGATGACCCAGCAGCGCAACTATCAATCCAATGCCCAGACGATTAAAACCCAGGATCAGCTGCTGCAAACGCTGGTCAGTATGCGCTGAGGATAATGTGCCATGGATCGCGCGATATATACCGCCATGGGCGCGGCCTCCGCAGCGCTGACGCAACAGAGCGTGGCCGCCAATAATCTGGCCAATGCGGCGACTACCGGCTTTCGGGCGCAACTGGCCGCCTTTCGCGCCGCGCCGGTCAACGGGCCGACCCTAGCCACCCGCACGCTGGTCGTACCGTCGGTGCCGGGCAACGATTTTTCCCCTGGCCCTATTAATATCAGCGGCAACAATCTCGATGTGGCCCTGGACCAGCACGGCTGGCTGGCGGTGCGGTTGCCCGACGGCGGCGAAGCCTATACCCGCAACGGCCGGATCGAGATCGATAGCGCGGGAGGGCTCAGGGTGCAGAATTACCTGCTGCTGGGCGCCGATAGCCAGCCGCTGACGGTGCTGCCCGGCGCGGCTGTGACCTTCGGCCCGGACGGCACGCTGTCCGTCCTGGGCGACGGCGATGAGCCGAAAACCCTTGTCCAGATTGGCCAGCTAAAGCTGGTTCGTCTCGAACCCGACAGTTTGCGCCACGACGATAGCGGCTTGTTTAATCTCACCGATACCGCGCGCGCGCAACGCGGCGCCGTGCTGCCTGCGGATCCTACGCTGCGCCTGACGCCCGGCGCCTTTGAGGGCAGCAACGTCAGCCCGGTCCAGACCATGGTGGAGATGATAGGCAACGCCCGCAGCTTTGAAATGCAGATGAAAGTTATCAGCAACGTCAACGATAACGCCCGCGCCGGTAATCAGCTGTTGGCTATCGGTTAAGCCAGGAAGGAGAAAAGAACATGATGCGCTCTTTAATGATTGCCAAGACCGGTCTCGAAGCGCAGCAGACCAATATGGACGTGATTTCCAACAATATCGCCAACGTGTCCACCATGGGATTTAAACGCCAACAGGCGGTATTCGAGGACCTGCTCTATCAAACCGTGCGCCAGCCGGGCGCCAAATCTTCCGAACAGACCACTATTCCCTCCGGACTCCAGCTGGGCACCGGCGTGCGGCCCGTTGCCACTACACGCATCCATTTGCAGGGCGGGTTGACCAATACCGGTAATCCCACCGATGTGGCCATCGAGGGGTCGGGCTTCCTGCAGGTACTGATGCCGGACGGCACCAACGCCTACACCCGCGATGGATCACTACAGCGCGATCAGTACGGCCAATTGGTGACCTCGAGCGGCTATCCCATCCAGCCGGCGGTGATGATACCCAACGGCGCCTCCAATCTGACCATCAGCAAAGACGGTTTAGTCAGCGTCGCGTTACCCGGACAAACCGAGCCGCAAGAAGTGGGGCAATTGAACCTCGCCACGTTCATCAACGATGCCGGTCTGCAAAGCCTGGGGGAAAACTTGTACTACGAGACGCCCTCCTCCGGCGCACCGATGGAGAATAAGCCCGGCATGAACGGAGCTGGCGCGCTCAAACAGCAATTCCTGGAAAACTCCAACGTCAACGTCGCCCAGGAGCTGATTACCATGATCCAGGCCCAGCGCGCTTATGAGTTGAACAGCAAAGCGATATCCACCTCCGATCAGATGCTGCAGCGACTCGCGCAGCTCTAGGGGCGCCATCAGGGGGCCGGCGTCCGGCCCCGCTTTTTCTTCTCACCTGCGTGATCAACATTTATGGAAAATATGACTCAGCTCACATCGCCAAGGTTCGCTGGGTGCCGGCGTCACGGCACGCGCGCCGCGCACCGCGCCCTTATCAGGGGAAGCGGCATTGCCCTGGCCACTCTACTACTCGGCGGTTGCGCCGCGCCGCCGCCTCGTCCGCTGGTGGCCGGTGCGACTACCGCGGCACCTGCGGCGCCCATGCCCATCGCCGTTAATGGCTCGGTGTTTCAGCCCGGCCAGGCGATGAATTATGGCTATCAGCCGCTGTTTGAGGATCGCCGGCCGCGCAATATTGGCGACACGCTGACGATTATGCTGCAAGAAAACGTCAGCGCCAGCAAAAGCTCCTCCTCCAACGCCGATCGCAAAGGCAACGCGGATTTGGGCATTAACGCCCTCCCCAGCATGCTGAACGGGTTAATCGGCGGCGATCGTCTGGCGACGGATATCGAGAGTAGTAACGGTTTTAACGGCAAGGGGGGCGCGGCCGCTAAAAACACCTTCAGCGGGACCATCACCGTAACCGTGATCGACGTCCTCACCAACGGCAATTTACGCGTCGTGGGGGAAAAGCAGATTGCCATTAACCAGGGCACGGAATTCATCCGTTTTTCCGGCATCGTCAACCCCCGCACTATCGATGGCAACAATCAGGTGGTGTCGACGCTGGTTTCCGACGCGCGAATCGAATATGTCGGCGATGGCTATATTAATGAAGCACAGCAAATGGGTTGGTTACAGCGTTTCTTCCTTAACTATTTCCCCTTTTAAGGATAAGGAATGAACAAATCGGTTGTGAGAATGATGTTATCCCTCTGCGCTATCGCCGGGCTGTTGCTAGCGCCGTCCATTCAGGCGGAGCGTATCCGCGACCTCACCACGGTATTGGGCGTGAGGGAGAATGCGTTAATCGGCTACGGTCTGGTGGTGGGCCTGGACGGCACCGGCGACCAGACCACCCAGACGCCGTTCACCACGCAAAGCTTGCGCAATATGCTTTCCCAACTGGGCGTTGCTGTGCCGACGGGAACCAACATGCAGTTGAAAAACGTCGCGGCGGTGATGGTAACGGCTAAATTGCCCGCTTTTGCCCGAGCCGGCCAGAAGATCGATGTGGTGGTCTCCTCGCTCGGCAGCGCCAAAAGTTTGCGCGGCGGGACGCTATTGATGACGCCGTTGAAGGGCGTGGATAACCAGGTTTATGCGCTGGCACAGGGCAATATACTGGTTTCCGGTTCCGGCGCGCAGGCGGGCGGCAATCGGGTGCAGGTGAATCAACTGAACGGCGGACGTATCAGCGGCGGCGCCATCGTCGAGCGTAGCGTGCCGGCGGATTTTGCCGGCGGCAACGTTATTATGCTGCAGTTGAATAACGACGACTTTTCGCTGGCGCAGCAAATAAGCGACGCCATCAATCGTCATTTCGGCCACCGTAGCGCGCTGCCGCTGGATAGCCGCACGATCAACGTCGCCGTGCCGCCCGACGGGCCGGGCAAAGTCCGTTTCCTGGCCAGCTTGCAAAATATCCCCATTACGCTCGGCCCTACCGATGCGGTGGTGGTGATCAATTCGCGTACCGGCTCGGTGGTGATGAACCGTGACGTGGTGCTGGGTAGTTGCGCCGTGGCCCATGGCGAGCTGACGGTCGAAGTCAACCGGACCTACAAGGTCAGCCAGCCTGACACGCCTTTCGGCGGCGGGCGCACGGTGGTGGTGCCGGAAACCGCGATCAACGTGCGCAATGAAGGGGGCGCCCTGCAGCAAATCGACGCCGGCGCGAACCTCAATGATGTTGTCAGCGCGCTAAACGGCATCGGCGCTACGCCGAATGATTTGATGGCAATTTTGCAGTCTATGCAAAGCACCGGTTGTTTAAATGCCAAATTGGAAATCAACTAATGAGTGACGGCACCGCATTGTTCGGCTCCACGCTGGATTTTTCCCAACTGGAGGCCATGAAAATCCGCGCCGCGCAGGCATCGCGTCAGGGGGTCGCGGACGCAGCGCACCAGGTCGAGGGGCTATTTGTGGACATGATGCTCAAGAGCATGCGCGCCGCGCTCCCGCAGGAGGGGCTGCTGACCAGCACCCAGACCCAGCTCTATACCTCGCTGTACGACCAGCAGCTGGCTCAGGATCTGACGGCCCGCGGCGTGGGGCTGGCCCAGGCCCTGCGCAGACAGCTCGGTGGCGATGATGCGCCAGCCGCCCAGCCGGCGCCGAGGCCGGTGTACCAGGGTATCGACCCGCGATTGCGGCCGCCGCCGGTGCAACTTACCGTTGATGGCCTGGCGTTCCCACCCGAGGCGTACGTCGACGCGCCGTGGGAATGGCAGACCGATACCGACGGCTTTATTGCTCGCATTACGGCACCGGCTCAGCAAGCGGCACGCGATAGCGGGCTTCCCCATCAGCTCATCGTGGCGCAGGCGGCGCTGGAATCGGGGTGGGGCGCTCGGGAAATCAAAACCGCTCACGGTGCGCCGAGCCACAATTTGTTTGGCATTAAAGCGGATGCCGGCTGGCTGGGCGAAAGCACGCAAATTACTACGACCGAATGGGTGGACGGGGTCATGCAGAAGGTGAAGGCGAAATTTCGCGTCTATGCCTCTTATGGCGAGGCGCTGCGGGATTATACACGGTTGCTGACGGAAAACCCCCGTTATCGACGGGTCATGCAGGCCCGCACGCCGGAACAGGCGGCCCGATCGCTGCAATCCTCCGGCTATGCCACCGATCCGCATTATGCCGACAAATTGATCACTATCATCGCGCAATTGAAAACGGTTGGGCAGCGCGCGCAGGCGGCCTATTAGCACGATCTCGCCACTCTTTTCTGACCGGCGCGCTTGAGTTTTTTCCCCGCCGGCCGATAGGAAAATAAGCCCTCGCCGGTCATCAACGCTTTGGCTGGCCGGCCACATTCTGACCAGGAGCAAGTACCCTTATGCTAAACCTTTATTATATTGCCAGCAGCGGTTTGCAAACCGGACAGCAGGCGCTGAGCGTCATCGGCAACAACCTCGCCAACGCCACCAACCCCTATTACAGCCGGCAAAACATTATCTTGGGCGCTGCGGGGGGAAGAGTGACCTCAACGGGCCATATCGGCAACGGCGTGCGCGTGGAGGGGGTTGCCCGCGCTTTCGATGAATATGCCAATGAGCGGGTGCGGGGGACGGAAACGTTGCTGCGGGCCAGCAGCGCGCATTATGACAAGATGAGTTCGCTGGATCTGGAGTTCAGCAGAACCGACAACGGCATTGATACCAAGCTCAACAGCTTGTTCAATGCGCTGAAGGACATCAGCACAGTGCCGAAGAACAGTAACTACCGCAGTAGTGCGTTTACGGCCCTTAAAGAACTGACCGGACGCTTCAATAAACTCAGCGATGAGCTCAGCAAACAAGAGCAGAAAAATAATCAGGACATCCGGCAGTCGGTTAACAACATCAATCAATTGACTGGCCAGCTGGCAAGTTTGAATCGGGAGATTAGCAACCGACAGAGCATTGACGGGGGCGGCGCCTACGATCTGCTGGACAGGCGTGATGCACTGTTACAGGCGCTGAGCCAGCAAACCGGCATCAACACGCAGATTGACAGTCGCACCGGGGCGGTCAACGTCACGTTGAGTAATGGTCATATGCTGGTGAGCGGCGACAAGGCCAACGCGCTGGAAGTCACGACCGATAATAACAACCCGGGGCGCCAAGTGATTGCCTATCGCGATGCCGAGAACGCCATTATCCCTCTACAGGATAGCCTACTGGACAAGGGCGTTCTGGGCGGACTACTGGCGTTTCACAATCAGGACCTGCCGGAAATCCGTGACCGGTTAAATGAGCTGGCGCTGCATTTAAGTAATCGCTTCAACCAGGTGAACAAGCAAGGCTATGACGATAACGGCAAAGAGGGTGAGGACCTATTCAGCTACGCGTTACCCAACTCCATCGCCAACGGGAGAAACCAAGGCGAAGCCAGCCTTTCGGTGACCGGACTCAACACCGACCCAGACGCTGTTGGCGGGGTAGCGAAACCGCAGGACTATACCCTGCGTTTCGAGAACGGCACGTGGCAGGTCAAGGGTACCGCTGACGGCAGAAAGGTAGAATCTACTTTCGTCGACGACAAACTGACGTTCGAGGGGGTCACGGTAGCGGTGGAGGGTGATCCGCAAGAGGGTGATAGCTACCAATTAAATCCGTTTAACGGTATTGCCGACAGCGTGGCGGTGAGCATCAAAAACGGCGATGAGATTGCCGCCGCCAGCAAAAAAGAGCCACAAGATACAGACGGCAAAGAGACGGGCAACAACGGTAATAGCATTGCGCTCGGCAATATCCAGCATGAGAAATTAATCAATGGCGCCACGCTGAGTGATGCCTATGCCGGCCTGATTGGCTATGTCGGTACCACCACCCTCAATTTAAGGGAAACGTCCAGCTCGCAGGAAAAAGCTTTCCAGGACGCCTACGTGGAGCGTAGCGAGAAAACCGGGGTTAATCTCAACCAAGAATACGTTCAAATGGAAATGTTCCGGCAGTATTACAATGCCAGCGCCCAGGTGCTGCAAACCGCTAATTCACTGCTGGATACCCTGCTTACTATCCGCTAAATCGCCACCACGTGACCCAATTGCCGGCATTATGGCAGCCATTGACGAGGTAAATAATGAATCTCAGCACCCACTATATGTATCAACAGCAAACCCAGTTCATCATGAGCTCCGCGTCACGCTTTAATGATGTGGCCATGCGTTTGAGCGCCAGCAGCCGGGTATTGCGCCCGTCCGATGATCCCGCCGCGGCGATGGACGCGGTGACTTACCGTAACGCCCTGGCGCAGTTGAATTATTACAGCGGCACGCGCGGTTATGCCCGGGCCGTGCTAACGAAAGAGGGCGATACGCTGCAAACGGTCACCAATACGCTCTCCGCCATCAATGCCAAAATCATGGCCATCCAGAAACCGGCGGGGGGGGATCTCGCGCCGATAATTCAGGAGTTGGAGGGCCTGCGCGACGATCTCCTCGCCAGCGCTAACGTTCAGGACACCAGCGGAAATTATATCTTTGCCGGCTATAAAGCCGATGTGAAGCCTTTTCAAAAGGTGCAGGGCAGCGATGATATTGTTTATCAGGGCGGCGCTACCGCCATCGGCCAGCAGGTAGACGAAGGCCGGGAGATGAAAATTGGCCATATCGGCAGCGATATTTTCAATGTCGAGGGTCAGGATACGGTTTTCAAAAAACTGGATGCGCTCATCGGCGCGCTAAAGAGCGATGCGGGTAATGGCGGGGGCGGCGCGTGGCCCGGCGAGGACCTGAAAGCGGTAATGGACGCCGCCCGAAGCGCGGTGAGAAAGACAGAAGATAACGTCGGTAATGCGCAGGTGGTTTCCGGTCTTAACCTGCAACTGCTCGACCATCTTGACGCTGCCGGCGTAAGCCAACACGAGGGGATCACCGATCGGCTGCAGCAGGGTCTGGGGCAGGATACGGGTTCGCAAATAGCCTTGGTGACGGAGCTGAGCTTATCCAAAGTCGCGATGGACTCCACAATGATGGTCTTTCAGATGATGAATGAACTGTCGTTATTCAACAAAATCAAGTAAGTATCCGCTTAGGCTACTTCCGGCGCCGAGACGTTTTCGTGCCGGTTTTTTTATGCCTGCTGGCCGCCGACCATGGTGGTCAGTATGGCGGAGAGATGTTGAAAAAGCGTGGTAAATAGCCCTTCGGCGAAGGTTGCCAACAGCGGCATGACCAGCATCAGCGCCAGCAGTCCGCCGCCGAGCGTTAGAGGAAAGCCAATGACAAACACGGAGAATTGCGGTGTTAATCGGTTCAGCACCCCCAGGGTAATATTGAGCAACAGCAGCAGCGTCATTGCCGGCAGCGCCAGCATCAGACCGCAGGAAAACAACAGGCCGACGGCGCGCGCCAGCGCCAGGAAACTTTCGCCGTTAAGCGGCAGCGGCGCGATAGGGAGCAGTTGAAAACTGTCGACCAGGGCATCAATCATGACCAGGTGAGCGTCGAGAGAGAGGAACAGCAAGAGCAACAGAAGATTTAACAGGCGGGCAATAATGGGGGAGTTCGGCCCGCTAAAGGGGTCGAAAAAGGTGGCGAACGAGAGTCCCATCTGCAAACCGATCACTTCGCCGGCGAAGCGCACGGTGCTAAAGGCGAGCTGTAGCGTCAGCCCCACGATTACGCCAATGAGAAGCTGCGCCATGATAAGCCACAGCCCCGCCACGGAAACCAGGGGGGTAGCCACCGGCTCCAGCCCGGGGGCAATCAGCAGCGTAATGAGCACAGCCAGGCCGATTTTCACCTTTTTCGCGATGATTTTTTCGCTGAGCAGCGGCGCGCTGACAAAAAGCCCCAGTAAACGCGCCAGCGGCCAGAAATGCGGGCCGATGGCGCTCGGCAGGGCGGTCAAGTCCAGCATAGTTTCCTTACACTATCGAATAGGGCAACTGGCTGAACAGCGTACGCACATAATCCAGCAGCAGGCTGAGCATCCAGGGGCCGGCGATAACCAGAGAGATAATGACCGCCAGAATTTTCGGGATGAACGACAGCGTCATCTCGTTAATCTGAGTGGACGCCTGCAGCAGGCTTACCAGTAAGCCCGTGACCATGGCGGCCAATAGCGGAGGCGTGGAGAGCGCCAACCCGACTTTCATTGCGTCAAAACCCAGCGTCATTACGGCTTCCGGCGTCATGGCACGGCCTCGTATCGGTTAACTGAAAAAGCTTTGGGCGAGTGACCCCAGCAAGAGTTGCCAGCCGTCCACCATCACGAACAGCATGAGTTTGAACGGCAGCGATACCGTCGTAGGCGGTAGCATCATCATGCCCAGCGCCATCAGGACGCTGGCGATGACCAAATCGATAATCAAAAACGGAATAAACAGCGTGAAACCGATCTGAAAGGCGGTTTTGAGTTCGCTGGTGACAAATGCCGGCAGCAGGATTTGCATCGGCACCTGCTCAGGACCGGCGAACGCCGCCTGTTTGCCCAGGCGGGCGTAAAGCGATAAATCCGTTTCCCGCGTTTGGGTCAGCATAAACTGGCGCAGCGGCTGCGCCGCCCGCTCTATTGCCGTGTCCATATCAATCTGGTCCTGGGAAAATGGCAGGTAGGCATCGCGGTAAATACTGTCCAGCACCGGCGACATCACAAAAAAGGTCAGACATAATGCTAGCCCGAGCAAAATCTGATTGGGCGGGGCGGAGGGCGTGCCCAGCGCATTGCGCAGGATACTCAGCACGATAATGATGCGGGTAAATCCCGACATCAGCAGCAGCGCCGCCGGTAAAAAAGTGAGCGAGGTCAGCAATACCAGCGTTTGTACCGGCAGCGACCAGCGCTGGCCGCCGTCGGGTAGGGGATGCATCTGTATGAGCCCCTGCTGTGCGGCGTGGGCGGCCTGAAAAGGCAGTAGTATTATCAGTAACGGCAGCGCCAGCAGCACAAGCGGCCACACGCCGCGAGCCGGCCCGCGCCGCATGCCGCGCGGAGCACGCTGAATCGGCATGCTCATGTCGTCTCCCGCGATTGGCGCTCGCGCGCGAGCAGCGTCCGGAACGTTGGCGGCGGCTCGTCGGGCGCGTCGTCGCCGGCGGGCAGGGTATGCAGGTGCGTTATTCGCCCCGGCGTGACGCCGAGCACCAGCCAGTGCTCCCCGGCCTCCACTACCACCACCCGTTCGCGGTTGCCGAGGGAGCAGCCGGCACGGACTTTGAGCAGCGGCTGGCCGCCGTGGCGGGGCGCAGAAAAGCCAAAGCGCCGCGCCAGTTTGAGTAGCACGAGGATCAGCAGCAATACCGCCCCCAGCGATCCGGCCACGTTGAAAAGTACGGTGCCGTGGCCGCTGTCATGCGCGACCGGCGGCTGTAGTGTGGTCTGTTTCATTTATCGGCTCAACCGGCGCATACGTTCGGCGGGCGTAACAATATCGGCGATGCGCACGCCGTATTGTTCTCCCATTACGACGACTTCGCCGCGGGCGATCAGGTAACCGTTTATCAGAATATCCAGCGGTTCGCCCGCCTGTCCTTCCAAAGGCACTACCGCGTCCTGGCTCAGGTGCAGCAGTTCGCGAATGGTCATGCGGGTCCGCCCCAATTCGACGGTCATTTTCACCGGAATATCCAGAATCAGGCTGAGATCTTCCGTCAGCGGCGATCCCCCTTCGGTGGTGGAAGCAGGGGGGAATTCCGGCCTGCTCGGTGCCGGGCATGCTGTATCGCCAAGGCTTTGCCCGTCGGTTTCGTGCAAGGGCGCCTCGTCGCCGGGCGTGTGTGGGGTATCACTCATGAGGAATGTCCTTATTGTTTAATTGGTCAATGCCTTGATTAATCACGTGTTCTACTCGCAATGCATACCGCCCGTTCAGGCTGCCGTAGTTGCCGAGGAAGACCGGGACACCATCAACGCAGGCGGTGAGCCGATCGGGGCGCGGGATCGGCAGGATATCGCCCCGCCGCAGCTCCATGACCCGCGATAGGCATAGAGGCAGGTCGGCAAAACGGGCGACAAGCTCCAGTTCGGTACCCTGCAACTGTCTGGCCAGATTTTGGCGCCAATGGCCCTGATCCTGCCGAATATGCTCCGGCAGTGGCTTACTTAAGATCTCGTACAGCGGCTCCAGGGCGGCCTGCGAGAAAACAATGGCAAACTCCCCCTGCATGGCGCCGATAGCGACCCGAAACGGCGAAATCACGACCATTTCGCCATCGCTAAAGCCTGTAAACCGGCAGGACGTTTCCGCGGTGATGAATTCCGGCTCTAGCGGATGTAACCCCAACCAGGCGTCGCCATAGGCCTGTAGCATCAGCTTCAGCAAACGGTCGATAACACGCTGTTCCGCCGGGGTAAATGCCCGTTCCTGCGCGTCGGGCAGCCGCCCGCTGCCGCCGAAAAGCGTGTCGAGCGTGGTAAAGATAAGCCCCGGCGTGAAGGCGAAGAGCGTGTTGCCCCGCAGCGGTTTCAGGTCGATCAGATTTAGACTGGCGGGAGGACGGAGCTGGGCGGCGAATTCCCGGTACGGTTGGATCAATATCGCTTCCGCGCTGATGTCGGTGCGGCGCTGCATCAGAATGAACAGCGCGCTCCGAAACCGGCCGGCGAAATCCTGATTGATCATTTCTAGCCCTTTCAGGCGCTCGCCCCCCTGGCGCCGACGTTGAGCGGCATCGAAGGGCGAACCTGAACCGGTCTTAGGCGAGGGCTGCTGTGCGGCGCGCGCCTGTGCCTGCCGCAACTCCTTTTTGGCCTGTTTACGCGTGAGCGGGGCGGGGCGGGCGGAATCTTTCTCGGACATAGCGTTCACCGCACAATAAATGAGTTAAAAAATACGTCAGTCACGTAGGGCGGCTGACCGTTTGGACGCTGCTGATTCAGCTCTTGCTTTATCTGCGTAAGTAAGGCCTGTTTGTCTGCCGCAGACGAGATCGAGGCGGGGGACTGCTGCGATAGAAGCAAAATCAGGTAGTTGCGCAATTCGGGTAATTGACTTTCCATTAGCGCGCGCGTCTTTTCGTCCTGCAAACGCAAGGTTAAACCGACATACAGCATGGCACCGTAATCGCCGTTGTCCGGTTGTAAACTCACGGTAAAAGCATCCAATGGGAAATACACCGGCGGTAAGGTATTTTCCGCCGGTAAACTGTCCACCGTTTGTGCAACGGGAATCGCATCCTCTTTGATGCCTGGCTGCAGATAGACGAGCAGGCCGAGTGCTAGCACGGTTATCGTCCCCAGAATGATGACCGCAGCGGAGCGGTATTTGATAAAAAAAGCCTTAATGCCTGACACGTCTTTTGCCCCTGTAGCCAAAACCTGTTCCCTTGCCACTACACGCCTGCGGCCAGGCGCCGTAGTGAGTATCCCGTTAATCACCCCGAACAAAGGGGAAAAAAAACGTCTTAAACGCGTTCACTTTGCCCCTTCAGGCATAGATATCGATACCGCCGCGATATCCCGTGCCGCTACCGACAGCCACGCTGTCGTTGTGCTGCGCTACTAACAGCAAGTCGCTTCGCGTCCGCCCGTGCTTCGGGCTTTCCCCCTGGCCCTGCTGTTGCCCGGCGGTTTCATGGCCGGATGTTTCTGTGCCGACACTGGTATCGCCAAGCGCGATGCCGTTTTCCGCCAACGAGGTGCGCAATTGAGTCATGGCGGTTTCCAAAACCGACCGCACCTGTTGATTGTCGGAGGCGAAATGGACCTGCAACTGCTCCTGACTCAAGCGCAGATTGACCTTTACCGCCCCCAACTCCTGAGGATGGAGGTGCAGCTGAGCGTGAAAGATGCTGTAACGGTTAAATAGCATGATGTGTTCGCCGAGATGCTGTTGCCAGGCCGGAGAGCCTAACGGCTGGCGCAGGTGTGCAGTGGCCGCCGGCGGCGGGGTCTGCGCCGGGAGGGGGGCCGGATCGGTTGTAACAGCGGCAAGCAGAGTTGAAGACGGCCCGGCCGGTGCAAGCGTCGCGGTTGCAGCGAGACTGTCACTATGCGCCGTGGTGTGCGACGGCACATTGCCGCGGACGCGCGTAAGCGCGACTTCGGCCTGACCGTTGCCATACACAAGACGCGGTAACGGGTTTTCTGCACATTTTGCAGTTCGCTTGGCTGCCGGCGGCAGGATCAGCAACGGCTGCCGATCCTGTACACCGGGAGTCTGCGCCGCGCCGTCGGCCAAACGGTGCGCAGAGCCGGGGGTGATGGTCAGCTTCGCCAGCACCGGATCGCCATCGGCGGGCCATTGTTGCAACACAAACTGCGCCAGTAACGCCTGTAAATGCTGCAGTTCGTCATCGTCCAGCGCGTGATCCCCCTCCGCCAGACGCTGGTTGATTAGGGCCGCCAAAGCCTTGCAGCGCTGCGTCAGGGAAGCCTTTGGGTCCGGATCCGCGACCGGGCTGTCGGCGCCCACATCCTGACGGCGCGTACCAGCGAGATACTGTTGTAAGGCGTCAGCAAATTCACTCTGGTGCAATTCGGTTGCGGCGGCGGTCGTGATAATGGGCCCTCTGTCCCTGATAATCATGCTCGCGGTGGGTATCATGATTCCACTCTCCTTAAGGACGCCCGCAGCGCGAACTCATCCATTTGTTTTTGACTGCGGCGATTTTCGCGTAGTTGACGCGCGGTCTCGGAACGCGTTTTGAGGATCTCGAACGCATTAAGCCGCTGTTTTTTTTGGTGCCACTGGGCCACCGCCAGATCGACCCGCGATTGAAACACCGACACCTGCTGGCTGTGATGGGCGACAATTTTATACAGAGAGGCAATAAAGGACTGATAATTAATCCATTTATCAACATTCAGACCGGTGCCGGTCATATTATCCTCAAGTTGTTTGCGATATTCTTGCTCGTAACTCATCAACTGATTTAGCTGCGCCACGGCGCTGGCGTGCGCGCTGCGGCAGGCGCCGAGCTGAAGCAGGGCTTCTTCCAAAGCCCGTTCAGCATGCTCCCTCAAGGTTTCGATAGGCGATGTACTGGTCATGAAGGATTCCTTATGCGGTTGAAGGGGGGATGAGGAGATCGGACAGCTGTTGACAGGATTGGGTGTAACTACAAGGTTGCGAGACATCCTGGCGCAAATAGCTTTCCAACTGGGGATAATGGGCAATTGCCTGATCGAGCAGCGGGTCGCTGCCGGCAGCGTAGGCGCCTACCGAGAGCAGATCGCGATTGCGCTGATAGCTGGCGAGCCACTGCTTCACCTGTTGAACTTGCTGAAAATGGGCTGTATCTACCAGGGCGGTCATTGCCCGACTGATGGACGTCTCAATGTCGATGGCAGGGTAATGCCCTGACTCGGCAAGCTGACGTGACAACACCACATGACCATCCAGAATGGCCCGGGCAGCGTCGGCGATGGGATCTTGCTGGTCGTCTCCTTCCGTCAGTACGGTATAAAAGGCTGTGATCGAGCCGCCGCCGTCCGCGCCGTTGCCGGCACGCTCCACCAGTGTGGGCAATTTGGCGAATACCGACGGCGGATAGCCTTTGGTGGCTGGCGGCTCGCCGATGGCCAGACCGATTTCGCGCTGTGCCATCGCATAGCGCGTCAGGGAGTCCATAATGAGCAGCACATGCTTGCCGCGATCGCGAAAATCTTCGGCGATACGCGTGGCGTAAGCGGCGCCCTGCATACGTAGCATGGGTGAAACATCCGCCGGCGCGGCGATAATGACCGCACGGGCGATGCCCTCCTCGCCGAGGATATTTTCGATAAAATCTTTCACCTCGCGCCCACGCTCGCCTATCAGGCCGACGACAATGACATCAGCCTGGGTATAGCGCGCCATCATGCCGAGCAGCATACTTTTGCCCACGCCGGAGCCAGCAAATAAGCCCATACGTTGCCCGCGGCCTACCGTTAGCAGGCCATTAATCGCACGCACGCCGACATCGAGCACATCCGTGATGGGACTGCGCGCGAGAGGATTAAGAGGCGGGCTGTAGAGTGAGGCGCGATAACCGGTTTCCGGCGGTGGCAGGTTGTCCAGCGGCTGCCCGCTGCCGCAGAGGACGCGGCCCAACAGCGCCGGACCCAGTGGAAGCAAGCGGGCGGGGACTTTGCTGTTAGCTGAACCCGGCGCATAGACGCGGGCGCTGGGCAGGATGCCCTCCACATTTTCCAGCGGCATCAGAAACAGTTGCCGGCCCTTGAACCCGACGACTTCCGTTTCGACCAGCCCTACCGCCTTGCCGTTATAGCGTTCGATAAGACAGGTGGCGCCAAGGGGTAATTGCAGCCCCACCGCCTCCATCACCATGCCGGTCGTCCGCGTTAGCCGCCCGTAGTGGCGGCAGTCCGGCAGGGTGGTAATCATGCGTTCCTGGCGCGCCATCGCGTTAATCCAGCGTTCCAACTGCACGGTCATGCGGCAGGCCCTCCTTGAGCATCTGGCATAGCTGCTGCCAGCGTGTTTCCAGAGTGGCATCCACCTCGCCGTCCTCGGCGATGATGCGGCAACCGCCGCGCATCAGCTGTCCGTCGGCCAGCAGGCGCCAGCCCTGGCTTTCCAGCATGCTGCCTAAATGACGCTGTAGCGACGGCAGATCGTCCGGGTGCACATACAGCCGCAGATCGCCGTCGAACAGCGGCCGCTCGTGCAGTAGCTGTTGAATGGTCTCCAGTACGACGCGGGTGTCGCATACCGGCGATTGGCCCAGAATTTTGCCGGCCGCCGTCAGCGCGATTTGCGTTAGCCGCGCCGGCATCACCGCATCCAGCCCCGAGAGGGTAGCCTTCAGTTCGCGCAGCAGATCTGCTAGTTGGGCGGTTATCTGTCCTTGTTCGGCCTGTGCATCCTGCAACCCCTGGTCAAAACCGGCGCTGCGTCCTTGATCAAAACCCTGCCGATAGCCCTGCTTCTCGCCCTCCTGCTGACCCTGCTTGAACCCGCGCTGTTCCGCCTGGCTGCGCAGTAGCGTTAACTCCGCCTGCCAGGCGTTGTCGTCCTGATCCCCTGACGCCAGCGGCGCGGGAAGGCTCTCGGTGAATGCCAAAGCCAAATCCGCCGGCAGCCAGCGTTGCCAACGCGCTATTTCGGCGCGCTCAGACATAGTTTTCCCCGTCCTTGTTGATCACTATTTCATCAGCATCGGCCAGGCGGCGGACCACGGCCAGAATCGCCTTGCGCTCGCTTTCCACCCGAGACAATTTAACCGGGGCGCTGAGATTGAGATCGTCACGCAAGATCTCCGCCTGACGCTGCGACATATTGCCCAGGATCCTCTCCACCAACGGTGGAGCGCAGCCTTTCAAGGCAATGACGAGCACATCGGTGTCGATCTCCTGCAGGATACGGCGCAGACTGCGATCGTCCAGATCCTGCAAATCGTCGAACATAAACATCTGATCGACTATTTTCTCCGCCAGGCTTTCATCAAAGGCGCGTACTGCGTCGATCGCCGCCTCTTCCTGCCGACTTTGCATGTAATTGAGGATCTCCGCCGCCGGACGCACACCGCCCTTATTGCCTTGCCGGCTACGCTGACCGCGCAGTAAATCATTCAAAGCCAGTGTCAACTCTTGGAGTGCGGCCGGCTGCAGGCCGTCGAGCGTGGCTATACGCACCAGAATGTCGTTACGCAGCGTTTCCTCCAGACCGGAGAGAATTTCTGCGGCCAGACTGCGCTTGAGCAACACCAGAATGGCGGCGATCACCTGCGGATGTTCGGCCTGAATAAGCGCCGCCACCGCCTGCGGTTTCATTGAGTTCAACGCGTCAATGCCTTTGTCATCGTCCGCGCTGGTGATATGCAATTCTTCCAACAGCAGCAGGGCGCGGTCCTCTCCCAGCGCGCTGATAAGGGCCGCGCGCAGATAGTCGTAGCTGTCCTTCTCCGGGCTTATCATCGTCTCCGCGTCGCTATGAAAGGCGTCAAGCACGCTGGTCAACTGCTGACGGGAGTAGATGCCCAGAGAGGCCATCGTCTTACCTATTGCCTCCACCTCCTGCTTGCGCAGATGTTTAAAGACGGCGGCGGCGGCCTCTTCCCCCAGCGTCAGCATGACGACGGCGCTTTTTTCGATGGCATTCATGATGGTTGTTGCTCACGGGTTATCCATTGACGCAGTATCCGTGCCACCATCTGTGGTCGGGCGGCGGCGACATCGCGCAGCTGTCGGATACTGTCCTCCATTGCTTGGCGGGCTTTCTCACGTGTTTCTTTCTCCAGCTCGCTGCGCGAAATGGGGCGCGGTTCATCCCGCGGCTGGCTGGCTTCGTACTGCGCCCGGATGCGTTCGCGCTCGATCTCCTGTTGCCGCTGCCAGAGTGGACGAAGCCCTTTGCGCCATGCCAGCCAGAACAGCAGCGCCACCAGCGCATAGCGCAAGAGGCTGAACGCGATAGACTGCAGGCCCGGATCCTGCCAGAACGGGAGCGGCGGCATAATGTCCTGATTGGCAACGAAGCGGGTATTAACGATATTGAGCGTATCGCCGCGTTCGCTGGAAAAGCCCATGGCCTCGCGCACCAACGCCGTCACGTCCTGCATTTCCTGCGGCGTCAAATGCACGCGATTGCCGTTGCTATCCTCCCGGTCGTTAACCACCACCGCCCCCGACAAGCGTTTAATGACACCGGGACGAAACCGGCTATGGGTCAGGGTACGGTCGACTTCGTAATTAATGGTTTTTTCGTTCTGGCTGCTGCGCGGCGGCTGCACGATGGGTGCCGCGGCGGCGGGCGGCGGGACACTGTCCTTGGAGGCGGGCTTTTTGCCGGCGGCGGCGTTGGCGGGGGATTCAATCGACGCCGTGGCTGGCGGTGTGGGCTGATTGCTAAGCGCCCCCGGTACACCGCCAGGCGCTTGAATACCGATCTGGTCGCTGGCGCTCAATTGTTGGCTGCGGATCGCCATTTCCTCCGGGCGCCCGTTAGGTTTATGCTGCTCCGCCGTTTGCTCCACCGCGGTAAAGTCCAACTGGGCGGTCACCTCCGCGCGCACGTTGGCTGCGCCTATCACCGGCGCGAGTATCGCGCTGATACGCCTCTGAAAATCGCCCTCCACTTCACGGGTATAGGCAAGCTGGGTCGTGCTGAGGTCAAGCTCATTATTGCCCGGTTGGGCAAGTAATTGGCCCTGGCTGTCTACCATGGTAATATTTCCGGCGGGTAAATCGGGCACGGTGCCCGATACCAACCAGGTAATGGCCTGGATTTGACCGGTATCCAGCGCGCGCCCGGGATACAACGTCAACGTCACCGAAGCGGTCGCCGGCTTATGTTCGCGCACAAACAGCGAGGGTTTCGGCATCGCGATATGAACCCGGGCCGATTTCACTGGATTTAGCGTTTTAATGGTGCGGGCGATTTCACCTTCCAGCGCCCGCTGATAATTGATTTGCTCGCTGAATTGGCTCATGCCGAATTTCTCGCGATCCAGCAGTTCAAATCCCAGTGCGCCGCCCTTCGGCAACCCCTTTTGCGCCAGCAACAACCGGGTTTCGTGGACCCGGTCGCTCGGCACCATAATGGCGTCGCTGTTGCCGGCAAAACGGTAGGGAATATTCATCGTGGTCAGTTCCGCCACCACGGCTCCGCCGTCCTGGTCGCTGATATTGCTGTACAAAATGCGATAATCCGGCGTTCTGGCCCACAACAGCAGGACAATAGCCAGCGCGATTCCCGCGGCGCTTGCCGCTAATAGCATATATTTCGGATGGTCGCGAAAACGCGCTATTAGGTTGGTCAGGCTTATTGCCGATTTAGCATTGATATCCATGGCCGAGGCATTCATGCAGGATCCCTGAAGCAGAATTAAAAACAAAGAATCATGGTGGTAGGGTGAGGAAATAAAATGCTTATTACTGGGGAATAGCTTTCCATCACCCAATGACGTAATTTCCTAATCGGTGTCAATATTGGCACAGGGTAACCTGTCTGATAGGCAAATAAGCTTGCGATTTTATTCTTAATTTTGCCATTCATCGTCGCCCCGGTGTGTTAGTGTGCTGAAGTCAGGTATTTGAGGAGGTTATATGACGACCCAGGCCATCCATTCCGTTTTGGCCATGATGAACATTACGGCTGAACAGGCGGCAGGAAACACGCTGACGCTCTCCGCGCCAGCCACCGCTGGTGCGGGTTTTATGAGTGAATTGAATAGCAGTATCAAACAGATTAACGGCATGCAAATAGAGGCCCGTCGCAAGGCGGAGAAATTTGAATTAGGCGTACCGGGGATCGCATTGAATGACGTTATGGTGGACATGCAGAAGGCGTCGCTGGCGCTGCATTTGGGAATTCAGGTCAATAATAAATTGATCAATGCCTATCAGGAAGTGATGAATATGGCGGTATAGCCGCTGGCCTTCGACGTCCCGCCTCGCTAACGCCAGGGGCGGGACGCGGCGCCGTGAAAAGCCCTAAATCAGGATTGCAAAAGCTGCCTATGATAAGTGTTATTACCCTGTGAGCTATGGCGTAATTGACCCATATCCTGTTCTAAGGTTGTTAATCGTGTGCCGATTAGCGCACGGATTTCCTTTTCATTTTTAAGCAATTGTTCAATGTCATTCATTCTCCCTTCTTCTTCATAGGTCGCCATGCCGGCAGATTGAATATGTTCTATTGCCTCTCGCAAAGTAATAACATAGCGATTATTTAGTGCGACCACGCTGTCCCAGTCTTTAAGACGTGCCTTTGCAATTATCTGATAAGATAATTGCAAAGGCAGGGAGAACGGATGCTCTGCTTGGGAAATAATTTGCATTATATTATCCTTTTTATCGTGCTGGCGTAATTTCTTTCCAGGCGCTGGAGACGTTTTTCAGCAATGCATCAACATATTTTATCGCTTCTGGATCATTATGCAAATTGGCCTGCAGCAGGGTACGGATCATATAGCGGTATAAACTTGCCAGATCCTCTGCCAGGGTTTTGCCTTTTTCGTAATCCAGCGTAGCCAGCAAGCCACCTTCAATGATGGCGATAGCGCGGGAAATTTCCTCGCCGCGCCGGGCAATATTGCCGCGCGCCATCCAGATACCCGCCCGGGCCAGCGCGCCATGGGCGCCGTCAAACAGCATAACGATAAGCTGGTGTGGGGTGGCTCCGGCGATACTGGTTTGCAGACTGATTTGTTGGTAGGCGTTGATGCCCTGATCCACAGACATCGTTTTTTCTCCCGAGTGGCGACATAAGGTTATAAGGCGGTGGGGTCATCGGCAGGATAACGGGCGAGCCGGCGACGGAATTAATTTTTACTCAAAGTCTGTATCGCGGAGAGAGACCCCTGAAGGGATTGTAACTTCGTTATAGCGACCTCCATCTGTTGATATTGTTTCTGAAAAGCACGCATTCTTGCCTCAATGGTCGCCTCAGTGCGTTCCAACTGCTTTTTGGCTTCTTTCTTATCCTTTTCGAGCTTTTCGGTCTCGTCTTTGATGATATTGCCTTTGCCGTCTCTACCAACATACCCCTTAATATGGTCGGACATGACGCCCGCCAGGCCAGGTTTTTCTTCAGTACCCAGAAACAGCCGTTGTACCTCCTCCGGGTTGGTATGGATTTTATTCTTCAGCTTGGTGCTATCCAGTTCGAGCTTGCCGGTCTTGGCGTCCACCTTAATACCCAGATCGGCGATTGACGTAACGTCGTCATTGCCATAGTTACTCCCGGCATCGCGGCGCAATAGGGCCTGCAGGTCGGTCAATAAACTTTCACCGGCCAGGGGACCGTTAGTCGCGTCGGGCAGCGCAACAGTATCGGTCTTCAAATTTGAATAGTTGGCGGTAGTGAATTTACTTAAGCTGGAGGACTGAGTAATATAGTCGTTGAACGCAGTGACAAATTCCTCTACCGCTTCTTGCACCGCGCTTTCGTCTGGACTTAGGGTCAGCGCCTCAGATTCATCGTCTTTGGATGTTTGCTTCAGCGTCAGGGTGACGCCGGTCAGGATATCATTGATGGTGTTACTTGAACGGGTGTACTTATTTCCATCCACCCAGATTATGGCATCGGTTGCCGGCAGATCCTGCTTTATTTTCTCAGACACTTCTCCGCTGTCGGTCGAATCACCCGGTTCCTCCGGGGGTGTGGTGTAATTCATTATGGCGGCCAGGGTGGTATCGCCTTCGACGGAGAGGGCCATTTCGCCCGCCGAGCCAGAATCCTGCGCCCGCAAAATCAAACGCTGCGTACCCTCATTGTCCACACTCTTCACTTCAGCGCGGATACCGGCATTTTTGCCATTGATGGATTTGGCAATGCCCGCCAGACTGGTTTCCTCCTGCGCGAGAGAAATAACAGTTTCCTTTATCTGGCCGTTTTCACCCTTCTGGCTGATTTTCAAGTTACGGGTTGCCGCGCTATTGCCCAATGGCGTGTCGATCCCTTTTTCCATCGTTAATGACAGGGTGTGATTATGCGCCAACTGACTAACCCTGATGTTATGGGTTCCCGCCATCGCGCCGCTGCTGGCGCTGGCGCTAAACGCTTTGTTCTCGCTCATTTTCATGGCGTAAAAGGCGTCATTTTTTAGGGCGTTGCTTTTCTCCAGCAGGGTTTGCAGGCTTGAGCGGATTTTACCCCATGCGCTGATTTTACTTTCGATGTTTTTTTGCCGTAGTTGATAGGGTTGCAGCAACAAAGTATTTTTTTTGGCCTGCATCTCCATGAGCGAATCGCTTATGCCTGTTACTGATATACCACCCATGCTTACTCTCCCGTTATTCATCAAGTGGATTGTATGCATTGCTATCGGCCGCGAGGAAGAAAAGTTTAATTGACCCAAGAGAACGAGGATAAAGAAATAACTGCCCTTCGGCAACGCGTGCGGTGAAACGAGGATGGAACGCGTAAATGACAAGGAGACACAAATCTGTCCTGTATCACAATAATACCTTCTCCATGACCGCGAAAAATTAATTCGACCAATCACAGGCTGTCAGATATCACGGTTGTGCGTCTGTCGTCCGGCTATAGCATTAATAGCGTCAATAAAAATGCAGCCAATCTCGTCATCGCCAACCGTTTCGCTGAATGACGGATTAACGGCATAGACGTTCTCAGTAGTTCATTTGCCGCAGGTGTGTAGTGCGGTACTGGCGCAGGCTAATCCCGTGCCATAAGAATGATGGGCAAGTGAAATGCCAGCGCGCATCCAGGCGCTTATATCAGGTGACAAGGGTGAGGCTAATCTTGTGTGAACAACGATTGTAGAGCCTGGCACTTGATTATCATTGTTATTTTTGTGGGGGAGTATTTGTTTGTAGTTGATTTAATCAGTTAGGTCAGCGTGTTGTCAGCACCTCAATACATAGTAATCGGATAATTTTAAAGCTTTGGATTTCGGCGCCGATATCAGTTAGGCCAGCAGTAATGCTAATGCTTTTAATGTCAAAACCTTATCCACAGCTACAATAAAGTAAAGGAAACTGCTATGTCCCAGGTCATTAACACTAATATTCTTTCCATCACCGCGCAAAATAATCTTAATAAGTCGCAGAACTCGTTGAGCACCGCTATTCAGCGGCTGTCGTCCGGGCTGCGTATTAACAGCGCCAAGGATGATGCCGCCGGTCAGGCCATCAGCAACCGTTTTACATCGCTGATTAACGGCTTAACCCAAGCATCGCGTAACGCCAATGACGGTATCGCCGTGGCGCAGACAGCGGAAGGCGCCATCAACGAGATTAATGAAAACCTGCAGGCGATTCGCCGCCTGACGGTGCAGGTAAAATCCACCGCGTCGATCTCCGACGCCGATAAAAAATCCATCCAGGATGAGATCGGCAAGCGTTTGGAGGAAATTGACCGTATCGCCGAACAAACGGAATTCAACGGTATAAGAATATTAAGTGAAGATCAGAAACTGGCTATTCAGGTCGGTGCCAATGATGGTCAGATCATTGATATTGATCTGTTTAATATGGGCATTGAAAAACTGGGTATGGAGGGTTTCAACGTCGATGATGGCGTTAGCGTTCCCGGAAAGCTAGGCAGTGAAATTAAGACATTTACAGGGGAAGTGGCACCCAGTTTGAAAGGAGAAACAGAGGAGGTAAACAAAACCGATAAAAAAATCTATTTCCAAGACGGAATTTATTATACCAAGAGTGCAACCAAGGATGAATATTACAAAGTAGAACGTAAAGGTCAAACCTCACAATTTGAAATCACCAAGGCGGAAAATGGTATAGAATTAACAAGCCCAGATACAGTGGAGAAAATTGAAGCCACCGATCCTGTAACAGGTTTAGCAAAGGGCGAAAGTCTTTATAATTATACCGATGAAAAAGGGGCGACAACCTATGCAATTAAAGGGCAGGATGCAAGTGGTAAAGACGTTTATTACGCGGCGAAATATGATGCTTTAACCGGCAAAGCAACTAAAGAAGGTGTGATTTCTACGGGCAAAGATGCCACGGAGGACCCCCTGAAAACCATAGACAAAGCTATTGCCATCGTCGATGGCGCCCGTGGCGCCTTGGGTGCGACCCAGAACCGCCTGGGTTCGGTCATCAACAGCCTGAGCACCACCGTGGCCAACCTGAGCCAGTCGCGCTCTAATATCGAGGATGCGGACTTCGCCACCGAAGTCTCCAACATGAACCGCGCCAACATCCTGCAGCAGGCGGGCACCGCGGTATTGGCGCAGGCCAATGCGGTACCTCAGGGTATCCTGAAACTGCTAAGCTAATTATCGCATCCTCTGTTTATGCCAACCCCGGCTTACCGGGGTTTTTTACGTTTATTCACGACAAATAACCGCATTTTCACCCTATTTTGCCGCCATTATCCGCCGTCGCGCGTCTGATAATGACATTTCACCGACCGGCCCGCGCGAGGACATTGTGGACGTCATATACAATCATCAGGGAAGGCTAGCCGACGATCGCGGCCTGTGGCAACAGTACGCGCCCATCATCCGCCACGAGGCGCTGCGATTGCAGGTCCGCCTGCCGGCGAGCGTAGAGCTTGAGGATCTCATTCAGGCGGGGATGATAGGTTTGCTGGCGGCCATCGATAGCTTCGATGCCGCGCAGGGCGCCAGCTTCACCACTTACGCCCGCTCGCGCATCCGCTGGGGCATGCTGGACGAATTGCGCGAACGGGACTGGGTGCCGCGCAGCGTGCGGCGCAATGCGCGTGAAATCGCGGCGGCCATCCAGCGGCTGGAGCAGCGGCTGGGCGCCAACACCAGCGAGCAGCAAATTGCCGACGAACTTGGCGTGTCTTTGACGGCATACCAGACCATGTTGCATGAAACCAACTGCAGTCAGTTGTTCTCGCTGGATGAACTCATGGCGCAGGAAGCACAGGGCACCGGTCCGGCGCTTCCTGCCGACGCGGGTCAAGATCCCTTTCAGCTGTTGATGGCCGGCGGGCTTCGCAAGCAAGTAAAAGACGAAATAGGCCGTCTACCTGAACGCGAACAGCTGTTGCTTAACCTTTATTACCATCAAGAGCTGAACCTTAAGGAAATTGGTGAAGTCTTGGGCGTGGGCGAATCAAGGGTGAGCCAGTTACACAGCCTGGCGATAAAACGGCTGCGCGCGCGGCTACAGGGTAGCACCTGACTAGGTTTAATCTGATAAAGGACCGCGGCGGGGCGCATCACTATTTTTTACATGACATATAAGCGTTAATTGTGCGTTGAAACGGTTATCCGCCCTTAGCACTGGCAGCATTTTACCCTACTCAACGGGCGAAATCGCCACATTACCGTTCATATATTCACCATTCGGAAAGAAAGTTTTTTAGAATTTTAGCAGTAGAACCCACCATTAAAATCTTGTTACACAGTGTAAATATGCACTGTAGTGTGATATCGCTTGTCGTTCATGCTTAATTTATGCCGCTGAACCTCACTTTTATGTTCGTTTGCCGCCTCACGAAAAACATGTAAATCCCCACGGGTTATATTGACGTCTTGGCAAACTGTTGCCAAATTGGGAGCCTCGGAAGTCAGGGAGGCAAAGGATTGTTTGAATGTTTTTGCGCATTCAACCCGCCGGTCAATGCTTTTCCAACGGCAATCCGGTTTGTCTCCTCCCATTTCCTACTAATGCCGCAGGGCATACTGCACAGACCGCAGTCCCATAAAAAAACAGCGTCTGGCCGTGCAACACACAACATCACATATTGGAGCAGAATAATGACAATTTCCTTGACGAAATCAGGGATTCTCAAAGTCGGTATCAGCCTGGCGGCGTTAGCCGTGGCGGCCAGTGTGCAAGCGAAAACTTTGGTGTATTGTTCCGAGGGGTCGCCGGAAGGGTTTAACCCGCAGCTGTTTACCTCCGGGACGACCTTCGACGCCAGTTCGGTGCCTATTTATAATCGTCTGGTTGAGTTCAAGCTCGGCACGACGGAAGTGACGCCAAGCCTGGCGGAAAAATGGGATGTGAGCGACGATGGTAAGGTTTATACCTTCCATTTACGCCACGGTGTAAAATGGCAAGACAGCAAAGATTTCAAACCTAGCCGTGATTTTAACGCCGATGATGTCATTTTCTCCTTCACCCGCCAAAAAGACGCTAATGCGCCTTACCACAAAGTCTCCGGCGGCCGCTACGAGTACTTTAACGGCATGGGTATGGGTGATCTGATCGCCAATATTGAAAAAGTCGACGCCTACACCGTCCGCTTCACCCTGATCCGCCAGGAAGCGCCGTTCGTCGCCGATCTGGCCATGGATTTCGCCTCCATTCTGTCGGCGGAATATGCCGATAAGATGATGAAAGCCGGCACGCCGGAGAAGCTGGATTTGAACCCGATCGGCACGGGTCCGTTCCAATTGCTGCAGTATCAGAAAGATTCACGCATTTTGTATAAATCCTTCCCCGGCTATTGGGGGACCAAGCCAAAAATCGATCGTCTTGTGTTCTCCATCACTCCCGACGCCTCCGTGCGCTATGCCAAGATGCAGAAAAACGAATGCCAGGTGATGCCGTATCCCAATCCGGCTGATATTGCCCGCATGAAGCAGGACAGCACCATCAATTTGATGGAACAGCCCGGGTTGAACGTGGGCTATCTGGCCTATAACGTCGAGAAGAAACCGCTGGATAACGTTAAAGTACGTCAGGCGTTGACCTTGGCGGTGAATAAAAAAGCCATCATCGACGCCGTTTATCAGGGTGCCGGTCAGGCTGCAAAAAATTTGATCCCACCGACGATGTGGAGCTACAACGACGCGGTGCAGTATTATCCTTACGATCCCGCCAAGGCGAAAGAACTGCTGAAAGAAGTGGGTATGGCGGACGGCTTCTCCATCGATTTGTGGGCGATGCCGGTACAGCGCCCCTATAACCCCAACGCGCGTCGCATGGCCGAACTGATCCAGGCCGACTGGGCGAAGATTGGCGTGAAGGCCAATATCGTGACCTATGAATGGGGCGAATACCTCAAACGCGCCAAGGCCGGCGAACACCAAACCGTGATGATGGGCTGGAACGGCGACAATGGGGATCCGGACAACTTCTTCGCAACGCTGTTCAGCTGCGACGCGGCGAAACAAGGCTCCAACTACTCTAAATGGTGCTCCAAGCCGTTTGAAGATTTGATTCAGCCGGCGCGCAGCGAGTCCGATCACGCCAAGCGTATCGATCTGTACAAACAGGCCCAGGTGGTGATGCACGACGAAGCGCCGGCGCTGATTATCGCTCACTCGACGGTGTATGAGCCGGTGCGTAAAGAGGTGAAGGGCTATGTGGTTGACCCGCTCGGCAAACACCATTTCGATAACGTTTCTTTAGACTGATGATCTACTAACCCCCCTTTATCTCTGCAGGGAGCTTCCGCCAGCCCGGCGGAAGCGGGAGTATTCCCCGGTGCCGCACCGGGGAACGGCCACGCGCCAGCGAGGCCATGGGGGGAAATCCTGAAGACATGAGCGTTAATCACCCGGACGTTATCCACTGCGTCCGGGGCAATTTTTTACAGATACAGAGATTACGGAATATGTTGCAGTTCATACTCCGACGTTTGGGTCTGGTGATCCCGACGTTTATTGGCATTACCCTGCTGACCTTCGCCTTCGTGCATCTGATCCCGGGGGATCCGGTGCTGATCATGGCCGGAGAGCGCGGTATTTCCCCGGAGCGTCACGCGGAGCTGATGGAGCAGATGGGGCTGGATAAGCCGCTGTTTCAGCAATACTTTCACTATATCGCCGGGGTGTTGCAGGGCGATCTGGGCACCTCGCTGAAAAGCCGTCTTCCGGTGTGGCAGGAATTTGTCCCGCGTTTCCAGGCGACGCTGGAACTGGGCGTTTGCGCCATGATTTTCGCGGTGCTGGTGGGCATCCCCGTAGGGGTGCTGGCGGCGGTGAAGCGCGGCTCGATTTTCGACCATACCGCGGTGGGCATCTCGTTAACCGGCTACTCCATGCCTATTTTCTGGTGGGGCATGATGCTTATCATGCTGGTTTCGGTGCATTTGAATCTCACACCGGTGTCCGGTCGGGTGGGGGATACCGTGTTTCTCGACGATAGCCAGCCCCTGACAGGTTTTATGCTGATTGACACCCTAATTTGGGGTGAGCCGGGCGATTTCAAAGATGCGGTCATGCATATCATCCTGCCGGCTATCGTGCTGGGCACCATTCCGCTGGCGGTCATCGTGCGTATGACCCGCTCGGCCATGCTGGAGGTACTGAGCGAAGATTATATCCGTACTGCGCGCGCCAAAGGGCTGAGCCGCCTGCGGGTGATTGTCGTCCATGCGCTGCGTAACGCGCTGCTGTCGGTTGTGACGGTTATCGGCCTGCAGGTCGGGACGCTGCTGGCGGGCGCCATCCTGACCGAAACCATCTTTTCCTGGCCGGGCATTGGCCGCTGGCTGATTGAGGCCCTACAGCGCCGCGATTATCCGGTGGTCCAGGGTGGCGTATTGCTGGTGGCGACGTTGATCATCCTGGTCAACCTGCTGGTCGACCTTCTGTACGGAGTCGTAAATCCGCGTATCCGGCATAAGAAATAGAGGAACGGAAAATGACGCAAGTAACTGAACCGGTGACGCTGACCGGTGCGCCGAAACCGATGACTTCGCTCCAGGAGTTTTGGCACTATTTTAAACGCAACAAGGGCGCGGTCATTGGACTGGCCTATATTTTGCTGATGTTCATCGTGGCCGCCGGCGCCGGCATACTGGCGCCTCATGGTCCGGCGGAACAGTTCCGCGACGCGCTGCTGCGGCCCCCGGTCTGGATGGAGGGCGGCAGCTGGCAGTTTATGCTCGGGACCGACGATGTCGGTCGCGATATTCTCAGCCGCCTGATGTACGGCGCCCGTCTGTCGCTGCTGGTGGGGTGTCTGGTAGTCGCTCTGTCGCTGCTGCTGGGGGTGATCTTTGGCCTGCTGGCCGGCTACCTTGGCGGTATGGTGGATATTATCATCATGCGCGTCGTGGATATCATGCTGGCGTTGCCTAGCCTGCTGCTGGCCCTGGTGCTGGTGGCAATCTTCGGTCCGTCCATCGTTAACGCCTCGCTGGCGCTCACCTTTGTCGCTCTGCCGCACTATGTGCGTCTGACCCGAGCCTCGGTGCTGGGGGAAGTCAACCGCGATTACACTATCGCTTCGCGGGTGGCCGGCGCCGGCACGCTGCGGCAGATGTTCGTTAATATTCTGCCCAACTGCCTGGCGCCCCTTATCGTGCAGGCCTCGCTGGGGTTCTCCAACGCCATTCTGGATATGGCGGCGCTCGGCTTCCTGGGTATGGGGGCACAGCCGCCCACACCGGAATGGGGCACGATGCTGGCGGATGTTTTGCAGTTCGCCCAGAGTGCCTGGTGGGTAGTGGCGTTCTCGGGTTTCGTCATTCTGCTCACCGTGTTGGCATTCAATTTAATGGGGGACGGCCTGCGTGACGCCCTCGACCCCAAACTCAAGCAGTAACGAGGATGCAATGGCGTTATTAACCATAGACAAACTTTCGGTCCATTTTGGCGATGAGGGCACCCCGTTCCGCGCCGTAGACCGAATCAGCTACCAGGCGGAACAAGGCCATGTACTGGGCATCGTCGGCGAATCCGGCTCCGGTAAATCGGTCAGTTCGCTGGCCGTCATGGGGTTAATTGACTATCCCGGCAAAGTCATGGCCGACAATCTGGCGTTCAACGGCCGCGATTTACAGAAAATCTCTGACAACGAGCGCCGCCAGCTGATCGGCGCCGATATGGCCATGATTTTCCAGGATCCGATGACCAGCTTGAACCCCTGCTACACCGTAGGGTTCCAAATTATGGAAGCCATAAAGGTGCACCAGGGCGGCAACCGCAGGACCCGGCGCCAGCGCGCCATCGATCTGCTGACGCTAGTAGGGATCCCCGATCCGGCCTCACGGTTGGATGTGTATCCGCATCAGTTGTCCGGTGGTATGAGCCAGCGCGTGATGATAGCCATGGCCATTGCCTGCCGGCCCAAACTGCTGATTGCCGATGAGCCTACCACCGCGCTGGATGTGACCATCCAGGCGCAGATAATCGAGCTGTTGCTCGACCTGCAGCAGCGCGAGAATATGGCGCTGGTGCTCATCACCCACGATTTGGCGCTGGTGGCGGAAGTGGCGCACCATATCATTGTGATGTATGCCGGCCAGGTGGTGGAAACCGGCAAGGCGACGGAAATTTTCCGCGCGCCGCGTCATCCCTACACCCAGGCGCTGCAGCGCGCCCTGCCGGAGTTTGCCGCCGATAAGGCGCGTCTGGCGTCGCTGCCGGGCACCGTACCGGGCAAATATGACCGTCCGTCAGGCTGTTTACTCAATCCGCGCTGTCCCTATGCCACCGACCATTGTCGCCAGTCGGAACCAGCGCTGCACACGCTGCCGGACCGCCAGTCCAAATGTCACTATCCGCTGGATGATGCCGGGAGGCCCACCCGATGAGCGAAATCGTTATCGATAACCGATCCACTTCGCTGCTGCATGCCGTGGATCTGAAAAAATATTATCCGGTGAAGAAAGGATTGTTCGCCGAAGAGAAGTTGGTTAAAGCGCTCGATGGCGTCTCGTTCACTATGGAGCGGGGTAAAACTCTGGCAGTGGTCGGCGAGTCGGGCTGCGGTAAATCGACCCTCGGGCGATTGCTGACCATGATCGAAACGCCGAGTGGCGGCGAGCTGTATTACCTCGGGCAGGATCTGCTCAAACCCGACCGTACCGCCGAGCATTTGCGCCGCCAGAAGATCCAGATAGTTTTTCAGAACCCCTATGGATCGCTGAATCCGCGCAAAAAGGTGGGACAGATTCTTGAGGAACCGCTTCAGATCAATACCGATCTAAGCCGGGCGGAGCGTCGGGAAAAAGCGCTGGCGATGATGGCCAAAGTGGGGTTGAAAACCGAACACTATGACCGTTATCCCCATATGTTTTCCGGCGGTCAGCGTCAGCGTATCGCCATTGCCCGTGGCCTGATGCTGGATCCGGATGTGGTCATCGCCGACGAACCGGTGTCTGCGCTGGATGTCTCGGTGCGGGCGCAGGTCTTGAATCTGATGATGGATTTGCAGCAGGAGATGGGGCTGTCGTATGTGTTCATCTCGCACGATCTGTCGGTGGTAGAGCATATCGCCGATGACGTGATTGTGATGTATTTGGGGCGCTGCGTCGAGAAGGGCAGCAAGGAGGCGATCTTTAACAATCCGCGTCATCCTTATACGCAGGCACTGTTGTCCGCAACTCCGCGGCTCAATCCCGATCTGCGCCGCGAGCGGATTAAGCTGACCGGCGAGCTGCCGAGCCCTCTGAACCCGCCGCCGGGGTGTGCATTCAACGCGCGCTGCCGGCGTCGTTTCGGCTCCTGCACCGTGCTACAGCCGCAGTTGAAAGGCTATGGCGAACAGCTGGTGGCATGCTTTGCCGTCGATCAGGATGAAGCGCAGCCAGCCCGTTAACCCTTGGCTCAGGGGATGGTATCCCCTGAGCCGCGTCCGTATTTCCCACTACCTCGCAGTTGCAGGCTGCCTCCCACCAAATTCCCTGCTTCAGTTACATGACTAAGCGTCGGTACCCGTCCTGGCCAGCAGGACCGGAATCATCCCGACGTGCAGCGATTAACCTGGCCGGGCTTCAAATGTTCTTATCGATAGTTGACCAGACGTGGGCTATGCGAGAGTGGCGGTGAGGATAAAAGCCTGTTCCCGAAAGGTGACCTTACTCCCCATTGCCGGCAGGTTGAGAGATTCTCCGCACGGTGTCACTTGGCAGAGACGTGCTGGCGATGTGATGCACATTGATTTGCACAAGAGACCCAGATTTTCCAGTCACGTTGATGAAGACATGCAATATCATCCCGATAACCGAGCCAGCACTCCCGCGCTGCCGAACAAGGTGTTGCCAGGCAACGCGGACAAGGGAACCAGAAGACAGGGAAACCGCCACCTCCTCCCCCGTGCTGAACGTAAACGGATGAGTCCGGCGCAAAAGTAAGAATACCCACCGGCAGCCATGATGTTGACATGCCGACCATACTTTAAATCGCATTCATAATTAACTGTAAAATGCATAATTATTCGATTAGTTGTACCCCTTTGCGTATAAAATCTAAGGGAATATGTTTATCAAGGCCCGTATGCCTACAGTATTCGATAAGCTGAATCAGACTGTGTACGCCGGCCTTCTTGTAGATATTCATGAGATGAAATTCAATGGTTTTATAGGAAATATAAAGTCTTTTGGCAATTTATTTGGCGCTAAGTCGTTACTGCGCCCAGAAGATGACTTCGAGCTCTCTTTTGGTGAAAAGGTCATTGTCGGTATCAATTTGAATCGATTCATATAATATAACAATTCCGGCACTTCTAGACGTCTTCCATAGTCCACAATACCGATGAGCTTGTTTTCATCATCATATAATGGTGCTCTTTCGCGGTAATGCGGGACCAGGCTACATGTTACCTTTGACATAGTGATGGATAGCTATTGATATTATTTTTTTATTTTCTTTGATAGCCTTTTGGTCACTTTCTATAAATTCAGGCCAAAGTTCTTGACAGATATCAGTTTGGACGTCTTTATCTGACTTTCCTTCGGCATTGAATCTTTTAGAAAAACGGAAGAAATCTGAAGCTGATTCGTTCACAAAGACATATCTTGCCTCATGGTCTTTTATCAGCCAATGATCTGAACTGTTTTTTATGAATAATATCAATGACTGTGGCGATTTCAAATATGCTTTGATACCATTTTCATGATTGTCCATTTGTTTATCTCCTAATATAACCAAAAGAGAAAAATAGCCATAACAATGTAAAAAGTGCAAGATAAGCAAGAATAATATATCAATAAAATCGCATAAAGTAATGAATGTATTGCCCTCAACTTGCAGGAAGGGTGCCGGTTGAGCAAGCGCGGGTACGCTTGTACAAGTTACAATTATACTTCGTTCCTTGTAAAATAAAAATGATATCAATCAAGGCGAGATGATTATATGGAGAAAAGCACCTGCGATGCATCTGCATTAAATAGGGTGAAAATAAGTAAACGAGATAGTTTGTGCAATGTCACCAGGGTTCGCGTGGGTGTGGCGCAATGCCGCAAAGCTTAGCGCGGTGGCCTTCGGGCGTCAGGCGGACCATAGCCCATTTGAAACGTGACCAAAGCCCATTCAGGCCGTCCTCTAGATCTCCCACCGTGGCGGCGGCCGGCTGTGGGAAGCGGCAGGCCTGCTGTGCTCCCGCCAGATTTAGAAACTGCCGCTGGCGGTAATAGTCCAGCGGCGTGGATACCGCAAATTATCCAGCTTCATTCGTTACCACCTAAAAGATATTTTAAGAACAACTGCGCCGAACCTTCGGAATAATCGCCAAAGGTGTCATAACTCAACTGCCCGCCGACGCTCATCTGCGGGTTGATTTTATAGACCCCTTTGGCATGTACGTTGTAACCGACACCGTGTTTGCTATTGCCGCTATAAGAGGCGTCATCGGCATAGCCATTGGTCACCAGGGATTCCATTTCCGCCTGCATGGCGGGATCGTTAGGATAATAATCGTTCTTATCCTGATTATAGGATTGATAGCCGACAGCGCCGCCGAGCGTCAGATTCCAGTCGTCAAAGGTTTGGATATAGTCCACCGGCAGCGACAGGCTGATATAGTTTTGCGGGCTGAAATACCCCCCCTGACCGTAGCTGTAATAGCTCAGGTTGCGGTCGAACACCATCCAGGTCAGATACACCGCTGCGCAGCTCGCGGCCGTCGGCGCGATAGGGGCGGAAATAGACCCCTGAGGACGCGTTCATGCCGGTGTTACTTTAACGTTATCGTCCAGATAGCTGTAGGCGCCCAGACCGGCATACAGGCCAATGTCGCCATCGTCATAGGCATATTGCATGCTGCCGCCGTTCGGTGCGGAAGGTCAATTGGCTGAAGTTTGACAGCCGGGGCGACCATTCGATGCCGCCCACCCATGAGGCCATATCGGTTCCCAGCGGCGTCGAACCTACGTCCACCTTATAATTATCGCTACTCAGCGCCAGATTGACCTCGGTCCCGGTCGCTTTCTGCACGCCGGAGGAATCGGCGACATAATCGCCGCTATTGATGGTGCTGGAGGTACCGTCCGATCCGGTCGTGGTGGTGGAGGTCGTCGCGCCGGTGCCGAAACGATTTTTGGCGGAACCGGAGGAACTGCCCGCATCGAGCGAAATGGGCGTGACCGTCAGGCTAAGCCGGGCGTTGTCGGCCGGCACGCCGGAAATTGTCAGCGGGGCTTTCACTTCGGTCAAATTGCTCAGGCCGTTTTCGCCGTCGCGGCTGCGTACCGCCACCTCTCCCTGCGCCCAGGAGGCGGTTTTCTCCTGAACTTGATTCATCAGCGCGTTAATTTGCGTCAACGTTCTGGTTTCCGGCGTTGCGACCGGCGCCGTCTGCCTGCTGCCAGGGCAGCACCATGCCGTAGCTGGAGCCGGTACGCGCGCCGGCCAGCGTTGCGCGGCTATCGGGATTATCGGCGCTTTGCAGTTCACCGACCAGCGGTACCGAGACATTGCCGGTGTCGGCCATGCCGATGATCCGACCCTTGGCGGATCGCAGCAGCGCCATGGCCTGATCATGATCCCCTTGCGCCACGTCACCCTCACCCAGCGCTGCATTGACCGCGCTTTCCCGCGCGACCGTGTTTTGCGGTTCGCGGGTCAGCCATAATTATAAACCTTTGCCACCTGGGCATTCATTTTACCGCTCTGATAAAGGCGTGCCATGGCCAGCATCAATTCGGTATTCTGCGGGTCGTTTTGCAGTGCGACGATCAACTTATTGTAAGCGGCGGCGTATTGTCCGCGTTCGCGCAGCGTGTCCTCCTGACTAATCACCACGCCCTGACGCAGGCGGCTTAGCGCCTGCGGCGTGCTGGAGGCGGCAATCGTGGGATTGTTCAATACCGTGGCGGCCTCGTCGGTCAACCCCGCCTGATTCAGCACGTCGATTTGCGCCACGTAATCGCCGATTGCGCCGTGAACTCCCAGGCGCAGATTGGCGCGCACCAGCGATACCGCGGTGGTGTTATCGCCTAATGTTTGTAGTCGCTGCGCCAGCCAGATTGCCGACATCGGCGTTTGCGCCAGCACGCGCAGCGTATTGAGCGCCGCGGTACGATTGCCCTGGGCGATATAGGTGTCGGCATCGGCCATCTGCTGTTGGAATCGCACTCGCGCGGCCAACTCGCGCATGGCGCGGTTGCGACGGCTGTCCGGGATCCAGGACAGCAATTGGGCCGCTGTAGCCATGCGTCAGGTTTCGCTGGCAAACAGCGCCGCGGCGTACAGGTTATCCGCCGGGGCGCCGCGCTGGGAAATCGCTGCCATCAACCCCTGCGTGCGGGCGCTATCTCCCTGCTGTTGCAGAATGCGCGCCATATCCAGCCGCACCCAGACGTTGCCGGGCTGTTTTTGTAGCGCCTGATTTAGCCGCTCCAACGCCTGCGGCGTGTTGCCCGCCTGCAGTGCCTGTTGTGCCTGCCTGTGCAGCGGATCGACGCTGTTGCCAGCCGATTCACGGTGGCGTTCGTCGGCGGGCAGGGTTTGCAGCAATGCCTGGGCGTCACGGGTCTTATTCGCTTGGCGCAGGGTGTAGTACAATCCCAATTTGGCGTCTTTATTCTGCGCATCGCGGCTCAAAATCGCCCGATAGGTCTGCTCCGCGCCATTGAAATCGTTTTGTCGGCGCTGCAAGTCGGCGCGAAATAGCGCTGCGGCCAGTCCCTTATCCCCCGCCTCCTGGGCCAGCGGCGCTCTGAGCGTCAACGCTTGGGCCGGATTGCCGGCGGCGGCCTTCGCCTGATTCAAGGCGCCGCCCTGTTTGGTGGTGAGCACTGCTTCGAAACGACTCCGGGCGGCGTCAGGATGGGCGGCTCGCTTCGTCATAGGTCAATATACGTCCCAGCGCCAGCCGCGCGGCGCGGTCGTTCGGCTGTGCCTGGAGCCGGCTGCGCAGACCGGCTATCGCCTGCGGACGGGCGGAGGGAAGCGCGGCCAACGTATCATAGTATTCCACTGCCAGACTGTCCGGCGGCGTGGCATCCTGGAATAGCGCACGATAGCTTGCCACGGCCTGCAGGGTCCTGCCGTCGGCCGCCAACCGGCGGGCATAGGCTAATTGCGCCGGGGATATGGCCTGTACGGCGTTAGCGTTGTCCAGGCTTTGCAGGAGGTTATCATGGGGGAAACCGTGGTCAAACGGGCGCGCCACTTTGCCGACTGCGCCTGATTACCGTTTTGCAGCGACTCCCGTGCCAGATCATCATGGCTTTTATCGTGCCAGTAGACGGCCTGCTGTAGCAGGGCGTTTATCGCCGGGCTGTTGTCGGCCGCGTATGAGGCGGCCGACAACAGCGACAGCCCCGTCATGCCCGTGGCGCACCAGGCGGCAAAGGTTGGTTTAGCGACCCGTTTCATAGCCGATACTCATAAGACCCACTCCGCAATGCCTCATTTAATGACCCTGTTTGTTATTGGCGCTGTGAGCCAGCCATTTGGCGGCGTGGCGGGCCAGCAGAAGGTAAATACCGTTGACGATCAGTAAGGAAAACAACAACCCGCACACCGCAAGCAGGATAATATGCTGATTGGTGTACCACAGCACTTGCATGTACCAGGGCATTTCACCGCGCGGGAAAAGCGCGCCGACGCTAAAGCTGCGCACGCCGTTCTCGTTATTAATGATCGCTACATCGCCGCGGATGCCGGCGTTGATTGCGGCCGATTGCAGATCCTGGTTAAGCCTGACCAACTGATCATCGTTGGTCGCAGTAACCAACACCACGACCCGCTTCGCGGTCCAGGGAGACTCGAAACTCAAAAAGCCGCGCTAGGCGTCGGTGGAGGTCAGGTAGCGATCCGCTTCCCGATCGTGGCTGAACAGATGACCGTTCAGATAGTTATTCAGACGATCCGTCAGTCGCCGCTCCCGCACCGACAGCAAGCCGTTGCGCAAGGCGAAGCGCGATTTGGCGGCTAACGGTTGCACAAACGCCGCCTGTTTCAGCGATGCTACCGCCAGAATATCTTTGCCCGCCAACTGTTCGTCCTCGCTGGCGCCGTTAGGCAGGCCGAACCGGACCGTTACCCGGTTCAACGTGATACCGGTCGCATTGCCGGCGCGGGCCGCCATCGCCATTAGCGTGGCGAGTTCCGCCGCCTGCGGTTTGGCCGGCAGGAGCATTACCGTCTGGGAAAAATCCGCTATGCGCGTAAAGGGAATGAGGCGCCCACGTAATAGGAAAGATTCGGCAGTAGCGCGAAATGATAGGTGCGGCTCAAATCAATAGATGAGTCCGGATCGATGCGGCTTTTTAGGGTGTTGCTGGTCAGCAGGCTACAGGGGGCATACGGCTTTGGCCACAGGGAGAAATAAAACTGCATCTGATTATCGCCATAGATCAGATAGGGTACCAACTTCAGGGTATAGTGTTCCTGACGGGAGTCGCCGCCCAGTTTGCGCCACAAACCCTCCAGTAGGCCGCGCTTGTTCACCGGCAGGCTGTAAAGGAAAGTGCCGTTGAGGGTAACATCCAGTTTGGAGTGATCCTCATCGATCCCGCTATCGGTGGGAAAGTGGTAGCCGACATTGACTGTAAAGTGGTCACCGTCCCACATAAACAGATCCGGCGCGGCGCGAAAACCAATGCGGATGCCGTCATGATACAGCCCGCTGGCGGTCAGCGACTGAATGTCCTGCGTCAGTTCCTGCAGGTAAACTGGGCGGCTGGTGTCTATCCAGCGCGGCGCATCATAGGGCTGGCGTTCAGGAATGGCCTGCTCTTGCACCTGAATCACATCCTGTTTGGCCGGCAGCGGCGCTGAAATGAGCTGCCAGGCGGCCTGGCGCAGTTCGACGCCATTGCGTCCCACTACCAGCAATAATTTATACACCGGATTTTGCGGATTATTGATAATCTGCAGCGTCGGCTCTGTGATCTGTGGCAGGGTAAGCGCGCCGATTTTGTCGCCCGGTTCGCTGAACAAGATGCCGTTTTGCGCCGGCAGCGCGTCGAGAAAGACGGAAAAAAATCAACGTTGCGGTTGCTGGCGTGCAGGCCGAAATAGGAGGCCGAAATAGGAGGCCAACATGCTGGCGGTTTCCACCGCATCCGGCTTTAACGTCCGTGAGAACAAGAAGGCCAGCGAAGATCCCTTCATCGACTGCGGATCGAAAAACGGCCGCGGGAAGTGCGACAGATCCCGGCCCGTGTCGAGGATCTGGCTGCTCAACTGCATATGGGTGTCGGGCAGAATGGTGACCCAATATTTATTGGTCAGATCTCGCTCGCAGGACAGCGTATTATCGTCGCTGACGCTGAGATTGTTTTTCCCCACCACCATCACCGATGGCACGTCGATCCGATAGATGTTGTTGCCGTCCGCCGTTTAATTTAACCGGATACTGCCCAGAGCCTGTCCGTTGAGCATTAAAAGCAGGCTGGTATCCCGCGCCGCCAGCGCCGGCGACACTTTCAACGCCAAAGAGAGACGGGCGTTGGTCACCACCTGGTTTTGCGCCAGGGTGAAGATAATGCCCGACTGTAACTGCCCGCCGCTGAGGGTCAGGCCGTTGGGCTGCCCCATTTCCGCGATGCTAATGGTCTCATAATCAATCAGGTTAAGCGGCGCCAGGCTCAGACCTGTGGGGGAAATGTCTGCCTCCGAAGCGACATCCAGCGTCGGCGGCGGGAAATAGAAAGGCAGCCCGGCGCCGTCATGAGCGCCGGCTTCCGTGCTGCCTGCATTATTTGCCGCGCCGCCGGCGTCAGCTTGGCTGCCGCGAGCGGAGGGGGGTAGGTAACCCGCGCTATTTGCCGTGTCGTCGGCATCAGCATGGCCGTCGTCATTACCGAGCGTCGGGGCTGGCAGCGGCGGCAGGCGGTAGAGCGGCGCGGCTTTGTCCTGGCCGGAAGTGCTTGCCTCTCCCTTTGCCGCATGGACGTCAGCCGACGTCGCCAAAAGAGAAACCATCATCCTGAAATGACATATGTGATTCCGCCCGCGTTCTTTCCAGGTGTTATAAAACAGCTCGAATACGCAACGCACGATGCTGGCAAAGGAGCGCAAAGGGCGATCGCGGGGATAGGGTGGCGTCAGCCAGGCATAGGCGTGCGCCATAACAATCTGCACCAGCTCGCGCCGCTTATCCAGGGGCATCTCTTTGAACATGAGCCGGATCACGTCCGGGCCGGCGTGGATGACATTGACCGGAATACAGACGCCGCCGGATTGCAACAGCAGTTCCACCTCTTCGAGGGTATCCTCTGGCGATAACGATCGTCCGGCGTGACTAATTTTACGCCGCCCATAGAAAGATCCCGCGTTTCTTTGGCCACCGCGATGGCCGCCAGTAAAATAATGACGCTAAGCATGGCCCAGACGACATTAAAGACAATCACCCGCGGATCGACGTTGAAATAGTCATACATCACCGCCCGTACAATCCCCGCAATAATCGCCAGCACCAGAAAACAGGCCACGATAATATGCGGTCGCACGATATGGGCGTCGAAAAAGCCTTCATCTAACAGGCCGCCTTTGTCCGTTACGTTAAATTTGCCATGCTTGGGGGAGAGCAGGGTCAAGAATGTCGGGATGATAAGGTGAAACGCCATTACGGTTTCATAAATCTCTCCCCAGAAGGTATAACGATACCGACCGTTCATTCGTGAATTAAGCCAGATAGCCATAAACAGATGGGGCAGCACATAGGCAAAAATGGTGCTGGCCGACGAGGCGATAATATTCTGGTTAAACAGTAGATATACCAACGGCGCGGTCAAGAACACCACCCACGGCAGGCCATATTGAAAATGCAGCATGGCGTTGAGATAGCACAATCGCTGCTGCCACTTCAGGCCGCGGCCGAACAGCGGATTATCCATGCGCAGTATCTGCGTCATGCCGCGTGCCCAGCGGATACGCTTGAATCACATGCAGCCCGAGGCGCTCGGTGGCCAGACCGGCGGCCAGTGGAATCGCCAGGAAGGCCGAATTCCATCCTTTACGCTGTAACTTGAGCGCGGTGTGGGCATCTTCGGTGACGGTTTCCACCGCAAAGCCCTGGGTTTCCTCCAGAGCCGTACGGCGGATAACCGCGCAAGAGCCGCAGAAGAAGGTCGCGTTCCAATTATCATTACCCTGCTGCACCTGTCCGTAAAACAGCGCGCCCTCATTGGGGTTATGTCGCGCCGCTGAAAGATTACGCTCGAACGGGTCGGGGGAATAAAAGTAATGCGGCGTTTGTAGAAGCGCCAGTCGCGGGTCGATAAGAAAACTGCCGACGGTAGCCTGCAAAAAGCCGCGGGTTGCGACGTGGTCGCAATCAAATACGCAAATCAGCTCGCCCCGGGTGAGGGTTAGCGCATGGTTGAGGTTACCCGCCTTGGCATGTTTATTATCGTCCCGCGTGATATAGCCCACGCCGGCGTCGGCGGCAAAGACCGCGAATTCGCTGTGTTTGCCGTCGTCGAGAATATAGATACGCATTTTGTCTTGCGGGTAATCGATGCACTGTGCCGCCAACACGGTATCACGTACTACATCCAGGCTCTCGTTATAGGTGGGAACATAAATATCTACCGTCGGCCATAGCGAAATATCCTCCGGTATTGGTTCAATACGACGTTTTAGCGGCCAGGTGGTCTGCAAATAACCCAGGACCAGAATCACCCAGGTATAAAGCTCGGCGAGAAAAAATCCGATACCCAGACAGGCTTCCACCGTGGAATTAAAATGCAGGGTTTCGGTGGCGCGCCAGTAGATATAGCGCGTTGACATCAGACATGACATCACCACCAGCACGACATTTACATAGTAGCTTTTACTGATACCGAGCAATAACATTAGCCCCAGGCTGGCCAGGCCGAAAAAATACTGTTTATCACTGTCCATAGGCGTAATCACTATGATTGTGGCGATGGGGAGCATTATTAGTAACAGTAGATAAAACAGTGCTTTATTCATATCCTGACCTGCGATAATGTCAAATGCTCGTATTGGGCATGGCATAAAACTCGCTATCCCCTACTTTGACCCCAACGATAGCGGAGACTTTTTTACTGATAAGTTCAATATCAAAGGCCGCCGCAGACACCGGGCTGAACTCGATAATCGAACGTTGGGACGCGTTGGCTTCCGGCACGCATTCATCGCGATGAATCATGCCCAGCAGCTTGTCCCCAAGCCGCCGCTGTTCAAAAAATGGGATACGTCACGGCTGAGATTACGTCGCATATCGCTTTGATTGACGACGTAATATTGCCCCAGACGTTGATTGAGCTGCGCGCCAAGAAATTTGTGATTTTCAATCTGCGGCAACAGCGACAGCGAGGCGGTGTCCGCCAGCATCATGACGATATGCAGATCGGCAATGTTCTGTACGGCCTTCAGAGTCGGCCCCGTCCCCGGTGGAAAATCGGCGATAACTACCAGACCCGGATAATTCAACACCATATTCAAACTGTGCTGCAGAAAGTGGTGCGGATCGTGGATGATAGCGTTTTCAAACGCTAATCGCTGCTCTTCTTCCGCTTTGCCATAGGGTAGAACAAATAAATTGACGTCCGCTTTTAAAATAAACTGGCTCCAATCCATGACCGTGGTGGCCTGCGCGACATAGCCGCGGGTGTCGGAAATCGGCACGCCGAAATGCAGTCGCAGGGCGTTTTGTACGTCAAAATCAATGGCCAGCACTTTGCTGCCGCTGCGGGCCAGTGCATAGGCTAAATTGGCGCTCACGGTGGTTTTGCCCACGCCGCCCTTCGGCGAACAGACTCAAACTAACAGCATAAAGCGATATGCTCTAGAAGAAGTGAAAGGGGGACATCGCGGCCGCCGTGGGGGTCGGCAGGGGACCGCGGGGCTACGGTTGAATAAGTTTTGAAAGCGCATACCCGCGCTGCCGAGGATGTCCTGCGACGCATTTGGCACCGCAAACGGATTACCCTGTGGCGCATAAGCCTCGCGGGTGCGGGTCGGTGCCGCGTAGGGGCAGCGGGGTCTTGCTTTTGGCGAAACGGCAGCGCAGAGCGCGCCTCGTGTTGGGCCGTCAACAGGTTGCCCGGCGGCTGGGCAAACAGGGCCGCAGTGCCTTGCAACGGTAACGCCTACCTTCCGTCGGCGTCGGGGCGCGGGCTGTCTGGGGCGCGCGGGTATCGGCTCCCGCCTGCCTGGTCAATTGATCGAATACCGAGCCCGGCCGATGGGTAGTCTTAGTGCCGTCGATGGCACCGAATGGCAGAGCGCTGCCGGTTGCTGTCTGCGGCGGCAATGCGTTTTCCATCGCATTGAAAAGCGGCGATAGCGTCGGGGGACCATAGGCGTGGCGGGTGGCCCCTCCGCCATTATTGACGGACGGGCGCTTAATTCTTGTTGTGATATCGGCGATGGGGGCGGCAGAGTCGAATGACCTTGCTCCAGCGGGTGGAACGGCCGGTCGGCATTGACGATCTGTCGAATGATGGTCCAGCTGGAAGCGGAACTATTAGGATTACTTTCTGAAATTTATTTATAATCAATAGCTTCCAATTCAGCTTTTCTTTGAATCGCTTAATGTCATCATAATTATTCATGGCTCACCTTAGGAATGACGTGTGGCTGAATCGCCCGTTTTGAGGCATAAAACACGCGACCAAATCGGTTATATTAGGCGGGATAATCGGTGCGACCGGCGGTAAGCCCGGTTGCGTCATTCACCGGCATTCGGCTACCGACATGGCGGTGTTCTGGTATGTGGTCAGCGGCGGGTACCACCGCCTGCGTTTGACCTTTTAGCCATAAATGGAGAAAAGTTTGCGGATCAGACGTTCTTTAACGATTAAACAAATGGCAACCATGTCCGGTGTAGCATTGGTAACCATTTGCCTATTTATCGTGATCCAGCTTTTCCATTTCGTTCAGCAGCGCCGTGAAGATTACACCCTGCAATTGCAGAATATCGCCTCGTCGGTGCGCCAGTCGCTATCCAACGCGGTGCTGAAGGCCGATATCCCCCAGGAGGAACAGATTCTGGTTACCCTTAAGCGCAGCGGCATACTGAGCCGCGCCGATGTGGTACTGCCGAATGATGTCCAGGTTTTGCACGGCGATTTCTTGCCCGAGCGGCCGGTGCCGGCGCTGATAAGCCGCGTGTTCCGTCTGCCGGTCGAGGTGCAGGTGCCGCTCTATTCCCTGCCGCGGCCTTCTCATCCCCAGGCGCTGGCTTACTTGGTGCTGCAGGCGGACTCGTATCGCCTTTATCAGTTCATTGTCAGCGCCATTGCCACCATGATAACGACGTATCTGCTTATGGCGCTTATCATGACGGTCGCCATTACCTGGTGTATCAATCGCCTGATGGTGCATCCGCTGCGCGCGATTGCCAGCGAGCTGAAAAATCTGGCGCCGGAGGAAATCCCCTCTCACCAGCTTACCCTGCCGAATATACACCGGGACGATGAATTGGGGGTGTTGGTGCGTAGCTATAATCGCAACCAGCAGTTCACCGCGCGTGCCCGGCAGGAGCTCGAACGGCGGACGGCTCGTCATCCTGAAACCGGCTTGCCCACCCGCGCGCGCTTCCTGACGATGCTGGATGCCCGTCTGGCGGCGCAGAAAGAATTCCGACCCTGTTGTCTGCTGGTTATTGCGGTCAGTTCACTATTGGAGGCGGCGGGGGCGTTAACCGAATCGCAGCGCGGTCTGCTGCGCGCCGCGCTGGCGGATCAACTGTGGCTTGACCACGGCGAAAGTGGATTGCTGGCGCAGTTAAGCCCCCATGAGTTCGCCTTGTGCCATTGGGAGACGCCGCCGCCGTTTCAGGCCATGCCCTTGGCCCAGCGCATGTTATCCCGTATCCAGCATCCGCTTACCCTGGGAACGCTGACGCTGCGCCCCGTATCGGCGTTGCTATAAGGCTATCGGGTGACGAAAACGCAGAGAGCTTACTGCGCCGTGCTGCGTCCGCCGCCCTGTCGGCAGCGGCGCGGGGTAAAAACCAGATTGTGTTTTTCGAGCCCGGGCAGGCGGAGGTGGTGGCTCGTCGTTTGACGTTTGCCCACACGTTGCTGGACGGGATTGAGCATGGGCGCTGCGCACTGTTTTTCCAGCCGCAGGTCGATGCGTGACCAGCGCCTATTAAGCGCCGAAGCTCTGCTGCGCTGGCTCCAGGACGATGGCAGCTGGAGCCTGGCGGAGGCGGGGGGCGTAATGGTCCCACTGGGCAACTGGATACTCGAGGAGGCATGCCGGGTACTAGGCGCTTGGCAGGCGCTCGGTATCGACCTGCCGCTGGCGGTCAATTTGTCCGTGCTCCAATTGCAGGAAAATGGTCTGGCGGCGTCGTTGCAACATTGGCTGGCGCGCTATCAGATCAGAAGCGAGCGATTGGTGCTTGAAGTTACCGAATTCGATGCCTCGTTCGCTGTGCTGCGCGATCTTGGTATCGTTATCGCTCTGGATGATTTCGGTATGGGCTATTTCAGTTTATATTGCCTCGATCGTCTGCGGCATTTGCCCGTCGATATGCTGAAAATCGACCGTAGCTTTATCACCACGCTTCCCGGCGACGCCGTCATGTTGCAAGTGGTGAGCGCCATTGCTGGCGTGCTCGGCCTGCCGGTTATCGCCGAAGGGGTAGAAAATATCGCACAGTGCGAATATCTGCTGGCGCATGATATTCATCGCGGTCAGGGTTATCTGTTCTCCGAGCCGCTGACGCAGCCGGCGTTTGAACAACGCTTTCTTCACATGCCGACCCCCTGACCCTACCCCTTGCCCCCTGTTCCTTGGTTCTTGCCCTTTTCCCCTTGCGCCAGGCCCGCGGCCGGCGCCCATTTTTTGCCCTGTCCCACGAAGGTAATATTTTCTGCTATGGGGTGACATCTGCAAAGGCCCGTTGTCTAATAACATGGTGCACTTTGCGTCACACTTTTTCGGCGGAAAAGTAAAACGATGCAAACACAGCTAACCGTCAAAGTGAGAGTCAGGTTTTTTATTGGTATTGATTGAGTAGGGGTTCACATGCAGGGCACCGGAATTCGTCTTTTCTTGAGTGGTGTATTACTGGTGACATCGGGCGGGTGGGCACAGGCCGAAGCATTACAACCTATGCCGCCTGGCAGCAGAGAAAACTCAGCAATGGCTTTGCCTGGCAAATTCTGACGACGCCGCAGCGGCCGAACGATCGTGTTGAATTGCGGCTGATGGTCAATACCGGTTCACTGGCGGAAAATACCCAGCAAACCGGTTTCGCACGTCTTCTCTCCCGTTTGGCCCTGACGCACAGCGAGAATTTCACCACCGCGCAGCTTACCTCCTTATGGCAGCAGGGCGCGAATGAACGACGGCCACAGCCGCCGGCGCGCGTTTCCTATGATACGACATTGTATAGCCTCAGTTTGCCAAACGGTCGGCCGGATTTAGTGAAAGAAGCGCTGAAATGGATAGTCAATACGGCCGGCCACCTGTCCATTACCCCAGCGACAGTGCAGCAGGCGCTGGCGGCGGCGGATCCGGTGCGGTGGTGACGGTACCGGAGAACCCGCGTAACAGCTGGTGGCACTATCGCCTGAAGGGGTCGCTGCTGCTGTCCCACAGCCCGGATGCGTCGGCGAAATCACCGGTAGATGCCTAACAATTGCAGCATTTCTATCAGCGTTGGTACACCCCTGACGCCATGGCGCTGTATGTGGTGGGCAACGTGGACGGGCGCGCCCTCAACGAGCAGATCGTGAAAACCTTCTCTGCGCTGCAGGGCAAACGCGATACCCCGGCTACCGTGCCGACGATGTTGCCGCTACCGCATCAGCCCGTGAGCCTGTTCAGCGAAGAAGGCGTCTATGACAGTCTCAAACTCGTTTGGGACAGCCCGTGGCAGCCTATACGTGATTTGCTGTCGTTGAATCGTTATTGGCGCGGGGATTTGGCGCGTGAGGCGCTGTATATGCATTTGCAGCAGGCGCTAAAGGAAAGCGACCTGAAGCAGACCAATTTGCGCTTTGACTGCAATGTGAACTATCTGCGCGCACAGTGTGCGATTCACGTCGATACGCCAGCGGACAATCTGACGCCGTCGATGATCTTTGTTGCCCATGAGCTGGCCAACGTGTGCAACCATGGCCTGAGCCAGGCGGAATTCGACGCGCTTATGGCGCGTAAAACCGGGGAACTGAGCACCTTGTTCGCCACTTATGCCCGTACCAGCACCGACGTTCTGATGAGTCAGCGTTTACGCTCGCAGCAAAATGAAGTCGTAGATATCGCACCGGAACAGTATCAGAAACTGCGTAGCGCCTTTTTAGGAGGACTGACGCTGCAGATGCTGAATCAGGAATTGCGCAGCCAGCTGTCGCAGAATGCCACGATGGTGCTGATGCAGCCTAACGGCGAGCCGGAGGTAAACATGAAGGCGCTGCAGGCGATTTACGAGCACATCATGGATCCCTGCCCGCTGCCGGCGACCATCGACGAGAGCAAGCCGGAAGTCACCGACATACCGCCAGCCTCGTGATAGAGGAGGCCACCTCCGCGTCGCCGGTCAGCCTGCGGCCCCGGTGGCGGCGTCAGCCCCTTCCGGGTCGGCATGCGTCACGCGGTATGATGGCGCCGTGATACTGGATCACCGTACTAGCGGTGCGGTGACCGCTCTGGGCAGCGGCGGTTGCGGTGCCGCCGGTCAGTCGAACAGCCAGATAGCCGGCACTGAAAGAGTCGCCGGCGGTGGTCGTATCGACCACTTTCTCTTTTGGCAATTTCACCGCGTGCACTTCCTGCACCACCTCGTTCGCTTCCGCTACCAGACAGGCCTCGGCGCCGCGTTTGATGACAATTTCACTGACGCCCAGCGCACGCGTGCGCTCAAGTACAGCGTCCACCGGCTGTTCACCCCACATCATGTCCTCGTCATCGAGCGTCAGGAAGGCGATGTCGGTACAGGCAAGAATGTCGCGATAGGCCGCCTGGGTTTCTTCCCGGCTTTGCCACAGACGCAGGCGATAATTATTGTCAAAAATGACTTTTCCGCCATTGGCACGGCAGGTCCGCAGTAGGGCCAGTAGCTGCTTACGGCTTTGCAGCGAAAGGATGGCGATGCTGATCCCGCTTAAATAAAGGTAATCAAAGTCTGCCAGCGCGGCGCAAATGTCAGCCGACGACGCGCTTTCCAGCCAGTAACGGGCGGCCGCTTCATTGCGCCAATAATAAAAGGTACGCTCGCCATGGGCGTCGGTTTCAATGTAATACAGGCCGGGCAACCGGTTTTCCAGGCGCTGGATGAGCGAGGTTTCTACCCCCTCCTGTTGCAAGGCCTGCAGCATATCGTCGCTAAAGCTGTAGGTACCGAGGGCGGTAATATAATGCACCTTAAGCTGCGAGGCTGCGACCAGGCGCGAGAGATAGACCGAGGTATTTAACGTATCGCCGCCAAATCCGCGCTTAACGTCGCTGCCCTTTTGCGACAATTCGATCATGCATTCGCCGATAATGGAGATCTTTTTGCTAGTCATTGATTACTGGCCCGTCATAAATAAGAAAGCTGATATAGGCACCTAGTCTCAACAGAATGTTTGATGCAGTCAAGAAATTATGAAACGTTATTTTATTTTATCATGACCTGGATCGTCACTGTGGCAATTTTTCCGCTGCTTATCTCTTTACGCCGAACGTATTCACATTCTGCCGGGGCCGCTGATTAACCCTATTGTATAGCCGGCGACCCGCCGATTTCCGGCATGCTGAGGTCATCAGCGGTACCCATTCGCGGCGTGGGTAGGCCAGCGCGCCGCGCTATTGTCAGCCGATGCGCCCATTGACTATGGCTGGCGCGGTTGGGTGCCGTGGCCGCATATCCATGCGGAAGATATCTCATTAGGCAACCCGCAAGATGTACCGGTCGATTACACTGCCCGGCTTAAACGCATTGAGGCCAGTATCGCCCCCTTAGCGTTGCTGCACCGTGAAGTGTATCTGCCGCGTATTACTCTGGTCAGCCTTGATGCGTCCTTGAAACGATTAGAGAACGGCAAGAATAACTGGACTTTCAACCTGGCCAACAGCGACGAGAAAGACAGCCAAAAACCCGTCTCGCCGTGGTCCTTCCAGGTGGATGATATCGTTTTCGATCGGGGTAAGATCGATTATCAGGACGCTGTCGCCAAGGCGGGTATCTACCTGATGGTAAATCAGCTCGGTAAACCGGTAGCCTTCGCCGAGCTGACCGGCAGCGGCGACGATAAGCAGGCGGCGGCGAAAAATGACAACAACTATATTTTTGGCTGGAAAGCGGAGGGGACTTACAACAACTAACCGCTTAGCGGCTCGGGTAAAATTGGCGGCATACTGGCGCTGCGTAACGCAGGCACCCCGTTCCCACTGCAGGCGGATGTGCGCTCGGGCCGGACCCGCGTGGCGTTCACCGTGACGCTTGAGGATCCGCTCAATTTCGGTGGTCTCAATTTGCGCCTGCGGCTCGCCGGAGAGAATCTCGGGGATTTGCAGGGGCTAACCGGGGTGCTGCTGCCCGATTCGCCGCCCTACAATACCGATGGCCATCTGGTTGCCAACTTTAAAGGCAAAAATGCGGGCCGTTACCGTTACGAGAAGTTCAACGGCAAGATTGGTCAAAGCGATATTCACGGCACGTTGGAATACCGCCAGGGCAAACCGCGGCCGTCGCTGAGTGGTGAACTGGTGTCGAACCGGCTGCGCTTTGGCATGGCGCGCGGCACGCTTAACTCGACCATTCGTCTGGAAGGGCAGCGCACGCCGATGCGTGGCCGCGCGGATCTTCATGCCCGTGGCTTGCAGTTGAAAGCGCTGTTTCCGAGTGTCGAGGCGATGCGCAGTAGTATGGGACAATTGAATGGCTATGCGCAATTTGCCGGTACCGGCAATTCCATGGCGGCGCTGTTGGGCAGCAGCAATGGCAATCTGCGTCTGTTGATGAACGATGGGATTATCAGCCGTAATTTGATGGAAATCGCCGGTCTTAACGTCGGTAACTACGTCGTCGGTAAATTGTTTGGCGACGAGCAGGTGAAAATCAACCGTGCCGCGGCGGACGTCAATGTGAATAACGGCCTGGCGCAGCCGCGGCTATTCCTGTTCGACACGGAAAACGCGGTCATTCATGTTGACGGCACCACCAACCTGAGTACCGAACGGCTGGATTTGTCGATCAATCCCGACAGTAAAGGGGCGCGATACCGCCGCCGGGTCGGTCAATGGCCGTTCAGAATGGCGCAACTATGATCCTGGATTTCTTCGACCGAGCCGACATTGCGGTGCAGCAGACTGCGCTGGCTGGCCAAAAGTACCAATGAGCCATCGGGTAGCGGCGTAAGCGCCATATCGTATTCTCCCATCTCCTCAGAAGTATCCGGTACCTCACGCGCCAGCAGTTGCCAGTCGGTGCTGATATTGGCGGCATTGTTATCCAGCCGCTCGCGGATATCCGGCCGCAGACAGGAAATATGGATATGCAGCTGATTTTGCGTCCGGCCATAGGCGGAATTGATCGCCAGTGACAGAAAACGGTCGCCGATCGCCTTACCCCGCCTCTCGGATAAGAAATGTCTGGCCTGCCAGGCAAGATAAAAGAAATTGGGCGTCGAGGTGGCGAGTAAACGCGGGCTTTCAATACCGCTGATTTTATCGGTGGGCATCAGTAAAAACTGCAGCGGCCCGACAAAATCATCTTTAAGCACCACATAGCCGGCGGCGGTATTGACTTCACTGCACGGCGCCGGATCCCCGCGTTGGAGTTGATTGGGTACGCATTTTTCGCTCACTATCCGCCAGAGAGCGTCGGGGTGTTTCGGCGAAGAAGTCGTGTAATATTGCCACGCGCCGAGTGCCGCAACCAAAATAACAATCACCAGCAGCAGCGCATATTTGATCTATTGCCATGTCATGGATCACCCTCTTCATGTTCTCTACGCCGCATTAAAAAAACGGGCCGCATCCGCCAGGATGACAGCCCGTCATTACCGTTATCTTTACCGGCCGGCCGCTTAGCTGTGCAAATTACAGCGCCCGGTGACGTGTTTCATGCGCCGCCAGTAGTGCCAGTAGTGCCAGTAATGTCAGGCAGGCCATCGTCGCCAGGTAAATGCCCACGTAAAATAATCCGTAATTGGCGGTAAGCCAGACGGCAATGTACGGGGCGACCGATGCGCCGATGATTGACGCCACATTATAGGAAAAAGAGGCGCCGGTATAGCGAACTTCGGTGGGAAACAGTTCCGGCAACAGTGCGCCCATGGGGCCGAACGTGAGGCCCATCACCATAAACCCGCACAACAAAAACGCCATGACCACCCAGACATTCCCCGAACCCAACAGCGACGGGAACACCAACGCAAACGCCATAATCAAAACGGTAATGGCTATCATGGTGTGTCGGCGACCGAATTTATCCGCCAGTTGGCCGGCGATGGGCACCATCAGACCGAAACCGATAACGCCGATCATCAGCATCAGCAGAAAATCGTTGCGCGAAAATCCCAGACCGTGCGGCAGGGACGCCGTACCGTAGGTCATGGAGAATACCGTCATGATATAGAACAGGGTATAAGTGGCCACCATAATAAAGGTGGCGATGATGGTCACTTTCAAATGCTGGTTAAGTAGGGTACCGATAGGCATGCGAACCTGCGCCTTGGCCTTGGCGATTTTGGCGAAAACCGGCGTTTCATGCAGCGAAACGCGCACATACAGCCCAATGAGCACCAGAACGGCCGACAACAGGAAAGGCACGCGCCAGCCCCAGCTCATAAACTGTTCGTCGGTCAGCAGCCAGGAAAGCAGCAAGAACATGCCGTTAGCGAAGAAGAAACCGATAGGCGCGCCCAACTGCGGGAAAGAGCCATACAAGGCACGTTTATGCGCCGGCGCATTTTCTGTCGCCAGTAGCGCTGCGCCGCCCCATTCACCCCCAGACCAAGGCCCTGACCGAAACGGGCCAGCGCCAGAAGCAGCGGCGCCATAACGTCAATCGTCTGATAGCCCGGCAGTAGGCCTATTACCACCGTTGAGATGCCCATGGTGAGCAATGAGGCCACCAGGGTCACTTTACGGCCGGCGCGATCGCCAAAATGGCCGAACAGTGCCGAGCCAATCGGCCGGGCGATAAACGCGATGGCGAAAGTAGCCAGCGATTGTAGCGTGGCGGCGGTAGCGTCCCCCTGCGGGAAGAAGATGTGCGGGAAAACGATAACCGCGGCGGTGGCATAAATATAAAAATCGAAAAATTCGATGGCGGTGCCGATCAACGAGGCAACAATCACTTTACCCCGTGAATTAACGGGGGGAGCGGCTGAGTTGGAATCCAGAGTCGGTGCTGCTGAGGCTTGCATAATTGTTTCTTATTGGTCAACTACGGAAAAGATAGGCATCTTGGACAGAGAAATAAGGCATTTCAATGGCTGAATTTTGACCAATTAGTCATTTCCCACCGCCATCAGCAGATTATTCCTCCATATTATTTTCCTTCAGGGAAATCTGCCGTAGAAAGCGTTTTCAGAAGAGTTAATTTCTGTAAAAACCCGTAAGAAAAATTCCTCCCCAGCAATAAATGCTGGGTTGTGGTTATAAATATGTAAAAGTTGGTGATTAGCACTGCTTATTGATCACTTATGCGGAATATTACTCCGACATAATAAATAATGCCGATATATCCGACAGGAGTGTGACGCGTCTCTGCGCCCGCTTACCGATAGCCCTGGAACGGCGGATTGACGGTCTGCAGCGATATCCAATATTTCCCCCTCATTTGTCTTGAATCTGCTATGGCAACGGCTTCAGACAGCGCCGTGCCGGTCACCACCATCACCGGTCGCAGCCAGGTGATGGTGTCGAGCCCCAGCGCCCTGATAATCTGATCCTGAGCGCCGGCGAAAATTGACGTCAGCGACAGCGTGACGATCAGCGCCACCACCAGGCCGATTAAGGAAATCAGATCGCGCAGGTATTTCAGGTAAAATTTCTCCTGCTCCTGGGGATTGCGCTCCCATTCATCACGCAGCTGAGCGCGGATGGCTTCACGCAGGTTGCCCATCCAATTCAGCCCCGAGTAGAGCGCGACCAGCAAACCGGTGATACCGACCGTGGTGCGCTGTTGCACGGCCGTGCGGACCGTATTTTTTAAGGTCGTCGCCAGCGTTTGTTCGCTGATACTGTCGGCGATTTTATTAATCAGGTCGGTCAGGATATCCGGATTGGACGCCAGAAAAAAACCGACGCCGGCAAACGACACCATCAAAATGGGAATCAGGGAAAGGAAGGAAAAATAGGTTATCGCGGCGCCGAATTGACTCCCCATGCGATCGCTAAACCGTTCCGTTGCGCGGATCATATGCGCTACCACCGGGTAAGCACTAATCTTTTCAATCAACCGTCCAGAACGGTGGGCAACCTTATCAATCGACTCATGGCCGGTACGAAGCGTAGTGAGCGGAGTGGTGATTTCCGGCTCCCGGGCGGTCGCGGTATGCGTCTATTTTTTCGGCCATAGTCATAGTTCCTCTCGAAGTCAGCCCATCATTAAAAGCTATAATGGAAATAATTATAGCCAATAATTCCGCATGAGGGGCCGGTATTCCGGCAGAACGGTGCGATAAGATTAAAAACCGGCTAAAATTGGAATTTAAAGGAAATAAAAGGGCAAAAAGGGCAATTTCGCAGGCCCGGGTGACAGGGACAATGAGCTTAACGCATTGTCACCAGCTCTTCCGCTGCGGTCGGGTGGATTGCCACGGTATTGTCAAAATCCTGCTTGGTGGCGCCCATTTTGATGGCGACGGCGAAACCCTGCAACATTTCATCCATACCGAAACCAATGCCGTGCAGACCGACAATTTTCTCTTGCAGCCCGACGCAAACCAGTTTCATACGGCACAGTTGACGATGCCGGGTGACCGCGGTGTACATGGAAGTAAAAGACGTCTTGTAGACTTTGACCTCGGTTTCACCGTATTTTTCCTTGGCTTCGGGCTCAGTCAGACCAATGGCGCCGATAGGGGGATGGCTGAAGACCACCGTCGGGATGAGATCATAGTTCAGATGCTCTTCCGGCTTGTTGTTGAACAAGCGCTCCGACAGCCTGCGACCGGCGGCGACCGCTACCGGCGTTAACTCGACGGCGCCGGTATTATCGCCAACGGCGTAAATACCCGACACGTTAGTGTTTTGGTATTTATCCACCTGAATGTGGCCGGTATCGTCGGTTTTTACGCCCGCCGCCACCAGATTGAGATTATCGGTGGCCGGCTCGCGCCCAATAGCCCAAATCAACGCGTCAACGGTAAATTGCTCTTCATTTTGCAGCGTCAGCGTCAGGCTGCCGTCCGGGTTTTTCGCCACCGATCGCGGCACCGAGCCGGTATGTAGCGCAGGCCCTTCTGCCTGCATGACCTCGACCAACGTCTCGACAATGAGCGGATCAAAGCTGCGCAGCGTCGCGTGTTTGCGAACAAACAGATGGGTATCGGTGCCCAGGCCGTTGAGCACACCCGCGATTTCCACCGCGATATAACCAGCGCCTACTACCGCGACGCGTTCCGGCATGGCGTCCAACGCGAAGAAGCCGTCGGAATCAATGCCATATTCCGCGCCCGGAATAGCCACTTTGCTGGGACGGCCGCCGGTCGCTATTAATATGTGATCGGCGGTGATGTGCTCGCCGTTCACCTCCACGGTATGCGCATCAACAAAACGAGCGAAGCCGTGAATGATATCGACATGATTATTGCCCAGCACCTGTTCGTAGGATTGATGGATGCGATTGATATAGGCGTTGCGGCTCTCGATCAAGGTGCGCCAGTCAAATTTTTCAACGGTCGTGCTAAATCCGTAATCGGGCGCATACAGCTTTACCGCCTCGGCAATTTGCGCGGCGTGCCACATCACTTTCTTCGGAACGCAACCCACGTTGACACAGGTGCCGCCAAGGTATTTGACTTCAATCAGCGCACATTTACGGCCGTATTGTGCAGCGCGATTAATTGACGCAATGCCACCGCTGCCGCCGCCAATGGCGAGGTAATCGTAATGTCGGGTCATTCGGGCGTTTCCTTCAGCAAAATCGTTGGCACAAGTGTAACGTGCAAACGCCCGTTGTCGCAAAGATTGCGTCAATCCCTATGATAGGTGAGGCGCCGTTACTCCGGCACCAGCCAGAGCGCGAAAGCGTGGCCCTGGCCGGTGGGGACCAGCGTCTGATGCAGCCAGGGTAACAAGGCATTCATTTGCTGTTCCAGTTTCCAGGGGGGATTGACGACAATCATGCCGGAGGCGGTCATACCGCGCCGATCGCTATCGGGACGGACCGCCAGCTCAATTTGCAGAATTCGCCGAATGCCGCTTCGCTCCAGCGCCGACAGCGTGCGCTTAATCTGCTGTCGCAGCACGACCGGATACCACAGCGCATAAACACCGGTGGCGAAACGCTTGTAGCCTTCCTGAATGGCGCTGACCACCTCCTGATAATCCGTTTTCATTTCATAAGGCGGATCGATCAGCACCACGCCGCGCCGGGACGCCGGCGGCAATTGAGATTTGAGCTGCTGATAGCCGTCCGCCCGCCGTACCGTGGCGCGGGCATCTTTGTGGAATTCGCTGCGCAGCAGGGGATAGTCGCTGGCGTGCAGCTCGGTCAAAAGCAGTTTATCCTCGTCGCGCAGCAGTTGGCGGGCCAACAAAGGCGAACCGGGGTAATAGCGTAACTGCCCTGTGCGGTTGAAATGACGGACTACGTCCAAATAAGGCGCTAGCAAGGTTGGCACATCGTCACGTTGCCAGATTCGGGCGATGGCTTCCAGGAATTCGCCGGTACGCTCGGCCTTTTCACCGGAAAGCATATAGCGGCCCGCACCGGCGTGGCTGTCCAGATAAAGGAAAGGTTTTTCTTTTTCCTTCATCGCGCTCAGGATGAGGCTGAGCACAGTATGTTTGAGCACATCGGCGTGATTACCGGCATGGAAGCTGTGGCGATAGCTGAGCATAGTTTTGATATTTGATTAATAATGAACGGTTATTTTATGAATGCCGCTGCCATATTCTGCTCGTGTTACCCACGTAAGCTCTCGGGATCAGCGTACCTGAGCAAAGACCAGCAAAGGGACAATAACTTTGACGGAGGAGTATATCAGGATGGGCTTTGTTGAATAAATATAACTTTTAGGTGATCGTCTGTTCAGATCACTACCGTCATTTCAACATCTGCACTCCATGGCAAAGCAAAAGTTTAAAATAACCAACTGGTCCACTTACAACAAAGCTCTCAAGCAGCGCGGGGCTCTGACGATATGGCTGGATGAGTCGGCAATTGTTGCATGGACGGAAAAAACAACGCCTGAACGGCGTGGCCGGCCACTTCACTACGCAGATATGGCTATCACCACTGTTCTGATGATGAAACGCGTGTTTGGCCTTTCGTTAAGGGCTTTACAGGGCTTCGTTGACGCCATTTTTAAACTGATGGTGCTGCCGCTAAGATGCCCAGACTACTCGCTGATCAGTAAGCGAGCAAAGACAGTTAAGATCAGCATAAAAACGCCGACCCGGGGTGAAATCTCACCTCTAGTCATTGACGGAACCGAATGGAAAGTCCGACAGCATGGTGCCGACAGACGGAGGGTGTGGAGTAAGCTGGATATGGCCGCAGACAGTGTAACGCATGAGATTATCTGTGCTGACTTATCGCTCAGCGGTACGACGGATGCTCAGGTCCTACCAGCTGACCCAGCGGAAAATCAGGGAAGCGTCGGCTGATGGCGCTTACGATACCCGCTCTGTCATGATGCTCTGCTGAGGAAGAAAATAAGGCCTCTTATTTCTCCACGAGGTGGGGCGCAATATTGGCCAGACCGATACCATGAGCGTAACTACACCGTTGCGAATCAGCGTCTAAGCAGCAGTAACAATGTATGGAAAAAGCAAGTGGGCTATCATCGACGCTCAGTGGCTGAAACAGCGATATTCCGGTTCAAAACGCTTATGGGCGATCATCTAAGTCTGCGTGACTATGATGCGCAGGTAGGTGAGGCAATGGCGATGGTCAAAGCGCTTAACAAAATGACGCTGTTAGGAATGCCGAACAGCATCCGGATCGTATAACAATCGATCTGCTAGGGGGGTATAGTCACAAGTTCTGATTTATTCAACAAAGCCATCAGGATGCGGAGGCAATGGTTTAAATGCATTCCGGCCCCTCAACGTTAGCGGTGCCAGGGTTCGGAAACCGGCCTCCTCTTTCTACCCTCGTTTCCCGGAAACGATGTTTCGCCCCAACCAATCCGCCGTGCGATAGACGAGCTAAGCGCCCGGCGAGCCGGAAAAAGCGGGCGAAAAGGGCCCGTTTCGGGGATCTTATGGGTATATTCCTTCGTTTTACAGCCATTGTTATCTCCCATGCGGCGGCACATTGAGGGGGTAAAGCTGCCTTCCTGTAAATGTGAACCAGTTAGCCAGCGCGCTGGCTGCGGTAGCCGCCTGAAAGCCTTAGCGGGAGCGGTTCTTGATGCCAGACGCGGCGAGTGACGCATGACCAGGAGGCCCCAATAGTACCTTAACATCCGTTAGTGAACCGCCTGTGAGAGCTTGATGCCGGTGTTTTGCTGGGGACCTTACTTTTGCGCTTTGTGACGCCGCGGTTTGGCGATAATAATTATTAAAAATAGCATTATTTTTTAAATAAATTATGATATCACGCATTAATCTGAAAATACGTCAGGTGTTGAAATGCTCATTTATGTGTTTCATTATATCCCGGTTGTCGCTTCAGATTTAAATCATTCGACATTAATATTATTTAATGCATTAAAAATCTATCCGCGCCAGGAAACGACGCGGTAATAAGCCTCAGGGAGAAGTATTATGCACGGAGCAGAAATTCATAAAAATGACCATGCCTATAACCGGGTGCCGGCAGCGTCCCGGGCAAGTCTATTAAATGCCACGCTGGTGCGAATGGGTGTAATGACCTCCTTATCGCAATTCATGGTTGGCGCGACGCTGGGACACAGTATGACTTTCGGGCAGGCCATGCTGGCAACGGTGCTCGGTAGCCTGATACTGGAAATGGTGAGTCTGGGAATGGGGCTGGTCGGGATGAATGAAGGGTTATCCACCAGTCTGTTGGCCCGCTGGTGCGGCTTCGGACGTGTCGGTTCGTGCCTGATTGGCATCGTTATCGCCTTAAGCCTGATAGGCTGGTTTGGCGTGCAGAATTCCGTGCTGGCGGAAGGATTGGTGCATGCATCACAAGGGATACTTAATTTTCCCGTCGCCGCCATTCTATCAGGATTGATCATTACGCTATTAGTTTTATACGGTTTTTCCGCACTCAGCTGGACGGCGAAAATGTCCGTACCGTTATTTTTCCTGGTGGTGTTGTATATTCTGTATGGTGTTGTCAGCGGCGCGGATGTGTTGAATTGTCTAAATGGGCAGCCTGGTGGGCCGGCGATGTCATTAAGTGAGGGGGCTACCATGGTAGCCGGTGGGTATATTGTCGGTGCGCTGATTTCTCCCGATATTTGCCGCTATTGTAAGAATAAAAATCATGTTTTATTTATGGTGACGGCTTCGATTATTGTGGGTGAGATAATCATAAATTGCCTGTCCGTTATTGTCGCCCACGCGCTAGGAACGGCGGACGTGGTCACCATCATGACCCACAGCGCCGGCGGGATAGGCCTGGTTACCGTGATTCTCTCCGCCATAAAAGTGAATGACGTCAATTTGTACTCCGCCAGCCTTGGCATGGCAACGGCGCTCGATGCGTTGACCCATCGCAAGTGGCACTACCGCTGGCTGACGCTGCTGTTGGGACTGACCGGCACCACATTATCGGTAATGGGTATTATTGCCCATTTTATCGACTTCCTCATTTTTCTGGGCGTGCTGTTCCCGCCGATCGCCGGCATCATGCTGGTGGATTACTACGTGCTGCGCACGCATCGCGCGTTGCTTGATGCGACCCGCGCACGCCACGCTTTGCCCGACGTGACGGCGACGCCTGTGATCGGCTGGTCAGCCGTGGCGGCCTGGCTGGGCGGTAGTGCGGTGGGCCTCACCTGCCAACTGGGGATCCCGTCACTGAATGCATTGCTGGCAGGTTGCCTGCTCTATTGGCTGATGGTGCAGGCGAAACAAAGGATATCAGGTCGCTGCCGGTCTGATGGCTAAGCGTCGCCGTGCCAGGATAGGGGCGCCAGTGACGGCATCAGGCGTGATAGTCGGCTATGATCTCCAGTACGCTATTGATAATGAACTGGACGCCCATATACACCAGCAGAAATCCCATTAGCCGTGAAATCGCTTCAATACCGCTGGCGCCGACCACATGCATAATGGCACGCAGAACTGCGTAGAGCTATCCAGACAACCACGCTGATGGTGAAGAAAATCAGCACCGGCGCGAGCGCGGTAACCCAGGGAGAAAAGTAGACGTCTTCACCAGCGTACCGGCATAAAAGGCGACCATCATAATGGCGAAGACATAGACCGACGCCAGCCGGGCCTGCTGATTGCGTTCCGCCGCGGTCATGTTCTTACTGAGGCTGAGGAACAACGCCACGGTGGTGTGAGCGGATTCACTAACGGTAGCAGCACCATTAGGAGGTCCAAGCCGATTGCTTTGAAAAGTTCAAACATACACGAGGCCTCCAGACCGTTTTTTTCCCGCCGCTGGGGCACTGAAATCGACGGGAGTAAAGCAATAAGTAATTAATTTTACAGGAATTTATCCTTGTCGGCCAACTGATAAATTGTCAGTACACATAACAAGTCAGTCACTTTCGCCCAGCCTGTTCCCCGAGTTAACTCCCTTTTATCAGGCGTTGGGCAGTACTCCTTTGTAACCGGTGCCCAGCACGCCGGGGGCGGCCGTATTTTGGCGAAGTTCGAGTTTGTCAATCCGTTCGGCTCGGTGAAAGATCGAGTGGCGTTCGGTATGTTCTGTGAAGCTATCAATCAACATGATGTTAACCGCGGACCGCTGAAACTGTTGGACGCCTCCGGCGGCAATATGGGCAAAGCCCTGGCGAAACTAGGTCAGTTGTGCGGCATTCCGATACATTTGATCATCCCCGAGAGTTCGCCGCCGCTGAATTAACTACCGTGGAACGCCGCTTTTTCCTGCTGGGACTCATCAGCCGCGCCCAGGCGATAGGTTTGCACGATCCCGGCTGGATACTGCTGTCACAACATCTGAATTTGGTGAATGTGGAGGTTCACCAATACCAGGCCGGGTAGGAAATCCGCCGCCAACTGGGGTATAAGAAGGCGGACGGCAGGGTGTCGGCGGTGGGGACCGGGGGTACCTTAAGCGGCTTCTATGCCGCACTGGTCAAGGACAATCCGGCGTTAAGGGTGCTTGGCACTACCCCCAGAGAATTGCCGTTTGGTACCTATGATCCGACCAATGATTGCGATAAATTCGGTGGCGTGGGCGGGATGGGTTTTGGTTTCCGCCAACCTTTTCTCGCCCACGTGGGGCTGGATGATGTCCAGTTCAATGAAGTCAGTTGGCGGGTATCGCTGAGCGCGATGTTTGAATTTCATCTTTTGACCGATATCCGTATTGGCGCGTCCGCCGCAGCCAACTGGAGCAGCGCCTATCGGCTGGCGCAGGAAATGACGCCGGCGCAGTGCGTCATTACGCTGTTCGCCGATGCCGGCAGCGACGCCGAGCGTGACCGGGGTGAGCAATATTTCCACGAGCTGGGTGCGCTGCATCATCCGGTTTAGGCGGCATTACCGTCATGGTTCTCTGGCATAAATTGCCCCTCGCGGCGAATCCTGTTGGCTTTAGCGCCAACGGATCCCTCTCATCGTCTCTCTGTACCGGCCCGCGTTCCTCGCCCTTATGCAGCGTGGCAGCACCCTATCGCCAGGTAGGATTGCTCATCACGCTATAGCGGCCGCAGCCCAGCAGAGCGATGGCTAGAGCGGTTTTCATCTATTTCGGCGCATCTGTGGATTAGGAATTCTATCTACTGAGGCAGTGCTATATGCGAAAAAACCGGAATAGATGAAAAGTGCTCTAGCAACCTGAATCAATCCGATTATTCGCGATCTTAACTCCTCACTGTAAGAATGTACCATTCAGACCTCAGAGAAAAAAATTAGCCACACCATATAGATTAATGGCTATTTAACAAACTGGAATAGATGAAAAGTGCTCTAGCCCGGCAAAAAGATAGACGGCGATATTCTCCAGTCCCCAGGAGCCCACGTTCGTCAGGGTAAAAATGATACCGGGTTCGGTAATCAGCCAGGCAAACAGCATGGTGAAGGAGAAAATCAGCGCTGCCGGCCGCACCAGAATGCCGAAAATAAACATCAGCGGCACAATGATTTCACCCAGGAACACGCCATAAGCGACGATGGCAGGCATACCATGGGCCTGAACCATCCCGATGATGCCATCGATGCCGAACAGCAGTTTGTAGGATGCCGTGAAACAACATCATGGCGCCAAAGGTAAACCGCATCAGCAATTTCCCTAGATCCGGCTTATCCAGCATTCGGTTAAAGGCAGTTAGCATAATGATATCCGTCCTCAGATATAGCGTGGTGAAGAATTAACTATTAATAATAACTATTAAACTAATTATTACTGAACATTTATATGCACCAGATCAAGCAATTAAACGCTAATTGAGACCGATGAGCTGGAAACCCTCAACGCATCACCGCTTAGGCGGCCTAAGCGGAGGGAAATTGACCAGTCGCGTCGCGCGGCGGCTGTTACGGTTCGCTCGCCATTGATTTTCGCTATAGTTAGCCTCATGTTAATCCTATTGGCTTTCACGATAATCAGGACTGCGCTATGACTAATCCGTTACTGACCTCGTTTTCCTTGCCCCCTTTTGCCGCTATTCGTCCTGAGCACGTTGTGCCAGCGGTGAAAGCCGCTCTTGAACAATGCCGCCACACCGTTGAAGAGGTCGTGGCGCAGCCCGGCCCGTTCACCTGGGAGAATCTCTGCCAGCCGCTGGCGGATGCGGATGACCGTTTAAGCCGGATCTGGTCGCCGGTGGGCCATTTAAATGCGGTGAAGAACAGCCAGAAATTACGCGAAGCCTATGAACAGAGCCTGCCGCTACTGTCTGAATACAGTACCTGGGTAGGGCAACATAAGGGGTTGTACCAAGCCTACCGTAATCTGCGCGATGGCCAACACTACGTACAGCTGAGCGTGGCGCAGAAAAAAGCGGTGGATAATGCGCTGCGCGATTTTGAATTGTCCGGTATCGGGCTGCCGGCGGAAAAACAGCAGCGCTACGGACAAATTGTCGCCCGGCTGTCGGAGCTGGGATCGGCCTACAGCAATAACGTTCTGGACGCCACCATGGGCTGGAGCAAGTTGATAACCGATGAGCAGGAATTGGTCGGCATGCCCGAAAGCGCGCTTGCCGCCGCCCGCGCCCAGGAGGGTTGGTTGCTGACGCTCGATATCCCCAGCTATTTGCCTGTGCTCACCTATTGCGATAACGCCGCGCTGCGTAAGGAGCTTTACCGCGCCTATAACACCCGCGCCTCCGATCAGGGGCCGGATGCCGGCAAATGGGATAACGGCCCCATCATGAGCGAAATTCTGGCGCTGCGCCATGAGCTGGCGCAACTTCTGGGATTCAACAGCTATGCCGATAAATCCCTGGTCACCAAAATGGCGCAGGATCCTCAGCAGGTGCTGGATTTCCTCACCGATTTGGCCAAGCGCGCACGGCCACAGGGAGAACAAGAGCTGGCGCAGCTGCGCACCTTCGCGCAACGCCACTTCGGCCGCGATACGCTGGATCCGTGGGATATCGCTTATTACGGCGAAAAACAAAAACAGCACCTGTTCTCGATCAATGATGAGCAACTGCGCCCCTATTTTCCTGAACCGCGTGCCGTAAGCGGTCTATTCGAGGTGGTCAAACGTATCTACGGCATCACCGCCAAAGAGCGCACCGATGTAGATACCTGGCATCCGGACGTTCGCTTCTTCGATCTGTTTGATGAGCATGGCGAACTGCGCGGCAGTTTTTACCTGGATCTGTACGCCCGCGATAATAAACGCGGCGGCGCCTGGATGGATGACTGTGTCGGCATGATGCGCAAGGCCTATGGCGAACTGCAAAAACCGGTGGCCTATCTCACCTGCAACTTCAACCGCCCGATAAGCGGTAAACCGGCGCTGTTTACCCATAATGAGGTGACCACGCTGTTCCATGAGTTCGGGCATGGGCTGCACCACATGCTGACCCGTATTGACACTCCCGGGGTGGCCGGCATCAGCGGTGTGCCTTGGGATGCGGTGGAGCTGCCGAGCCAGTTTATGGAGAATTATTGCTGGCAGCCTGAAGCGCTGGCGTTTATTTCCGGCCATTATGAAACCGGTGAGCCGCTGCCCGATGCGCTATTGAACAAGCTGCTGGAAGCGAAAAACTACCAGGCGGCGTTATTTATTCTGCGCCAACTGGAATTCGGCCTGTTTGATTTCCGCATGCATTACCAATATCAGCCTGAGCAGGGCGCGCGCGTACTTGACACTCTGGCGGAGGTGAAAAAACAGGTGGCGGTGTTACCGACCGTGCCGTGGGGACGATTCCCCCACGCCTTTAGCCATATTTTCGCCGGTGGTTATGCGGCGGGATATTACAGCTATCTGTGGGCGGATGTGCTGGCGGCGGATGCCTGGTCGCGTTTCGAGGAGGAGGGGATTTTCAACCGGGATACCGGCGAATCGTTCCTCGATACGATTCTTTCCCGCGGCGGTTCCGAAGAGCCGATGGTGCTTTTTGCCCGTTTCCGCGGCCGCGAGCCGCAGTTGGACGCTATGCTGCGCCATTACGGTATTCGGGAATAGGGAGCTTGAGCACGGTCTTTTTGGACAGTGAGGCCGGCATCGACCCCAAATCTTTGCAGGCGCTGGCTGCGCGCTGGGGGTTGATAAGCGATCCCAAGGCCGCCTTGGCGCATCGGCGGCGGGCGCGGTGAGGCGGTAGCCAAGGCGGTGGGTATCAAAGGCCAATGGTTGCCGGACGTGGTGGACGCCACCGCCGGTCTGGGGCGGGATGCTTTTGTACTGGCCTGTCTGGGCTGCCGGGTGGTAGTAAAAAGGCCCGACTATGCGCCGCCGCAGGCTTCTATCACCACCAAGAACCATCGTTTTGATCTTTATCCGTCACAGGCGTCCCCGCCAGAGAGGAACGACTGAAGGCGAAACACGCCGAGGAAATAGCGTGACGTCAAAGAACGTCCCTGCGACGCACTGAGTGCCGGGGCATGACGCTTGAATATCGCTGAGCAACCCTGCGTTGTAGGATAGAGCGGCGTCTGCACGTTGACGATGTCGCAAACCCTCACCATGGATTCGGGCGTGTCATGGTAAGTCAGACCGAGTTCTTCCTCCAATACGGCGGGCAGGCGGTGGGGATCATAGTAGTGTAACTTCATAGCGAAGGGTTTAAGTCGGCGAAGAACCGCCTGGCCAATGCGCCCCGCGTGCCAAAGTGCATGCCTTCAATATCGTAGCTGCGGGTCACGCGGTTGGCAATATTCCACCCGCCGTTTTTCGCCATCTGGTGTGAGGGAAGATAGTTTCGCACCAGCGCCAAAAGGGTCATGACCACATACTCAGCCACGCTAATCGAGTTGGGAAAGGTGACCTCGGCCACCGTGATCCCCCGCTCGGCAGCGGCCTTTAAATCAACGTAATTTGAGCCGATACCGGCGGTCAGGGCCAGTTTGAGCTTGCGCGCTTTAGCAATGCGTTCAGCGGTGAGTGAGGTACGCAGGCCAGAACGGTTGCGAAATCACGACATCGGCATCGGGCAGGTGGCGCTCAAAAACGGGGTCTGCGCCGTCTTTATCGCTGGTGATGATCAATTCATGTCCATGACTTTCCAGATAGGGCCGCAGGCCCAGCTCTCCCGACACACTGCCGACCAGCGCGCCGGGGGTAAAACCCAGCGGCCCCGACGGCATCGGAGCGGATTGCCCGCCGGGATAGGTGAGGATCGTTGGCAGGCTGTCACGGGCGTAAATCGGCGGAAAGCAGGTGACAGGATCGGGGTAAAGTACACATAAAGTTTTCGACATAGTCCATCCTTAGGCTAATGAAGCGCTTAACATTCAAAGCTATTGCGCTTTCCACTCTGAGCCTTTACCTCTCCTCCGTCTGATCGATTGCTAGCATCTGTTGATAGAGACAAACTATCTACCTTGTGGGTCATTACCTGATCCAGCGCATGCTGAAGATTGAAGGGCGGCGTCATGGTCCAAATACTGCAAAGCAGCGCTGGCTGAATGTCTTGTCGCAAGCGCACCAAGCTTATCTCCGGCGCCGGTTGCGGCATGATGGGATGCACGGCGATGCCATGAGTGAGAAAACAGGTGGGATCGCGCTAATGAGGGCAATGCTGGCAACCTGTCCGCGGCTTACCATCTTATACAGCACATCGAAGGTATTGGTTTCAACCACCACCGAGGGGCTGACGCCCGCCTGCTGAAAGGCATATTCGATGATGCGGCGCCGGTCAAAAGCACGAATCGCTCGGTGAATAGCGGCAGTGTTTCATAGATCGCGGCAGGACATTGCTCCGTATAGGCGATGCCGACGTGTAGTTCATGTTTCTTTAGCCGGCTCAGTATTTCTCGCGTGCTCAAAGCAAACACCTTCAGACGCAGCCAGGGAATATTGCGGCGGTATTCGTTTATCAACATGGAAACCACGCGCATAGCTGACGGCACGATGCCTATCGCCAACACGTCTCCCGCCACCGTTTGTGCTAGTGCGGCTTCCTGTTTCAAACCATCCAACGAGGCCAATGTTTGCCTAGCGTTTTGCGCCTTTATTCGCCCCTTTTTATATCTTCACGCCGGGCAGGGGGCGATTTCATCCATATCTTCTTCATCATCGCTGAGTGGAACGATGAGCATATCCACATGGACCGTGTTGATAAGCTGGCGCGCAGAAGACATCAACTTACTCCAGAAGTCCTGGTGATGGCCGCACAAAACGAGATCCACGTCGTATTTGTTAATGGCGTCCACCAGCACCTGGCCCAGATCGCCGCTGCCGCTCAGTGTTTCGGTAATCGGATAGCCAGCGTTTTGCGACAGCTGGGTCATCGCATGCTGCGTTTCTTCAGATATGCGCTTTTGCATATCGCCGAGATTGACGTCGATAAGACCGGTATAGAGGTCGGAGTAGTTGACGTCAACGTGGATCAGGGAAACTTTGGCGTTATAAGGTCTGGCCATCGATACGGCTTTTTCGACCAGCACGTTACTTTCCGGTGAAAGGTCAACGGCTATCAGGATGTGTTTGTAAGCCATAATCAGACTCCTTGCAAAATGTCACTTGTCTATTCTCGTCGCAATATGCGACCCCGGCGACAGCGGACGCACTGTCTCCAGTCTTGATATCCCTCTTTCAGTATAGCCGTACTCGCCCCTGGAACGAAGCGGCTGACCTGCGCAACTGCGAGAAGGGTCACGATATCTGCCCCCGACCGGGCTGACAGCGTCCGCTTGACGCGAGGGTAAAACTTTTTTTGCGAAAATGCATAATTTCTATCGCTTCGGTTGGCGGCTTTTGTCAAAATTTTTCTACACTGAACAGTATGCCATCATCTCACAGTTCTCTTCCGCGCCGCTCGCATGCGCATAGCAACAAACTTCAGATGGTCTGTCAGTAGTGAGCTTACATATATCGGTTATAACCGCTGTCGTCCCGCGGACGTCGGGCTTTGCGGCGGTTTTGGATGTTGCCGGGAGGATCCATCATGAACACTGTTGCGCTGTTCTGGGCTTCATGTGTCGTATGCCTGATTAATATGGCTCGTTATTATTCTTCATTGAGTGCGTTGCTGGTGGTGCTGCGTGGCTGCGATCCGCTTCTGTACCAATATGTCGACGGTAGCGGTTTTTTTACCGCCCCATGGTCAGCCTGGCAAGCAGCTGCGTCTGGTGCGCTACATCTTTGCCCAGTGTTACCTGGATCATCACGACCCGGAATTCATCCGCCGCTGTGAACGCGTGCGAGGGCAGTTCATGTTGACCAGCGCATTATGTGGTCTGATTGTGGTCAGCCTGATCGCTCTGGCTATCTGGCACTGAACGACAGGTAAAAAAAAGACGGCCGGCTGGCCGTCTTGCTGCGTGCGGCTGAGGCTAAATCAATTTCAGCGCCAGCCAGTAAAGACTACCGGCCAGAATAATCGCCACCGGCAGCGTCAGTACCCAGGCCAGAAGTATATTCTTCACGGTCTTGCCCTGCACACCGCCGCCATCCACCAACATGGTGCCGGTGACCGCGGATGACAGCACGTGGGTGGTAGAAACCGGCATACCGGTATAGCTGGCGACGCCGATGGACACCGCCGCCGTCATCTGCGCCGACAGCCCCTGGGCATAGGTCATGCCTTTCTTACCGATTTTCTCGCCGATGGTCGTGGCCACCCGACGCCAGCCCACCATGGTGCCCAGCGAAAGCGCCAGCGCTACGGCGATAATGATCCACATCGGCGCGTACTCTACCGTATACAGCAGATCCTGGCGCAGGTTCGATAAGAATCGTTTATCCGCAGAAGGGGTTTCCGGCAGCTTCGCCACTTTGTCGGCGGTGTCGGCAATGCACATCAGCAGACGCCGTACGTGCGAGCGCTGATCGGCGTTAAGCGTTTCATAGCTATCCAGATTGCCCAACAGCAGCGAGGCGCGATTGATGGCGAACAGCGCCCGGGACAGGTCGCAATGAAACTCCTGTGGCTGGGGGGTATCCCCTTGATCCAGCCTCTGGCCATTGGCCATCGGCGCGCCGATGGCGGCAGGGGGGACAGCAGGGTCAACGGCAGGCGCGGCGCCGGGGACGGCATTTTCCGCGGCCGGCGACGGTAGGGGTTGCTCATCCGGGCCAACGACATGGGTGAACGCGCCGGGGTGCTGAGTATAATATTGCTGCAAATGATTCACCGCATCGCGGGTGCGGCTGATGTCGTAGCCGCTGGCGTTCATATTGACCACAAATCCCGCCGGCGCAACGCCTATTAGTACCAGCATGATAAGCCCGATCCCCTTCTGCCCGTCATTGGCGCCGTGGGAAAAACTCACTCCGGCGGCGGAGAAAATCAGGGCGATACGTGTCCAGAACGGCGGTTTGCGCTTGCCGTCCTTTTTCTCACGCTCCGCCGGCGTCAGATGGATGCGGCGGCGCTTTTTGGTGCTGCTCCAATAACGGTGCAGAACAAACACCATCGCGCCCGCTAGCACCAAACCCACTATCGGAGAAATAATTAGCGACAGGAAGATTTCAATCAATTTGGGGATATTGAGCGCCTGGACCACCGAGCTGTCGCTGACCAACGCGTTGGTCAGACCGATACCGATAATTGCGCCGATAAGGGTGTGCGAGCTGGAGGCCGGCAGGCCGAAATACCAGGTGCCCAGGTTCCACAGAATCGCCGCCAGCAGCATGGAAAACATCATCGCCAGACCGTGGGCTGAACTGACATTGAGCAAAAGGTCGGTCGGCAAGAGATGAACGATGGCGTAGGCCACGCTCAATCCGCCCATCAGAACCCCGAGAAAATTGAACACCCCGGACATGGCGACCGCCAGTTGGGAGCGCAGTGCGCGGGTGTAGATGACGGTGGCCACGGCGTTGGCCGTATCATGAAAGCCATTGATGGCCTCATAAACCAGAACAAAAATTAATGCGAGCACCAACATTAAACCGGTATGGAATTCCATGCAGGTGAATAGATGTAGCATAGAGAGTTACGCCATTGTTTGGACATGAACGGGCCACATTATCTGCGACAAGAGGGCCAAGGGAAAAGGAAAATATGACCTTTTTTTGATATTCTTGCCGCCGACAGACATGCATTTACCCCTATAAACTTTCAAATTCAGCAAGATACGCTTTTTTTTACCCAATCTAGCATTTTGTTAACATAGCATTGTCCTGTTAGGCCCATCATTACAATCGGGCCGCGGGCTTAGCCCGCCAGGTTAGGTCGCCCATTAAGAGTATAGGCAGAGTGACATCATGGCAGAAAAGTTTGAGGTGGTTGTTATCGGCGCCGGCGCGGCGGGCATGTTTTGCGCCGCCCAGGCGGGCCAATTGGGCCGCCGTGTGCTACTGTTTGGATAACGGCAAAAAACCCGGCCGCCTATCTGTCGCAAAACCCCCATTTCTGCAAATCGGCGCTGGCACGCTATACCCAATGGGATTTTATCGATCTGGTGCAGCGCCACGGCATTGCCTGGCATGAAAAGACCCTCGGCCAGCTGTTTTGCGATGACTCCGCACAGCAGATTGTCGATCTCCTGTTGGCGGAGTGCCGGTTGGGACAGGTCACGCTGCGTCTGCGCAGCGAAGTGCTGACGGTCGCCAGGCACGACGGTGGTTTTTTGCTGACGCTACCGCAGGGGGAGATTTTCACCTCTGCGCTGGTGATCGCTACAGGCGGTCTCTCGATGCCCGGCCTGGGGGCGACGCCGTTTGGTTACCGCCTTGCCCAGCAGTTCAGTCTGGCGGTGATTCCCACGCGGGCGGCGCTGGTGCCCGTTACGCTGCATAAACCGCTACTGGATCCGCTGGCGACACTGGCGGGTGTCGCGGTACCGGCTGTCGTCAGCGCCGAAGATGGCACCCGTTTTCGCGAAAATATCCTTTTTACCCACCGCGGGCTGTCCGGCCCGGCAATATTGCAGATTTCCAGCTTCTGGCAAACGGGCGAGTTCTTGACCATCGATCTACTGCCGGATGTGGCATTGTCGTCCTTCCTCAGCGAGGAAACCGCCGCCCATCCCAACCAAAGCCTGAAAAATACTCTGGCAAAGCTGTTGCCGCGTCGACTGGTGGAATGCTGGCACCAGTTGCACGACATTCCCGATATCAGTCTGAAACAGCTGACCCCGCGCCTAACGGCGCAATGGGTATTACCGCTGCAACAGTGGCGGGTGCAACCCAACGGCACTGAAGGCTACCGCACCGCTGAGGTGATACAGGGCGGCGTCGATACCCGCTATCTGTCCTCCAAAATGCTCGCGTGCAACGACGTACCGGGACTGTATTTCATCGGCGAAGTGGTCGATGTTATCGGCTGGCTCGGCGGCTATAACTTTCAGTGGGCCTGGAGCTCCGCCTGGGCCTGCGCACAGGCGTTGGCCGTGGCGCCCCATTGACGCCGTCGGGCCAATAAAGGGGTGCCCCCCACCCGCTGATTCCTCGCCAAGCACTGGGCAAACGCTAGAGCGGTTTTCATCTATTTCGGCGCATCTGTGGATTAGGAATTCTATCTACTGAGGCAGTGCTATATGCGAAAAAACCGGAATAGATGAAAAGTGCTCTAGCTGCCGGCGAAGGGGGCTATTGCGGGCGCGCAGTCATGGGCGCAGGGGCAATGCCCTGGGGTGTTGCCGCGCGAATTTCGGCCGTGCCGGGAGCTAAATCGGCTTCGCCCCCGATTAAACGCCGACCTTATAGCCGTGAAGCCAGGAAAAATGCCGGCCAAGTTCATTGAGGACCCGATTGCGCTCCAGGCGTGCCGCCCCAGCGGGGAGATGCAGGCAATCGTTGACGCTTCTCGACGACGTTTGAATCCGTTCACCTCGCGCTTTACGTTCCCGCTCATAGGCATCGAACTTGGCTGCCACGGAGGAGAGTGTGTCATCATTGATAACATGGGCGAGGGCGATAGCATCTTCAAACGAGGATATGGCCCCTTGTCCGTGATGCGGCATCATGCCGTGTGCAGCATCACCGATTAACACCGCCCGTCCGCGATGCCATGAGGACAGGGGACTGACCTGGAACATGCCCCAGCGTTCAGCCAGATTCACATGCTCAAACAATTGCCCGACGGCGGGATGCCAATGGGCAAACTTTTTGCCGATGGCCGAGGCGTTTGCAGGGACTCGCCAGGCGTCGTGCTCCCACTTCTCCGGGCCATCCATGAATACCACGATGGTCTGATATTTAAAGTCTTTGCCGATGGGAAAATTAAGGACATGCATGTCCTCGCCCATCCAGTCCGTAAAGGAATGCGGCTCGGTAAGACGGTCTAATAGCGCAGTTTTGGCCAGTCCGCGAAACGCACTATTGCTTGTAAATACCGGGTGGGCGGTATCACTGACCGTCTGCCGCACCACGGATCGGATACCATCCGCCCCGACGACCAAATCCGCGGCATTCTGGGTTCCGTCAGCCCAATAAAGCGTTGCTTCTTCCCCCGAATCATCCAGTCGGGTCAATTGCTTGCCGAGCCAGATATTTTCTCGCCCGACGACGTCAAGCAAAGTCGCCTGAAGATCGGTACGGAAAGCGCCATAATAGGGTAAACCATATTCCTGCCGGTACCAGTTATCACGCGCCAGACGCTGTGAGGCCGCCACGCTGCCGTCCTCATTGCGAAAATAGGCCGCTTCCGTCTCGCAAGACCGTTCCGCCATAGATGTCGCAATACCTATTTCTGCAAACAGGCGCGTTCCATTGGCCCAAAGCGAGATGCCTGTGCCGAGCTCGGTTAATTCATTGGCCTGTTCATAGACGGTAACATCATGCCTGCTGTTTCTCATGGTGGCGGCGAAAGCTAATCCACCCATACCCGCTCCGATTACTGCGATTCGTGTCATCGGGTTTGTTCTCCAGTCATTTACGACAAAATGGGGATGCAATGTCTTGTCGGCGACATTAAGCCTCGTTGCCCCGCAACAAAGGATCATCGGCTGGCGTTAGCTGAAAACCTGGCTAAGGCACCCTGATCGGAGCGCCTTTGTTATCAGCCTTTCTTCATTGGGCGCTGTTTGCACCCGATCATGAGCCTTAACGACGCTCAAGCTCAGCTCTGACCCGGATAGGTTAAATAGCTCATGCCCGTAATCCATTCCGGAACGGATTCATACGCTACATAATCAGGGCGGGCTCCTTTCATGGCGCCCATCAGCGCGACCCAGTTAAGCGCCTCATGGCCACCGTGGCCGCCACGCTCTTCCACTTCCTCGTAGGTCAGCGCGCGCATATAGGCCACATCGCCAGCCTCAAAGCGCTCAAGCATTTCGCGATCTCATTCTTCATTGACCAGAGGATGGCTGTGGCCCAAAGGCCATTCCATTCTGCTCATCATATCGATTTCGTATTAGGCAAAGTCGGTATAAAGCGTGGGGTCGTCAACAAGAGCGCTTTTGCCGACGGTCTGATAGACCTTCATGCGCTGCAGCAGCTCATCCTCTTCCGGTGCCCCCTCGACCCAGACCGGCGGCCAATGTGAGAGTCCCCCGGTCGCGAGGAAGTGAACGCGATAATCGTCCGGCAAGGTATCGATGATTTCACGCACCTTCAACCCTAAATCATAAGCACGGGAATACGGCATCAGAGGAGGGGAAAAAACGTTGATATAAACCGGTACCACCGGAATATTGAATTCGGGATTGATGAAAAACAGCGGCATCATCAGGTTATTGCCATACTCGATAGCGCCCATCCGCGTGGCATCAAAACCGCCGTGAATCAGTTTCTCCAGCAGGGTTTGCGCGATGCCTGCGTGACTGGCAATACTATGCTGAGTATCAAATTTCAGCTCTTCCATCATGTATTTTTTTCTGGACACGTCCCGGGAACTAAAAAAGGGTTATATATAAGTGCGTTGCAGAATATACGTTTTTAGCGCGGAAAACCTTTGCCGGAGTGGGCCGGATTATTCGGGCGAAGAGTCGCATGGCGTCAATGGATATTTATAATATTATGAAAATAAAGAGAAAATTATTCTCTTGTCTTACGCGTTAATCCCGCGAAGAGGGAATTTTTTCACGGGAGGGGATACCAGTAACAATTATATTACCGATGAAGAATTTTACCTTTCGCCATGGAAAGAGAATACCCTGCCAATAATGAATTTAAATTCAGCACAAGTGATAATAATTATTTTCCGCGGCAGGCGAAGGAAATGCCGGTAGCCCATTATCCAGCGCCGGCTTTTCTGCCGGCCGGTAGCTCAGTTCAGTGAAGAGTAATTGCCCGCGACGGGTAACCCATGGCTAAGGCACGCGTAATTCGTCGTAGGACACCATCACATGTTCAGCAAAGGCGGGACGTTGGGCCAATTGCTCATAGTAGGGCGCGATCGCCGGAAAAATGGGATGCTCAATCGCGATGGTATAACAACGGTACAGCAGGTGGCCGAATTGAATATCCGCCAGTGTCAAAGCGCTGTCGGCCAGATACCCCTCGCGGGCGGCGGTTCTGATGACCCGCTAGAATACGGGGGCGGTAAAGTTCAGCGCCACGTTGATTTTCGCCCATTCAGCCCATTTATCGACATTCGCCCGGGCGGAATGCTCCGCCGGCCAAAAATCCAACGCGCCATAGCGGCCGGCCAGATAACGTAGAATTGCGCCGGTTTCCCATATTGGATCGCCTTTATCATCCCGGATGACGGGAACGGTGCCGTTGGGGTTCATCGCTAAAAATGTCGCCGTGTCGTTGCCACCGTAGCTGTGGTCGATGTCATAGCGGACAAACGGCAGCCCGATCTCACCGATGCACCACATCAACGCCTGCACATTGGAAGACGTCTTTCTGCCCCAAATCTCAATCTGCTTTTTCCCGCCCTGAGGATGCCGATGACCGCAGTATAAAGGGCTTTCGTGGGGTCGTCTTGGCGTAAACACCTTTTACGCTGTGTCCAAGGCACAAGGCTAAAGGCTAAACGTGCAGCGGCGGACAATCCTCTCACGCCGTACTATGCTTTAAAGACGACATCCCTCTGCCAGGAGACGATAATGAGTCCACTCCCCTTTGATACCGGAACAGGCACGGACCGATCGTCAGGTCGAAACTTTTTTGCAAGCATTAAACGGTGCCGATGCGCCGCCTGTGGAAAGTTTGGTGCAGGCGCGCCAGGTGATCGTTGATGCACAGAAATCCGTCGCCATTGATATGAGCGGCGTTGACGAGTCGGAACAGATTATCACCGTCGACGGCTCAGCCGCTGAGCCTGAATATCGTTCGCCCGGCCAATACCGACGGGGTGCTGCCGGCATTTGTCTTTTCCACGGCGGCGGCTGGGTACTTGGCGATTATTTTACCCACAAACGACTGGTGCGCGATTTGGTGGTCGCCAGAGGCGTGGTGGGGATTTTTGCCGCGAGTTTTCAATACCCCTACCAGGATCCTCTCCCCAACCGGTCACCAGCGGGTGGCGACTCACCTTACGTATTCTTTCGGTGGTGGTATTCAACTTCGTCAATTATCTCACCATCGGCCTGCCGTTGGCGGTGCTGCCGGGGTATGTGCATGATCATATGGGCTACAGCGCCTTCTGGGCAGGGCTAGTGGTCAGTTTGCAATATATGGCGACGCTGCTTAGCCGACCTTACGCTGGGTGCTATGCTGACAGGCTAGGCCCGAAGCGCATTGTCGTGCTCGGGCTGGGCGGCTGTTTGCTCAGCGGCGTGTGTTATCTCCTCGCTATGGACCGAATCCCTGCCCGTCGTGGCGCTGGCCTTATTGTGCGAGGGGCGGGTTATCCTTGGTCTTGGCCAGAGTTTTGTTGGCACCGGCGCAATGCTTTGGGGCGTCGGCGCGGTGGGTTCCAGTAATATCGGCCGGGTCATCTCGTGGAACGGTGTCGCCAGCTATGGCGCATTGGCTATCGGCGCGCCGCTCGGCGTATGGTTGCATCACCTGGGGGGACTCTCGGGCTGCTTTCGGCGGTGATTATCTTGATTGCGGGCGTTGCTATCGGCTTTTCGCTACCGCTGCCGACGGTAAAAACGCTGGCCGGCAAGAAAATCCCTTTCAGCGCGGTGGTGGGCAAGATTTGGCGTTACGGACTGATGCTGGGATTCGCTTCCTGCGGCTTCGGTGTGATCGCCACCTTGTATTACGCTGTTCTATGCCTCACGCGGTTGGGACGGCGCGGCCTTCGCCCTGACGCTGTTCAGCACCGCCTTTGTCGGCACCCGGCTCCTGTTTCCCAACAGTATTAATCGCTATGGCGGTTTAGCGGTCTCGCTGGTGTGCTACACGGTCGATATTATAGTGCTGGTCTGGCTGGCGCCGACACCCTTCACCGCCCAACTCGGCGCGCTGCTGACCGGGGCCGGATTCTCCTTGGTATTCCCGGCGCTGGGAGTCGTGGCCATGAAACAGGTCCCGGTGCAGAATCAGGGCAGCACGCTGGCGATCTTTACCGCCTTTATGGATTTGGCGTTAGGCATTGTCGGGCCGCTGGCGGGGATGTTGATGGCGCGTGCCGGGGGCCGCCAACGGTGCGACGCCGAAGAAGTATAGGAGCCCTCCTGACGCGCCGTCTTTGCCACATTGACGCTCAACACGTGATGACCTTATGCGCTTCGCTGGCCGCGTCGGGTCGACTGTTGATGACGCGGCGTTGCCGGCATTATTTAAACGTCAGCGTCTTGATGATGCTTTCCGCGGCGCTCTGGGCTTTCTGTTGATCGTCCGCCGGCAGGGTAACCTGCATCGTCAGCAGATGATTGTCCACTTTACCCAACACGACCGCCGAATAGGCCTGTTTGCCGCCGCTGGCGACAATGCTGTCCAGCTGTTGCAGTGGTTTGCCGTTGACGGTAATAGCTTTGTTCGTGACAACTTGCAAATCCGGATCGCGGGCGCGTTGCTCGTTTTCCAGTCGTTGCGCCAGCGTATCTAGCCCCTGCGGCGTATCATCGCTCAGGATGATAATGACCGCTTTGCGGCCGGTTGAATCCGCATAGACATGCATGTTGTTTGCCTGCGTCCCTACTTTACCGCTTTGATCGCTCATATCTCCCGGCAATGTAAAAGCCAACTTGCCATCCAACAGGCTGATTTTATTCTCCGCCTGGGTCTGCTCGGCGCCGTCAGGTGCGCCGACGGTCTCCTTATCTTTGCTGTTGTCGCAGGCCGACAGGCCGAAGACCAGCATCCCAATGCCCAGATACTTCGCTACTTTACGCATAGATTTACCTTCTAACTCCATATTATCCCGCCGTCGAGGCGGTGGATCCCATCAGCAGATGACGCTGCCACAAGCGGCAGTGAGGGGGGGCCGTCTGCCCGTTATTCCTGCGCCTTGAAATGCACTGACCGGCGGGATTAACTCAGCCGGAGTAATCCGGGATTGGATTGGCGGGCTAAACGTTTAAGCAGCATGTTGAGCAGCACGCCATACATAGGCAGGAAGAAAATCATGCTAATCAGTAGCTTGAAGCTGTAATCCACCGTGGCTATCTCGATCCAGTGCGTTGCCATAAACGGATCCGGGCTTTGATAGAAGGCGATAAAGAAAAAGGCCACCGTGTCGGAGGCGTTGCCGAACAGCGTGGAAACAGTCGGCGCGATCCACCACTGGCCGCGCTGGCGCAAGCGGTTAAAAACGTGCACATCCAGAATCTGACCGAGGGCATAGGCCATAAAACTAGCGCAGGCGATACGGGCTACGAACAGGTTGAACGTCCCCAGCGCGGCAAATCCCTGCCATTCGCCCTGATAAAACAGCGACGAAGCGCAATAAGATATCAGCAGCGCCGGCACCATGACGGTGAGGATGATCCTGCGCGCCAGCAGGGCGCCGAAAATCCGTACCGTCAAGTCGGTAGCGAGGAAAATAAAAGGAAAGCTGAATGCGCCCCAGGTGGTGGTAAAGCCGAAAATCGATACCGGCAACTGCACCAGGTAATTACTTGATGTGATAATGAGTAAATGAAACAGCGCCAGCCCTATCAAGGCGTGTAATCGCTGTTGTGGCGAAAATCTGAACATGATCTAACCTTTTTTAACCATGGGGTGAGGGAACCCAGAATGCCTGACGCCTTTTTATTGCGCGCGGCGCGCATAATACCTTTTTGTGCCGTCAATGCAACGGGAGAATCGTTTAACCGCTGCCCCGCTTGCAGCTATCATTTACCGGTGTAAACTAGCGGCCCGACAATTTAAACGATTAACGTTGACATTCTGTATGCCTGATGCTTTTGCCGCCGCGGATCAAACCCTGGACGCTCGCGGCCTGCGCTGCCCCGAACCCGTCATGATGGTGCGTAAAGCCGTGCGCCATATGGCCGACGGTCAGACATTGCTGATTATCTCCGATGATCCGGCCACTACCCGCGATATTCCCGGCTTCTGCCAGTTCATGGAACATACCTTACTAGCGCAGGCCACGGAACAGCTGCCTTACCGTTACCTGTTGCGCAAGGGGCGGGCGGCGGCCTGATCGTGACCGCACGCTAGGGCAAGAAGGTCAAAGATACAGCGAGCGCACTATCAGAAAATGGCCGGTGAAGTAACAGGCGGCGAACACCGCGCGGGCGGCATTGAACGGATAGCGGTAATGACTGATTAACCAAACGGCGGCCGCGACTAGCAGCAAAGCGGTTCCCGCCAGCAGTGAGAAGTTATAGTCGTTGCCGAGCAGGAAGTATTGTTCGCCCGCGACCCATACCATCAGAAGCGTGACGCCAATATAGGTGCACACGGGCCAGCGCAACTCATCAAGTCTGGACCAGAGAAACATAATCAACGCCACACCGAGAACCAAAAGCGTCAACGGCAACGGCCAGAATATCGTCAGTGTCATACGGCTGACGAAGCCGATGGTATAAAGTACATGGCAGAGAAAGAAAGCGCCGACGGCGTAAAGCAGTCGTTCGCTTGATAGCATCAGCAGCGCGCTGCCGGCGAGCGTCGCCAGCAGGCCAAGGATGATTAAATAGCTGGTGGCGGTAAGGCCCGGCGCCTGCCAGGCAAGCGCCAGCAGCAACAGCAGCGTTATAGGTTGAAACAGCCAGCGCTGCCAGACCGGTCCACGGTAAGAGGCGTCAACGTAAAGCCATCCCGAGAAGACTACTGCCATAAAAGACCAAAGCATTGGCGTTCCTTTTTGATGCGTGGTGAGTTGATATCGGCGATGATGGCAGTCCCGGGCCCCCGCTGACGGCGTTTGTGTGCCCTGGCGTTGACATCCTGGTCGAGGCAGATGCGCGTTGCCGGCCTTCATGCTATGTTAGCGCCACTTTTTTCCTGCGCAATTCATGCGTACACATTGCGGGAGACAGCAGGTTTATGAGCAGCGAGCAGCCCATTTATCGCATTCAGTTTATTAATAATGGCAAAAATTATCAGCTCTTTGTACGTGAGCTAAGTCAAAGCCCCCTATTCGGATTTATCGAAATCGGCGATTTTGTATTCAGCAGTCACAGCAATTTGGTGGTTGATCCCTCCGAGGAAAAACTAAAGACGGAGTTCAGCGGCGTCAGCCGCAGCTACATCCCGCTGCAGGCCGTCATTCGCATTGACGTTGTGACTGCAAAGGGCAGCGCCCGCATTTCCGATTTAGGCGATAACGTTACGATGTTTCCTTATCTGCCCGGTAAGAAACCCTGATAAGCCGGGTGCGTGCCCTGACACTCTCATTCCCGCCGCCGGGCCGTTACTGCGCAGGCGGGATTTCGCCGGGCGGTTAACGGCCGCGATCGGAGAGGCGCTGCGCTCGCTGTTTTTTCTGCCAGGCGACCATTTCAAATACGCCGAAAAGGAAAACCCGCGTTTGAAAAGCGGCGCCAGGCTTGGCCTCGTCTTTGGTCAGCGTGGCTTTCTGCAGCGTTAGCTGCAACGCATGCATCACCACCATAAAGAACAGGCCAATATCGAGAAAATATTTCAGCGGCTTCGGAAACGGCTGTATCAGGTTAAATAACAAAAAGCTCCACACCACCAGCATCAACAGGCGGCCCAGATTAATCAGTATCATGTTGTTTCTCCGGCGTAGCGTGACGGATATAGAGCCGGTAGGAGATTTGACCGGCAATTTTTTCCCGATGTAGCTGCCAATGGGCCGGCACCTCGGGAGCGGGGCCTTCCGTTTCGGTTTCAATGTAAATCCAGGAGTCGTCCGCCAAACGCCGGTGCTGCTCCAGCGCGGTCACCGTAGCGGTTATCATCCCGTGACGAAAGGGGGGATCGATGAAGACGACATCGAAAACGGCGCCCGGCTGCGCAAGCCAACGCAGGCTGTCGGTGGTGATGACCTCCGCCTGCTGTGCCTGCAACACCAGCAAATTGCGGGCAAGCTGCGCGCTGACCGCGCGATCCTGCTCCAATAGCGTGACGCTGGCGGCGGCGCGCGAGAGTGCCTCAAGACCTAAAGCGCCGCTGCCGGCGAAACAATCCAGGCAGCGCGCGCCCTGAATGACCGGCGCCAGCCAATTAAACAGCGTTTCCCGCACACGGTCGGTCGTCGGCCGCAAGCCCGGACTGTCTGGCACCGGCAGCTTACGGCCGCGCCAGCGGCCGCCGATGATACGGATTTGGCCGGCGGAACGGGCAGTATTGTTTTTTGCCATAGATATCTTGTTACGAGTCAAAACGCGCAAAGACCACAACGAATGTCAACGATAGTCTATTCTAGCGGGGAGGAGGGACGTGGGAAACGGTATTTCGCATTTGATTTGTTCTGTGGAACAAAACCCCGCCGCAACGCATGTTGCCCACCGGGGTAAAGTGGTAAACTCTGAGTATTATTAGACAGGTTATTTATTCGCCACCTTGTTGGGCGAGGAGTGTAGTCGCAAATGGCAAAAGAGAAAAAACGCAGTTTCTTTTCCTGGTTAGGCTTTAACTGTCAAGACGATGACGCAGGCAGCGAGCCGCAAGCCGAACGGGAGACCGACGTCTCCGGCGCCGGAGGCGAAACCGTCACGCCAGTTGCCGCTACCGCAGCGCGTGATGAGACGGCGGAGGCTGTCGAGCCGGCCTTACCCCAGGCGCAGGTGGAGAGACCGGATGCGGATCGTCCCTCGGCGCCCCCTGCGCAAGCGGAAATTCCCGCCGCTAACAGGATTCCTGCGGCTGACGAACCCGTGCCGCCCATGGCCGCCCGGGGGCACGACGCGCAGCGTATGGCGGCGGAAATCGTTTCTCTTACCGAGCAGGTCGCGGCGCGGCAGGACAATGTCGCCGCCAGCGAACGCAAGTCGGCGACCGGCAGCAACACCGGCGCTGCGCCGTCCGGAATCGGCACCGCCGCAACGCCTGACGATAGCGTCGACGAGGCGGCGGAAAACCGTCAGGACGCTAGCGCGGAATTAACCCTGGCCGAGGAAGTCGCCCCGGAGGAAGACGTCGTCCCGCTCCCGACACCAGACGGTGAACCGCCGGCCCCCGAGCGCGCGGGATTCTTTACCCGGTTGAAAAACAGTCTGGTCAAGACCCGGCAGAATCTGGGATCCGGATTTATCGGATTGTTCCGCGGCAAGAAAATCGATGATGATCTGTTCGAGGAATTGGAGGAGCAACTGCTGGTAGCCGACGTAGGCGTTGAGACCACCCGCAAAATAATTGATGGTTTGATTGACCACGCCGATCGCCGCCATCTGAAGGACGCTGAAGCGCTGTATAGCCAATTGCGCGCGGAAATGGCGACCATTCTCGTCAATGTAGAGCGGCCGCTGGAGGTGACGGGCAAGGCGCCCTTCGTTATCCTGATGGTTGGCGTTAACGGCGTGGGGAAAACCACCACCATCGGTAAACTGGCGCGTCTTTATCAGGCTGAAGGGAAAAGCGTTATGCTGGCGGCGGGAGATACGTTCCGCGCGGCGGCGGTGGAACAATTGCAGGTGTGGGGCGAGCGCAACCATATTCCGGTGATAGCGCAACAGACCGGCGCCGATTCCGCCTCGGTCATTTTCGACTCTATCCAGGCGGCCAAAGCGCGCGGCATTGAAGTGCTGATAGCGGATACCGCGGGGCGACTGCAGAATAAAGCGCACCTGATGGACGAATTAAAGAAAATTGTCCGGGTGATGAAAAAGCTGGACGTTGAGGCCCCCCATGAGGTTATGTTGACCCTGGATGCCAGCACCGGGCAGAATGCCGTTAGTCAGGCCAACTTATTCAACGATGCGGTGGGACTGACCGGCATTGCGCTGACCAAATTGGACGGCACCGCCAAGGGCGGGGTGATTTTTGCCGTGGCAGATCGCTTTGGCATCCCGATTCGCTTTATTGGCGTCGGGGAGGCTATTGAGGATTTACGGCCCTTTAAAGCTGACGATTTTATAGAGGCACTTTTTGCCCGAGAGGATTAATAAAGGATGATTCGCTTTGAACAAGTAAGCAAAGCCTATCTTGGCGGACGACAGGCATTGCAAGGAGTGGATTTTCACCTCCGTCCGGCCGAGATGGCGTTTCTGACCGGCCATTCCGGGGCGGGGAAAAGTACTCTGCTGAAATTGATATGCGGCATTGAGCGCCCAAGTGCGGGGCATATTTTATTTGGCGGTCACGATATCAGCCGGCTGAAAAACAGCGAAATCCCATTTCTGCGCCGTCAGATCGGGATGATCTTTCAGGATCATCATCTACTCATGGACCGTACCGTTTATGACAACGTCGCGATGCCGCTAGTGATCGCCGGCGCCAGTCTGGAAGACATCCGTCGCCGGGTATCCGCGGCGCTGGATAAAGTGGGCCTGCTGGATAAAGCGCGCAATTTCCCGGTGCAGTTATCGGGCGGGGAGCAACAGCGTATCGGTATTGCCCGCGCCGTTGTCAATAAACCGGCCGTGCTGCTGGCCGACGAGCCGACGGGGAATCTGGACGACGCGCTGTCCGAGGGCATATTGCGTCTGTTTGAGGAATTTAACCGCGTCGGCGTGACGGTGCTGATGGCGACTCATGACACCGGACTGATAGCGCGCCGAAATTACCGTATCTTAACGCTCAATCAGGGAAGAATGACCGGGGGCGTCCATGGCGAATAAATTCAACCGGCCCCATCGCGCGCACAAACCGGCAAAACCGCCGCGCGCGCAAACGGCGGGGGAGGCGAAAGCGGCAAAATCCAGGGCGCTGCGCGGCGGCTGGAAGCAGCAGTGGCACTATGCCTGGCTGGATACGCTGGCGGATATGTGGCGCCAGCCGCTGGCCACGCTGTTGACCGTCATGGTGATTGCCATTTCATTGACGTTGCCCAGTTTATGCTATTTGGTATGGAAAAACGTCAGCCAGGCGGCGGAGCAGTGGTATCCGACGCCGCAGCTGACGGTATATCTGGATAAGGTGCTGGATGACGATGCTGCCCTGAAGGTGATAGGCGTGCTCAAACAGGAGGACGGCGTCGCCAAGGTCAACTATCTTTCGCGCGAAGAGGCGAGGGGCGAGTTTCGCGATTGGTCTGGCTTTGGCGGCGCCATGGATATGCTGGAGGAAAATCCGCTGCCGGCGGTGGCTATTATCACGCCAAAGGTCAATTTCCAGAGCGCCGACACGCTTAAGACGCTGCGCGACCGGGTCGCCGCAACGCAGGGCGTGGATGGGGTGCGAATGGACGATAGCTGGTTCGCCCGCCTGGCGGCGCTGACCGGTCTGGTCGGCAAGGTATCCGCCATGATAGGCATTCTGATGGTTATCGCGGTATTTCTCGTCATCGGCAACAGTATACGTCTGAGCATTTTCAGCCGGCGCGACACCATCAACGTCATGAAATTGATCGGTGCCACCGATGGGTTTATCCTGCGGCCGTTTCTCAACGGCGGGGCGTTGTTGGGGCTGGCCGGCTCGGTGCTGTCGCTCATCTTGTCCGGCACGCTGGTCTGGCAGCTCGAATCTGTGGTGGCGAATGTAGCGGCGGTGTTTGGCACCACGTTCGTGCTGCACGGTCTCAGCTGGGATGAAGCCATCCTTCTGCTGCTGATTTCGGCCATGATTGGGTGGCTTGCGGCCTGGCTGGCGACGGTACAACATTTACTCCGGTTTACACCTGACTAAAATTTTTTTGGTATAATGAGATCGGGATAAAGTACCGCGGTTGCTGAACTCACCGACGGGATCGCGGTCTTATTTAACGGCCGTTCAATGGCAGGAGGTCGCGTCCTGGTGCGGGCTTTCTCTTGAACGGCGTCCAAGTTTCTAGCGAGAGGTCATGAATGATCAAAAATATGCAAGTTTTAGCCTATGTTCCCCAGGGCAGTCTGGAAGCCTATGTCAGGGCCGCCAATGCCTATCCGATGCTTACGGCGGAGGAAGAGCGGGCGCTGGCTGAACGGCTGCATTATCAGGGCGATCTGGAGGCGGCCAAGAAGCTGATCCTGTCTCACCTGCGCTTTGTTGTTCATATTGCGCGTAACTATTCCGGTTACGGCCTGCCACAGGCTGACCTGATTCAAGAAGGCAATATCGGCCTGATGAAGGCCGTCCGCCGTTTCAACCCCGAAGTGGGTGTGCGGCTGGTGTCGTTTGCGGTTCACTGGATCAAGGCGGAAATTCACGAATACGTGCTGCGTAACTGGCGTATCGTGAAAGTGGCGACCACCAAGGCGCAGCGCAAGCTGTTCTTCAATTTGCGCAAAACCAAGCAGCGCCTGGGCTGGTTTAACCAGGACGAAGTGGAAATGGTGGCCAAAGAGCTGGGTGTGACCAGCAAGGACGTCCGTGAAATGGAGTCCCGCATGGCCGCGCAGGATATGACGTTTGATCCGACGCCGGAAGACGAAGCCCGCGAAGGGCAGCCGATGGCGCCAATGCTCTATCTGCAGGATAAGTCGTCCGACTTTGCCGACGGCATTGAAGAGGATAACTGGGACGATCACGCCGCCGACAAGCTGAGTGCGGCGCTAGAAGGTCTCGATGAGCGCAGCCAGGACATTATCCGTGCGCGCTGGCTGGATGACGATAACAAAAGTACGCTGCAGGAGCTGGCCGACCGGTACGGCGTTTCCGCGGAGCGCGTGCGCCAGCTTGAAAAGAACGCCATGAAAAAAATGCGTCTGGTGATCGAGGCCTGACGGCAGTGCGGCAATCTGCCGCTGCATCCCATCGCGTTCGTTGCCCTGAGCGGCAGGCGCTTATCACAGCCGGTGATTGTTCACCGGCTGTGTTGTTTTCAGCGCGGCGTCACGGGGGCGACCGAGGCGCGAGCCGCTAACGCAGATGCCAGCCGTCAGGTTCTTCATAGAAGCCGCAGGCGGACATGAATTTACCCATCAGGGCGGCGTCCTCCAGCGGTTGTTGATTGCTGAGCCACCAAGAGACGATATCGGGCATTTGGCGGCGGGTTTCATTGACTAAATACAGGCCCACGCCCCGTCGCCGGGTCTCAGGCCGCACGCGTAGCCCCATTAGTCGCCCCTCTCCCCAGGCGGCGTCTAGCTCTACCTGCACCGCGGCTAGCAGCCGATCGTTAAAGCGTGCGGCGAACAGCGCGAAGGAGTCGGTAAATTGCTGTTGCAGCGCGTCGATATCCACGGCAGGCCAAATATTTACCAGATCACGTTTATCCTGGGGGCTTAATACCGTCAGCCTTTCAATCGTCAGTTTCATGTGTTCCTTACAGACATTACCGTTATTCCTATCCCCATAGACAGGTGAAGATAGTCGGCGACAGTATAACGCAATTGCCGGCATATACCGCGCGATATCCGGACGTTGGGATAACCACCGTTATGAAATTGCCGCTTGAGGGGGCGTTACACGGTCGTCACACCGATGTTATTTTTCTGTCATCTTCGCATGTCATGTTACAGGTCGTTAATGACATTAGGTTTTAGGAGAACGGCATGGCAATCCCCTTTGTCCGTACCGCGCGCTTTGCGCCGCGCTAATGTGGGTCGTGAGTCAAAGCGCCTGGGCGGTGACGGAAATTCCTTTCTGGCATGCCATGGAAGGTGAACTGGGAAAAGAGGTGGAAAGCCTGGCCACCCGTTTTAACCAGACGCATCCGGATTACCGCATCGTGCCGGTGTACAAGGGGGCTTCCCGCAGGAACTGGCGGCCGGCATCGCCGCCTGGCGCACCAGCAATGCGCCGGCTATCCTGCAGGTGTATGAGGTGGGTACCGCCACCATGATGGCCAGCCACGCTATTAAATCGGTGTATCAGGTGTTTAGCGACGCCGGCGTTGATAATGATGAATCCGCCTTTGTGCCAGCGGTACTGGGCTATTACAGCGACAGTAAAACTGGCCATCTGCTCTCCCAGCCGTTTAATAGTTCCACGCCGGTGCTGTATTACAATAAGGACGCCTTCAAACGGTCGGTGCTGGACCCCGAACAGCTGCCGCAAACCTGCAGCAGCTGGCGGCGGACGCGGTTAAGCTACGCGAAGCCGGTCTGGCCTGCGGCTATGCCAACGGCGGCTACCAAGGCTGGATCCATATTGAAAACTTCAGCGCCTGGCATGGCTTACCGGTTGTGACACAGGACAACGGTTTTGCCGGCACTGATGCCCGGCTGGTGTTCAACGGGGACCGGTACAGATCAAACACATCCAATTGCTGGCGGATATGCTAAAGAACGGCAGCGCCGGCTATTTCGGCCGTGATGATACCTATATGGCGAAGTTCTATGGTGACGAATGCGGTATGACCATTGGTTCTTCGGGTTCGTTGTCGACCGTGCGCCAGTACGCCAAATTCAATTATGGCGTTGGCATGATGCCTTATGACGCCGATGTGAAAGGCGCGCCGCAAAACGCGATGATAGGCGGCGCAGCCTGTGGGTTATAGCTGGCAAGAGCGCGGAAACCTATAAGGGTGTCGCTCAATTCCTGCATTTCCTGGCCGAGCCGGACATTGTCGCCGAATGGCATTAGCAAACCGGTTATCTGCCGATCACTACCGCCGGCGGTCCGGTTCAGGCCACGACCACGTTGATTTACAAAATCTACCGCGAAGGCTTCACCGGGCTGGCTATGTTCAGCCATGGTCTCTTGCTGGCAGGTGTCGTGGTGATCCTGTTTCCCTTGTATGTGGCGTTGGTAGCGGCGTCGCTGGATTCACATCAGGTGTTTCAGGTCCCGCTGCGCCTGCTGCCCGGCGGCCACCTGTGGGACAACCTGCATCAGGTATGGTCGCAGGGTGTCAGCGGCCAGAGTGTACCCTTCAGCAGCCTGTTGTTAAACAGTCTGATCATGGCGCTTGGTATTACTGTCGGTAAAATTACCGTATCGCTGCTATCCGCCTTCGCTATCATTTATTTCCGTTTTCCGCTGCGTAATTTGGCGTTTTGGCTGATATTCATGACGCTGATGCTGCCGGTAGAGGTGCAGACTTTTCCCACGGTCGATGTGATTGCCCATGTACATATGCTGGACAGCTATACCCGCCTGACGCTGCCGCTGTCCAAAACCAATCTGGCGGTGCTGTTTGTGATCACCTTTATTTACGGCTGGAATCAATATCTCTGGCTGCTGCTGATTATTAACGACGCTTCGCTGGGCACGGCGGTTGCGGGCATACAAAGCATGATTGCCAGCGGCGATGGCACCACGCAGTGGAATCAGGTCATGGCGGCGATGCTGTTGACCCTTATTGCGCCGGTGACGATTGTTTTAGTTATGCAGCGTGCGTTTGTGCGTGGCTTGGTGGATAGCGAGAAATAGCGCACTATGGCAAGTTTACGATTACAACATGTCGTTAAAAGCTACGACGGCAAAACCACCATTATCGCGCCGCTGGATCTGACGGTGGCGGACTGTGAATTCATCGTGCTGGTCGGGCCTTCCGGCTGCGGCAAGTCTACCCTGTTACGTCTGGTGGCCGGGCTGGAGAGCGTGACCGCCGGCGATATTTATATCGGCGACAAGCGCATCACCGGTTGCGAGCCGCAGGATCGCCATGGTATTCCAAAATTATGCGTTGTATCGGCACATGAGCGTGTTCGACAACATGGCTTATGGACTCAAAATTCGCGGTCTCGGGAAACAGCAAATTCGACATGCGGTGGAGCAGGTGGCTGACATATTGGAGCTGGAGCCGCTTTTGTACCGTAAGCCGCGAGAACTCTCCGGCGGCCAGCGGCAGCGTGTTGCTATGGGGTGTGCCCTGGTACGTGAACTAGACGTGTTTTTGTTCGATGAGCCGCTCTCCAATCTGGATGCGAAGCTGCGTACGCAAATGCGCCTGGAATTGCAGCAATTGCACCGCCGGTTAAAGACCACCAGTTTTTATGTCACTCACGATCAGGTCGAGGCCATGACGCTGGCCGAACGGGTGGTGGTACTTAATCGGGGCCGGGTAGAACAAATCGGCACGCCGACGGAAATTTACCGCCGGCATTCGCCCAGAACAGATCCTGCGCGCGCGGCGACGCGCGAACGCCACCGGCGGGCAGCGTTAACGGCCAGGCGCGGCGCCCGTGCGCCGCGCAGGAGAAATGTGCCACCTGGAGGTGGCCACGCTTGAGCGGCTGGGTGCCGATAATTTGGCCTATGGCCACTGGTAAGCTGTGCCATGGTAGTGCGTCTGGCCCATGACGATCTCCCGGCGCCCGACGCGACGCTGCATTTGAATTGTCCGGCCAACGCATGGCACTATTTCGACTCGCAAAATGGAACCTGGGTGGAAATATGACCAGAGAATGGCTTTATCCGACCATCGTTGCCCACCGTGGAGGGGGTTCGCTGGCGCCGGAAAATACGCTTGCCGGTATCGATACCGGTGCCCGCTATGGCCAGCAGATGATTGAAGTGGATTCCAAACTGTCCGCCGATGGTTAAATTTTTCTGTTGCACGATGATACGCTGGAACGCACCAGCCAAGGCAGCGGCATCGCCGGCCAATTGGATTGGTCTACACTGGCGCAGATTGAGGCCGGCGAATGGTTCGATGAAACCTTTCGCGGTGAGCGGCTGCCGCTATTGTCGTCGGTGGCGGAACGTTGCCGGCAACATGGGCTTGCGATCAACATCGAAATCAAACCCACCACGGGCGTTGAAGATGAGACCGGCCGCGCCGTGACGCTGGCCGCGCGTCAGCTGTGGCAAGGGATGACACCGCCGCCGCTGGAACTACCGCGCGGATTGCTGCTGGAAGAGTGGCGCGACGACTGGGATACACTGGCAAGTCAGTTGTCATGTCAGGCTTTGCACCTGCAGCATGAGGCGTTGACCGAGGATCGGGTTGAGGCTATTAAAGCCAGCGGACTGCATATTTTGGCCTGGATCGTTAACAGCCCCTATCGCGCCCGCACACTGTTAGGCTGGGGCGTCGACGCCCTCTGTACCGACTGCATTGACCTGATTGACGCTGATTTCGCCAACTCCTGAGACGGGGGCACAGCCCTTTTCGATCTTTACGCTGATGACGACAATGCAGTTATACATTGAACACCCTCCTGAGAAGTTATTATGTCGCATTGAACGGTGAACCTATGCCGCCTTAAATACCCCGCAAGACGTGTTGATGTTCCCTCCAGGCATTTTAACCCGCTAATGTCGTCATCCTGTGGCAGAGACAATACAGCCATCACTGACAATGAGGGGCATGGTACCCCTAGGCATTCCTATTAACATGCGTGCGGAGAAGACTGCATTTTACTTTTTCTTTACCCGTGTTGCGGTATTACCCTGGCGCAACAAACCTGGCGTGATACCCCTGGGGGAAATATGCGTTTGGCAAGAGAGTAAAGTCAATAAGGCGCAAGACCCTCTCAGGGCCTTTGACCTGGGTGCTTTAGCGAACAATTTAAATCGCAGGTGATCATAGCGACCAATAAAAGTCTTACATTGCGCGTGGGAAAGCGTGTCGTGAAGGGTGCGTTGTCATATTGCTCCGGCTTTTACCCTGTTTAGTAAAACCTATCTAAATAGGATGCAAGTTGAGTTGAACGGCGCAGGGAAGAATATGTAAATAAAGTACCAAAATAATAATCTCACCTGATAATGATAGGAGAAGAAATGACCTTTTGTAATCCTAGCACAGCGCGCTGTGCTTTATTTTCCCAACACGCGGTGGAAGACTACAGCGAAATAAATAGGCAATCCGCTATTTCGCCGCAAGGATGGCATGAATATCTTTTCAATCTATTCATGCCAGGCAGCGTACAAAAGGCATATTCATCGCAATACGATAACTTTACCTAAGCGCTCATCGACGCATTGGAGAAGAAAATAGCCGATCCCGACGATTACGCAATTCCAGAAACCCTCGAGTTCGCAATTGGTGCTTTTAAAGTATCTTACTCTCATACCCCTTCTCATTGGTATAACGGTGAAATAAAGGTGGAGGTGAAAATTACGGAACCTGATAATTACACCACTATTGCTACCGTAGATAAAGAGCTTTTCAACCGCACCCTCACGCTGTTGCTGTTGCAAAAGCGAACTCATCACTCGGCATACCAATATTCACTGACGGGAGAGGGGAAAATAGACCTGCGCGAGGCGAATCTGGCCGGTGTTGACGTTAAATATGCCGATCTTTCGTCGGCGAATTTGCGTGGCACGAACCTGAAGGCGGTGGATATGCGCCATGCTATTCTTACAAGAGCTTCTCTGGCGAACCTGAAGTTTGCCTGGCTGGCTGATGCCGATTTAGAAGAGGCGACGCTGACGGGCGCAGTTTGTTGCAAAACCAAACTGTGGCGAGCTCACCTCATCGGTGCCAACCTCAGTCATGCCGGTTTCACCTGTGCTGACCTAAGTCACGCAAAGCTCAGCAACGCTTGCCTGAGGGACACCACCCTCCAGGGTGCGCAACTGGCGAGCGCCAAGTTCGAGGGGACCTTTGTCGACGGGGCGTCTTTCAATAACATCACGCTCAGGGGAACCCATAGTGGTCCAATGAGTGGCCATGTCCCGTCACCGAGTTGTAGATCATGCTGGCGCGCACAAACGTGTGCTGTTCCCGCGCAGCGTGAGTGAAAAAACGTCAATTTCAGATCGCCAGAGCGACGGACCGTTGGCTGGCGCAAAACGCAAGGCTTATCTTTGGCAAAGCGGTTGGTCGGTTTACGCAGCTGAGCTTTGGGGCGCCGCCGTCTGCCTGCGGGAACGTTCGTCACCATGCTAACTAAATTTCAAGATACAAGGTTAGAGGTTTGCCTCGGCGCAGCGGACATATGGCAAATGCGCGCAGGCGTGCTGTTGGGCTGAGTGGATGAATGCCTCGGTCGCCGGCTGGCGTTGTTCGCCGTCGCGTACGGCAGCGTAAAGCCGGCTCCACAACCCTTCCCCAAGCGTCCGGGTGGCGATAAGCCCCTGGCGTTCAAAGCTTTCCACGACCCAATGCGGCAACGCGGCGATACCCATGCGCGCCGATACCATTTGTATCAGCAGCAGGGTGTTATCCACGGTTTTCAACATGGGATTAATGCCCGCCGGCTGTAGGAAATGGCGCCAAATGTCCAGGCGGTTGCGCTGTACCGGATAGATAAGCAATGTTTCCTGGTCCAGGTCCTGCGGCGCAATGACCTTTTTGGCCGCCAGCGGATGATCCGGCGACAGCACCAGCCGGACCTCGAAATCGAACATGGGCGCATAGTACAGCCCGCTACGCGGCAGAATATCCGAGGTCAAAACCAAATCCAGTTCGCCCTGCTGGAGCGCCGGTTGCGGATCGAAGGTGACGCCGGAGCGGAAATCCATTAACACTTGCGGCCATTGTTGGTGGAATTCCGCCAGGGCCGGCGTCATCCACTGTATACAACTATGGCACTCGATAGCTAAACGCAGCGTGGCCTGGTGCGGTTGCTGGCAGGTTTGCAGAGCCTGCTGAACCTGCGGCAAGATTTGTTCGGCCAGCTGCAGCAGGATCTCGCCCTGCGGCGTAAAACGCAGCGGCTGGCTTTTGCGTACGAACAGGCGAAAGCCGAGCCGCTGTTCCAGATCGCTGAACTGATGCGACAGCGCCGATTGGGTCTGGTGTAGCTGCGATGCGGCCGCCGCCAGCGAACCGCTGTTACGCAACGCCTGCAGCGTTCGCAGATGTTTGAGTTCGATCATGAAAGTGTTTCACCTGGAAGTGAATAAATTGCGCTTGTGAACAGTACACTACATGGTGATTATGGATGTGTAAACATCTGGACGTCTAAATGGGAGAGGGCAATGGCAATTCTGAGTCACACACTGGGTTTTCCCCGCGTTGGTCTGCACCGGGAACTGAAAAAAGCGCAGGAAAGTTATTGGGCCGGTAACATCAGCCAGCAGCAATTGCTTGAAACCGGCCGCGAACTGCGGGCGCGTCATTGGCAACAGCAGAAAGATGCGGGCGTCGACCTTCTGCCAGTGGGTGATTTTGCCTGGTACGATCATGTCCTCACCACCAGCCTGATGCTGGATAACGTCCCGGCCCGCCACCGCAGCGGCGCGAACGAAAGCGATATTGACACGCTATTTCGTATCGGCCGCGGCCGCGCGCCGACCGGTGAACCGGCCGCCGCCGCCGAGATGACCAAATGGTTTAACACCAACTATCACTATATGGTACCCGAGTTTACCCTGGGACAGCAGTTCCGCCTGGGCTGGACCCAGTTGCTGGATGAAGTGGACGAAGCGCTGGCGCTCGGCCATCGCGTGAAGCCGGTGCTGCTTGGACCGGTCAGTTATCTGTGGCTGGGTAAAGTCAAAGGCGAGGCGTTTGATCGCCTGTCCCTGTTGCCGGCGCTGCTGCCGGTATACAAACAGGTTTTGGGTGAGCTGGCGAAACGAGGCGTCGATTGGGTACAAATCGACGAACAGGCATTGGTACTGGAATTACCGCAGGCGTGGCGCGAAGCCTATCGCGAGGCCTATCAAGCGCTGCAAGGCCAGACAAAACTACTGCTGACGACCTATTTCGATAGCATCCGGCATCAGCTGGATATTATCACCGCGCTGCCGGTGCAGGGGCTGCATGTAGATTTGGTGGCGGGCGACGACGACCTGACAGAGTTGCACCGGCAACTGCCGGCGGAGTGGGTGTTATCTGCCGGCGTCATCAACGGGCGTAACGTCTGGCGCGCCGATCTGCAGAGCTGGTTTGAACAACTGCGTCCTCTGCTGGGCAAACGCGAGCTTTGGTTGGGATCGTCTTGTTCCCTGCTGCACAGCCCCATTGATTTGAGCACCGAAACGCAGCTTGATGAAGAAGTAAAGAGCTGGTTTGCTTTCGCGCTGCAAAAATGCGCCGAGTTGGGTCTGCTGCGTGCCGCGCTGAATGCGCCGGATGAAGCGAATCAGGCCCGTTTGGGCGAGTATAGCGCGCCAATCCGCGCCCGCCGTCACTCTAGCCGGGTGCACAACCCAGAGGTCAAAGCGCGTCTGGAAAAGATCACCGCCGCTGACAGCCAGCGTCAGCAGCCCTACGCCGCCCGCGCCGCCCTGCAACGTGCGCGCTTTAAACTGCCCGCCTGGCCGACCACCACCATCGGCTCATTCCCGCAAACCACGGAAATCCGCGGCCTGCGTCTGGATTTCAAACGCGGTCGTCTGGACGGCGGCCACTACCGTACCGGCATTAGCGAACATATCAAGCAGGCCATTGTCGAGCAGGAGCGCCTGGGGCTGGATGTTCTGGTCCACGGCGAAGCCGAGCGCAACGACATGGTGGAGTATTTCGGCGAGCATCTGGATGGGTTTGTCTTCACTCAGAACGGTTGGGTACAAAGCTACGGTTCGCGTTGCGTGAAGCCGCCAATCATTATCGGCGATATCAGCCGGCCTGAGGCGATTACCATCGAATGGGCGCGTTATGCCCAGTCGCTGACCGCGAAACCCGTGAAAGGCATGCTGACCGGCCCAGTTACCATACTGTGCTGGTCATTCCCGCGGGAAGATGTGAGCCGTAAAACCATCGCCCGTCAGATTGCGCTGGCGCTGCGTGACGAAGTGGCGGATTTGGAACAGGCCGGTATCGGCGTCATTCAAATCGACGAACCGGCGCTGCGCGAGGGTTTGCCGCTAAAACATTCGGCCTGGCAAGATTATCTGACGTGGGCGGTGGAAGCATTCCGGTTGAACGCGGCGGTGGCGCAGGACGATACCCAAATCCACACCCATATGTGTTACTGCGAGTTCAACGATATTATGGACTCTATCGCAGCGCTTGATGCGGATGTCATCACCATCGAAACCTCCCGTTCTGATATGGAACTGCTGGAAACTTTCAAGGAGTTCGATTATCCCAATGAAATCGGGCCAGGCGTGTATGACATTCACTCGCCGAACGTTCCGAGCGAGGAGTGGATAGTCGAATTGCTGCGTAAAGCAGCCCAGCGTATTCCGGCGGAACGTTTGTGGGTGAACCCGGACTGCGGACTTAAAACCCGCGCCTGGCCGGAAACCCGTCAATCGCTGGCCAATATGGTCACCGCTGCCAGAAAACTGCGCGAGGAGCAGCCGTAAACGAGGCCGCCGGTTCGCCGGCGCTCGCGCAGGGAAGCGTGACGCAGTGTGAAAACGCCAGACGGAGCAGTCTGGCAAGGAACGGCCAGCACGCTGCGACGACAGTCAATTAACGGAATAATAAGCCTCAGCCGGGAAAGGTTGTTCCACACCAGGGAAATACCCGTCAGGGCAGAACGTACCAGCGTTCATTCAAGCGCGGTGGCTACCATCAATCCGGTTAAGGTGGCATCGCATTCTCCCGGGGCGCGACTACGCCCCTTTTTTAGTGCGCCCAGCATGGGCGCACTCTTGTGGGTGCAAGTCCCGCCGCAAGCTGGCCCAGTGAGCGAAGCACAACTGCGCAAGGGTGACCGAGCGTGGGGAGGAAGTGTAGAGAGAAACTGCGAGCCGATGAACAAGAATCGGATAGAAGGCGCTGGCGAGCAGGCTAGAAACCGTGAAACTCTTGTGGTCAAGGCGAGGTGGCGTAGATCCGGCGGTTATGCAGTGAAGGAGTGCGTTCTTACCTGGGGAGATCTCGCCTGACGCCTGAAAGGGCGACGGTGCAAGCCGGAGCGAGAAGTCAGCAGAGGTCGTAGTAGCCGCAATCTAGGCGAAGGGCCGAACGAGAAGGAGCGTCAAACGCCTTGCCGATGAATCGTGTATTGCATCAGATGTCCGCGCCAGCGGAGCGGATCGTTTAAGGGCGAGGTGAAACCTCGTCCAAAGCGCTCAGCGATGAAACCCGACTCCCGCGGCAAGAACCGGAAGCCGCAGGGCGAGACTTGCTCATGCAAGCTCTGAAGTACGCGTGGCCGACCATCCGGCAACAAGTGATAGTCGGCACGTACCGGCCATAACCGGTACGACGCGTAGGCATCCCAAAACCGGATGGAAGCGAACGTGAACTGGGGATACCCACCGTCATCGATCGTCTGATTCAGCAGGCACTGCTCCAGGTGCTGCAACCGCTGATCGATCCCACTTTTAGTGAATACAGCTACAGGTTTCGCCCCGGTCGTCGTGGGCATGACGCTGTTCTTGCATCATATCAGTACGTACAAGATGGCTACCGCGTGGTGGTTGATGTTGATCTATCGAAGTTCTTTGATCGGATTAACCACGACATTCTGATTGATCGTTTAAGGAAGCACGTTAACGACGCTGGAGTGATCCGGCTGGTGCGTGCTTACCTGAACGCAGGAATCATGAAGGGCGGTGTGGTGGTCGAGCGTGCGGAAGGGACGCCGCAAGGCTGCCCCCTCTCGTCTCTGCTGACCAACGTGCTTCTCGACGAAGTGGATCGGGAGCTTGAACTGCGGGGACACTGCTTTGCCCGCTATGCCGATGACTGCAATGTCTATGTGCGCAGTGAGAAGGCTGGCGAGCGAGTGATGAAACTGCTCAAGTGCCGCTACGACAAGCTGCACCTGAGGATCAATACATCGAAAAGTGCGGTTGCAAGCGGCTTTGGCCGCAAGTTTCGGGGTTATACCCTCTGGGAAGCCCCGAACGGCGAGATTAGACGCTTGGTGTCGAGAAAGGCGCTGGAGACGTTCAAGCAAAGGATCAGGCAATTGACTGGTCGATCGGGTGGACGCAGCATAAGCCAGGTAATCAAAGCACTACGCCGGCTATGTACTGGGCTGGAAAGCGTATTTCCAACTAGTGCAATCGGCACGACGCTGGCGACAGCTTGACGAATGGTTGCGTCGCAGGATGCGCGCTCTTCAGCTCAAAATGTGGCGACGTGGTAGTACGATTTACCGGGAGCTGTTGAAGCTTGGGGCTAAACCTCAAGTGGCAAAATCGGTGGCAGCGCTAAGCCGTCGGTGGTGGCACAACAGCCTGTCGGCGGTACATAACGTGTTGACGATTGCTTACTTGGATTCCCTTGGCATGCCTAGCCTCACGTAACCTCAACTGCTCGAACCGCCCGATGCGGACCCGCATGCCGGGTGGTGTGGGAGGGGACTGGCCAGTTACTGGCCGCCCCTATCCCGATCTGGCTGCACGCGTAAGACATAGTTGCCGGGTCCCCCCAGGGCGCCGCTGTGCCGTGCGCGTTTATCCGCTGCGCACAGCGTTATATCTGACGCTTTTCTTCCCCTGGTCCATTGATTATCCTGCCGCTTTATTTCACGCCGAAGCGGGCAAACCAGGCCAGCATGCGTTGCCAGCCGTCCTGCGCCGAGGCGGCATGATAGCTCGGGCGATAGTTGGCATTAAACGCATGGCCGGCATCGGGATACACCACGATCTCCGTTTCCGCGTTGGCGGCGCGCAACGCCTGGCGCATCGTATCAATCGTTTACAGCGGAATACTGCCGTCCTGTGCGCCGTATAAACCGAGCACCGGCGCACCAAGCTGGGTGGCCACGTCCACCGGGTGCCTGGGCATTGACAACGTTTTGTCGCCGGTCAATTTGCCATACCAGGCGGCGGCCGCTCTCGTAATTGGGGATTGTGCACCGCATACAGCCAGCTGGATAGAACTACAGATGAGTCATATCGAGCGTAACGGGGTCAAGGCCGCCTATCTCCACACCACCAAGTACCTTGAAGAGCGCCGCCTCATGATGCAGTGGTGGGCGGATTATCTTGATGCTAATCGGGAGAGCTACATCTCACTCTACGACTTTGCACGGCGTAACAAGCAGAGGTAGGTAATTAGATTCAATAATATTAATTTCATATGCTACATATCAATAGAAAGCTCCTATCTGTAAGCGAATTGAGCTTTTCACAATAAAGTCAACACTTTACATTTTTTGCTATTTTTCTCGCGTGTATTATTTGGGTTTAACTGTTAAGACTGTTCAGGATAGTGGTTAAAAATATGATATATAATAGAAAAATACCCTGAACAGGACTGTTCAGGATTTGATTACTAAAAATATATTTATATAGTATGGTTTATTTACTACTCCCTGCCCGTAAAAATACCCTCAGCACAGAGTGACCGATATCGGCCCACCATTCGATGACATTCCACTTCCTCGCTCATTCGCTCGCTGCGCTCGGTCATGAAACTGCGGCGAGCGGTGCGGCTCAAGGGGATGGGGGATTTTCGGTTTTAAGGCACGTAGAAAGACCGCTACGGCGTTTTCTCGGTTTTAGCCCGCTACGTAGGTTGAAAGCGTTAAAATTGCGCAGAGAGGCGTACAGGCGCTTCCCTGCGCCGGGGGGCGAGCTACCGACCTAGTAGATGTCGCGAGACCTCGCTTGCCCCACTGCTAGGCCAGGGGTTATAGGCACGACCTGAAAAGCGGCGCTGTAGCCAGTTGGCGGGCACAAGGACGTACGGAGCCGCACTTAACTCGCGGGTTTCGATAGAACGCCATTGGCGCGAGGTCAACAGGGGTAGCTAAGCTATTGATATTTTCGGAATCCTCAGTTTGAGGAAGCCAGTGCGGGCGATTACCGCCGCCTATAATCTTTCACTTATCAAGTGGATAAACCCGGATCTGAGGCTTCAACCCTCTACCTCTACGACTCTGTATTCGCCATCTATGGACTTGCCACTGCCTTCAGCATCTTGCACCACATGACAGCGTCCCGGTAATCCGTAGCGGACGCCTGCCGCAGTTCCAGAACTTTGTGTTCTGTTCTGCCGTCGTTCGTAAACGGTGATGCGTTCCAGTAAGCCACCGGCGGCCATTCTCTCCAATGTGCACCGGACAGATTCAACCACGCTTTTCTTGTCGTTGGTCTGCATTCCATGCAGAAGCCATGCTACCCCCTGCACGTCGAGGGGCGGCGGGTCATGCGCATAGGGTGAATGGTCTTTTCTTATTTTGTAGGAGAGATCTATCCTACAATAAGCTAAAAGCAAATAGCAGAGCTCATTGGGGCCTGATGAGAACTACGAAAATTTCGTAGTTTAAAATTTGACCTAAGCATGGGGCCAGCCACATGGCCTACAGGGACCTACAAAAATTTTGTAGGTCAGAACGTAACTAACCGTCGTATAGTCAGTTGGTTGGGGGGGTATGTGCAGACCGGTACCGGAATCCCGGTACCGCTCACATTTTGTGCGTCAGCATTACTGATTCGCAAAAGACCACAATGAACCAAGTCAATATTATTGCCTTGGTTGTCTCAAACGGCCGTATGCAACGCTGCGCACCCTGTTTGCACACCCCTTCCCCGGAATTGCCTAGCGAAAGGCACTTAACTTCGTGACCCTGATTGAATAATAATGCAAAATATATGCATTAATTTCCGATATTATGCATTTCTCTCCTCGCGATCGACATCCCTCCCAATGCCGAAGTTCAGGCAATTGAGCAGTTGGGCGATTGTCCGATAACGCCCGCCGTGACTGAGTTCTACATTACCTGGCCGACTAAACAGCATTAAGAACAAGAAGAGCTGGAGGGCGGTGAAATGAACATTGAGTGGGTGCGGGGTCGGGTCAAATACGCGTTGGCGGATACTCGCCAAATCAGGAACGGGCAGTTGGGCAATCTGGCGGAGCGGACGCGGATAGAGACCTCACGTTTCAATCGTAACCCTCCGCGCTTCTTGAGCTATGCAAACGGGCGCATGGTTAGGGTGCCATCGTCGCCGGTAAAAGCGAAGCAAACACGGGTGAAGGGCAAATCAGCCATTCTGATGCATGAGTACGATTATTACCTCGTGCCATCGGCATCCTCGATGAGACGCTACAGGCGTGGATACGCTTACCGGTACCACGCTGAACAACTCAAGGTGGTGCCCTACGTCTGGCAGAAATTCATTGAGCAGCAACCGGGGCGTATTTCCGGTAAGGTGAAGCAGCGCTTACAAAGGTTGGCGTTGCTCGCTGTGCAGGTGGTCGCACGAATCACTACACCTACACCGAACTGGCGGATATGATCGGTGTAACGTCTGATAATTCGCGGGTAAGTTATTCTGGCTATTGGCGCGCCTTGATGGCTGAAGTTTCTGTACTAGATGGATACGCATTGACTGAGCTGTATCGACAACGAAAGGGGTTTATCGAGATGAAAAAGAGAAAGAATTTGCAAAACTTCGGTTTTTGCCTATAATTTGACTATAAATCTATATGGCGTCTAAATTGTAGCTAAAGCTTGGATGCATCAAATCTGGCTCTTCGAGGCCTCAACTCCCTCTGGTGGTTGGGGCTTTTTGCCATTGACAGCTACTGATTGCTGAATAAAATTATTGAGTCGCGCATCTGATTGTTGTCCAGTCCGTATCAGTTTTGCACAGATGTGCGATAAAGCCTCGGTTAATTCTGGGGCTTTTTGTTATAAGATAAAAAAAGTAGATGTTATTCTTATTCGCATTTTTTTGATAAAAATATGCCCCCTCCGTTCCGTAGGCAGCGGAAACGTAAGAGGGGAGGTCAAATGACCGTTTCTTTCAAGGAAAATGTATAGTGGGCAAGATAGCTTAAAATTAAAGACGAGGCATCCATACTTTTGTATAGATGCTTCACTCTCCGAAATAATCTCAAGGCTGCGCTCCGGCGTGGCCTTTTTGCTATCTGGAGAAACGAAAATGCAAAAAGTGATAGTTACCCTGTCTGTGTTAAACGAAACGCGTGATGGCGCTCCTGTTGGGACTTCCGCCGCTTTCAAGGTATGGCAGGGCGATAACCTGCTGATCGACGATACACTTTACGGCGGAAGTACAGTGGCGTACCGTCATGACTACGATGTTGCATGTTCAGACGAGCCGCTCCGGGTTAAGCATAATCGCCCGGATTTGAAAGGGCTGAGCGTAACGTCGTGCGTCGCGTAATGCCGTCTGGCGAGAGGATAAATAAATGAAAGTTTCTGTAGAGACGAAAGGCGAGGTCATCTGGTTCAGTGATACCGATAAAGGTGAGGGCCTTGCCGCGCTTGGTTATTTACGGGACGGCACACAGGACCAAATCATCACCGCCTTGGAAGAAGCCTTGATTCAGGCCAAAGGCGAGTAGTTAAGCTGGTATAACAGAGAGGCAACCAAGCTGCCCTTCAAGATTGAAGCAGGTACGGTTTTCATCGAAGAAGCGCCGATAAAGAACACCGTGATTAGCGCTGCGTCAGATGAATGCATCACGGCTAATCGCGAGGCGATTGTCGAGAATGCCATGAGAAGTAAGCATGGCGGTTTTTTGTCGCCCGGCATGAATGCGGTCAACGCTCATGCAGGGAACTTCGATGATGCCGTATCAATTACGCTTAGAAAGCATGATGACGCTATAGCTCTCCGACTGAAATCCTTTTTCTGACCGATAGCACCCCGGACGAGGTGCGTAATAACCCCGATAACTCCAATGGAAAAACTTACTACCGGCTCTGCCTACATCTGGGCCCTTGTCACGTCCTGCTAGGTGCGTTCTCGCTCAGTGAATGGGCATTGATTACCGGTATCGCCTGTACGCTGGCTACCTTTTTGCTGAACTGGATTTACCGGCATAAGGAATACCGTTTTAGGACGAAGCGCGACCAATGAATCCCGAGCTGCGTAACCGATTGATAAAAGCCACAGCAGGCGGCGCTATCGCATTAGCGACCGTGCTAATCCAATGGCACGAGGGCGTACTCTACACGCCATACCGGGATTCCGGCGGCGTGTTATCGGTCTGCTATGGTCATACCGGTGCGGTGGCGATATCGTCCCCGGTAAGCGCTACATCCCTGCTGGATAGCGACCAGAAAGCGGCGATGGCAATAGTCGATGCCAATGTCACTGCACCATTGACTGAGAACCAAAAAGCCGCGCTTGCCTCGTTCGTCTACAACGTGGCGCGCGGGGCGTTTGCGCGCTCGACATTGCTGAAGAAGCTAAACGCTGGAGACAGGGCCGGTGCCTGTGATGAGATGCGGTGCTGGAAGTATGTTGACGGCAAGGTCTCGAAGGGACTGGTCAATTGGCGATCAGTAGAGCGCGAGTTTTGTCTGAAGCCTCTGTAATTATTTAATCCAAATCAATGAGCCTCGGCATCGTCCGGGGCTTTTTCATCGGTGCAGTGCATGCACCCATCACACGTCGGACCTTGTTTAGGAATGAGCCTTTGAGGAAGCAGCTGGCGAGTGCTGCCTGCGACGGGCTGATTTCCTATGCATCAAAAGTTCATTACCTAAGTAAGGATAAGCACTATGCAAACAATCACTGTTCCGTTTCATGGAAATGCTCTGTATGTCGTCAACCATAACGGCGAACCCTATACCCCGATAAAACCTATCGTTGAAGGTATGAGGATGGTTTGGGTAGCACAATTTATGAAATTAAAACAACGGCTTGCCTAAATATTTTCGGAAATCGAAATAGTTGCAGATGACGGTAAATACAGGAAAATGCTTTGCCTTCCGCTGCGTAAACTTGCTGGTTGGCTTCAAACGATTAACCCCAACAAGGTGAAGTCCGAAATTCGCGACAAGGTAGTTCAGTATCAAAATGAATGCGATGACGTACTTTATGAGTACTGGACTAAAGGTCAGGTTACCAATCCACGCAAGCGCAGCGTCATGCAGGAACTCAATGCAGCCTGCGCCGAATTAAAAACGGACAAAGCCGTTGCCAGCGTGTTTGGCACGGAATTGAACGAGTGGAAAGGCATCGATTTACCGGGCTAATTTCACCAGTCGTAACCGCTTGCAGATTGAATGGGCTTACCGGTCATCAGCAATTATTGGCTCAGCAGTCGATGCCATCGCTGACGATATGACCTGCAAGGGCATACGCATTACCTCTGAGATTGACCCCACCGCGCGCGGTATTCTGGAATCGCTGTTTGATGAGCTGGAAATATGGGATCGGCTGAATGACATCATCAAGTGGTCACGTCTTTATGGTGGCGCGGTTGGCTTTATCATGATTGAGGGACAGGCCCCTTTTACGCCGCTCAGGTTGGAAACTATTGGCGAAGGACAGTTTAAAGGCATCCTGCCGCTCGACCGCTGAATGATCAACCCTAACCTCAGTCGCCGTATTAAGGAAATGGGGCCACACCTGGGAAAACCAGAATGTTACGATGTTGTGACTACCGCAACGGGGATCCCCGCCTGGCGCATTCATCACAGCCGATTAATTCGATTTGACGGTGTGACGCTGCCGTATCAGCAGGCCCTGACGGAAAACGAGTGGGGCATGTCTGTTGTTGAGCGGATTTGGACCGGCTGACAGCCTTTGACAGCGCGACCATGGGGGCCGCACAGCTGGTGTATAAAGCGCATCTTCGTACCTACAAAGTCAAGGAATTGCGTCAGCTTATCAATATTGGTGGCCCGGCATTCGAGTCACTGATGAAATATCTTTTTGGCCGTGGGCCATGTCAGCAATATTCGCCAGGGAGACGATGAGCCGTCGGGGTTACTGATCGCCGACCTTATTATCAAGGACGAGATAGCGATAGAGGCCATCGATAGCGGCCTGCGAGAGATGTCCTGCGGCTATGACGCGAAGTACAGGCAAACCGGACCCGGTAAGGCAATACAGTACCAGATCACCGGTAATCATGTGGCTCTTGTCCCTAAAGGCAGAGCCGGAATTATCTGCTCGATAGAGACAGTTTCACAATGAGCAAATGTCATCAGAGCTGGTATCAGAAGCTCAGAAGTGCCATCAAAACGGGCGACGCCGACACCACGGCTGAACTGATGCAGAATGCGCCTCGCACCATCACAGGCGATGCAGACGATCAACCCGGCGTCATCAACATTAACCTTCCACCTCAACAGCCTCTGCCGCCTGAGGCGAAAGCCATTGTGGAGCCCACGGCGGACGAAAGTGAAGCGGTGCCGTCTTACATAAAAACCATCATGGCCCGCCTGGATAAGCTGGAAGGCCGCACAGGCGATGCGGCTTATCGAGCCGAACTTATTCAGCCTGGCATTAATCTGTCTCGATACCCTTGGCCTATCGGCGACCGTCACCGACAGCGGCATCACTGCACCTGATTATCAGACGATACTGCAACAGCTCACCGGCTATTTTCGCCAGATTTACGGCCGGGAGTGCTATCTGTCGCCGGACAGCAAGGACGGCCAGATGATAGCGATTTACGCGCTGGCTCTCCACGATGCCAACAACGCGGTTATCGCCGCCTACAACAGCTTTAGCCCCATGACCAGTACCGGCGCGGCCCTGTCTAACACGGTGGCGATTAACGGTATCACCCGGCATGCCTCGGGGTATTCCCAGGCTGATGTCCTGCTGACCGGTCAGGTTGGCACCGTTATTACCCACGGCAGCGTAAGCGACCGCAATGGCCAGACCTGGCGCCTGCCTGAGCGGGTGACTTTCGATACGCACGGTGAGGCCAGAGTGACCGCCGTCTGTACGGCAGCCGGTAATATCACGGCGGCTCCCGGCGATATCAGCGACATAGCGACCCCGACGCGGGGGTGGCAGACGGTGACCAACCCGGCCGCTGCCACACCCGGCAGGCCGGTTGAGCGGGACAGCGCATTACGTGCTCGGCAGAAGAAATCCGTTGCCTTACCGTCGCGCACGGTGCTGGACGGTATTCAGGGCGCGGTCAGTTTACTGCCCGGTGTGGTACGGTTGCGGGGATTTGAAAATGATACGGGCGAGACAGATAAAAACGGCCTGCCAGCGCACTCTATTGCCATGATAGTTGATGGCGGTGATGTCAATGCGATTGCCCAGGCGATAGCGTTGAAAAAAACGCCTGGCGCAGGCACCTATGGCGATACCCTGGTCAAGGTCATCGACCGTTACGGTTTGCCGAAAGATATCCGCTTTTCCCGTCCTCGCGAAGTCAACGTGGCGGTGGAAATAACCCTGACTGCCTTTACCGGCTACACTACGCTAACCGGCGATAAAATCCGCTCAGCGGTGGCGGCCTACATTAACCAGCAGCTGATTGGCGATAATCTTTATCTGACGCGTCTGTATCTGCCGGCCAATCTGCCCGGTGACGAAGAAGGACAGACCTACGACATCACGGCAATAAAAATCGGGCGCTCGGCCCAAGCGGTTAAAGAAGAGAATCTGCTTGTGGCCTTCAATGAGGCGCTCAGCGGCACAACCGAGCATCTCACTTTGGTGGTGACCACATGAGGGATTACACCGACTTCGTGACGCCGCAGCATTGGGCGGCGCCAAAGTTTGTGCGCCATATCCAGCTTATGACGCGGCCGCTTCAAGATATCGCCGCGCTGGCGGGCCAGCTTAACGCGCTGTTCAGCCTGGAGGGCGCCTTTGGGAAACAACTGGATGCCATCGGAGAGTGGATAGGGCTATCGCGCTATGTGAAAACACCGATTACCGGGGTGTATTTTGCCCTCGATACTGACCGGGTGGGATTCGACCAGGGCAGCTGGAAAAGGCGCTTTGATGCCGACAGCGGTTTTACCGAGCTGGATGATGAGACCTACCGCGCCATACTGCGGGCCAAAATTCGAGCCAATCACTGGGACGGTACCTGTGAGATGTTGGCGGCTATTTATCAAGGGGTGATACCGGATAGAACGGTGAATATCTTCTTTACCGACAATCAGGATATGTCGATGGACGTCTATCTGACCGGCGGGGTGGTGCCTGAAGTCATCAAGGCGGTAATACGTCAGGGGTATCTCAATATCAAACCAGAAGGGGTGAAGCTCAATGCCTACAGTGGCTCAGAGGGCGACAACGGCATTTTTGGTTTTGATATCCGTAATGGTTATGTGGATGGATTTGATACCGGCAGCTGGTCGGTAAAACTGTAAGGAATAATGATGGCCAAGAATGAATTTTTACCGTTTGCGACGGCAGACGGCGCTAACGTTTTGTCGGCGGAAGACTATCAGACGTTGCGCTCGCGCAGTAATGGCTTTAGCGCGGGTGTCGCCCGTTCGCAGGAGCTCAATACGGTCTGGCGGCAGGCATCGGTGATTGCGCATGTGGTGGCGCAGTTTATTGCCGATACCAATAATAGTGATGTGGCTGACGACGGCGACCTGGATAAACTTCAGGCGGGGTTAATTCAAGCGCTCTCTAAGAATGTCAATAATACCGTGCCAGCCGCATCACTGAAAACGGCGGGTATCACCCAACTCAGCAGCGCCACTAACAGCGACAGTGAGACGCTGGCTGCGATGCCAAAAGCCGTGAAGGCGATAGTCGATAATCTCAGTGGTGGCCGCCTGCTGAATATCCAGTCCTTCACCGAAAGCGGCATCTATACTCCCACGCCGGGGACACGGAAAATCCGCGTGAAATGCTGGGGCGCTGGCGGCAGTGGTGCACGCATGTCCAAACAAAGTCGGGGTTCGGTGTCCGGCGCGGGCGGGGCCTATGCCGAGGTGCTACTGGATGCAACGTCGTTTTCGTCCGTGAGTGTTGAAGTGGGTACGGGCGGAGCCGCATCGGCAGACGGTGTTTCACTGGATGGTGGCGATGGGGGCGGGTCGTATTTTGGCAAGCATGTTATCTGTGGCGGCGGCAAGGGTGGTCTGATTGGCAAAGGGTTAGCCAAAGGCGGTGAACCCGCAGGTGGAAACGTAATGATGGTCGGTGGGCAGTCCGGGAAGGGGGAACCTACGCTTCCGGTTTTTTAATCAACGGCGTCGGCGGGGCTTCTTTTGGCAGCTATAACGCACTGCCCCATGTCTCTACAAGTGGCGATTATGGTTCGTTTCCCGGTGGAGGCAGTGCGATGGGGGCCTATGCCGATGAAAATACTAACTATGGTTCTGGACACGGTGGCGATGGTCTGATTATTGTCGAGGAGTACTTATAAAGGAACACACAGGATCGTATGCGCTGATACCTGAAAACAGCAACAGGGTTAAAAATATCATTGTCGCCAGCGATGACTATAAGCACGACGGTTATTACACCGTTAGGTACGACGAGAAAACATTTTGTCAGCCAGAGATGTATTATGATGGTTTTTTCTATGATGATAATAGTTTTACAATGATTAGAAATGCAATCGTAAATCCACCTGTGTAGCTTGTAGTAGAATAAGAAGCAGGTCTTACTGCTTCTTTGATTTAAACGGCATGATGAGGTGGTTACAATGTATATGAATACATGAAGAAATATAAATGTCAATATATACTGAATATTGGCTTCATAGATTATTTAATAAATATGCCGTTTTTGTATATATAAAATGTCATATCTTTATGAGTTAGTATTTCATCAGGCTCTCCTGGTCGATGTTTTACTCCGATTAAGCATCTATCTAAGTCATGACACTCTTCAACATCTTTCATGATGGCAATAAAAGTTCTTCCTTTATGAACATTATTATACCAATATGTGAAAGTCTGGGATCGTCCTGAAAATATTATAGAGCCGTTTTTTTTATCGAACATTACAGGTCGTATAATGTTATGCCATCCTGAAATCCAACTGACAGCCAATGCTTGAGCACCCCAATAAAGACTATAACCATAAGTTAGGTTGTTCTCTTTAACAAAGGTATATAATTGATTTGCGGACCGGGGTAGTAGTTTTTTGGGTTCTTGAGTATGAGAATAAAGTTGAGATAAGAATAAAATAGAGATAAAAAACACACTAACTATTTTTTGATTTAATGGCTGCGGTAAATATAATAGAAAGACCTAAATATATTATATTCACAAAGAATTGAGCGTGTTTTTCTTCGTCTTCAGTAGAACTAATGATAAAGGATAGCATGATGCCAAGCAAAGATAATGTAATGAATATTTTTAATGAGCTAATTACATGGGATTTGTATATTGCATAAAATGTAAATAATAAAAATATAGATGCAGACAGAATGTAGGTTTTGGGATTATTAATAAAAAAGATATTAATTATACCGCCGAGTCCATACATTAGCCAATAGATATTACTAAACCATTGCGGAATAGGCCCTACCGAAAATGATGCTACAGGATTCCAAGGCTTTGTTGGATAAATATAACTTTTAGGTGATCGTCTGCTCAGATCACTACCGTCATTTCAACATCTGCACTCCATGGCAAAGCAAAAGTTTAAAATAACCAACTGGTCCACTTACAACAAAGCTCTCAAGCAGCGCGGGGCTCTGACGATATGGCTGGATGAGTCGGCAATTGTTGCATGGACGGAAAAAACAACGCCTGAACGGCGTGGCCGGCCGCTTCACTACGCAGATATGGCTATCACCACTGTTCTGATGATGAAACGCGTGTTTGGCCTTTCGTTAAGCGCTTTACAGGGCTTCGTTGACGCCATTTTTAAACTGATGGTGCTGCTGCTAAGATGCCCAGACTACTCGCTGATCAGCAAGCGAGCAAAGACAGTTAAGATCAGCATAAAAACGCCTACCCGTGGTGAAATCTCACCTCTAGTCATTGACGGAACCGGCCTGAAGGTCTTTGGCGAAGGCGAATGGAAAGTCCGACAGCATGGTGCCGACAGACGGAGGGTGTGGCGTAAGCTGCATATGGCCGCAGACAGTGTAACGCATGAGATTATCTGTGCTGACTTATCGCTCAGCGGTACGACGGATGCTCAGGCCCTACCCGCTCTGATAAACCAGACCCAGCGGAAAATCAGGGAAGCGTCGGCTGATGGCGCTTACGATACCCGCTACTGTCATGATGCTCTGCTGAGGAAGAAAATAAGGCCTCTTATTCCTCCACGAGGTGGGGCGCAATATTGGCCAGACCGATACCATGAGCGTAACTACGCCGTTGCGAATCAGCATCTAAGCGGCAGTAACGATGTATGGAAAAAGCAAGTGGGCTATCATCGACGCTCAGTGGCTGAAACAGCGATATTCCGGTTCAAAACGCTTATGGGCGATCATCTAAGTCTGCGTGACTATGATGCGCAGGTAGGTGAGGCAATGGCGATGGTCAAAGCGCTTAACAAAATGACGCTGTTAGGAATGCCGAACAGCATCCGGATCGCGTAACAATCGATCTGCTAGGGGGGCGTAGTCACAAGTTCTGATTTATTCAACAAAGCCCCTGAGATTTTGCTCCTGCTATTTCACGTTGAACTAGCCTGTAATTTACAGAACGTAATACAGCTATTTCTTTCTGGGGGAACAACCAAAAGAGAAAAGGAATACTGTTTCAAATTGAACAGGCGTCGGTTCAGGAAAAAGGTTGCGTAGCTCGGGGTGCAGGGACGGGTCGAACACCTTCATGTTGCACCCCGACATTCATGAGGTAGATACGCTGACGTGGGGTCAGATACTTCGAGGTGAACGCAAAATGAACAATTTCGCTACGGGTGAACGATTGCACTTTCAAAGCGCGTGCGAGCGCTGTACTCTTTTTCATGGCTCAAATCCTACATAATCGGCTTGTGATGGGCTAGCAGCCCTTCATCAATACTCCTTCCGTTGATGTGGTGGATACGCTACACTTGGCCTAAACAGGAGGATTTCCCCATGGGCCAAGTTGCATTTGATACATTGCAGGCGTCAGAAGAGCTTGAAACCGCTGGCATCTCTAGAGAGCAAGCCAGGGCGATTTCGCTCGTCGTACGCAAGTCTCATGAAGTGGCTGATGTGGCTACTAAGGCTGATATTGTCGAGGTGAAGCGCGATATAGCTGACGTTTGTAAGGATATGGAAGCTCGCTTCGAGAAGAACGAAGCTCAGATGCAGGCTCGTTTCGAGAAGACCGACGCGCAGATAGCCGATGTTCGTAAGGATTTATCTGCAGAGATAGCCTTGCTTCGTAAGGACGTTGAACATACTGCGAATGGGTTATTGATAAAGCTAAGTGCTGTCATGCTTGCTATTGCTGGTCTGGCATCGACCATTGTCACTGTAGCAATTAAGCTGCTTTGATTTTCAGCAACAGTAACTATCGGCTAAATTCACAGAAATTACTGGAGTAAAATTGATCTATATCAAAGTGGTCGGCCCCCTTTACTGCTGTAATTACTGACCTTAGGTCGGTAGCTCAGATTTGAAGAGCGTACGAGTTATTAAACCGTAAGGACGTGGGTTCGATGCCTGTTCGACCCTCCACTTTTAGCAACTCCTTCCTGCATCAGGCGCCTAACCTGCTTGCGTAGCTGCTTGTTGTCTTCAGCCATATACTCAATCACTGCCCTGAGCGTCTGCGTTTCCCAGTCCTCGTTAGGCTGCCTGCCCAAACTGACCAGGTAGCGGGCATCGTCGATACTCTCACCGCCGTTGGTAATAGCGACGACTTCTCCCATATTGGGGTGCCTGAAGGTCAGCACCCGTGCGTTATCCAGTTTCATGATTCATGTTCTCCGTAGACTGTTTTAAGTTCCCGTTTGATTTTCATACTATTTCGCTAATATTTTTACTATCTAGAGTAATTACTTCGCACCCCAGCGCTCTGAGCCGGTCGTGTTCGCGCCTCTGAGAGGGGCGTGCTTTCTGCCCCGGCGCTTTGCATTCCACAAACAGCACCCGGCCACCAGGTAAGACGACCAGACGGTCAGGTACGCCCGCCTGCTCGGCGATACAAACTTGTAGGCGATGCCGCCGGTGGCTTTTACCGCGCGGATAAGCTGTTGCTCGATGGCTTTTTCTCTTAGGTAGTACATGCTTATGCCTTCCCGTCATTAATGGCTCTCGCTAAAGCGCCGGTGCTGGTGTTGGGCGAGGGTTTTGCCATACGGTCAGCGGTCAAAAAGTCATAAACAACGTTGCCGTTGCCGAAGTCCCACGCGTTACAGTTAGCGTTGGCGAACGGTACGATGGTCATGGATGGTTTTTCAATGTTCATCGAGTTATTCCTTCCGGTAATAAAGCGCTTCAAACCCGCCAGCGTTAAGCGGCAGGCCATCGGCCCAATGTGGGGTAGTTGCCAGTAGGGTGCTTAGCGCGTCATGCGTGTAGTCATCGGTATCCGGCGCTTCGCAGACCACCTCATCGTGTACCGTTAAAACAATCTCGTAGCCGTGCTCTTCAATCACGGGCATGGCTGCTGCCAGCACGTCACGCGTGGCTGCTTGGGTGAGATTTTCCGCAATTTTTCCGGAATATGTTTTGAGCCGGTCCCATTTGTGCTTGTACGGGTCCATGCCCATGTAGGTCACTTCCCCTCTCCCGGGTAACAGACGACCCGGCCCGAGGGCAGGGCGATGCGCAGCCACGCACCGTCGCGCCGGATTTTGACGCGCCGACAAGGCAGCGTGCACCCGGGTGTTCAATGGTGTGCCGTACCCCGTCCTCCAGTGTCCGCCAGAACGAGATGGTCTTTGGATGCGCGTCCCGCCACAGGCGTTTTATCGAATTACAGGCAACAAACACGCGCTCTGTCAGCCCGTAGGTTTTCTTCCGCTTTACGGACTCGGCGTACCAGTTTCCGGCCTCGCGGATAATTGTCGCCGGTATGGAGGGCAGGGCCACATCGGCCAGCGCATCGAGGTCAAGGCCGTAGGCGAGGGCAAAGGTCACGAAGGCTGCCACGCCGCCGCCATACCCCAATCCGAGCTCCATCACCTTACCGACTTGCCTTTGCGCTTTGGTCATTTCGCTTGGGTCGATGTGGAACGCCTTGGCGTAGGCCAGCTTGTACAGGTCATCGCCGATACCAGCGTCATAATCGCGGAATGCCTGCAGCTTCCATTCCTCGCCCGCCAGCCACGCCAGCATCCGGCCTTCGATATTGCTCAGGTCGGATACTACTAGCTTCTTACCTTCGGGCGTGCGGATGCAGGCGCGTAGTGCAGAACTGGTGAGCGGCATAACGTCGAACGCCAAATCTGCCACGCCCTTTTTCAGCGCCTTTATCCCCAGGTCAATCTCTGCCTGTGACATGGATGGCCGAGGGAGGTTGTCGGGCTGAAAAAGCCGCCCCGCCCAGCTCCCGGTACGTGAGGCACCACAAAACTGCTTGGTGCCGCGTAAACGGCCATCGCGGCTGACGGATTCGACCAATTTCTCGTACTTACTGGTGCTGGTTGTACAGGATTGGAGACGGACGATCAGCCGTTCGCGCAACGCTATCGGCAGATCGGGGTCGTTGATACGCCGCTTAAGTGTACTTTTCTGCATATCCGGCAGGGTAATGCCGAAGGCGTTAACGATATGGTTGATGATTATCCTTGAGAGTTAAATCCTTATATAACAAATCATTAGCCTCTACATTGAAAAATTTTGCAATGTTTTGGACCACTGCCAACCGAGGACTTTTGACTTCACCATTCAGCATCCGATGCAATGTAGGCTGAGGCATCCCTATTCGCCGTGATAATTCAGCAACACTTTTTACTTGCTTATTAGACATTAAGCTATTGATATTTCTTTTTAATTTTTCTGTCCCTAAGTTCATCTGTATGTCTCCAAATATAAATATATTCTTTTACGCATATTATAATCGGCTAAAAATAAAATTTTCGCATTTTTATTTCATATACGAATTGTTATTTTTTATGCGTTTTATAAATATTTTGAGAGTTGACATGATGGATAAAAAAACACTACAAGAAGTAGTTAGGTCTCTACTGGAGCTTGGATTCACCCAAAAAGACCTAGAAAAAGACACGGGGTAAAACAACCTTCAATAAGTCGGATACTGACGGGCAAGAATGCTGACCCTAGAATATCGACAGTGCGTGCTTTGGAGCAGTTTTACCTAACACAAATAGCAACCTCTACCATCACCAAGGCCAAATGACCCATGGCGATTCGCTACACACAGGGGCGAAACGCTAAGGATAATCAGCCACGCGACAGGAGCGCCACGGACTTCACTGCGTTTGAGAAGTCCGTGCGCAAAAGCTGCGTGCGTATCGGCGTTAAATCCATTGACACCAAAGGCATTAGAGAATAAAAAGCGGAACTTGCCCTACCTTTGGTGCACGTTCAAGCCGGGGATGCCGCGACGGCGCTGTGATACCAGTGCGGGTGACCTGTATGTGCTGCCGCTAGACCTTGACGGCATCAGCGAAGAGGGCTGGCAGAGCGTCAAGTCGGCGATATCGGACTATCGGGGCTTTTCCTACACCACTGCCAGCCACAAGCACCCGGCGGTGAATGGCGAAAGCCGTATCCGCATTGTGCTCGAACCGAGCCGCCCGATTACGGCGGCGGAAAAGCCTAGAGTGTTGCAGCAGCTGCAGGCGCACATCATGCACGTTGTCATGCTGAACTACGATGGTCCGGTTCGCTGGGATGACAGCGTTTACGGTTCGGCGCAAATCATCTATCTGCCTGATGAGAACGCCGAATTTGAGAGCTTCAACGGGCGACCGGTTGATGTTGACACGTTGCTGGCTGAGGCAGCGAAAGGGGAAGAGTGCGATCGCCTGCCGGCATCCGATACCAATTCCGTTGACGATTTAGAGCGCCTTGTGCAGCTGGACAATGTTAACGATGAGACGTTCGACGATATCCGCTCCGCCCTGTGGCACCTCGATGTTATCGCGGACGCTGAGGGTAGTTGCGGGCGCTATTTGGCATGGATTGCGATGGGGAACCGGCTGGCGTGGTTCAAAGGTACCGAGTACGAAGAGCGGGTGCGCGAACTGTGGATCGAATGGTCCGCCGCCGCCAAGTGGGATAACGACGCACTAAAAGCCGATCGTACTGGTTATCAGGCCATCTTTAAGCGCACGGGCGATGCTGGCTGGATAAACCCCGGCTCTGAGCGCATGAAGCATCCCGTGGCGGTGGTGGAGGATTTTGAGGACCTGGGCGCGGTTGAGGCGGCGAATAAAACGCCGTGGCCAGCCTTTGTGCGCAAAGACAAGACCGGCGTCATTAAAAACACCATCGATAACGTCAGCAAGGCTGTTGCGCGGCCTGATTTCTGCGGCGTGCAAGTCTGCTTCGACCAGTTCCGCGATGAAATTATGCTGGCCGAGGAGGGCGATAACCAATGGGTGCCCATTACCGGCCCCGATTTTAGCAGACTGCGTATCACTCTGGAACGGCGGCAGTTTGACCCGGTGAGTAAAGAGCTCAGCGGGATGCAGTGTTGCTGGTTGCCGATGAGAACCCGTTCGATAGCGCCATCGAGTGGTTGAACGGAGTGGATTGGGACGGTGTGCCACGCGTGAAAACTTTCTTCGAGACGTATTTTGACGTCGAGCCGTCGGAATATACCTCTGCGGTATCGCTTTACGCCTGGACAGCCTTGGCGGGCAGGGTGTTATCGCCCGGCTGCAAGGCGGATATGGTCCCCGTTCTGGTGGGTGAACAGGGCTGCGGTAAATCCACCGGCATTGCGGCGTTGTGCCCAAATACCGTGAATTCGCCACACAGTTCTCGCGCCGTCTGGTGATGTTCGGCACTACCAATCAGGAAGAGTTTCTGGCCGACGAAACCGGCAATCGGCGTTGGTTACCGCTGCGCGTTGGTAAGATGCGTTTAGACGACATCAAACGCGATGTGATGCAGCTATGGGCCGAGGGTACAGAGCTCTACAGGACATTGGGCGGTGTGCAGTTCCGGGCGGGATGCTGAGCGACTGGCGAGCGGCGTACACGAACAGTACATGATTAAGGATGCCTGGTTTGAAATCGTCGAAAGCTGGTTGGATGAACCCGACGCACTAACAGGTGAGCGTCCACGTGCTCGCGAGTTTTTACGGGCAAGTGATGTCTTGCAGGACGCCATCGGATTATCGCCGCGCAACATTGGCAAGCGGGAAGAGAACCGCATTAGTGGTGTGCTAAAGAAACTAGGGTACATCAATAATCGCTCTAGGGTAAATGGGAAGAAGGTAAGGGTTTTTGAGCGGGTTGGCCGACCTGCGCCGACCTAACCTCGAGGGGATCGGCCCACCTGAGAAGGGGCTTAAGCGGTGGTGAGGGCAAAATTTAGGGCTGTGTCAGTGAATAAGCAATCTATATTAATGAGACATGATTTTGGTCATGACAATTAGAACTAATGAGTTTAACGCATACTTTACGGGGGCGACGATGAGACCACGAGGGCGGCTTACAGCGAGCGACATTCCGCTTATCCGGGCGCTGCTGGACTCCGGTATGCCGGTGGCAGAGGCGGCACGAAAATTCGAGGTTCGCAAGCAGAATATTTACAGCATTAAGAACAACAAGAGCTGAAGGGCGGTGGAATGAACATTGAGTGGGTGCGGGGTCGTGTCAGAGATGCGTTGGCAGATTTTCGCAACGTCAGGAACGGGCAGTTGGGCAATCTGGCGGAGCGGACGCGGGTAGAGATGTCACAATCGTAATCCGCCGCGCTTCTTGAGCTATGCGAACGGGCGCACGTTCCGGGTGCCATCGTCGCCGGTAAAAGCGAAGCAAACGCGGGTAAAGGGCAAATCCGCTATTCTGATGCTGGAGTACGATTATTCTCTCGTGCCCTGACGTCGTGCCATCGGCGGCCTCGATGAGCCTCTACAGGCGTGGATACGGTATTGCTACGGTGATTACCGGTATCATGCTGTAACAACTCAAGGTAGTGCCTTACGTGTGGCAGAAGTTCATTGAGCAGCAACCGGGGCGTATTTTTGGCAAGGTGAAGCAGCGCCTACAAGAGCTGACGTTACTTGCTGTGCGGTTGGTGGAACGTGAAATCGGTGGTTGTCCGAAGCGCTATACCTATGCTGAACTGGCGAATATGGTGGGTGTGACAGTTGACAATTGGCGAAAATGGTATCAAGGGTTTTGGAGGGAAATTCTGGAGTTGTGCACTGAGATCTATAGCTTCTCATTGCAACAACTGATGAAGAGAAAATCTGATAATTAGCGTTCTCAAAATAAGCATTTGCAAAATTCCGGTTCTCGCCTATAATTTGAGTATAAATCTATATGATGTCTAAATTGTAGCTAAAGCTCTGATGCATCAAATCCTGCTTCTCAGAGCCTCAATTCTCTCTGGTGGTTGGGGCTTTTCCATTTATGGCCTTCTGGCGGGGCGATATTGTTTCCGCGGTTCGCAACACGCAAACACACCGAAAACTGTCAAAAAGGCGTCTTTTACCGGCAAAAGGCTGCCAAACGGACTTTGCCGTTTTGTTAACAAAACGGCAACATGAAAACTGGCCATTTTCGCCGGGCCAAAGGCCCCTTTTTGACAGGTTTTACGTGTTTGCACGATGAGTGGTAATACGACGGTGCAGGAAGACCTATTATGTTAAATACGACCCGAAATCGGGAAATATTAGTTCAGTAAGTATCGCTCATACAGAAATACTGTTTTTATATACAGCATATGAGTGGTATAATCGTACTCCCGAAAGCGAAGACGTTAACAACCAGAGAGTTATATCATGTATCTGATTGATTACAATTCATACCGTGCTGTAAAAAGCTTTAACCGTCGCGTACGTTTCCTAGTAATGCACTATACCGCGGTCAATTTTAAAGGCTCAATCACCGTGCTTACCGGCAATTCGGTCAGCGCGCATTACCTTGTCCCCGACCCGTCGGATAAAACCTACACCGACGCAGGGTTCAAGGATATGCGGGTATTTAACCTGGTGGATGAAAACGATAGGGCTTGGCATGCTGGGGCAAGTGACTGGGCGGGACGTAGCAATCTCAATGATACTGCCATCGGCATTGAAACGGTTAATTTGGCGACTGACAACCATGGCGAATTTGTTTTTCCTCCTTTCCATCTGCAGCAGATAGACGCCATCATTGAGTTGTCGAAAAACATCGTGCAACGCTACCCGGATATCACTCCGGTTAATATTGTCGGACATTCAGACATTGCACCGGGTCGAAAAAGCGATCCGGGCGCTGCTTTCCCCTGGAAAGAGCTTTACCAGGCGGGCATTGGTGCATGGCCGGATGCAGATACCGTTGAGAAATACACGGTTAAGTTCATCTCACAGGGGGTACCTGAACGTAGCGCCATTATCAATCTACTGAATAAATACGGCTATTCTGTCAAAGCTGCCAATACAGCGGACGGTTTTAAGCAATTAATCAGGGCATTCCAGCTGCATTTCCGCCAAGAAAATTATGATGGCGTTCTGGATACGGAAACTGCGGCGATACTAGCTGCGTTATGCGAAAAGTACAAAAACATTAAAAGCTAACATTCGATTAGTAAACACTTTAAGGCTACGCTCCGGCGTGGCCTTTTTGCTTTCTGGAATTTACAGAAGGGGCGAACATGCTATCCACTATCTGTGCAAATTCGTCCATCACGCCTTCCATTTGCCCTTTGCACGGTCATACGGTGCTGAATCCGCTAGCAGGAAGTATCGCCAGTGTTCGTAACCGGTCTGTGGACTTTGACAGCAAGCCCTCGTGCTAGTCATTTGTTAAGCGTACGGTGCTCTCGGTTTTTCGGCACATAGCCAGTGTGTTTCAGGGTATTCCTCGTAGGTTGGCCTCGCTGGTCAGATGTCGAACAGCGCTCCGCTCGTTGGATATCAGCACTACCGGCTTGACGACGAAAAAGCCCCAAGCGGCGGGCATACTGCGCTATCTCGACCATCTGGTTAAAGAGACGGATATCGGTTGGGCTGAAGTTAATCACGATAATCCTGAGCGCCTGTGTGACCAGGTTGCCCGGCGCAACTTTAACCGCACAGTGCTGACGGCAGAGCTTGAAAGCCAGTCGTTTAATGCCTGTACCCGGATGCTAGCGCATCTGGAAGGGGGATACGGCCAACACCTTCGGGGTGTACTGGACTTCGCTGCCGAGCAGGTAGGGCAGACGGAGGAAGATCCGGTGAAAGTCTCTACCGCTTACAAGTACCCCACCCTCATTGAGGACATCATCATCGCCTTGCACGAACGGCTGGGGCGCTACGATGTACTGGTTGACCCTGGCGCCTATATCCAGCGGCATAGTGAGCTGACTTCCAAGGACATCAAGGCGTTATCCTCTGTTGGCATTGGCGCCGACTTGTTGACAGCGAATGCCTGATTAATTGATCATTATTTTATGATTAACTTAATGATATTAAGTTATGTATTGTTTAGGTAGTCATTCCACTGGTGTGATGGTGAAAACTAAATGATAATTATTCCATTAAGGTGCCCCATCTAAATTTAGTCGCTGGCATCCTTGCTGAAATTTAGATGGGGGCTTGCTTCGACCATTCCTTTGGTATGAAGCCAGATTAAGATACCGCAAAATGAAATGGGTATCACCTCACCTTTTGTATAGATGTTTCACCCTCCGAAATAAAATACTTTAGGCTGCGCTCCGACGTGGCCTTTTTTCTGACCGATAACCACCCCGGACGAGGTGGCGTAATAACCCCGATAACCCCAATGGAAAAACTTACTACCGGCTCTGCCTACAGCTGGGCCCTTGTCACGTGCCTGCTGGGGGCGTTCTCGCTCATTGATTACCGGTATCGCCTTTACGCTGGTGACCTTCCTGCTGAACTGGATTTACCGGCATAAGGAATACCGTTTTAGAAGGGACTGGTCAGTCGGCGGGCAGTAGAGCGCGAGCTTTGCTCGGGATCCCTGTGATTCATGAATTCAACCATTTTAAATGTATCTATTTTTATATGAGAAGGGAGTTACAATAATGAAACCAATTAATGTTGATTTTTTCGTAGGAAAATTTCTTAGAGACTATGGTTTGAAAAATAGCGACCTTTATCCATTAAAACTAGCTGAGTTTGATGGAAACATTTTAAAACTTGAAACATATGAAGAACTAGGTGGGGAGTTGGTTATAAACCTTAGTGATTCCTTTTTTGAAGAAAAGCTAAAAATAAAAGTGAAAAACGCTAAAGGAGAAGCTTCCTCAGGTGGTTCAAAACTCATAAACAATGAGTACGTTGATATCAGTGCCGGGGGGCCAACTCCTAGCGTTGTGGTCATTTCAGTGCCCCTAAACGGACGCTTTGAAATGTCGGGTTTTAGTATTGTTCCTCGTTAAAAATATCAAATGTAAATTAAATGCGCTGGAAGTTCTTCACGCTTGCCGCAATGCTGCTCACATGACAGCTCTCTCTATAGTGGTTAGAATTCAGAGCCTCGACATCACCCGCCTAAAGCAGGCTAATCAATCGATGGTCGCCGAGCGTGACGCCGCCCGCGCACAGTTTACCCACTATGAACAGGCGGTAGCGCTGTTCAACCAGATAGCCGGAGCAACACAGGATGCACATCAGCACGCGGTGCAAGACTTCCAGCCGCGCATTATCCAGATACGTGAGGCCCTTACGCCTGAGCGCTGTGCTCGTCTGCCTGTGCCTACCAGTGTTGTTAACCGGCTGCGGGCGTACGCAGACCAGATACCTGCCCATCCCGCCCGCGCTGATACCGGCCACACTGCTCGATGATTGTCCAGCGCCAGTTATCCCGGAGCGCATGATCTGGGGCGGCAGCGTGATACTCAACGAGAAGCTGCTGCTGGCATTGGAGATGTGCAATCAGGATAAAGCGGCGCTGAGGCAGATTGAGGCAATGCGAAAATGACCGAACCCCGCATCTACGGCTCGCGTTGGGATAAAGCCCGTCGTGCCTTTCTGGCCCGCCATCCGCTGTGCATGATGTGCCAGCAGCAGGGTAAGACGGTGGCGGCGACCGTGGTTGACCATATCACCCCGCACAAGCTGAAGGCGGCGTTGCAGTCGGGTAATACTGTGGCTATAGCGCAGGTACAGGGATTGTTCTGGGAGCGGCGCAACTGGCAGCCGTTATGTACGCTGCACCATAACGCCACCAAGCAACGCATGGAGAAGCGCGGCGGGGGAATGGGGTGTGACCTTCAGGGCATGCCTTTATAGAGAAATAAATACTGGTCGCGATAAGGTTTATTTTAATAATAAATTGTGCGCTTGAAAATTTATTTGTTAGTTTCATTTGATGATGAAATTAAATAATAAATTTTCTGCATCAGTTTCAAATAAAATAACGGCAGGAGGAGGGATGAAATTTCAAATGAATTAAGCGAATTAACCGCCCGTCAACTTTTATTTTAACGCTAACTAGATTTTTTATAGGTTATTCAGGTAGAGAGTAATGGCAAATAAACGCACGCGCTCAGACAGCGCCACGGCGGCCATTCAGGCCATGAACAATGCGTGTGAGACAAGGAGGCCGATTTAGCCGATCCGCTGGCGTGGCGGGCCGCTAACCCGGCGCTGGGCACCTTTCGTTCCCTCAAGGGCATGCAGCGTTTAGCGGAAATGACTGCCCGGATGCCCAGTGCGGAAAACACCTTCCGTAACCTCAACCTGAACCAGCGGGTCTCTACCGTCTCGCCCTTTATCTCCCGCGCTCGGTATGGGATACCTGCGGCGAAGCCGTGGAGCCTATCACCGGGCGCTGGAGTGTTTTGCCATTTTTCTGGACTCCTGAGAAAACGCTGCATGATCGGGCGAAGAAAGACAGGGTGCCGTATGACGTCTGGGCGCGTCAAGAGCTGCTTAATACCCCCCCGGTGCCAGTGTGGACTACGACGTGGTGGCGCGGGATATCGCGGCGATCCTCGGGGATTATGACGTGGACGCCATTGCTTTTGACCGCTGGCGTATTGAGATTTTTTGCAAAGCTGCCCAGGACATCGGGCTGACTCTGCCCCTGAAAGAATTTGGTCAGTGCTTTAAGGATATGGCCCCGGCTATTGATCGCCTGGAATCCCTGTTGCTGAACGGGCAACTGCGCCACGGCACGCACCCGGTACTGACCATGTGTGCCGCTAATGCGGTGATCAATAAGGATGCAGCCGGTAACCGCAAGCTGGACAAGGCCAAGGCCACCGGGCGCATTGATGGCATGGTGGCGATGGCAGTCGGTGCCTTGAACGGTGAAATGGCGGCCTCTGGCGGCGATTTCGAGGATCTTCTTTCGCGACTCCTGAGCATGTAATGACTGAAAAAAATTACAGTATCGATTTGCGCACCCATAACGGGCTGTGGGCACGGCTGGCGTCCTGGTTTGTTGGCGGACGGTTGGTAACCCCGGAGCAGGGCTCGCAAACCGGCCCGGTCTCTGCCAGTGGCTCGTTGGGCGATTCGCCTGTCACCGATGAGCGCATTCTGCAAATTTCTACCGTCTGGCGCTGCGTCAGTCTGATTTCCACCCTGACAGCCTGCCGCTGGACGTTTTCGAGACTGACCGCACGGATAATCGCACCAAGGTCGGACTGGATAATCCGCTGGCGCGGTTGCTACGTTATTCACCTAATCCGTATATGACTGCCCAGGAGTTTCGTGAGGCGATGACCCTGCAGCTCTGTTTTTACGGCAACGCTTATGCGCTGATTGAGCGCAACCGTGCCGGAGACGTGGTCAGCCTTATCCCGCTGCTGTCGGCGAATATGGATGTGCTGCTGGAAGGCAGACAGATTATCTACAAATACCAGCGTGACCATGAATTTGCGCGCTTCAGGCAGCATGAAATTTTCCATCTGAAAGGCTTAGGCTTTAACGGTCTGGTTGGCCTCTCTCCCATTGCCCATGCCGCGAAATCTGGCGGCGTGGCGGTGGAGGAGGAGCAACGAGAATTTTACGCCAACGGTTGCAAGTCGCCCAAAATCCTCTCGGTCGGCGATCATATGTTGAGTGCCGAGCAGCGTGACCAGGTTGAAGCCAACTTCCGTGAAATCGCCGGTGGTCCGGTGAAAAAGCGTTTGTGGATTTTGGAGTCTAACTTTTCGGCACACGACATTGGCGTCAGTCCACAGGATGCAGAGACGATGGCGGCGCGCAAATTTCAGGTCAGTGAATTGTCGCGTTTCTTTGGCGTCCCGCCGCATCTGGTGGGTGATGTGGAAAAGTCTACATCGTGGGGTACCGGTATTGAGCAACAGAACCTGGGCTTCCTGCAATACACCCTGCAACCCTACATCACCCGCTGGGAACATTGTATCCAGCGCTGGCTGGTCAGGCCCGCTGACGTGGGGCGACTGCATGCCGAGCATAACCTTGATGGCTTGCTGAGTGGGGACTCGGCTTCACGGGCCACCTTTATGAAGCAATGGGGACGCGGGGTTACTCACCATCAATGAAATGCGGCGGCTGGATAATTACCCGCCGTTACCCGGCGGCGATGTCGCCACGCGGCAATCGCAAAACGTTCCACTGGATGAATTAGGTCATGCACCCCGCGAACACGGGGTGTTGCGTTAATGACGATCTGATTAAGGTGCAGGAAGAGTTAAAAGCCGCCGGGACCCGTCTGTTTGACCTTGAGCAAAAAGGCGGGCCAGGGGCCGATAACCCGACGGTGCAAAAAGGCTTCGCTGAACGGGCAGCGGAAGAGCTTACCCAGTCCTGGAACGGCAGCAAGGGTCACTTTGAGGCGAAAACCTTCAATAAATCCCTGGGCAGTGATGCGGCATCCGCCGGAACACTGATCCAGCCGATGCAGGTGCCGGGGATTGTGATGCCGGGATTGCGGCGTCTGGTGATACGCGATCTGCTGGCACAGGGTCGCATTTCCAGTAATTCTTTGGAATATGTGAAGGAAAAGCTTTTTACCAACAGTGCGGCACCGGTCTAGGCGGATGCCCGGTGCAGTATATCGAGCGTTCGCGCCTGTACGACAGCCTGGAGGACGGCAAGTGATACCGTCGGGTACGTAATTATCTGATTTGCCACCCGGAAATCGCCTCATGATGACTGTGAAGGCTGAGGGGCTGGCAATGCTTGGGCAACAAGTTTGAGGCGCTGGGCCGTGATATGTCGACAAAAATCCTGCGTCAGGCAGGGCGGGCGGCGTTGACGCCGGTTCAGGCCGATATGCGTCAGCATGCCGGTTTTGACGCTGAGAGTCACGACGTCCATATGCGCGACAGTATCACCATACGCAGCACTACCGGCGGGCGGGCGCAGGTCACGTTACGGGTTGGCCCCGAAAAAAAACACCGCATGAAAGCGCTGGCGCAGGAATGGGGTACCGTGAAGCAAGTCGCCCATCCCTTTATTCGCCCGGCGCTGGAATACCAGACATCCCACGTTTTACGCCTGCTGGCGGCGGAAATCCGTCGCGGCATTGAGAATCGGTAGCCAGAGCTAATGCCACCTAAAGAGAGAGTAACCTATGTCAATGTCGGGCGATTGGCGCGACCGGTCAAACCGGCGGCTATATCGACTGTACAACATTGATTGATACCAACAAGCAGTTTATCTCCGATTTACCGGAAGGTCCGGAAAAATCCTTGGTGTTTATCGATAATCCCGAAGATGCGGACTTCTCTGCATTTTTGACGGCGGTGCAAAACCGGGAAACCGTGCAGTTTTACATTGAATTGCCGAATAAACGAACGGCTACCATGATATTGGCGTTATCGGGCTGGGAGATGAATGAAATCAGCGCCCCGGCCAATGAAGCCATTCAGATCACCGTTAAAGGTAAGCAAAACACACTGACCTGGGGAACAAAGACAACGCCCCCATCTAGCGGTGGTGGTGGTAAAGGCACAGGTGGTGCAGGAGATGGCGTATGAAGCAGACTGTTTACACCGACAACCTGAAAATGTCGTTGCTCAAACCGCTGAACACGGCGCAGGAATGTGAATTGTTAGGCGGGCGCTATTTTATCTGTCGTCTGTCCGCGCTGGCGTTACTTGAGCAGGAAGAAAAAGCGACGCAGGCATTTGATGCGGGGGATATGCGTCAGGCGTCGTTGCTGAACGTGCAGATGCTGCTGGATTGCCTGTGTGATCCGGACGGACAGCCGATACCCCCGGAGGCCCTGCCAAGTGCAGACGCGCTGATGGCGGCCCACGATAACGGCACACTGCTGGATGCCATTGCCACCGTCAAACGCCATGCTATGGGATCACTGGAGGACGCGCAAAAAAACTGACCGACTCGCCCTGGCTTTATTTTCTGTTTCAACTGGCAGAGCGCCTGGGCGAGGCAGACATTCGCAAACTGGCGGCGCTACCCGCCGCTCAGCTCCTCCACTGGCAGGCGTATTTGCTGATGCAGGCAGCGCCGCGTGACCCCCTACCTGTAAACAGGACTTTCCCCCGGCGCAGCCAGCCGTCTCAAACGTTGAGGCGCAATGTGCTTCCGTGATGCGAGCGTTAGGATAACGATGGCAGATATTGCTTCTTTGGCCGTAGGCCTGTACCTGAACAATGCGTTTACGCCCCAGCTGACGGCGGTTTATCGTCAGGCGGGCGATCAGTCGCGTCGCTTTAGTCGCAATGTGCAGCAGGAGACCCAAAAAGCCGAAGTGGCCTACCAGCGCCTGGCGTCCGCTATTGGCGGCGTGGCCTCGCGACTGGCCGGGCTGGCGGGCGTGGGGCTGTCCCTGGGTGCCGTTATCCACACTTCACGGCAATACAGTCAGGCCTTGTCGGATTTGTCAGCAATAACCGGGGCGACCGGCGAGGCGTTAAAAAAACTGGATGCGGCAGCGCAGCAGATGGGGCGCACCACCGAGTACAGCGCCAGCCAGGCCGCCGAGGCGTTAAAGCTGATGGTGTCCGCCAAACCGGCGCTGTTAAACACCGCTGATGGTCTGACAAACGCCACCCACAGTGCGCTGATTCTGGCGCAGGCGTCCGGCACCACCTTACCGGAGGCGATCCGGATGCTGGCGTTATCGCTGAACCAGTTTGGTGCCAGCGCCGAGCAGGCCGACCGCTATATCAACGTGCTGGTGGCTGGGGCGAAGTACGGCTCCTCGGAAATTGCCCAGACCAGTGAGGCTATCAGAAACGGCGGTGTGGCGGCGGCGCAAGCGGGTGTGGGGTTTGAGCAGCTGAATGCGGCCATTCAGGTGCTGGCCGAGCGTGAAGTCAAGGGCGGACAGGCGGGCACGGCGCTACGAAACGTTATTCTGACGCTTGAAAAAGGCACCGATAAAACGCTGAAACCCTCGGTGGTCGGGCTGGTTGGCGCACTGGATACGCTAGCGAAGAAAAAGCTTTCCACAGCACAGGCGGTCAAGCTGTTTGGGGTGGAGAACATCAATGCCGCCTCCATTCTGGTGGATAATCGCGACAAGCTGGAGGCGCTGACCCATGCGCTGACCGGTACCCAAACCGCGTATGAACAGTCGGCCATTCGCGTGAATAACCTCAATGGTGATCTGATGGGACTCACCAGCGCGTTTGAAGGGCTGGTTAGCCAGGTGGGCCAGTCGGGGAACGGGCCGTTACGCACCGGGATATAAAATATCACCCACGCCACTAATGCTTTGGCGGATAATTTCACCACCGTGGCATCGGTGGCGCTCTATACCCTGATCCCGGTGCTGACCACCCGGCTTACCGCAGGCTTGCGGGAACGCCGGTTGGGTCGCACAACAACAGGCGGCCAAAGCCGCCGCGGCACAACAGGGCGAGACTGCTCGTGCCACGCAGGCGCAGGCATCAAGACAGCTGGCACAGGAGCAGGCGCGTTATCTGGCGGCCCAGACGGCGGTAAACCGGGCGAACGGCATCCAGCTAAGCTATCAGCGTGAGCATATCGCGTTAAGTCGCACGATACGCGAGGCCCGTCTTGCTAAGGTGCGGGCCACCGAGCAGTTAGCGGCAGCCAACGCACGATTGTCGGTCTCGGCGGCGGTGTCCGTGGCGCGCGGGGCGCGCGCTCTCTGGTGGGCGGCCATACTGGCGGGCTCCGCCTTGCTCTATTTTCATCAAAAGGCCAAAGACGCCCGTGAGTCAGCGATTGGGCTGAAAGAGGCGGTGACGGAGACCACCGAGGCGCTGATGGCGCTGTCGTCAAAACAGCTGGTGTCAAGGTGCTGGATTTGTCGGCGCAGTATCAAAACCAAATCACCCAACGTAACCAGCTGATGAAGGCGGTGCAGGATTACGACAGTCGTCTGGAAGGCCTGAATGCCTTTGATCCTTTCGGCCAGCGTTCAGAGGTGGAGGCGGATAAAAAACGCGCCCTGGCAGATTGGGAAGCCGTCAATAAAGGGGCACAAACCGTTAAGGCTTCGCTGGACAATGCGCACCAGGCGCTTGCACATCTGAAAGCAGGGGCATACGGCCCTGTCAAGCCGAAACAGGCCACACCGCCGGAAACGGTAAAAACGCCCTGGTCCGGTCTGGACAGCCCCACGGCAAAATCGGGTCAAAAACTGGCCTTGAATCAGTATCAGCAGTTGCGCCAGGAGATTGAACAAGCTCACGCCGGTAGTTTACAGCGCCTTGCCCTGCAAGAGCAGGCGGCGCAGTCACGGTTGCTGGCGAGCGCCAAGGCCACCGGGGTGGCACAGTCTGATCTCCAGCGTGTGCAGGGAATGCAGGCAGAGAATTATCAGCGGCAGCGCCAACAGCTGGCTGAGCGCTATTCCCCGGTCAAAACGCAGCTACGCCACGAGCGGGACGCCAGCCGCGAGTTGAATGCGTTGTGGGCGGCGCGCTTGCTGAGCGAGCAGGACTAACACATGGCTCGCCATCAACTGACCTATACCCGTACGCAGGCGCTAGCGAAAGCACAGGCCGAGTCTGCCGCTGCCCCTCGCCTTAGCCTTGCCGGTGAGATTGACCCGGTAGTGGCGCTGCAAAATCAGTTGGTCCGGCAACAAAGTCTTCTGGATGCGTACTATGCCAACGGCAGCCTGAGTAAAACCCAGTACGAAGCGCTGATGCAAAAAACCGCTCAGGATTCGGCGGACGCGCAATATCAGGCCGCATTAGCCCTGTATGGCGGCCAAAGCCGGTTGCACAAGCTGTCGCTGTCACTGGCGGAGACCCTGCGCGAAAGGACAACCAATATGTTGACCGGGGCCCGCTCTTTCAAGGAGAGTCTGTCGGGGCTGTTTGCCTCACTGGCGCAATCGGTCATTAAAAATCTGGTGGATACGGCGGCGCAGGCGCTGATCACCAAAACACTTTTCTCCTCGTTTATGGGCGGTTTTGGCGGTGGCGGGCGTTCTGCGGCCAATGCGTTCAGCAGTGGAGCCTATAACGGGCTGAGCCTGAACGCTAAAGGCGGTGTCTACGCCTCCCGGAGTCTGAGCGCCTTTAGCGGGCAGGTGGTCAGTCAACCGACGCTGTTTGCGTTTTCCCACGGCGCCGGGCTGATGGGGGAATCCGGCCCGGAAGCCATTATGCCACTCAAGCGTGGACCCGACGGTAGTCTGGGTGTGCAGGCCGTGGACGGCGGCGGACGCGGTGGCGATGTGATTGTGAATATGGGGGGCTTTGTTTTCACTACCGATGAACGCAGTGACAGCGCGGCCGGGGCGGGGGATGGATGTTAATGGCATCGCGAACCAATTAAAGCCACTCATTATCAATGTGGTCAATGAACAGGCGGGCAGACAGGGATCTCCCCTCTGGTATGCCATTAAGGGACGGTAAAAATGGACACATTTAGCTGGCCTGTCAGGGTAAACAGCAGTGAACAGCTGAAAGTGGCGACGATTGAAGCGCAATTCGGCGAGGGTTATAAGCAGGTGAGCAGTAAAGGCATTCATGATATCAGCGAAAGCTGGTTACTGAGTTGTAACGGCGATCGGGCGTCGCTGCTGGCCGTTCGGCGTTTTCTGATAAACCATGTAACCAGTGCCTTCTGGTGGGTTAACCCCTGGGGGGAGAAAAAACGTTATCGCGTCAAGTCTGATGCGATCCGGACGCGATTTCTTCACGGCGCTCTGGTGGAAATCGGTTTTACTTTCGGGGAGGCGTTTTCGACATGAGTCTGACACAGGATTTACAGTCGCTTGAGCCGGGATCGCTGGTTCAGCTGGTCGAAGTTGACGGCACGGCATTTGGTATGGATAGGGTGCTGCGCTTTCATGCCCATAATATCAATGTTGACGGCTGGGCCTCCTTTGCTGGGGAAAATCTGCCTTCTATCCGCTGGCAGGGCAACGAGTACGATCCGCACCCTTACACCGTGACCGGACTGGCATCAACTAGTACCGGGTCGCAGCCACAGCCTGGGCTGTCGGTGGGCAACATCGGCAACCATGTTACCACGCTGTGTCTGGCCTATGACGACCTGGTGCAGGCCAAGGTAAAAATCCATACCACGCTGGCGAAATACCTGGACGCGGCCAACTGGCAGGAGGGGAACCCGCTTGCTGACAACACACAGGAGCGGGTGCAGCTGTTTTACGTCAACGCCAAGGTGTCAGAGACCCCGGAGCAGATGGATTTTGAGCTGTGCACCCCCTTCGACATCCAAAACCTTCAGCTCCCGACGCGCCAGATTTCGCCGGTCTGTATCTGGGCGATGCGCGGCTGGTATCGCTCCGGTAATGGCTGTGACTATCAGGGGATAAAATATTTCACCAAGGCCGGCGTACCAACCAATGACCCGTCCAAAGATGTTTGTGGCGGTCGACTGGCGGATTGTAAATCGCGTTTCGGCCCCGACCAGCCGTTATCATTTGGTGGTCAACCCAGCGCTAACCTCCAGGGACGGTAACATGGATGAGACACTGTTAGGCCCCATCCGCGAGCATGTGGTGCGGGAATACCCGAAAGAAGCGTGCGGGCTGATTGTTCAGACGGCTACAGGGGCGCACTACCTGCCGTGTCGCAATATCCACCCGTCTCCGACGGACCATTTTACGCTAGCCCCGGACGATTATGCGCAGGCGGCAGTGCAGGGCGATATCGTGATGATAGTGCATTCGCATCCCGATGTGGTGCGGCTCCTTCCCTCAAAGCTTGACCGGCTACAGTGCGATTATAGCGGGGTGGAATGGGCATTATGTCGTGGCCGGACGGAGATTTTTGCACCGAGGTAAGTATTAATTGTTCTTTCTTACCATTCAACGTTAAATGATGCATTATACATCATGCTACCACTCGCAGAATAAGCAGCTCCGGCTTTAATCGCCATATTTTTATTGATACGATATCCAGTCCCTATAGCTAGCGCCTGAGAAGAGCCGTACCCACCGATGCCTGCCGTAACATTGAATTTACCTACTCCGTAAGGCTGAAAAAGGCTGGTTAGTGCAGCAGATGCGGCTAATCCTCTGTCTATTTTAGCGTTGGTTTTGGATAATTGATTTTCAAGGTTTTTAATGCGTGAAGTATTTTTTTGAGCTATCGCATGCGCGGTAGTGGCGGTATTTTTCACACGGTTTAGTTGAGCAATATTGGCAGCGTCATTGCCTCTGACACCTTCAGCCACGCCGGTGATGGTTCTGTCACCCTGCTGACCACTCACAGAAATGGATGTCCCATTTTCATACTGACCAATGTGAATAACACCATTCGCGTCTTCAGTGATTTTTCTATCTATATTTTTCTTATCTCTTCTTTCTTGCGTTAATAATTTATTATGTTGTTTTTTTAATGCGATAAAATTTCTATGAGCCTGTTGCTGATATCCCTCAATTTGCACAAATGATTTTTTTGCTTTATCCTTGTATTCGATTGTTTGCGTCGCTAAATCTACAGCAGTATTTCGCGCGTGAAGGGTAGCATCACGATGCTGTCCTGCCTCGTTTGCGCTGACGCGAGCGGTTTCTTCGTGTTCAGCTGCTTTATGGGAAGATTTACTGGCAGCCATTTCCAAATTATTCGTCATATCCGCCATTTCTTTTGCGTCTTTTCTTGATTTTTCAATATGTGTTAATGCTCCTTCAGAAACTCTTTTATTTCCCTCAATTGATTGTGCATCATGTTCTGCTATATCTTTAAATTTTGCCACTTGAGCTGCACTGGAATGGGCGAATGATTCATGTTCAGCTGCATTTTGAGCAGAGATACTTGCGGCGCTTTCATGGCTTTGTGTTTTTTGCAATGCAGAGAAAGCATGTTCCTTGTGCTCTTGAGTTAAAGTAGAAAATTGACTTGCGTCCTGAGTATGTTTTTTGATGTCTTCAGTACTATCAGCGATAATTTGTGTATTCTTTTCCATATTTTCCATGAATTCTTTATTTTTAGATACATTTTCATCAAATCGTGAATTTAAGTTGGTTATTTTATTGTCTATTGCTTGTAACTGACCTATATTTGCAGCATCTGTTTTTTCAGTGCCTCCTGCAATATGAGTTATTTGTCTCAGTTGATAGTTATTACCTATAGATACTTCACCAGATGTCTGTCTATTAGCATTAGTAAAGAGTTCGGTTATAATTCCGGGCTGTCTCTCTGTCATAGATTCAGAGCCTAATGCGACAGAGCTTGGTGACAAAGAAAAACTATTGCTACCCAACGCGGTAGATTCTGTTGCTCTAGCGTGACTCGATGCACCTACTGCAAGGCCATAATTACCGCCAGTATAAGATAAAACGCCCATTGCAATAGAGCTTATTCCGTCGGAATAACTTGATCCCCCGATACTGATAGAATAATCAGCTGCTGCAATCGCAGAGTCACCCATGGCTATGGCGGGAGTGTCGCTATCTACTCGGCTTTGTATTCCCATAGCCATAGCACTACCGTTATTTCCAACGACAGTGCCATAGTTAGGTGCGTACGCATGTGTTTCTTGTTCTGGCTGTTTAATTTGTTGATTGTGATAAAGCTTTGCATGATGCCCTTTATCTTCTTCAGCAAGTACACAAGGAATATGAATTAAATACAGAGTTGCCACCATTGGCGGTAACATTTTTTTCATGTGTTTTATATTTCCATGGTTAAGGTTTGTTAAAAATTTATTCTGCTTTAAAAGCTGAGGCTAATTTATCCAGAAAAAAAACAAAAGAAAAGAAAAGGTTATAGATCGTTTCGATCGATTTTTTTATTTGTTTTTGTGTTTTTTGCATGTCAATTTTTTCTTTTGCTATTTATATTTTAAATTTTGTTTTATAATATATAGATAAAATTTTTTAATGCATATTCTGGCGTGCTATTAACCATGAGGTGTATAAGCTTGTTATGATCTGTGTTATTATATCTTTCATGGTTTTTGGGTATTTTATACCGGCCTGTCGAGGAGCGAAATTTAAAATAAACATGGTGCTTTAATTAAAAAAGAATATTTTTATTATCCGGTAATGTCTTCATCTTTCTTTAAGAGAGATGAAGACATGAAGGTTTTTGGTGGCTGATGAGCCACAGAGGGAGTTGAATGATTGCTTTTATGTCAAACTCGACGAGCCGAGATGGATGTCAGTGCCTCTGGGCGAACTGGCCGAGTTCGGATTTATGCCAGCGGGTCAGCGTATCGGTGAGCATGAAGGTGTTGCTCTGGCTGGTCTCGGCCTCACCGTTACTGAAATCACCCCCACATAAATAAATACCAATGTCATTATAAACCTATCTTGTTATCCGCATTTCCGGCACATCCAACAGTCTCCAGCAATTTCCCATTTGGCCCACGTGTTGGCGCTGTAAGCGATTTTCTTCTCTCTCCATCCTCAAACACTGAGTTGGCAGATAAAACGCACCTGATGGCTTACAGACGCTTTCAGGCATGCATCCATTCACCGATATCGATTTTAAGGCACCTGTTAGCTTGATAGAGACGCTTTGCCAATGTCTGACTCGATTACCCCTAGAATAGAAATCTTCTCACAATGGCGCACAGACGCTTTCAGGCATGGTCGCGTGAGCAGTGAAGTGATTGACGATGTCGGTTGACGTGCACCTTTCTATATTTTGAACTATGAAAATTTTGTAGTTCAACTTTTAAGCAGAAATCAGCTTCCACGACTCCACGGCAGTGGAACTTTGCAAAATCCGGAAAAAGCTGACGATGAGCACTACTTTCGAGTGTGATACAGGGTGTTGTGTGCAGATAATAGATTGAAATAGCTAGGATATTTTTGATTTGTGCAGCACGGCCAACCGCGTCGATTATTTCGACGCAGTTCATGGGGTATGTGCAGATAACCTATTGAATGTTAATGCCGATTGGAGATTTGTGCAGCCCCGGAGCATTAATCAATGCTTCGCTCAAACTTTGTGCGTTACTATTAAGTTACTCGCAAAATCAGCGAGACTAGAGGGGGCTTGTGCCCAGATAACATATTGAATACCAATGCCGATTTTTGCGCTCCCCGAATCCGGGGAGGTCAGAGCAACTAATTTCGTTGCTCTTGCATAATCCATTGATTTTATTTAATTACCCAAATTCGGGTAATCTGCCAACCCATTGATTTTGTTTAATTCCGTCGAAACGCCGGAATCGACTCTACGCTTTCGGGCAGGGGGTAGATGGCTCAATGTTGAGCCATGGTAAATAGCAATACGTTGCGGCAATCTGCCACTCTGAACACCCGGTGTCATGACGCATAGCACGGATTTCAAATTCGCCCTTGCCAGATACGCTCAGGGTTGAGCGTATCTTCTAGCGACTCGCAACTACAAAAATTTTGTAGTTCAAAAAGTAACCGTATCGGAATTTGCCGATTTGAAATCGGGAAATCCCGAAGCTCATTTCTGAGCATTGCTCGAAATTTGTGCGTTACCATCGGTAACTCGCAAACGCTAGGTAAACACCCAAAAACGAGTGCTTAGCCGTAGCGCAAATCTAATATACCATATATATCAATATCTTAGCTGCAAAAGCCCAGCCGACACACTCTGTGCACATGGCAAGAGGTAAACACCCCGAATCAAAATTTTGCTCAAATTATAAGCGATAGTGGAATCCCACCTTCGGTTACAATTTGAGCACCCCAAAACGGGCGAGCGCAAACTCCCCTCCGCTCAAGGGGCGCATTTCAAATTCCACCCTTGCCCGTATATGTAACCCATTGATTAAGCTTAATTCTATCGCTCGGCTAGAATTGCAAATTCTCACACCCTCTACTTTCCGCCGATTCTGGCAAAAACCCCGTAAGTCGTCCAGTGCAGTCTACAGCCGTTGATCTGCGTCTGGGGTATGACAAAATGTCACTGAGGCTATCCCGACGGGAAGAACCGGCGGTTTCGCCTTACCACCCTGCCTCACTTCATTCTCGAGGCGATTGCAATAAGGCGAACGTTTAATGAGCAAAAAAGCCAAGTCTATCCCACCTAATTTTTTCCTTCCTGAATACACACTTGAGCGTGCCGCCGAAGCGATGGCGCTACAAGATATCACGACCTGTTTGAGGAAATAAGCAATTTTCACTGTGAATTTATAGCGGCACCAGAAATGTTAGTTCGTCCTTACACTGAAAAAATAGCTAACGATGATTGGGTGGAGGCACATCCAGGTTATGAAATAGATCGCAAGGGTGATGTAGAAACTAACATCCACTACCTAGAATTCGAGCACAGTAAAAATAATCTTCGAGTACCTCCCCCCCCCCCGAGCTGCAGACTGTGGATAGTTTAATGCGTTTCGCCAGCGCATTATTGCTAAGCGCACGACAATTGCCATAACGCCGGACATTAGCGCTCAAGCGCTGCGCGCTGAAAAAGCCAAACTGTTCTGGTTCGCACCGCCGGTCAAGGAGGCCGGTATGCTGCGTATCAAGAAAAATATGGCTGCCTGCGCCTTTGGCGGCTATGACTTCGACGCCTGTACGCCGAGGGCGGTGCGCAAACTGACCGACCATTTACCACGCTATGCGGCCTTTTCCTATCAGACGGCCAGCCATACGCCTCAATCGCCGCGTATACGCCTCGTGGTGGCGTTTTCTCGACTGGTGCATCCCGATGCATCCGGCAGTGTGTGAAGCGTTTGAGGGCCTACTGATGGCTGATATCGGCTTCACGCTTGACAGTGTAGACGTGAGCAAGGCGACATGAACCAGCGGCGATGATTATCTCTTGCTGGACCGTAGCGTCTATGGCGCGCAGAGCTTCCTCTATTGCCCCGACAGCCGCGCCAGGGCCATGACCTTTGACGGTGCGCCAGTGGACGTTGACGCGCTCCCGCTGCGCGTTGCTGCGCTGGTCGCGAAGAGGATCGCTGAGACGAAGACGAGGCGCGCCAACTGTTTATTGACTGGTCGGCAACGGCCCAAGAGGCTTACGAGGAGGATTTGGAAGAAGTCGCCGCCAAACGCTGGGATGCATTAAAGGCCAGTACCACCAACTGCCGGGCAATCTTCAATGACGCTCAAGACCTCGGCTGGGTAAATCGCGGCGCTTACCACCTTCGCGCACAGTTGGTTGAAAAAAAGATGGCCGCCAGTCAAAGAGGCGCGTTGCTGGCAGAGTACTACGGCGATGTGCGGCTCAAGGCGTGCGGCGAGATGGTGCATCGCTATAATGGTCAGATATGGTAGCATCTGCCGGATGGCGAGTTGAAACGTCAGATGGCGCAGATATTTTGCGAGAACGAGGCGACATTCTCTCCTCGCGATATCACTAACGCCGTGGATACGATGAAATGGCAAATCCCGCTCATGGGTGAGGCCAGCCGCCACCTTGTCGGCTTTGCGAACGGTGTATACGACCTGAACGCCAAAACGTTCCGGGCGCACAAGGCCGAGGACTGGCTGACGACCCATAACGGTATTAGCTACACACCACCGTTGCCCGGCGAAACGCCGAAAGCGCATGCGCCGATAGCGAAGAGCGTAAAGCCGCTTGCATCAAGGCAGTGCTGTTTATGGTACTGGCAAACCGCTATGACTGGCAGCTTTTTTGGAGGTAACCGGCACCGGGGGGGGAGTGGAAAAAGCGTCTTTACCGGTATTGCAACGCTGCTGGCCGGGGAGCACAACGCGGAAAGCGGCAGCATGGCGGCATTGGATAGCGCCCGCGAGCGTGAACCGTTTGTTGGCAAGAGTCTAATCACCTTGCCCGACCAGGTGCGCTACGTCGGGGCGGGTGCAGGTATCAAGACGGTAACCGGGAGCGATAGTGTGCTGATTGACCCCAAGCACCTTAAGCCCTACAGCCTTGTGCTAAAAGCCGTGGTGATTATTATCGACAACGAGCCGATGAGCTTTTTACTGAACGGCAAGAGGGCATCGCCCGACGCCGTGTGATTTTTCCATTTAATCATTCGGTAAAGGAATCGCAGCAAGACCCGCTATTAATTAGAGAAAATCAGTGCGGAGGTACCGGTCATCGTCCGCGCCCTACTGGAGGCGTTTAGCGAGCCAGAACGTGCTAAACGCCTGTTGGTGCTGCAACGGGATTCCAGCGAGGCGTTGGCGGTTAAAAATATCAACGACACGCTCTACAGCTTCTGCGAGCACCTGAAAGCGTTGGAAAACGCCAATGGGATATATATGGGGAATAACCGTATCCCGTCAGACCCCAGAGTATACCTCTACCATGCGTATCTGACCTATCTGGAGGCTTGCAGACACCAGCGCCCGTTGACGCTGACCACCTTTGGACGGGACTGCCCATCGTGCTGAAAGAGTACGGTACGGAGTTGAAGAAAGACAAGAAAGAAAAAGGCGTTCGGTACAACCTGGAACTGACGGAGAGCGCCGAGGAATGGTTGCAGGACGTGGCGGAGGATGATACCTTAGCACTATAATATTTTACCCAAACACCCTTCAAAGCTCCTTTCCGGGGCTTTTTATCTGAAACATAGATTTAACATTTCGACTCTGAAAACCCAAAAATCCTGAACACAAGTGTTCAGGCTATTTTTATATTTAAAAACATAGAATTAGGTGCCAGTCTGAACAGTTGGAGCAACATATATAGATTCTAGAGGTGAAAAACATAAGGTATTGATAAATAATAATTTCTATTTGTTGTGTTTTCGACCTTTGTTACTTGAATGTTTAATGAAAACATTTCATTAACATTTGACTTCTGTCCTGTGCCTTAATATTATACCGACACATGATTGCACTGGTGAATATAAAATCTTGCGAATAGTTAAGTGCGTCTTGGTGTTTGAGGGCTGGGGATATACAGAGGACTACAACAGATTAGCATGGACTGCTATACACTCTCTGTCGCTTGCTTTTTGTGCAATGCGGATTGACGAAATTTTAAAAGTGGCTTTAAAAAGGGGCTTTGAATTTTACTTTTAAATAAAAAACTTATAAAACAAAAAATTGAATTTTGATTAGGTGCCTTGGCCAGCGGCGGCAAAGGTCCTGAATGTGTTGATGGACGCCGAAAATTTCCTGCACCACGATGACTACCGGTAAAGCGTCATGCTGGCCAGTGGGCTGGGAACGGTGGTGGGGCCGCAGGTCAAATTTGCCTCGTCGGTGACGATAGCGATTGCGCCCGGTGCGCCCGCGGCGCGGGCAAAACCGGTAACCGACGTCGAAGGAGTAAGGGTATCGTTAGGGCTCATTGGCATTAACCTTTTGTCATTATCACCAGTTAAACAGCTACACCTGTCAACTTAGATCGCCGAAGCCGGTTCCGTCAATGCCGCCATCATGCGAATGTAGATCGTGCTTCCAGTTACGCAAGCTTTTCGTGCGCGCCAACCGTAGCGGGGGGTAGGGCACGGAGAGAAAAAACGGGGATTTATCACGTTAAATCCCGGGAATTAATGATATTATCGGCGATATAAGCTATCTTTTTCAGAGGGATATGCCGTGGAGCGGTCTGACGTTTTCCATCTTGGCCTGACATTTTCCGACCTGGCAGGCGCTACGCTTGCCATCGTACCGGGCGATCCCCAACGGGTGGAAAAAATCGCCCGGTTGATGACCAATCCGGTACATTTGGCGACGCACCGTGAATTTACCACCTGGCGCGCGGAGCTGGAGGGCAAGTCGGTGGTTGTATGTTCTACCGGCATTGGCGGGCCTTCTACCTCTATCGCGGTGGAAGAACTGTCCCAGCTTGGCATCCGCACCTTTTTGCGGGTGGGTACTACCGGCGCCATCCAAAACGCCATCAATGTGGGCGATGTGCTGGTCACCACCGCCGCCGTGCGTCTGGACGGCGCCAGCCAGCACTTTGCGCCGCTGGCATTCCCGGCGGTAGCGGATTTTGCCTGCACCACCGCACTGGTGCAGGCGGCGAAACAGAGAGGCGCCCGGTTGCACGTGGGCGTCACCGCTTCCTCCGACACCTTTTATCCCGGCCAAGAGCGCTATGACACCTATTCTGGCGGGGTGGTGCGGCAGTTTAAAGGATCACTACAGGAATGGCAGGGTATGGGAGTGATGAATTACGAAATGGAATCCGCGACTTTATTGACCATGTGCGCGACGCAGGGGCTGCGTGCCGGTATGGTGGCGGGGGTTATCGTCAACCGCCTGCAGCAGGAAACGCCTGATGTGGCGGCATTGCAACAAACGGAAAGCGACGCCGTGACTATCGTCGTCGAGGCCTCCCGTCTGTTGTTTACCGTCTGACGACGGTCGATGGGCCCGCGGGCGGCGTCTCCGAATCTGGGCGGGCCTGCCGCATCGTCTTTCTGCTGGCCTTCAGCGAGTCATTGGCCTTTTTGTCGCTACTGCTGCCGGCGACGATTATCTTGCTCGGGCTGGGCGCGCTGATTGGCGAAGCCGGCATCCCGTTTTGGCCGATTTATTGTGCCGCGGTTGCGGGCGGCTTTTTTTGGCGACTGGCTCTCTTAATAGGTGGGCGCCCACTATCAGCAACGGGTCTATGACCTGTTGCCTTTCACCCGTCATACCGCCATGCTCCAGCGCAGCCACGTCTTTTTTGCCGCTGGGGGATAGCCGGCGTTTTTCTCGGACGCTTTTTCGGCCCGCTGCGTGCGGTAGTACCGCTCGTGGCAGGGCTTTTCGGTATGCTGCGGCTAGGGTTCCAATTAGCCAATTTTGTGTCTGCAGCGTTCTGGGCATTCGGCCTGCACTGGCTGGCGCGCTTCGTCGGCCAATAAAAGGAGCTGGACATCTATACAGTTTCCCCTTAACGTGACTGTCAGCATGAGTTAGGTGGAGGCACTATGGATTACAGCCTGTTTTACGGTATCGGCGGCGCACTCATTGGCGTGGGGGTTGGTTGGCTCATTGCTGGCACCCGTCTGCATCAGCGGCATTTGGCGCAGGAAGCGGAACGGGTCAGTCTCGAGCAGGGGCTGCAGGCGGCGCGTCAGGCGCTCGCCGACGAACAAAACATTCGCCGGCAGGCCGAACTTGCGACGCGAGAGGGCGAATGCGAGCAGCGTGATCTGTTCGGCCGGTTGGCCGCCGCCGAGGCGCGGTTGACCTCTCTTGCCCATTTTCGCCAGGAGTGCGAGCAGCTGAATCAAGAGCTGCGGGCACAGAGGGAAATTAACAGCAGCCAGAAGGCGGAACTGCGTGAAGTCGCTATCCGTCTTGAGGAAACCCGGCTGGGGGCAGAAGAGAAGCAACGCCTGTTAATGAACAGCGAGCAACGCTTGTCGGCGCAGTTTGAAAATCTGGCCAACCGCATCTTTGAGCACAGCGGACGCAAGGTAGACGAGCAAAATCGGCAGAGCCTTGACCGGCTGCTGATGCCGCTGCGCGAACAACTGGAGGGCTTTCGCCGCCAGGTGCAGGACAGTTTTGGCCAGGAGGCGCGTGAACGCCACACGCTGGCCCATGAAATCCGCAATTTACAGCAGCTCAATGCCCAGATGGCCCAAGAGGCCGTCAATCTGACCCGCGCGCTCAAGGGAGATAACAAGGCGCAGGGAAATTGGGGCGAAGTAGTGCTTAGCAGGGTGCTGGAAGCGTCAGGGCTGCGTGAAGGTCATGAGTTCGAGACCCAGATCAGCATTCAGCAAGGCGACGGTCGACGTCTTCAGCCCGATGTGGTGGTGCGGCTGCCGCAGGGTAAAGATGTGGTCATTGACGCGAAAATGTCGCTGGTGGCCTATGAACGTTATTTTAACAGCGATAATGATGCTGAACGCCAGTTGGCGCTCGCCGAGCATGTCAATTCGCTACGCGCCCATATGAAATTGCTGGGACGTAAAGATTATCAGCAATTGCCGGGATTACGCTCGCTGGATTATGTGCTGATGTTTGTGCCGATAGAGCCGGCCTTTATGGTGGCGATTAGCCGGCAGCCGGAGCTGATAAGCGAAGCGCTGGCGCACAATATTATGTTGGTCAGTCCCACCACGCTGTTGGTTGCGCTACGCACTATCAATAACCTGTGGCGTTACGAGCATCAAAGCCGCAATGCTCAGCATATCGCCGAACGCGCGGCGCGCCTGTATGATAAATTGCGGCTGTTTGTCGATGATATTAATGCTATCGGCCAAAGCCTTGATAAAGCGCAAGCCAGCTACCGGCTGGCGAAGAATAAATTGTCCGACGGGCGTGGTAATATTATCGGCCAGGCTGAAGGGTTCCGCGCCCTGGGCGTAGAAATTAAACGGCCCATTGCTTCAGCGCCGGGCGTCCATGTTCCGTTTGCCGATCGCCCCGGCGAGGCGACGGCGGCGGTGACTGACCTGCCGACAGCGGGTGCGCCACAGCAGGAGGAAGAACGCGATTCACCGACGGATGGGGCACGGGACGGGTCTGGTCCGTCACGGCAGCCGCGTGAGGAATGCCCGCTGCGGGAGTAACGTGCCGCGGTGGGGCTTTCAGCACGCATCTGTTACACTTCTCTGAAACTGATTGAGCAGGACGACGAACATGGCAGATGACGACAAGCGTGAAACGACCCACTTCGGGTACCGCACCGTAGCGAAGGACCAGAAAGCGTTGATGGTGGCGGATGTCTTTCACTCCGTCGCGGCAAAATACGATTTGATGAATGACCTGATGTCCTTCGGTATTCACCGCATCTGGAAACGTTTCACTATCCAGTGCAGCGGCGTGCGCCCCGGGCAAAAAGTTCTGGATCTGGCAGGCGGCACCGGCGATATGACCGCCAAATTTTCACGTCTGGTGGGTGAAGACGGGGAGGTGGTGCTGGCGGACATCAACGACTCCATGCTGAAGGTGGGGCTTGAGAAGCTGCGTAATCGCGGCATTCTGGGCAATGTCAGCTATGTTCAGGCCAATGCTGAAGCGCTGCCGTTTCCGGATGATACCTTCGACTGTATTACCATTTCGTTTGGTCTGCGCAACGTGACCGAGAAAGAGCAGGCGTTAAAGTCTATGTACCGGGTGCTGAAACCCGGCGGGCGACTGCTGATTCTTGAGTTTTCCACCCCGCGTTTCAAGCCGCTTAAAAAAGCTTACGATCTCTACTCCTTCCACGTTCTGCCGCGCATCGGCGAAATGGTGGCCCGGGATGCTGGTAGCTATCGCTATCTGGCGGAGTCCATCCGCATGCATCCGGATCAGGAAACACTCAAATCGATGATGCTGGATGCCGGGTTCGACAGCGCCGAATATTTCAATATGACCGGCGGCATCGTGGCCCTGCACCGCGGTTATAAATTCTGATCGGGATATGACATGTTGCTGATGCCGTTGATAAGCGCAACGCTGGAAGTCGTGCTTGAACGCCTGCTTTATCAAGATCGCGCTATGTCCGCCGCCCGTGAGCGCCTGAAAGGTAAAGTTTTGCGGTTTGAATTGGCCGAATGGGAGACGCCGGTTATTCTGGTATTCGGCGAGCGTCAGGTGGATGTGCTCAACGCCTGGGATGGCGCGGCTGATTGCACGGTGCGCACCCGTCTTGCCACATTGCCGGCGCTGCGGGAACGTCAGCAGTTGACGCAGCTGATTAAGCAAGGCTTCCTAGACGTAGAGGGCGATCTCCAGTGCCTGCAGCAATTCGCCGCGCTGCTGGATATGGCTGAATTCGATGGGGCTGAACTGCTGGCCCCCTGGATAGGCGATATCGCCGCTGAAAGCGTCAGTCGAACGGTCGCGCGCTGGCTGACCAGCACGCCGCGGTTGTTGCGCACCGGCCAAGGGCGGGTGATGCAGGCAATAACTGATGAATGGCGCCTGGCGCCCTCGGCCCTGGAACAGGCGTGGTTTTGCGGCGAAGTGGATGAGGTCACCCGGGCCGGCGAGAATCTGGCGGCCCGCCTGGAAAAATTGGAGGCCAGCAGATGATATTCGGAGAGCTCCGCCGCCTCTATCTGATTATTGGTGTCATGCTCAGCTACGGCCTGGATGAGCTTATCCCGAAAACGCGGTTGACTCTGCCGCTGCGGCTGGGACGCAATTTGCTGTTCTGGATGCCGAACAACCATGCACAACGCATGCTGGGCGAACGTTTACGCCTGGCGTTGCAGGAACTGGGTCCGGTATGGATCAAGTTCGGCCAGATGCTTTCGACCCGCCGCGATCTGTTTCCGCCGGCCATCGCCGATCAGCTGGCGATGCTGCAAGACCGGGTGCAGCCCTTTGACGGCGCCCTGGCGCGCGCGCATATCGAGCGTTCCATGGGGCAGCCGCTGGAAACCTGGTTCGACGATTTTCAGCAGGAACCGCTGGCTTCCGCCTCGATTGCGCAGGTGCATACTGCCCGGCTAAAAAACGGCCAAGAGGTGGTGATCAAAGTGATCCGCCCGGATATCTTGCCGATGATCAAAGCCGATATGCGTCTGATGTACCGGCTGGCCAGCTGGGTGCCGCATCTGCTGCCGGACGGTCGACGTCTGCGGCCGGTCGAGGTCGTGCTGGAATATGAAAAGACGCTGCTCGATGAACTCAATTTGCTGCGTGAAGCGGCCAATGCCATCCAGTTGCGACGTAATTTTGACGGTAGCCCGATGCTGTATATCCCGGAGGTCTACCCGGACTACTGCAGTGAAACCATGATGGTGATGGAGCGCATCTATGGCGTACCGGTCAATGATGTGGCCGCGCTGGAGAAGCAGGGCACCAATATGAAGCTGCTGGCGGAGCGCGGGGTACAGGTCTTTTTTACCCAGGTTTTCCGTGATAGTTTTTTTCACGGCGATATGCACCCTGGCAACATTTTCGTCAGTTTTGAACATCCCGAGAACCCGCAGTATATCGGTATCGACTGTGGTATTGTCGGATCGCTTAATAAAGAAGATAAGCGCTATCTGGCGGAAAATTTTATCGCTTTTTTCAACCGCGATTACCGCAAGGTAGCGGAGCTGCACGTGGACTCCGGCTGGGTGCCGCCGGATACCAATGTCGAAGATTTCGAGTTTGCTATTCGCACCGTCTGCGAGCCTATTTTTGAAAAGCCGCTGGCGGAAATTTCCTTTGGCCACGTACTATTGAATCTTTTTAATACCGCGCGGCGGTTTAATATGGAAGTGCAACCGCAGCTGGTATTACTGCAAAAAACGCTACTGTATATTGAAGGCGTCGGGCGCCAGCTTTATCCTCAGCTGGATTTATGGAAAACGGCCAAGCCTTTTCTGGAAGAATGGATCAAGGATCAGATGGGTCTGCCGGCCATTCTGCGCGCGCTTAAGGAAAAGGCGCCCTATTGGGCGGAAAAGTTGCCCGAGTTGCCCGAACTTGTTTACGACGGCTTCAAGCAACATCGCCTGTTGCAGAAAAGCGTCGATCGCTTGACGGTGGAAATGCGGGTTCATCACGTGCGCCAAAGCCAATCCCGTTTTCTGTTCGGCATTGGCGCCACGCTGCTGCTCATTGGCACGTTTTTAATGACGCAAGGCGCTGACGAAGGATCCCTGCCGGCCTGGCTTATGGCCGCCGGTACCGTCAGTTGGATTATCGGCTGGAAACGCACTGCGTAGCCGTCGGTGAAACGTTAACCCGAGTTTTACCCCTTTTGTGAGGCAAAGTTATGGGTGGTATTAGCATTACACAGTTACTGATCATTGCGTCTATCGTGGTGGTGTTGTTCGGCACCAAGAAACTGCGCGGCCTGGGATCGGATTTGGGCGCCTCGATTAAAGGCTTTAAAAAATCCATGAGCGAGGATGACAACACGACGTCGACATCGTCGGACAAGTCCTCTCAGGATGCCGATTTTACCGCGCCGCCCATTGAGCCGAAAGCCAACCTGGCATGTCCGGATGAAGCCAAAAATAAAGATAAAGAGCATGTATAAGCCGTGTTCGATATTGGATTTGGTGAGCTTATGCTGTTATTCGTTATCGGACTGGTGGTGCTGGGTCCGGAACGGCTGCCGGTTGCGGTCAGGACGGTGACAGGGTGGATCAGGGCAATACGATCTATGGCGTCGACGGTGCAGAACGAATTAACGCAGGAGCTTAAGCTGCAAGAGTTGCAGGACAGCCTGAAAAAAGTCGAAGAGGCCAGTAAAAACAATCTGTCGCCGGAGCTGAAAGCTTCTATGGAGGAGCTGCGTGAGGCGGCGGAGTCCATGAAGAAATATTTCAAGGGTATCAATAGCGCAGCACTGGACCCGACTGAACCGCATACCATTCATAACCCGCTGGTCACCGATCCGGAGGCGTTGCATGACGGCGTGACGCCGGCGGAGGGCGATCGTCAGGCTGAAGCGCCGCTAATGGCGCCAAGCGTCAAGGCTTCTGCGCCGGCCGATTCGGTCGCTAATCCGGGTGAGCCGATTGCAGCCGCTGCTATCGGCCAGCCGGCTGCCGCAAGCGTTGATGCTGCTTCGACCTCGCCGAGCGCCAAAGTATCCGCGCCGGCTGATTCCGCCGCAAACCTGGCCACGCAGGCTGCGACGCCCGCCGCGCCGGCGCCGGCACCAGAAGAACCCGGCAGAGCGGCAACCGCCACGGGGCCGGCTTCGTCCACTTCTCCACTGAATAATGATCGCTAGTCCATGGCCGTTGATGATACCCAACCTCTGATCAGTCACTTAATCGAACTGCGCAAGCGGCTACTTTATTGCATCCTTAGCGTGCTGGTGGTTTTTTTGGCGCTGATTTATTTTGCTAACGATATTTATCAGCTGATATCCGCACCGCTTATCAAACAGCTACCGGTGGGCGCCAGCATGATCGCGACGGATGTCGCGTCGCCGTTCTTCACGCCAATCAAGCTGACCATCATCGTCTCGGTATTTGTCTCCGCGCCGCTGTTGCTCTACCAGGTATGGGCGTTCGTTGCTCCCGCGCTGTACAAACATGAACGGCGGCTGATGATGCCGCTATTGTTCTCCAGCACGCTGCTGTTTTACGCCGGTATGGCTTTCGCCTATTTCGTCGTCTTCCCGCTGGCCTTCAGTTTCTTTGCCCACACCGCCCCGCGCGGCGTGCTTATCGCGACCGATATCAATAATTATCTCGATTTCGTCATGGCATTGTTTATGGCGTTCGGGGTGTCGTTTGAAGTGCCGGTGGCGATCGTACTGCTGTGCTGGAGCGGCGTGGTGACGCCGGAGGATCTGCGCAAAAAGCGGCCCTATGTGCTCGTCGGCGCCTTTGTCATTGGTATGCTGCTGACGCCGCCGGATGTGTTTTCCCAGACGCTATTGGCAATACCCATGTACCTGCTGTTTGAAATCGGCTTTTTCTTCGCCCGGTTCTATGTTGGTAAAGGGCGCAAACGTGATGAGGAAAGAGGAAGATCCCGAGGAGACGAGCCTGAGTAACACCGGTATGCGCCACGATGACGTCTGTCAGGACTAAGGCGGTTTGGGCTGTAGGTAGCTGCTATGGCCAGATTTTTCGGCGTTGTCCGCCGCGCTAATACGGGCTACTGCATTTTCTGAAACAGACGATTATCCAGGCTTTGATAGACCTGTTTGTTCAATAGATTCAGCAACAGCATAGAGCGCGCCTCGCCGTCGGGTTCGGTGTAAATGGCCTGCAGCCCCTCAAATACTCCGGTGGTGATCAATACCTTATCGCCGGATAAAGGCGTCTCAGGATCGGTCACGTTGTCAAAACTATGCTCGCGCAGATCGTTAATGACTGCGGAAGGGATAATTACCGGTAAGCTGCCGAAGCGGACAAAGTGGCTTACACCGCGGGTTGCGCTGATGGTGGTCGTATGGATCGTTTCCGGATCGAACTCGATAAACAGATAGTTTGGAAACAGTGGCTCGCAGGTTTCTGTGCGCTTGCCCCGGATGATTTTCTCCAGGGTGACCATCGGCGTCAAACAGGCAACGGCCTGCCGTTCCAGATGTTCTTTAGCTCGCAGTAATTGCCCGCGTTTACAATACAATAAATACCAAGCTTCCATAGTAACAATTTACCTATCTCATCGAAGTCTCAGCATAGCAAAAGCCATAACATATATATAGCACAGGACGCCGCCGCTGTCGGGCAGTCAGGACGGCTTATTTTTACCGATCTTTGACAAAAGGCCAGCAAGGCTGATAAACAGATCTTATAATGCAGGCTAAATAATGTTCCTGATGAAGCTATGAAATACCGTGACTTGCGCGACTTCCTCGCCCTGCTGGAGCAGCGAGGAGAATTAAAACGAATCAGCTTGCCCATCGATCCCTATCTGGAAATGACGGAGATTGCCGACCGCACGCTGCGCGCCGGCGGTCCGGCACTTCTGTTTGAAAACCCGAAAGGGTACACCATGCCGGTGCTGTGCAACCTGTTCGGCACCCCTGAACGGGTGGCGCTCGGTATGGGTCAGGAGAGCGTTAACGCTTTGCGCGATGTGGGCAAATTGCTGGCGTTTTTAAAAGAGCCGGAGCCGCCTAAGGGCTTTCGCGATTTGCTGGACAAGGCTCCCCAATTTCGCCAGGTGCTGCATATGCCGACCAAACGGCTGAACTCTGCGCCTTGCCAGGAACAGATCTGGCAGGGGGAGGATGTGGATCTCGGCCGTATTCCGATCATGCACTGTTGGCCCGGCGACGCCGCGCCGCTTATCACCTGGGGGCTTACGGTCACCCGCGGGCCGCACAAGGAACGGCAAAATCTTGGTATCTATCGCCAGCAGGTATTAGGCAAAAATAAAGTGATTATGCGCTGGCTCTCGCACCGCGGCGGGGCGCTGGATTTCCAGGAATGGACGCAGCAAAATCCTGGTCAACGCTTTCCGGTCGCGGTTGCACTCGGTGCCGACCCGGCGACGATCCTGGCCGCGGTAACGCCGGTGCCTGATACGCTCTCCGAATACGCTTTCGCAGGCCTGCTGCGCGGCAGCAAAACCAAGGTGGTCAAGTGTGCGTCCTGCGATTTGGACGTACCGGCCAGCGCCGAAATCGTGCTGGAAGGTTACCTGGAGACGGGCGAAACGGCGACGGAAGGACCGTATGGCGATCATACCGGCTATTACAATGAAACCGATAGCTTCCCGGTTTTTACCATCACCCATATTACGCAGCGGCGCGATGCGCTGTACCACTCAACTTATACCGGTCGCCCGCCCGATGAACCGGCGGTAATGGGCGAAGCGCTTAATGAAGTCTTCGTACCTATTTTGCAAAAACAGTTCCCGGAAATCGTGGATTTCTATTTGCCGCCGGAAGGGTGTTCCTATCGTCTGGCGGTGGTCACCATCAAAAAACAATATGCCGGTCATGCCAAGCGGGTGATGATGGGCGTCTGGTCTTTCCTGCGTCAATTCATGTATACCAAATTTGTCATCGTATGCGATGATGATATTAATGCACGTAATTGGAAAGACGTGATTTGGGCGATGACCACCCGAATGGATCCAGCACGCGATACGGTCTTGATGGAAAATACGCCGATAGATTATCTTGATTTCGCTTCGCCGGTTTCCGGACTAGGCTCGAAAATGGGCATGGACGCGACAAATAAATGGCCGGGAGAAACGCAGCGCGAATGGGGCACGCCGATTGAAATGGATCGGACGGTACGCGCGCGCGTTGACGCTATCTGGGACCAACTGGCTATCCTGAACAATGGTCACGAGTCGTAATATACGTGGCGCCCGTGGCAATTTGCTTAATGACCCGACAGAGGGACTGCATGACAACATTGACCTGTAAGGTCTCTTCCGTGGATGCCATTACTGATACTGTTTACCGCGTACGGCTGGCACCGGAAGCGGCTTTCCACTTCCGCGCCGGTCAGTACCTGATGGTGGTAATGGATGAACGTGATAAACGGCCTTTTTCCCTGGCGTCGACGCCCATGGAAACGACGTTTATCGAGCTGCATATCGGCGCTTCCGAACTCAATCTGTATGCGATGGCGGTCATGGACCGTATCCTGAAAGAAAGGGAAATCACCGTCGAAGTCCCGCAAGGCGAAGCCTGGTTACGTGACAATACCGACCGGCCGATCGTGCTGATCGCCGGTGGCACCGGCTTCTCTTACGCACGTTCTATTTTATTGACGGTGCTGGCGCGCCAGCCCGAGCGAAAAGTGGCGATATACTGGGGGGGACGGGAGCGAGATCATCTGTATGATTTAGACGGGCTGGAAGCGCTTACCCTACTGCATCCGCAATTGTCTGTGGTACCGGTTGTGGAACAGCCTGATGAGTACTGGCAGGGTCGTTCCGGCACAGTGCTGATGGCGGTGATGCAGGACTATGGCTCTCTGGAACCCTACGATATTTATATCGCGGGGCGCTTTGAAATGGCGAAAATCGCCCGTGAACGTTTCTGCGCCGAGCGCAGCGCCGTGGTCGAACGCATTTTTGGTGACGCTTTCGCTTTTATCTAAACCGATCTCTCCGCACCAACGCAGTGACTCGCGCGGCGGCGGTCGGGCGCTGTTCCAGGCGGAGCGCTATGGTAATATGGGTCAATTACGTTCCGCATAGGGTCTGAAAATGGAATCGCTTTCTTCGTTATACAGGGATCATATCGCCACTCTCCAACAGCGCACCCGGGAGATATTACAGCGCCAGCAGCTGGAAGGATTACTGATCCATGCCGGCGAGCCGATAAGCCGCTTTCTTGATGATCATGACTACCCGTTTAAGGTCAATCCACAGTTCAAAGCCTGGTTTCCGGTTACCCGCGTGCCGCACTGCTGGCTGTGGGTCGACGGAGTTAACAAGCCAAAACTGTGGTACTACCTGTCAATAGATTATTGGTACCTGGTGGAACCGTTGCCGGACAGCTTTTGGACGCCGTATGTAGATATCGTCCCGTTCGCCGATCCGGACGAGATTGCCGCGCTGTTGCCCCCGCGCGACAACGTCGCCTATTTGGGATCGTCGCCGCATCGGGCATCTCTGCTGGGAATGGAACGTGACTTTATCAACCCGCAGCCGGTACTGGATTATCTGCATTATCACCGGGCCTACAAGACCGACTACGAACTAGCCTGCATGCGCGAAGCGCAAAAATCAGCGGTAAATGGTCATCGGGCGGCAAAAGAGGCTTTCTTGTCCGGTATGTGCGAATTCGATATCAATATCGCCTATCTCAGCGCTTGCGGCCACCGCGATACCGATGTGCCCTATGATAATATTATCGCCCTGAATGAACATGCGGCGGTATTGCATTACACCCGTCTGGACCAGCACACGCCAGAACACGTAATGAGTTTTCTTATCGATGCCGGCACCGAATACAACGGTTACGCCGCCGACCTGACCCGAACCTATGCGGCGCAGAAAGACAGTGACTTCGCCGCGCTGATCGCGGCGATGAATAGCGAGCAGCAGGCGCTTATCGCCACCATTGAAACTGGCGTTAACTACATCGATTATCATCTACAGATGCACGGTAGAATCGCTAAGCTTTTAAAGCAGTTTGATATCCTCAGTGGCTTGAGTGAGGATGCGATGGTGACGGAGGGGTTGACCCTGCCGTTCCTCCCCCACGGCCTAGGCCATCCGTTAGGGTTGCAAGTGCACGATGTCGCCGGCTTTATGCAAGACGATCGCGGCACGTCTTTGGCGCCGCAGTCACGCTATACTCATTTGCGCTGCACGCGCGTGCTGCAGCCGCGGATGGTGTTGACTATCGAACCCGGTCTTTATTTTATCGAATCGCTGCTGGCCCCTTGGCGCGCCAACACCTTTGGCCGTCATTTCAACTGGTCGCGTATTGAAAGCTTTAAGCCTTATGGCGGTATTCGTATTGAGGACAATATCGTTATTCACGACAATCACATCGAAAATATGACGCGCGCGCTGAAATTGGAATGACGACGTCATGGTTCGCACCGGCGGCGGAAGTCACGCTGACGGAGGAAATCAAAAAAGTCGTTTTATCACGTTACTGTCCCCCACTCAGGGGATCGACGCCGCCAAAGCTTATATCCTGCAATGTCGCCGGCAGCATCCGACGGCCGCGCATCACTGCTTGGCATATATTGCAGGCCCGCCTTCTGACTCCCGCCTACGGGGGTTATCCGAAGATGGAGAGCCCTCGGGTACCGCTGGCAAGCCAATCCTGGCCCAGCTGGATAGAAGCGGTCTCGGGGAAATCACTGCGGTAGTGGTGCGTTATTATGGAGGGATTCAACTGGGCACCGGCGGACTGGTCAAAGCCTACAGCGCTGGTGTTTCGTGCTGCGCTGCCATTACCCACAGTTGGCCTGGGTAGAGGTCGCGATACAGCAGGCTGAAGGGCTAATCGTTGAAGGTAAATATCAGGAATCGATTATAACTCACTCTCGAGATACCGCTGCATCGCATTACGGTGGCCAATGATAAATTGCGCGATCTTAGCCGCGACGCATTGCAATTGACGCTGGTTCCACAATAATACCTTCCGCCTGAATTGTGTAATCATTAAGGATAGTGCAGACATGCATTTTCGCACCATAACCCGCATCGTGGGTCTGCTCGTCACCTTGTTCTCGGTGACTATGATAATCCCCGGCCTGGTGGCCTTGATCTATCGGGATGGTGCCGGCAGCGTTTTCGCGCAAACATTTTTTTGCGCACAGGCTATTGGACTTTTGCTGTGGTTTCCGAACCGTCGTCAAAAAAGTGAATTGAAATCTCGCGAAGGGTTCCTCATTGTGGTGCTGTTTTGGACCGTTCTGGGTAGTGTGGGTGCGTTGCCGTTTTTATTTGCCGAACACCCTAATTTGTCAGTCACCGATGCGTTTTTTGAATCCTTTTCTGGGCTGACCACCACCGGCGCCACGGCGCTGGTAGGGCTTGATACCTTACCCCACGCCATTTTGTTTTACCGGCAGATGCTACAGTGGTTTGGCGGCATGGGTATTATTGTGCTGGCGGTGGCGATTCTACCTATCCTCGGCGTCGGCGGCATGCAGCTGTATCGCGCGGAAATGCCCGGTCCGCTGAAAGACAATAAAATGCGCCCGCGTATCGCCGAAACCGCCAAGACCTTATGGCTCATCTATGTGGCGCTGACCATCGCCTGCGCGCTAGCGCTGTGGGGCGCGGGTATGCCGGCATTCGATGCGATTAGCCACAGTTTTTCCACTATCGCCATCGGCGGCTTTTCCACCCACGATGCGAGTATTGGCTATTACCATAGCCCGCTTATCAACACGATTGTCGCCATATTTCTACTGATATCCGGATGCAATTACGGTCTCCATTTCGCAGCCCTCAGCGGCCGCAATCTGAAAGTCTACTGGCGAGATCCCGAATTTCGCATGTTTATTGCGGTACAGTTGACGCTGGTGGTGGTCTGCATTTTGATTCTTTGGCGTTACGATGTATACGCTAACAGCCTGCAAACGCTTAATCAGGCGTTTTTTCAAGTGGTTTCCATGGCAACCACCGCCGGGTTTACCACTGACGGCATCGCTCAATGGCCGTTATTCCTGCCGATATTGCTCCTTTGCTCGGCGTTTATCGGTGGCTGCGCCGGCTCTACGGGAGGCGGGTTGAAGGTGATCCGCATTCTGCTGCTCTATTTGCAAGGCTCGCGTGAACTGAAACGCTTGGTGCATCCAAACGCGGTGTACACCATCAAACTGGGTAACCGGGCGCTGCCGGAACGAATTCTGGAAGCGGTTTGGGGTTTTTTTTCCGCTTATGCGCTAGTGTTTATCCTCAGTATGGTAGCGGTAGTCGCCACCGGTGTCGATAACTTTTCCGCTTTTGCGGCGGTGGCGGCAACGCTAAACAACCTCGGGCCCGGCCTGGGTGTCGTGGCCGATAACTTTACCTCCATGAACGCGGTGGCCAAGTGGATCCTCATCCTGACCATGCTGTTTGGCCGTCTGGAGGTATTCACTTTATTGGTTCTGTTTACGCCGACCTTTTGGCGTGAGTGATACAAGGTTTACCATGAAAACGTTGATTCTCTATTTGAGCCACGATGGCCAAACGCACAAAATTGCGCGCGCGATTACAGCCCATCTTACCGATTGCTGCGAATGTGATGTGGTGGATTTGCACCTCGCACAGGATCTTGATCTGCAGCGTTATCAGCGGGTGGTCGTGGGGGCGGCCATACGCTATGGCCGCTTTGCCGCGGATCTTGACCACTTTATCGCGCAGCAGCTTGAATGGCTGCACAGTATCCCCAGTGCGTTTTATGCCGTCAATTTGACGGCGCGCAAGCCCGATAAACGCACCCCTAGCACGAACGTCTACACCCGGAAATTCCTGGCGAAAACCCCCTGGCGACCGGATCTTTGCGCCGTGTTCGCGGGTGCATTGTGCTACCCCCGCTACAGCTGGTTTGATCGAGTGATGATCCAGATGATAATGCGCATGACCGGCGGTGAAACCGATCGCACCAAGGAAGTGGAATATACGGATTGGCAGCAAGTTTCTGCCTTTGCCGGTGATTTAGCGCAATTGACCGCCAAACAGGCGCCGCCGCGCCCCTAATCGGGCCGTTTTGCTGAAAAAAACCAATTAAAACTATTTTAGTTATTTATCCTTGTCAACGGCCGCGAAGGCCCTATAATGCGCCTCCACTGACCGGGAACAGTCGCTACGGCGCACAGGCTCAGCCAGAGGCAGGCGGCCCGCTACGGGAAAATAAAAGCTTGACTTTACAGCAGAAAAGCGTAATATGTGCCACCCGTGCGGGTCGAGAAAACAGCCGGCACTGCTCTTTAACAATTTATCAGACAATCTGTGTGGGCACTCACAAGACGATATCGACATACCGAAATATCAAGTCTTGAAGAGTGAACAACAAATATTCATATGAATACCAGTTTTGATTCTTTGAGCATCAAGCTTTTAATTGAAGAGTTTGATCATGGCTCAGATTGAACGCTGGCGGCAGGCCTAACACATGCAAGTCGAGCGGCAGCGGAAAGAAGCTTGCTTCTTTGCCGGCGAGCGGCGGACGGGTGAGTAATGTCTGGGGATCTGCCCGATGGAGGGGGATAACTACTGGAAACGGTAGCTAATACCGCATAACGTCGCAAGACTAAAGTGGGGGACCTTCGGGCCTCACACCATCGGATGAACCCAGATGGGATTAGCTAGTAGGTGGGGTAATGGCTCACCTAGGCGACGATCCCTAGCTGGTCTGAGAGGATGACCAGCCACACTGGAACTGAGACACGGTCCAGACTCCTACGGGAGGCAGCAGTGGGGAATATTGCACAATGGGGGAAACCCTGATGCAGCCATGCCGCGTGTGTGAAGAAGGCCTTCGGGTTGTAAAGCACTTTCAGCGGGGAAGAAGGCGTTAGCGTTAACAGCGCTATCGATTGACGTTACCTGCAGAAGAAGCACCGGCTAACTCCGTGCCAGCAGCCGCGGTAATACGGAGGGTGCAAGCGTTAATCGGAATTACTGGGCGTAAAGCGTACGCAGGCGGTCTGTTAAGTCAGATGTGAAATCCCCGGGCTTAACCTGGGAACTGCATTTGAAACTGGCAGGCTAGAGTCTCGTAGAGGGGGGTAGAATTCCAGGTGTAGCGGTGAAATGCGTAGAGATCTGGAGGAATACCGGTGGCGAAGGCGGCCCCCTGGACGAAGACTGACGCTCAGGTACGAAAGCGTGGGGAGCAAACAGGATTAGATACCCTGGTAGTCCACGCTGTAAACGATGTCGATTTGAAGGTTGTGGCCTTGAGCTGTGGCTTTCGGAGCTAACGCGTTAAATCGACCGCCTGGGGAGTACGGCCGCAAGGTTAAAACTCAAATGAATTGACGGGGGCCCGCACAAGCGGTGGAGCATGTGGTTTAATTCGATGCAACGCGAAGAACCTTACCTACTCTTGACATCCAGAGAACTTGGCAGAGATGCCTTGGTGCCTTCGGGAGCTCTGAGACAGGTGCTGCATGGCTGTCGTCAGCTCGTGTTGTGAAATGTTGGGTTAAGTCCCGCAACGAGCGCAACCCTTATCCTTTGTTGCCAGCGATTTGGTCGGGAACTCAAAGGAGACTGCCGGTGATAAACCGGAGGAAGGTGGGGATGACGTCAAGTCATCATGGCCCTTACGAGTAGGGCTACACACGTGCTACAATGGCGCATACAAAGAGAAGCGATCTCGCGAGAGTCAGCGGACCTCACAAAGTGCGTCGTAGTCCGGATTGGAGTCTGCAACTCGACTCCATGAAGTCGGAATCGCTAGTAATCGTGGATCAGAATGCCACGGTGAATACGTTCCTGGGCCTTGTACACACCGCCCGTCACACCATGGGAGTGGGTTGCAAAAGAAGTAGGTAGCTTAACCTTCGGGAGGGCGCTTACCACTTTGTGATTCATGACTGGGGTGAAGTCGTAACAAGGTAACCGTAGGGGAACCTGCGGTTGGATCACCTCCTTACCTAAGCGATACGTTGAGTGACGTGTCCACACAGATTGTCTGATAATTGTCACGAGCAAGAAAAACCTGCTATAGGCTTGTAGCTCAGGTGGTTAGAGCGCACCCCTGATAAGGGTGAGGTCGGTGGTTCAAGTCCACTCAGGCCTACCAGTTCTGCTTATTTCCGTGGGTTCCCGTGATGAGGAGGGCAGCATGTTGCCGACAGGCGGCATGAGAGGCTGTGCGTCAGGGGGGCGAAGAAGGCGAGACTGGCTGTCGTACTGTAACGTCGCGGTGCGGTATCGGGTTTACCGGCAGGTAAACGGTATCGTCGCGGGTGAGCGACGGCATATGCAAGGTAAACGACTTGGGGCTATAGCTCAGCTGGGAGAGCGCCTGCTTTGCACGCAGGAGGTCAGCGGTTCGATCCCGCTTAGCTCCACCATTTCGCTGTGGAGTCGGGTTTGGTCATTTGTGGGTATGAGAAGGTTTTTTTTGCTGTAGTGTTATTTCAGAGCGCGTTTATCAAGCGCGCTGCGAAATACCGCTCTTTAACAATCCGGAACAAGCTGAAAATTTGAAACACATGCTGAAGTGCAAACTCAGTATGCGAGTCTCTCAAACGAAGTAAGCAAACCTGAGGTAACGCGCAAGCGTTATCACTGTAGCGCGCAGACAGCTCAGGGTTGTGAGGTTAAGTGACTAAGCGTACACGGTGGATGCCTAGGCAGTCAGAGGCGATGAAGGACGTGCTAATCTGCGAAAAGCGCCGGTGAGCTGATATGAAGCGTTATCAGCCGGCGATGTCCGAATGGGGAAACCCGGTGCAACTCGTTGCATCATTGTCAGGTGAATCCATAGCTTGACGAAGCGAACCAGGGGAACTGAAACATCTCAGTACCTTGAGGAAAAGAAATCAACCGAGATTCCCCCAGTAGCGGCGAGCGAACGGGGAACAGCCCAGAGCCATCATCAGCTTGCGCATCAGGAGAACGGTCTGGAAAGTCCGGCGACAGAGGGTGATAGCCCCGTATCCGAAGGTGCGCTTGTTGTGAGCTCGATGAGTAGGGCGGGACACGTGATATCCTGTCTGAAGATGGGGGGACCATCCTCCAAGGCTAAATACTCCTGACTGACCGATAGTGAACCAGTACCGTGAGGGAAAGGCGAAAAGAACCCCGGCGAGGGGAGTGAAATAGAACCTGAAACCGTGTACGTACAAGCAGTGGAAGCATCCTTCGGGGTGTGACTGCGTACCTTTTGTATAATGGGTCAGCGACTTATATTCTGTAGCAAGGTTAACCGTATAGGGGAGCCGTAGGGAAACCGAGTCTTAACTGGGCGTCTAGTTGCAGGGTATAGACCCGAAACCCGGTGATCTAGCCATGGGCAGGTTGAAGGTTGGGTAACACTAACTGGAGGACCGAACCGACTAATGTTGAAAAATTAGCGGATGACTTGTGGCTGGGGGTGAAAGGCCAATCAAACCGGGAGATAGCTGGTTCTCCCCGAAAGCTATTTAGGTAGCGCCTCGTGAAGTCATCTACGGGGGTAGAGCACTGTTTCGGCTAGGGGTCCATCCCGGATTACCAACCCGATGCAAACTGCGAATACCGTAGAATGTTATCACGGGAGACACACGGCGGGTGCTAACGTCCGTCGTGAAGAGGGAAACAACCCAGACCGCCAGCTAAGGTCCCAAAGTCATGGTTAAGTGGGAAACGATGTGGGAAGGCCCAGACAGCCAGGATGTTGGCTTAGAAGCAGCCATCATTTAAAGAAAGCGTAATAGCTCACTGGTCGAGTCGGCCTGCGCGGAAGATGTAACGGGGCTAAACCATGCACCGAAGCTGCGGCAGCGGACGTATCACTTAAAACGCTCCACGCGACGATGAGCGGGCGCGTGCAAGCCACATTCCCGTTAAGTCGGCAACAGCCGGACAAGGGCAAGGCGTTTTAAGGATACGTCCGTTGGGTAGGGGAGCGTTCTGTAAGCCTGTGAAGGTGGCCTGTGAGGGCTGCTGGAGGTATCAGAAGTGCGAATGCTGACATAAGTAACGATAAAGTGGGTGAAAAGCCCGCTCGCCGGAAGACCAAGGGTTCCTGTTCAACGTTAATCGGAGCAGGGTGAGTCGACCCCTAAGGCGAGGCCGAAAGGCGTAGTCGATGGGAAACAGGTTAATATTCCTGTACTAGGTGTGACTGCGAAGGGGGGACGGAGAAAGCTAGGTTTGCCGGGCGACGGTTGTCCCGGTTCAAGCGTGCAGGTGGAAAGAGCAGGCAAATCCGCTCTTTCATAACACTGAGGCGTGATGACGAGCTACCACGGTAGTGAAGGAATTGATGCTACGCTTCCAGGAAAAGCCTCTAAGCTCCAGGTCACATCGAATCGTACCCCAAACCGACACAGGTGGTCAGGTAGAGGATACCCAGGCGCTTGAGAGAACTCGGGTGAAGGAACTAGGCAAAATGGTGCCGTAACTTCGGGAGAAGGCACGCTGGCATGTAGGTGGAGGGCCTTGCGCCCCGAGCTGAAGCCAGTCGCAGATACCAGCTGGCTGCAACTGTTTATTAAAAACACAGCACTGTGCAAACACGAAAGTGGACGTATACGGTGTGACGCCTGCCCGGTGCCGGAAGGTTAATTGATGGGGTTATCCGTAAGGAGAAGCTCTTGATCGAAGCCCCGGTAAACGGCGGCCGTAACTATAACGGTCCTAAGGTAGCGAAATTCCTTGTCGGGTAAGTTCCGACCTGCACGAATGGCGTAATGATGGTCAGGCTGTCTCCACCCGAGACTCAGTGAAATTGAACTCGCCGTGAAGATGCGGTGTACCCGCGGCAAGACGGAAAGACCCCGTGAACCTTTACTATAGCTTGACACTGAACATTGAGCCTTGATGTGTAGGATAGGTGGGAGGCTTTGAAGTGTGGACGCCAGTCTGCATGGAGCCAACCTTGAAATACCACCCTTTAATGTTTGATGTTCTCACTCAGGCCCGTCATCCGGGCCGAGGACAGTGTCTGGTGGGTAGTTTGACTGGGGCGGTCTCCTCCCAAAGCGTAACGGAGGAGCACGAAGGTTAGCTAATCACGGTCGGACATCGTGAGGTTAGTGCAAAGGCATAAGCTAGCTTGACTGCGAGAGTGACGGCTCGAGCAGGTGCGAAAGCAGGTCTTAGTGATCCGGTGGTTCTGCATGGAAGGGCCATCGCTCAACGGATAAAAGGTACTCCGGGGATAACAGGCTGATACCGCCCAAGAGTTCATATCGACGGCGGTGTTTGGCACCTCGATGTCGGCTCATCACATCCTGGGGCTGAAGTAGGTCCCAAGGGTATGGCTGTTCGCCATTTAAAGTGGTACGCGAGCTGGGTTTAGAACGTCGTGAGACAGTTCGGTCCCTATCTGCCGTGGGCGCTGGAAGATTGAGAGGGGCTGCTCCTAGTACGAGAGGACCGGAGTGGACGCACCACTGGTGTTCGGGTTGTCATGCCAATGGCATTGCCCGGTAGCTACGTGCGGAAGAGATAACCGCTGAAAGCATCTAAGCGGGAAACTTGCCTCGAGATGAGTCTTCCCTGAGGCCTTGAGCCTCCTAAAGGGACGTTAAAGACGATGACGTTGATAGGTCGGGTGTGTAAGCGCTGCGAGGTGTTGAGCTAACCGATACTAATGACCCGTGAGACTTAACCTTACAACACCTGAGCTGTTTGAGAGAGGGCGAAAGCCAGAGCTGTAACGAACGTTAGCGGCAAAGCGCAAGCGACATGAACGCGAGCGCCAGAAAGACGATATCAGCGATGTTCCGGATAACGCCCGATGGTCACGCAAGTGAGGGTTGGGCAGCAAGAGCAGTCTGCATGGTGAAAGCGGTGCGGAAAACGAATTTGCCTGGCGGCACGAGCGCGGTGGTCCCACCTGACCCCATGCCGAACTCAGAAGTGAAACGCCGTAGCGCCGATGGTAGTGTGGGGTCTCCCCATGCGAGAGTAGGGAACTGCCAGGCATCCATTACGTCCTAACGGGTAGCCCGTGACGAGCAGTATCAACGAGCCCTCTGCAACCGCAGAGGGCTTTTTGTTTTTGAGGACCATGGCGACCTGCTGCCGGCGACGCAACAGTCAACTTTCTCTCCGATAAAGGCGCGTTTGCGCCCGCGGTCAGGCGCACCCCCCTGCTACTGTTTTTGCCTGTAACGGGTGCTGCCGCACGAATTAAGTCACTTAATATGCCGGCGGCGTGACAAATCTTCCCCCACCTAAGGGCCGCAAATGATTCGTTATATCGAAATTTGATGGTTGCCGGATAATGAGTGCTGTCTAATACCCTTTGATCAACGGAGCGACGTTGCGCGACCACGGCGTAATGGCTTTTATAGCCAGGTAGTATCAGGTCAGTGCTTAGCCACGCTTAATATAATCCGAAATTCGACAATCATAAGAAGGAGAGTTGCATGTTTATTGGCTCTAAAACGGGTAGTTACATTCTAAAACCGGAACAGACGGATAATGGCAGCGCGAAAACGTCCGCTAAAAGTGACTAGAGTCGTCAGATTTTGCATTGCATCATGACAATTGAGAATAATGCGAAAACTTTTAGCACAACGGTTACCAATCGCTGCATTGGCGGGATGATAAGCACATATAAGTTTTTGTCCGCTGTTGGGAACAAGTTAACTAGCGCTGAAAAACCCGCCGATAATGCCAAGTCAACGCCTGTGGCCGTTCATGATGCCGCCATCATGAGAAAAAACCCTTTGACACCTGAGGATATCGCCGCCGCAAAAGAGAAAATGCAAGCCACCGTCAATCATTTTCTCACAACAGATGGAAAGGGTTTTGAGCAGTTGTTGAAGCAACCATGGCGTTGGTATACAGCGAAGCGTTCGATGCTATGACGGCGTATTGCAAGCAAATCGGTCAGTCCGTGCCTAAGGGGTATCTACATGAAATAGGTACGGCCTCGATGGAGAGAGGATTAGAGGATTGAAGTGCAGGGATAAAGATGCCGAAAAAAATGAAGAGGCCAAGAAGAACGGAAAAGAAGTGTCTGAGCAAGATAAGATATTTATTCCAACCGGCGCAGGCATGCATCCGTTAATCAGTGTATTTACGGGTGAACTCTTCTCCCGAAATGTTGAAACACCTACAGATTTTGATCCGATAAAACAGGCTAATGACGAGATATTTACGACATTTGATAATCTGGCCAAGCAAGGTCATGGCCAGAGCCCGCTGCCGTTCAGGGAGCAACTGGCGCAGATAAATAAATCCTGGAAAGAATTGCTCGATTCTACAGAGTCCGACAGCTAAGCGACGTTGCAACGTTGCCCAACGTTAAGCGAACACTAGGAACGTACCCAGGCACGCCCGCGTCATAAAATGTCACTCGCTGCCTTCTAGTGCGATCGAGTAGACTAACGGCAATAAAAGTAAAGACAGGTTATGTAATGATGACGGACAGTGGAGCGTTAAAGCCCCTGAACAGCTTTGCCATTGATGTGCGGGCACGGCGCGTAATCGCGGCGTATACGGAAGCCGAGCTGTTCACGCTATGGCGGCAGGCTGCGGACGACGCTACGCCGGTGCTGGTGTTGGGTGGTGGTAGTAATGTGTTGTTTCTGGAAAACTATGCCGGCACCGTGTTGCTGAACCGGATTGCGGGCGTAACAATCGAAGAGTGCCCCGATGCTTGGCATTTGCACGTCGGCGCTGGAGAAGTGTGGCATGACCTGGTGCGCACCTGTCTCGAACAACATATGCCGGGTCTTGAGAATCTGGCACTTATACCCGGTTGCGTTGGTTCTGCACCGATCCAGAACATTGGCGCTTATGGCGTCGAGCTGCGCCAGTTCTGTGACTATGTCGATGTGCTGCAGTTGGCAACCAGCACCTTACGTCGCCTGAGTGCAGCTGAATGTCAATTCGGTTACCGCGACAGTATCTTTAAGCACGCGCTGCGCGAACGCCACGCCATTGTTGCGGTGGGCCTTCGGCTCGCCAAAGCCTGGCAACCGGTATTGACCTATGGAGTTCTGGCCCGCCTGGATCCGCAGCAAGCCACACCGCGGCTGATTTATGATACGGTTTGCGCGATGCGTCGCACGAAATTGCCCGGCCCTGCGCTGCAGGGCAACGCCGGTAGTTTTTTCAAAAATCCGGTTATTGATGCCTCGAGAGCGGAACGACTGTTAAGCCGCTACCCTGATGCCCCCCATTATCCTCAGCCGGAGGGCGGGGTGAAGCTGGCGGCAGGTTGGCTTATCGATCGCTGCGGACTTAAAGGCTATCGCCTCGGCGGTGCGGCGGTGCATGATAAACAGGCGCTGGTTTTGGTCAATGCTGATAACGCGACGGGTGAGGATGTTGCCGCGCTGGCGCGCTATGTGCGTCAACAGGTTGCGGAGCGGTTTGCGGTCTGGCTGGAGCCTGAAGTGCGGTTTATTGGTGCCTTTGGCGAAGTGGATGCGGTGGGAGCAATAACATGAGAGACGTGACCATCCCGCTTAAACTGATTAGTTTATTGGCCGATGGCGAATTCCATTCTGGCGAACAATTTGGTGCGGTGTTGGGAATGAGCCGTGCTGCCATCAACAAACACATTCAAACGGTGCGCGACTGGGGTGTGGATGTCTTTACGGTGCCCGGCAAAGGCTATCGTTTATATGCTCCGCTGCAATTACTGGATGAAAGCGTCATCCGCGCGCGCTTACCGGCGGGTCGGCTGGCGGTGCTGCCGGTAATTGACTCCACCAATCAGTATTTAATCGAACGTATCGGCATTGCACAGCCAGGAGATGCCTGCGTGGCGGAGTATCAGGCGCAAGGGCGCGGCCGGCGCGGTCGACAGTGGATATCGCCGTTCGGCAATAATCTGTATTTGTCATTGTATTGGCGTCTTGAGCAAGGCCCGTCGGCGGCAGGTGGCCTCAGTCTGATGGTCGGTATTGTCATGGCGGAGGTATTGCAACGCCTTGGCGCAGAAGGGGTTCGCGTAAAGTGGCCGAACGATCTCTATCTGAACGACTGCAAACTGGCCGGGATCCTGGTGGAGATTTCCGGTAAGGCTGGTGATGCCGCCCATGTCGTCATAGGCGCTGGAATCAATTTGGCGATGCGCGAAGGCGCTGCGGGTAAAATCGACCAAGGGTGGATTAACTTGCAGGAAGCGGGTATTGCCATCGACCGTAACGCATTGGCCGCTGAATTGACCGACACGCTGCGGCAGGCGTTGTGGCAATTCGAGCGTGACGGGTTCGCACCGTTTGTCGCCCGCTGGCAGGCGCTGGACAACTTCTTTGACCGGCCGGTGAAATTGCTTATTGGCGAACGGGAAATCAAGGGGATTGCGCGCGGCATCGACGCGCAGGGGGCCTTGCTGCTGGATCAGGAAGGGAAACTGCATGCCTATTTGGGCGGAGAGATATCGCTGCGCGGCCAGTAGCCGTGACGCTTTTGCCGCTGAGGACGGCGGCGATGGGCAGCAGCCCAAAGCCGTCCCGTCGCCAGGCTGGGCGCTGACGTTTAATTCAGGGGAGCAGACTCCCCGGCGTCAGCACGCCCGCGGCTCGGGCAAATCGGCGTGATTGATAAAGCGCCGATCGTAGGGGCCGGCAAGCGTTGCTGCGCCCCGACCACCGTTAACCAGTCGCCTTCGGGCAACCCCAACACCGTCATCTCCGGCCGTGCCCGCAAGAGCTCATCTAGCCGCTGCTGGGGGGTTTCGCACTGATGGCCCGCGGGCAGCTGATTGGTATAATGGGGATTGATTTGGAAATTGATAAGCCCAAGCTCGTTAAAACCGCCCGGATCGACAATGGGCATATCTTTAGTAGTGTATAGGGTGGGGCATGCCAGATTGGCGCCGGCGCTCCAGCCTATATAGGCGGCGCCCTCCTGCACCCGGCGGTGGATCGCACGCAGCAAGCCACGGTCGCGACAGTGTTTCAACAAATGAAAGGTATTACCGCCACCGATGATAATGACCTCGGCATTCGCCATGGCCGCACCGGCGTCTGCCGTTTTATGGATACCGTTACCTCGACGGTCAGCGGCTCTAGCGCTTGTCTGACTTTATCGGTATAGGCGTCCCAATCGACGATGACGCCGGAAAACGGTATGAACAGCGCCCGCCGCCTGCCCCGCAGCAGGTCGCTAATCGGGACGATGGCGTGCTCCAGATAGCGTTTACCGGGGCATGTCGAGTTACTGAGTAATAATAATTCCATTCATTCCCCCCCTCAAAAACAGTGCCGCCCGATATCGGGCAGATAAGGTAGAAGTCTGCGCGGGTCGTCATTATCGCCCGTATCCGGCCTGCGCTGGCTAGGAAGGCGGCCGATGGAACGGAGGGCACCGCAGCCGGTCGATTGAAACAAACCGCTTAACGGGCCTCTCGATTGAATAACAGCGAGCATTCGTTGCTCTGCGGACCGGGTCGACCACGCGAACCGGATACACCCGAGACTGACACTAAAAGCATTATAATACCTGGGGAGACATCTGGCGCCAATAAACAGGGCGGCGTAGGTGCAAAAGCGCATTGGGCATGGATAGGGATCTGCGGCGGCGTGCAGATTCGCGCTGACGCGATGCCGGAGGAGGAGTAAGGTGGGTCTGCCGCAGTAGCGGCACGACCCTATTTGCGCAGCCGGACTCTCTCCACCGCATGATTGGCGCTTTTGCCAAGGATAAGACTCGCGCGCTCGCGGGTAGGCAGAATGTTTTGCTGCAGGTTGCGGCCGTTGATTTCGCTCCACAGCTGGCTGGCGATGGCGACCGCCTCTTGCTCGGAAAGCTGGGAATAATGGTGGAAATAGGAGTCGGGATCGGAAAACGCTCCCTGGCGAAATTTTAGAAAACGATTGATATACCAGCTCTGCAGCAGCGTCTCAGGCGCATCGACATAGATGGAAAAATCGACAAAGTCGGAGACGAACACGTGGTGGGGATCATGGTTATAATCGCTGCCGCTTTGCAACACGTTTAATCCTTCCAATATCAGAATGTCCGGTTGGGAAATGACTTTCTGTTCGTCGGGCACAACGTCGTAAATCAAGTGGGAATAGACCGGGGCCGTCACGCGCGGCGTGCCTGATTTCACTTTCGAGACGAAATTGACCAGGCTGCGAATATCATAGGACTCCGGAAAGCCCTTTTTCTTCATGAGATCCCGCTGCTTGAGTACGCTGTTGGGATGCAAAAACCCGTCGGTCGTCACCAGCTCTACCGTGCGGTGTTCGGGCCAGCGGCTCAACAGCGCCTGCAGCACGCGCGCCGTGGTGCTCTTGCCTACCGCCACGCTGCCGGCGATGCCGATGATATAGGGAATACGCTGGCCGTCGGTGCCAAGGAACTGCTCCAGCACGGCCTGGCGGCGCAGATTGGAACTAATATAAAAATTGAGCAAACGCGACAGCGGCAGATAAATCTCTGCCACTTCTTCAAGGGAAAGATCTTCATTTATCCCCTTGAGATTGACGATTTCCGCTTCGGTGAGCGTCAGCGGCACGGAATTACGCAACGCGGCCCACTGTTTGCGGCTGAATTGCAGGTATGGTGTGGGGGGAGATTGCACAGCTTTAATCATAACGTGAGCCAGCCCGTTGCACAGTCTATTCAGGGCGCAGGACGCTAACCCGGAAAGAAAACAAGCTGCATAGTATAGACAGCCTCGTACCCAGCGTAGAGTGTTTTTTCTGCCGCGGGTGAGGAATTGTGAGCCTGACGTGCGATCCTCGGCCGCCGTCGCCCCTGCCGTTACCGGTGTGCGGTCATTGATAAGTAAACAGGGCTACGCCGGGGCTGTACCCGTTGCGCCGACAGTGCTACTATGCAGGCTAAAGCGTGATATTCCACTGCTTCGAGCATGAATAATAACCAATTTTGCGCGCACCGTTGTGAAATTGGGTAATTTCTGAGCGAAAGTGCGAATTACGCGATTTTTTTGTTGCATAGGTCGTCCGCTCTACCTAGAATGCGCATCACTTGATGCCGGTATAGCTCAGTTGGTAGAGCAACTGACTTGTAATCAGTAGGTCGAGGGTTCGACTCCTTCTGCCGGCACCAAAAAAAATCTGGTGGGGTTCCCGAGCGGCCAAAGGGAGCAGACTGTAAATCTGCCGTCACAGACTTCGAAGGTTCGAATCCTTCCCCCACCACCAAATTCGTATCAAGCACGATACACACCCGGCTGCAGAGCATCATGGCGCAGTGGGGGAAGGGGTGAGAACCCTCGATCAAGGTTCGGGCCGAGCGCAGAAAGACAACGATGCGTAGCATCGGCCCGGAATCCTGGCATCAATCTACAATCTACAGAAATATCAGGTAGCCGAGTTTCAAGATGCGGGCATCGTATAATGGCTATTACCTCAGCCTTCCAAGCTGATGATGTGGGTTCGATTCCCACTGCCCGCTCCAATGTGCTGATATAGCTCAGTCGGTAGAGCGCACCCTTGGTAAGGGTGAGGTCGGCAGTTCGAATCTGCCTATCAGCACCACTTCTAGTCTCCCTCCTGATTCCCTTTCTGTAAGAAAACAAATTCAGCAGGCATGTTGCCTGGTTGATGTGGTGATACCACCGATATATTCGTGTCTTAGAGGGACAATCGATGTCTAAAGAAAAGTTTCAACGCACAAAACCACACGTTAACGTCGGTACTATCGGCCACGTTGACCATGGTAAAACGACCCTGACCGCCGCCATCACCACCGTTCTGGCCAAGGCCTACGGCGGTAGCGCGCGCGCGTTCGATCAGATCGACAACGCGCCGGAAGAAAAGGCCCGTGGTATCACCATCAACACCTCACACGTTGAATACGATACCCCGACCCGCCACTACGCGCACGTAGACTGCCCGGGACACGCCGACTATGTGAAAAACATGATCACCGGCGCGGCGCAGATGGACGGCGCTATTCTGGTGGTTGCCGCGACAGACGGCCCGATGCCGCAGACCCGCGAGCACATCCTGCTGGGTCGCCAGGTCGGCGTACCGTACATCATCGTGTTCATGAACAAATGCGACATGGTCGATGACGAAGAGCTGCTGGAACTGGTAGAAATGGAAGTGCGCGAACTGCTGTCGCAGTACGACTTCCCGGGCGACGACACGCCGGTTATCCGCGGCTCGGCGCTGAAAGCGCTGGAAGGCGATGAAGCCTGGACCGCCAAGATCATCGAACTGGCAGAAGCGCTGGACAGCTACATTCCGGAACCGGAACGCGCCATTGACAAGCCGTTCCTGCTGCCGATCGAAGACGTGTTCTCCATCTCCGGCCGCGGTACCGTGGTCACCGGTCGTGTAGAGCGCGGCATCGTCAAAGTGGGTGAGGAAGTGGAAATCGTCGGCATCAAAGACACCACCAAAACCACCTGCACCGGCGTTGAAATGTTCCGTAAACTGCTGGACGAAGGCCGTGCCGGCGAGAACGTTGGCGTTCTGCTGCGCGGTACCAAGCGTGACGACGTAGAGCGTGGTCAGGTTCTGGCCAAGCCGGGCTCGATCAAGCCGCACACCCAGTTTGAATCAGAAGTTTATATTCTGAGCAAAGACGAAGGCGGCCGCCACACGCCGTTCTTTAAAGGCTACCGCCCGCAGTTCTACTTCCGTACGACTGACGTGACCGGTACCATCGAACTGCCGGAAGGCGTTGAAATGGTCATGCCTGGCGACAACATCAAGATGGTTGTTAATCTGATTGCCCCGATCGCCATGGACGACGGCCTGCGTTTCGCTATCCGCGAAGGCGGCCGTACCGTTGGCGCCGGCGTTGTTGCCAAAGTTATCGCTTAAGCTGGCAATTGCCGACATTTGTCGAATAACCATTTGACGCGACATGCGGTTAAAGGGCATGATTCGATGCCCTTTTTCTACGCTGTGACAGAGAACCTATCTCATCAGCGATTTTAAGTCATAATCATTGGAGAGATAGGCTCTTGTTCTGTGGCGCGAGGTAATGTTGCTCATCCAGGGCATACTTCGATTGGTAGCCTCACGCTTTGCGGGGCTTATAAGTTGTTTGTCTGAATCCTATGTGACAGGTTTTTTTATGAGTGCGAATACCGAAGCTCAAGGAAGCGGGCGCGGCCTGGAAGTGGTTAAGTGGTTAGTCGTCGCGATTCTGTTGGTCGTGGCTATCGTCGGTAACTATTACTGCCGCGATTACCACTTGCTGCTGCGAGCGCTGGCTGTCGTGCTTATTATTGCTATCGCGGGCGGTGTGGCCATGATAACTGCCAAAGGCAAGTCCACCGTTGCGTTTGCGCGTGAAGCGCGCACCGAAGTACGTAAAGTGATTTGGCCGACCCGCCAGGAAACGTTACATACCACGTTAATCGTCGCCGCGGTGACCGCCGTGATGTCACTGATTCTGTGGGGGCTGGATGGCATTCTGGTCCGTGTGGTATCGTTTATTACTGGCCTGAGGTTCTAAGATGTCCGAAGCTCCAAAAAAACGCTGGTATGTCGTTCAGGCGTTTTCCGGTTTTGAGGGACGCGTAGCGCAGTCCCTTCGCGAACATATCAAACTTCATGATATGGAAGAGCTGTTTGGCGAAGTCATGGTGCCGACGGAAGAAGTGGTTGAAATTCGCGGCGGCCAGCGTCGTAAAAGCGAACGCAAGTTTTTCCCGGGCTATGTCCTGGTGCAGATGGTGATGAACGATGCCAGCTGGCATTTGGTGCGCAGCGTACCGCGCGTCATGGGTTTCATCGGCGGCACCTCGGATCGGCCTGCGCCTATCAGCGACAAAGAAGTCGACGCCATTATGAACCGCCTGCAGCAGGTCGGCGACAAGCCGCGGCCGAAAACCCTTTTCGAGCCGGGAGAGCTGGTTCGCGTCAACGATGGCCCCTTCGCCGACTTCAACGGCGTGGTGGAAGAGGTGGATTACGAAAAAAGCCGCCTGAAGGTGTCGGTCTCGATCTTTGGTCGCGCCACGCCGGTGGAGCTGGATTTCGGTCAGGTCGAGAAAGGCTGAATCGCCAACAACATTTTTGCTTGCTCGGGGCGCGAAATTAATCTAAAATTTCGCGCCTTTCGTCTTTGTGCACGTAAACGCTTATTTACGGGGGAGCCTTAAACGGCGCTAGCACCCATTAGAGGAAATCAACATGGCCAAGAAAGTACAAGCTTATGTCAAGCTGCAGGTTGCTGCAGGCATGGCAAACCCGAGTCCGCCGGTAGGTCCGGCCCTGGGTCAGCAGGGCGTTAACATCATGGAATTCTGCAAAGCCTTCAATGCCAAAACTGAGAGCATTGAAAAAGGGCTGCCGATTCCGGTTGTTATCACCGTGTATTCCGACCGCTCTTTCACTTTCGTTACCAAGACCCCGCCGGCCGCCGTGCTGCTGAAGAAAGCCGCAGGCATCAAATCCGGTTCCGGTAAGCCGAATAAAGACAAGGTCGGTAAAGTGACCAGCGCGCAGGTCCGTGAAATCGCGGAAACCAAAGCGGCTGATATGACCGGTGCCGACGTGGAAGCGATGTCTCGCTCCATTGCGGGTACCGCGCGTTCCATGGGCCTGGTGGTGGAGGATTAAGAAATGGCTAAACTGACCAAGCGCATGCGCGTCATCCGCGACAAAGTTGATTCCACCAAGCAGTACGACATCAGTGAAGCCGTAGCTCTGCTGAAAGAACTGGCTACCGCTAAGTTCGTTGAAAGCGTCGACGTTGCCGTCAATCTGGGCATCGATGCCCGTAAATCCGATCAGAACGTCCGTGGCGCCACCGTGCTGCCGCACGGCACCGGCCGCAGCGTACGCGTCGCCGTGTTCACCCAGGGCGCCAATGCGGAAGCGGCGAAAGCCGCCGGTGCAGACCTGGTCGGCATGGATGATCTGGCTGACCAGATCAAAAAAGGCGAGTTTAACTTCGACGTGGTTATCGCTTCTCCGGACGCGATGCGTGTTGTCGGCCAGCTTGGCCAGATCCTCGGTCCGCGCGGCCTGATGCCGAACCCGAAAGTCGGCACTGTGACTCCGAACGTCGCTGAAGCGGTTAAAAACGCGAAAGCCGGTCAGGTGCGCTATCGCAACGACAAAAACGGCATCATCCACACCACCATTGGTAAAGTGGACTTTGAGTCTGACAAATTGAAAGAAAACCTGGAAGCTCTGCTGGTCGCGCTGAAAAAAGCTAAACCGACGCAGGCTAAAGGCGTTTACATCAAGAAAGTCAGCCTGTCTACCACCATGGGCGCAGGTGTTGCCGTGGATCAAAGCGGCCTGTCCACCACGACCGCTTAATTATTGCTTTACGCGGGCGTTGGATTTGTCTAGAATTTAACGCCCGAAGTTTCTCCGGGACGGTTTCCTTTTGACCGCGGGCGTAACAAACAGATTTTTTCGGTTGGAGCTTGGCCTATCCAACCTCCGTCCAAGACCGCAGGTGTGTGTCACAGCACTTAATTTTCCTGCGTAGACGGTGACAGAGCCTGAATAACATTTTCGTTTGCTGGATTCTGCTCACCGTATTTCGACGCTTACCGTCGCTGTGGCGGTATGTGAAGTGAGTTCCGGGGGTACCCCGTTTAAATCCAGGAGCACAAGCTAATGGCATTAAATCTTCAAGACAAACAAGCGATTGTTGCTGAAGTCAGCGAAGTAGCCAAAGGCGCGCTGTCTGCCGTTGTCGCGGATTCCCGTGGCGTTACGGTAGATAAAATGACTGAACTGCGTAAAGCAGGTCGTGAAGCCGGTGTTTACATGCGCGTTGTTCGCAACACGCTGATGCGCCGCGTCGTTGAAGGTACTCCTTTCGAGTGCCTGAAAGACACGTTTGTCGGTCCGACCCTGATTGCATTTTCTAACGAACACCCGGGCGCTGCCGCTCGTTTGTTCAAGGCCTTCGCCAAAGACAATGCTAATTTCGAGGTTAAAGCCGCAGCCTTTGAAGGCGAAGTTATCTCGGCGTCGCAGATCGATCGCCTGGCCACTCTGCCAACTTACGAAGAAGCAATCGCCCGCCTGATGTCGGCCATGAAAGAAGCCTCTGCAGGAAAACTGGTTCGCACGCTGGCCGCACTGCGCGATCAGAAAGAAGCGGCTTAAGCGCCGGTTTTATTCTGAAGCTATTGCAAACGTATAAATACTTTCTGAATTTTAGGAACACTTGTTATGTCTATCACTAAAGAACAAATTCTGGACGCAGTTGCCGAAATGTCCGTCATGGACGTTGTTGAACTGATCTCCATGATGGAAGAAAAATTCGGCGTTTCTGCCGCTGCTGCTGTTGCCGTTGCCGCAGGTGGCCCGGCTGAAGCTGCAGAGGAGAAAACCGAGTTTGACGTTGTTCTGAGCGCAATCGGCGCGAACAAAGTTGCCGTCATCAAAGCCGTGCGTGGCGCTACCGGTCTGGGCCTGAAAGAAGCCAAAGACCTGGTTGAATCCGCACCTGCCACCCTGAAAGAAGGCGTGAGCAAAGATGACGCCGAAACACTGAAGAAAGACCTGGAACAAGCGGGTGCTTCTGTTGAGGTTAAATAAGTTAACCTTCCAGGTTGCAGCCTGAATTAGGCTGATGGCTGGTGGCTTTTTGGTCACCAGCCTTTTTGCGCTGTAGGGGGATCAGTAGCGTTTCACACCATTTAGCTACTGATTAACCACAATATTTTTTTCTATCGACGACTTAATATACTGCATCGCCTGCTGAGCCTCCCTGGTTTAGCAAAGTGCAGCGAAATGATTTAAGAGTGATAGAAACAAGTATTGCGGAGAGAATATCGATTCTCCGATCGTGATAAATGGCGTTGCATGTACTGTCCTAGTAGGGCGGACAGAGTGGGTCGACTTGTCAGCTAGCTGAGGAACCCTATGGTTTACTCCTATACCGAAAAAAAACGCATTCGTAAGGACTTCGGAAAACGTCCGCAGGTTTTGGACGTTTCCTATCTCCTATCCATCCAGCTTGACTCGTTTCAGAAGTTTATCGAGCGAGATCCGGAAGGTCAGTACGGTCTGGAAGCAGCTTTCCGTTCCGTATTCCCTATACAGAGCTACAGCGGCAATTCTGAACTGCAATATGTCAGTTACCGCCTGGGCGAACCTGTCTTTGATGTCAAAGAATGCCAGATCCGCGGCGTGACGTTTTCCGCACCTCTGCGCGTCAAGCTGCGCCTTATCATTTACGAGCGCGAAGCGCCGGAAGGTACGGTAAAAGACATCAAGGAGCAGGAAGTCTACATGGGCGAAATCCCGCTCATGACCGATAACGGCACTTTTGTCATCAACGGTACCGAGCGTGTTATCGTTTCCCAGCTGCACCGCAGCCCTGGCGTATTTTTTGACAGCGACAAGGGTAAGACGCACTCCTCCGGTAAAGTATTGTACAATGCGCGTATCATTCCTTACCGCGGCTCCTGGCTGGATTTCGAGTTCGACCCGAAAGACAACTTGTTCGTCCGTATCGACCGCCGCCGCAAATTGCCGGCGACCATTATTCTGCGCGCGCTGAACTACAGCACCGGCCAGATCCTGGATACGTTCTTCGACAAAGTGGTTTATGAAATTCACGACAAAAAGCTGCAGATGGAGCTGCTTCCTGAGCGCTTGCGTGGTGAAACCGCCTCGTTTGATATCGAGGCCAACGGCACCGTCTATGTCGAAAAAGGCCGTCGCATCACCGCGCGCCATATTCGCCAGTTGGAAAAAGACGGCGTCGCGCAGATCGAAGTCCCTGTCGAATACATTATCGGCAAGGCGGTGGTAAAAGATTACATCGATGAAAATACTGGTGAAATCATCGTCCCCGCCAACATGGAACTGACGCTGGACCTGCTGGCCAAGCTGAGCCAGGCGGGCCACAAACGTATCGAAACGCTGTTCACCAACGATTTGGATCACGGCGCCTATATTTCCGAGACGCTGCGTGTCGATCCGACCAGCGATCGCCTGAGTGCGCTGGTGGAAATCTACCGCATGATGCGTCCCGGCGAGCCGCCGACCCGCGAAGCGGCCGAAAATCTGTTTGAAAACCTGTTCTTCTCGGAAGATCGTTACGATCTGTCCGCGGTTGGCCGGATGAAGTTCAACCGTTCGCTGCTGCGTGAAGAGATTGAAGGTTCCGGTATCCTGAGCAAAGACGACATCATTGAAGTGATGAAGAAGCTCATCGATATTCGTAACGGTAAAGGCGAAGTCGACGATATCGACCACTTGGGCAACCGCCGTATCCGTTCGGTGGGTGAAATGGCGGAGAACCAGTTCCGCGTCGGTCTGGTGCGCGTGGAGCGCGCGGTGAAAGAGCGTCTGTCTTTAGGCGATCTGGATACCCTGATGCCGCAGGATATGATCAACGCCAAACCGATTTCGGCGGCGGTGAAAGAGTTCTTCGGCTCCAGCCAGCTATCGCAGTTCATGGACCAGAACAACCCGCTATCCGAGATTACCCACAAACGCCGTATCTCCGCGTTGGGCCCGGGCGGTCTGACGCGCGAACGCGCGGGCTTTGAAGTGCGCGACGTGCATCCGACCCATTACGGGCGCGTGTGCCCCATCGAAACCCCGGAAGGGCCGAACATCGGTCTTATCAACTCTCTGTCCGTGTATGCGCAGACCAACGAGTACGGTTTCCTGGAAACACCTTATCGTCGCGTGCAAGACGGTGTGGTTACCGACGAAATCCATTATCTGTCGGCGATTGAGGAAGGCAACTTCGTTATCGCGCAGGCCAACACCAACCTCGGCGACGACGGCAGTTTCGTTGACGATTTGGTGACCTGCCGCAGCAAAGGCGAATCGAGCCTGTTCAGCCGCGATCAGGTTGACTATATGGACGTTTCCACCCAGCAGGTGGTCTCGGTCGGCGCCTCGCTGATTCCGTTCCTGGAGCACGACGATGCCAACCGCGCCTTGATGGGTGCGAACATGCAACGTCAGGCGGTGCCGACGCTGTGTACCGACAAGCCGCTGGTCGGCACCGGTATGGAACGTGCGGTCGCCGTTGACTCCGGCGTTACCGCCGTGGCGAAACGCGGCGGAACGGTGCAGTATGTGGACGCCTCCCGTATCGTGATTAACGTCAACCCGGATGAAATGTATCCGGGCGAAGCGGGTATCGATATTTACAACCTGACCAAATATATCCGTTCCAACCAGAACACCTGTATCAGCCAGACGCCTTGCGTTTCGCTGGGTGAGCCGGTTGAGCGCGGCGACGTGCTGGCTGACGGTCCGTCCACCGATCTGGGTGAGCTGGCGCTGGGCCAGAATATGCGTATCGCGTTCATGCCGTGGAACGGCTACAACTTTGAAGACTCGATGCTAGTCTCCGAACGTGTGGTGCAGGAAGATCGTTTCACCACCATCCATATTCAGGAACTGGCGTGCGTGTCCCGCGACACCAAGCTGGGGCCTGAGGAAATTACCGCCGACATCCCGAACGTGGGTGAAGCCGCGCTCTCCAAGCTGGATGAGTCCGGTATCGTCTATATCGGCGCGGAAGTGACCGGCGGCGATATTCTGGTGGGCAAGGTGACGCCGAAAGGGGAAACCCAGCTGACGCCGGAAGAGAAACTGCTGCGCGCCATCTTCGGTGAAAAAGCCTCTGATGTGAAAGATTCGTCGCTGCGCGTGCCGAACGGCGTTTCCGGTACCGTTATCGATGTTCAGGTATTTACCCGCGACGGCGTGGAGAAAGACAAGCGCGCGCTGGAAATCGAGGAAATGCAGCTTAAGCAGGCCAAAAAGGACCTGACCGAAGAATTGCAGATCTTTGAAGCCGGTCTGTTTGCCCGTATTCGCGACGTACTGATCTCTGGCGGCATTGAAGCGGAGAAGCTGGATAAGCTGACCCGCGAGCGCTGGCTGGAACTGGGTCTGGCCGACGAAGAGAAGCAAAACCAGCTTGAACAGCTCGCCGAGCAGTATGACGAGCTTAAGCACGAGTTCGAGAAGAAGCTGGAAGCCAAGCGCCGTAAAATTACCCAGGGCGATGACCTGGCTCCGGGCGTGCTGAAAATCGTCAAGGTGTATCTGGCGGTGAAACGTCAGATTCAGCCGGGCGACAAGATGGCGGGTCGTCACGGTAACAAAGGTGTTATCTCCAAGATCAACCCGATCGAAGATATGCCTTACGACGAAAACGGCGTGCCGGTGGATATCGTTCTGAACCCGCTGGGCGTACCGTCGCGTATGAACATCGGCCAGATTCTGGAAACCCATTTGGGTATGGCGGCAAAAGGCATCGGCGACAAGATTAACGCCATGCTGAAACAGCACGAAGAAGTGGCCAAACTGCGCGAGTTCATCCAGAAGGCGTACAACCTGGGTGATGATGTTCGCCAGAAAGTGGATCTCAACACTTTCTCCGATGAGGAAGTGCTGCGTTTGGCGGAGAACTTGAAGAAAGGGATGCCGATCGCCACGCCGGTATTTGACGGCGCCAAAGAGAAAGAAATCAAGGAGCTGCTGCAGCTCGGTGGCCTGCCGACCTCCGGTCAGATCACCTTGTTTGACGGCCGCACCGGCGAGCAGTTCGAGCGCCAAGTTACGGTGGGCTATATGTACATGCTGAAACTTAACCATCTGGTTGATGACAAGATGCATGCGCGTTCCACCGGCTCGTACAGCCTGGTTACTCAGCAGCCGCTGGGCGGCAAGGCGCAGTTCGGTGGCCAGCGCTTCGGGGAGATGGAAGTGTGGGCGCTGGAAGCCTACGGCGCGGCCTACACCCTGCAGGAAATGCTTACCGTCAAGTCGGATGATGTTAACGGTCGCACCAAGATGTACAAAAACATCGTGGATGGCAATCACATGATGGAACCCGGTATGCCGGAATCCTTCAACGTCCTGTTGAAGGAAATCCGCTCGCTGGGCATCAATATCGAGCTGGAAGAAGACTGATTTTCCGCCCCCCGGGTGCGATTCGCACTGGTAATAAGGGCGCCTGAGCGTTTCAGGCGCCTAACAGATCCAACTCCGACAGGAGCCAATCCGTGAAAGATTTACTTAAGTTTCTGAAAGCGCAAACTAAGACCGAAGAGTTTGATGCGATCAAAATTGCGCTGGCCTCGCCAGACATGATCCGTTCCTGGTCGTTCGGTGAAGTGAAAAAGCCGGAGACCATCAATTACCGCACCTTTAAACCGGAGCGCTATGGTCTGTTCTGCGCCCGTATTTTTGGGCCGGTCAAAGACTATGAATGCCTGTGCGGTAAGTACAAGCGTTTGAAACACCGCGGCGTTATCTGTGAGAAATGCGGCGTTGAAGTGACCCAGACCAAGGTGCGCCGTGAGCGTATGGGTCATATCGAGCTGGCTTCGCCCACTGCCCATATCTGGTTTTTGAAATCGCTGCCGTCCCGTATCGGTCTGCTGTTGGATATGCCGCTGCGCGATATTGAACGCGTGCTGTATTTTGAATCCTATGTCGTGGTTGAAGGCGGCATGACCAACCTTGAACGCCGTCAGATTCTGACTGAAGAGCAGTATCTGGACGCGCTGGAAGAGTTCGGTGACGAATTCGACGCCAAGATGGGCGCCGAAGCGATCCAGGCCCTGTTGAAAAACATGGATTTGGAGCAGGAATGCGAGCAGCTGCGCGAAGAGCTGGAAGAAACCAACTCTGAAACCAAGCGCAAGAAGCTGACCAAGCGCATCAAGCTGCTGGAAGCCTTCGTGCTGTCCGGCAACAAGCCGGAATGGATGATTCTGACCGTGTTGCCGGTACTGCCGCCGGATCTGCGCCCGCTGGTACCGTTGGACGGCGGTCGCTTTGCGACGTCGGATCTCAACGATCTGTATCGCCGGGTGATCAACCGTAACAACCGCTTGAAGCGTCTGTTGGATCTGGCCGCGCCGGATATCATCGTGCGTAACGAAAAGCGTATGCTGCAAGAAGCGGTCGATGCACTGCTGGATAACGGCCGTCGCGGCCGTGCCATTACCGGTTCCAACAAGCGTCCGCTGAAATCCCTGGCCGACATGATCAAAGGTAAGCAAGGTCGCTTCCGCCAGAACTTGCTCGGTAAACGTGTCGACTACTCCGGCCGTTCGGTTATCACCGTTGGTCCGTACCTGCGTTTGCATCAGTGCGGCCTGCCTAAGAAAATGGCGCTGGAGCTGTTCAAGCCTTTCATTTACGGCAAGCTGGAGCTGCGTGGTCTGGCGACCACCATCAAGGCGGCCAAGAAAATGGTCGAGCGCGAAGAGGCCGTGGTGTGGGATATCCTCGACGAGGTCATCCGCGAGCACCCGGTCATGCTGAACCGTGCGCCGACGCTGCACCGTCTGGGGATCCAGGCGTTTGAGCCGGTACTGATTGAAGGTAAAGCCATTCAGCTGCACCCGCTGGTGTGTGCGGCATACAACGCCGACTTCGACGGCGACCAAATGGCGGTCCACGTGCCGCTGACGCTGGAAGCTCAGCTGGAAGCGCGCGCGCTGATGATGTCGACCAATAATATCCTGTCGCCCGCCAACGGCGAGCCGATTATCGTGCCGTCCCAGGACGTCGTGCTGGGTCTATATTATATGACCCGCGATCGTGTCAACGGCAAGGGCGAAGGCATGGTGCTGACCGGGCCGAAAGAAGCGGAACGCATTTACCGCGCCGGCGTGGCCGAGCTGCATGCCCGTGTTAAAGTGCGTATCACCGAGCACGAGAAACGAGACAACGGCGAATCGGTAGAAAACACCCATCTGGTAGACACCACCGTTGGCCGCGCCATCCTGTGGATGATTGTACCGAAGGGGCTGCCGTTCTCGCTAGTGAACCAGGCGCTGGGTAAAAAAGCCATCTCCAAGATGCTCAATACCTGCTATCGCGTGCTGGGTCTGAAGCCGACCGTCATCTTCGCCGACCAGATCATGTACACCGGTTTCGCCTACGCCGCCCGTTCTGGCTCGTCTGTCGGCATCGACGATATGGTGATTCCGGCGAAGAAAGCCGAAATTATCGATGAAGCCGAAGCCGAAGTTGCCGAGATCCAGGAGCAGTTCCAGTCGGGTCTGGTCACCGCAGGCGAACGTTATAACAAGGTAATCGATATTTGGGCCGCGGCTAACGAGCGCGTCGCCAAGGCGATGATGGACAACCTGTCCACCGAAGCCGTGATTAACCGTGACGGCGAGGAAGAGCGTCAAGTCTCGTTCAACAGCATCTTTATGATGGCCGACTCCGGCGCTCGTGGTTCGGCGGCGCAGATTCGTCAGCTGGCCGGTATGCGTGGTCTGATGGCCAAGCCCGATGGCTCGATCATTGAGACGCCGATTACCGCGAACTTCCGTGAAGGTCTGAACGTACTCCAGTACTTCATCTCCACCCACGGTGCACGTAAAGGTCTGGCGGACACCGCGCTGAAAACCGCTAACTCCGGTTACCTGACCCGCCGTCTGGTCGACGTGGCGCAGGATCTGGTGGTGACCGAGGACGACTGCGGCACCTTCGCCGGTATCGTGATGACGCCGGTTATCGAAGGTGGCGACGTCAAAGAGCCGCTGCGCGAGCGCGTTTTGGGCCGCGTCACGGCGGAAGATGTCCTGAAACCGGGCACCGCGGATATTCTGGTCGAGCGTAATACCCTGCTGAACGAGAAGTGGTGTGACGTGTTGGAAGAAAATTCCGTCGACAGCGTCAAAGTGCGTTCGGTCGTGACCTGCGACACCGATTTCGGCGTGTGCGCCAACTGCTACGGCCGCGATCTGGCGCGTGGGCATCTGGTGAACAAGGGCGAAGCCATCGGCGTTATCGCCGCTCAGTCCATCGGCGAACCTGGCACGCAGCTGACCATGCGTACATTCCACATCGGCGGGGCCGCGTCCCGTGCTGCGGCGGAATCCAGTATTCAGGTGAAAAACAAAGGGACTATCCGTCTCAGCAATGCCAAGTTCGTGGTAAACGGCAGCGGCAAGCTGGTGATCACCTCGCGTAACACCGAGCTGAAGCTGGTTGACGAATTCGGCCGTACCAAAGAAAGCTATAAGGTGCCTTATGGCGCTGTGATGGCCAAAGGCGACGGCGCGGAGATCATGGGCGGCGAAACCGTTGCCAACTGGGATCCGCATACCATGCCGGTTATCACCGAAGTCGACGGTTTCGTCCGCTTCACCGATATGATCGACGGCCAGACCATTACCCGCCAGACCGACGAACTGACTGGTTTGTCCTCTATAGTGATACTGGATACCGCCGAGCGTACCAGCGGCGGTAAAGATCTGCGTCCGGCGCTGCGCATTGTCGACGCTAACGGTAACGATGTGCTGTTGCCGGGTACCGACATGCCGGCGCAGTACTTCCTGCCGGGCAAAACGATCGTGCAGCTGGAAGACGGCGCCAAAATCACCGGCGGTGATACGCTGGCGCGTCTGCCGCAGGAAACCAGCGGGACCAAGGATATCACCGGTGGTCTGCCGCGCGTTGCCGATCTATTTGAAGCCCGTCGTCCGAAAGAGCCGGCGATTCTGGCCGAGATCAGCGGTATTGTTTCCTTCGGTAAAGAAACCAAAGGTAAACGTCGTCTGGTTATCTCGCCGGTGGACGGCAGCGACGCATACGAAGAGATGATCCCGAAATGGCGTCAGCTCAACGTATTTGAAGGTGAACGCGTGGAGCGCGGTGATGTGATTTCCGACGGTCCGGAATCGCCGCACGACATTCTGCGTCTGCGTGGCGTCCATGCGGTAACCCGCTATATCGTCAACGAAGTCCAGGACGTCTACCGTCTGCAGGGCGTGAAGATCAACGATAAACACATTGAAGTTATCGTTCGTCAGATGTTGCGTAAAGCAACGATCGCCAGCAGCGGCAGCTCGGAGTTCCTGGAAGGCGAACAGGTGGAATACTCGCGCATCAAGATTGCCAACCGTCAGTTGGAAAACGACGGCAAGGTAGAGATGACTTATGTGCGTGATCTGCTGGGTATCACCAAAGCCTCGCTGGCCACTGAGTCGTTTATCTCCGCGGCGTCGTTCCAGGAAACCACGCGCGTGCTGACCGAAGCCGCTGTGGCCGGGAAACGCGATGAACTGCGCGGCCTGAAGGAAAACGTCATCGTCGGACGGTTAATCCCGGCCGGTACCGGTTACGCTTATCATCAGGAACGCGCTCGCCATCGTCAGCAGGGCGAAGCGCCGGCCGCGCCGCAGATTACCGCCGATGAAGCTTCCGCCAACCTGGCTGAACTGTTGAATGCGGGTCTGGGCGGCAACGACGACTGATTGTCGATACCGTTCCTCGCCGCTGGCGAAGCCAAAACCGCTCCGGAGGGAGCGGTTTTTTTTGTCTCGCGCGTAGACGGCGTCGTGTTCAGACGCCGTCTGCGGCAACGGCCGTGCGTCCCAGGTAGGGCTCCCAATCTTTCCACACTGGCTGTAACCCCGCTTGTATAAGAACGTGCGCCACTTCCTGCGGTGAACGGTTATCGTGGGGCAGAGATTGCTCCAGCTCCGGCCGATCGCTGGTGTAGCCGCCCGGCTGCGTCTTGGATCCGGCGCTGACGCTATTCACCACGATAGGGACCGCATGATTGCGAAAATGGGCGGATTCGCGGGTGGATAGGGAAATTTCCACCTCCGGCGCCAGCAGGCGGAAAGCGCACATGACCTGCAACAGCTAGGCTTCGTCCATTAAAGAGGCCGGCATTACGCCGCCGGTACAGGGACGCAGCCGGGGGAACGACAGCGAATAGCGGCTCTGCCAGTAGGTGTGGCGCATATACAGCAGGTGACGGGCCACCATATAGCAGTCGGCGCGCCAGTTATCAGAAAGGCCGATTAGCACGCCGAGGCCGATCTTGTCGATCCCGGCCCGCGCCAGACGATCCGGCGTTTCAAGCCGCCAGACAAAATCCTGTTTCTGCCCGCGCAAATGATGGTGCCGGTAGGTGGGCGGATGATAGGTTTCCTGATACACCAGCACGCCGTCCAGCCCCAGGCCTTTCAGCTCGGCGTATTTCGCCTGTGATAGCGGTTGCACCTCCATCATCAGCGAGCTGAATTCCTGGCGTACCAGCGGCACGTAACGGCGAAAATAGTCGATGCCCACTTTACTTTTATGCTCGCCGGTAACCAGCAGCACGTTGTCAATGCCCTTGGCGCGGATAGCCCGGCACTCGCTGAGGATTTTCTGTTCATCCAGCGTCCTGCGGCGGATGCGGTTGCTCATGGAAAAGCCGCAGTAAGTACAGTCGTTGGCGCAGAGATTTGACAGGTAAAGGGGCAAGTAAAAATTGATGGCGTTGCCAAAGCGTTGGCGGGTCAACCGCTGCGCTCGCTGAGCCAGCGGCTCCAGATAGGGCAGTGCCGCCGGCGACAGTAGCGCCATCATTTCCGCCGGTCCGGGGTTTTCCGCCGCCAGCGCCCGTTCGACGTCGCGGGCCGTCTGGCTGTGGATACGCATGCCGACGTCGTCCCATTGAATCCGCTGCCAGTGCGGGGTAAAGCTGGTCATGCTTGAGCCTCCGCCGGGGGGTTAGAAAGCCGGTCAGCGGGCTGGTGGCGCTGGCCTGACGGGCCAATTCGCCGGCTTCCAGCGCGACCCGGAAAGCGAGCGCCATTGCAACGGGATCCTGCGCCACGGCGATAGTGGTGTTGACCAGTACCGCATCCGCGCCCATTTCCAGCGCTTCAAGCGCCTGACTTGGCGCGCCGATATCCGCATCCACCACGACCGGTACCTGCTCCTGTTCGATGATAATACGCAGGAAATCACGGGTTTTTAGCCCCTGATTCGAGCCGATAGGTGATCCCAGCGGCATTACCGCCGCGCAACCCGCCTCTGCCAGCCGGCGGCAGAGGACCGGGTCGGTGCCACAGTAGGGCAACACCACAACCCCCTCTTTGACCAACTGCTTCGCCGCTTTTAAGGTTTCAATCGGATCGGGCAACAGGTATTGCATATCCGGATGGATTTCAAGTTTGATCCAGTGGGTGCCCAGCGCTTCGCACGCCAAATGGGCGGCGAACAGAGCTTCTTCGGCGGTTTTGGAGCCGGACGTGTTGAGCAGTAACCGGACGCCGGCCTGCCGTAATGCCGGCAGCAGCGCATCGCCGCCGCCGTGTAAATCGACCAGGCGCATCGCCAGAGTAACCAGTTCGCTGCCGGAGGCGAGGATGGCGTCCAGCATCAGCTGCGCCGAGGTGAATTTGCCGGTACCGGTGAATAAACGCGACTTGAAGGAAGTTTATGCTAGGGTAAACATGGTTTAGCCTCCGGCGATTGCCTGGAATAAGAGAATATCGTCACCATCCTGTACCCGGTAATCCGCCCATTGCCGACGCGGGGTGATGATGTTCCGTAAGTAATACCGCCAGCGTCACCGGCTACGCCAGCTCCAGCGGAAGGTCGTTAAGCGTGATTTTCATCGGGTAAGTCTCCGGGCGCTCCCGCCCGCCCGCGCGGGGGACGCTGACGCGGCCGCGCAGACTGGACAGTGGGGATCGCGGTTCAGGCGCAGGGTGCGCCATTGTAAGGTTTTGCCATCGAACAACCGCAATTGGCCGGCGCTATCGCTCGGAACGACGCAAAGAAGTTTGATTGCCTCCAGCGCCTGTAGCGTGCCCATCATGCCGACCACCGGGCCAACAACCCCGGCGGTGCGGCAGTTGCGTTGCCGCTCTTCTTTATCAGGAAACAGGCAGGCATAGCAGCCCTCGCGCCACGGTGGGCGTACGGTTAGCAACTGGCCGTCGAAACCGACCGCGCTGGCGCTGATAAGTGCGATGCCGCGCCGCACGCAGGCGGCATTAGATGGCGTGGCGGGTGGCCATATTATCGCTACAATCCAGCACCAGATCGGCGCGTGAGCGGCAGGTAGCGGCCGCCGGGATTGAGCGCCGCCAGCAGCCGTTTTTGGCCTTCTATGCCGATATCCTCTAGCAAGAGCTGGCGGCTGTAGCGTAAAAAGGCGTGATCGTCCAACGCCGTGGCCGATGGCAGGCAAACGGCAGTGGCCGTGGTGCGCTGTCTATCATCGCTCATGGTCACGCTCCCATGCCGATATTTGCTGTTGCAGGTCCGTGGTCGCCTGCCGCCAGTCTGGCGCCCGGGTGATAGCACTGCCCACCGCGACGCTGCCCACGCCGCATGTCAGCACCGCTTCCACCTGTTCGCGACCGCTACCGGGATGACTCAGGCCGGCCGGGCAATATCGGCGCTGTTGGCGGCGGGGAGTGTCGATGCGGCTTGCACACTCTACTCCATCGCTTGCTGAATCAGTTTATCCTCAAGGACGAAACGCGTCGCCAGCGCTTCCCCCACGCCCGACAACGCTTCCTGGAATGACAGATAGTTGTCGTGGTCAATGGCGTTTTCAAGATGGCTGTCGTAGAGCGCCATGATTTGCTGCGTATTTTCCTGCAGACCGCTGTAGGTCAGCGTGGACGAGCTCTCGCCCTCAGGCACGATACTATCGTAAACGAGAAAATGCCCGGCGGAGAGATAATCCACCAACTGATGGCAAAAGGCGTCCAGCGCTTCTTCGTCCAGCGGAGTATGCTTTTCTTTGTTGGGCTTGAGGCCGATCAAATGGTAGTAGGCCACTAAAAGTCCTTTGCGGGCCTGCAACCATTGATCAATAAGTTCATTATTGCCACCAACGCATTTCGCCAGGTTTTCCAACTGGTTTAGCATGATTGACTCCGAAGTGATAAAAATAACGCTGCGTAACTGATAAATAAAAGCGAGCAAAACGTTAAGGTTTTCTAGCTTGCCAGTGAATAAGAGGTAGTGCAACTAAAATGGAACACGAACTTAGAGGGAATGAACAGGGCTGGTGGTGGTCAGCCAGAAGGCCAAACTCTGGCTGCCGAAGGGGGAACTGCCCTTTGGCTGGTGCGCCGAACGATGCCGCGGGATATGGGATCGGTACGGCAAATACTTGATGCCGAACCGGGCCTGTTTCAGCCTGCCGGACGGGGCGTGCAGCTCGCGGAGTTCTACCGTTCCCATCGCCACTGCGGCTACTGCGGCCACGCGATGCGCCGCAGCAAGACGGAATGGGACTGTTTTTGCGACCACTGTCACGAACGGTATTACCCGCAAATCGCGCCCTGCATTATCGTGGCTATCCGACGCGATGATCGCATTTTGCTGGCGCGCCACAGCCGCCATCGCGGGGAAATCTATACCGTGCTGGCCGGCTTTGTCGAAGTAGGGGAGACGCTGGAACAATGCGTCGCGCGCGAGGTATGGAGGGGACACAGGTGTGGGTCAAAAATGTGCGTTACGTGACCTCGCAGCCCTGGCCGTTTCCTCATTCGCTGATGATGGCGTTATATGGCCGATTATGACGGTGGCGATATCCGGCACGATCCGCATGAGCTTCTCGACGCCGGCTGGTATCGTTACGACGCGCTGCCGCTGCCGCCGGGGACCGTAGCGCGCCGACTGATTGAAGATACCGTCGCGCTTTGCCGCGCGCATCGGTAAAATCCGTCGTACATGCTACAATTTACCTCTGACAGCAAGGAAACCTGAATGAGTGAATTGAAAAACGACCGTTATTTGCGTGCGCTGCTGCGCCAGCCGGTCGACGTAACGCCCGTTTGGATGATGCGCCAGGCCGGCCGTTATTTGCCGGAATACAAAGCGACGCGCGCCGAGGCCGGTGATTTCATGTCGCTGTGCCGTAATGCCGATCTGGCTTGTGAGGTGACGCTGCAGCCGCTGCGTCGTTTTCCGCTGGATGCCACCATTCTGTTTTCCGATATTCTTACCGTCCCGGACGCAATGGGACTGGGTCTGTGGTTTGAGCAGGGTGAAGGACCGCGCTTTGCCCGGCCGATTCAGCATCGGCGTGACGTGGAACAGCTGCCGATACCCGATCCCGAACAGGAGCTCGGCTATGTGATGAATGCGGTGCGCGCCATCCGACAGCGTTTGCAGGGAGCGGTGCCGTTAATCGGCTTCTCGGGCAGTCCCTGGACGCTGGCCACCTATATGGTGGAAGGCGGCAGCAGCAAGGCTTTTACCAAAATCAAACAGATGCTGTACGCCGAGCCGGAAACATTACATCTGCTATTGGATAAACTGGCGGACAGCGTCGTGCTGTATCTCAACGGGCAAATCCGCGCCGGCGCCCAGGCGGTCATGCTGTTCGACACGTGGGGCGGAGCGCTGACCGGCGCAGACTATCGCGAGTTTTCCATGCACTATATGCATAAAATCGTTGACGGCCTGCTGCGTGAACAGGATGGCCGTCGGGTGCCGGTGACATTATTCACCAAAGGTGGCGGTCAGTGGCTGGAGGCGATGGCCGCCACCGGCTGCGATGCGCTTGGCCTCGACTGGAGCACCGATATCGCGGACGCTCGCCGCCGGGTAGGCGACAAAGTAGCTCTACAGGGCAATATGGATCCTTCGGTTCTCTATGGCTCACCGGCGCGAATCGAGCGGGAGGTAGCGACTATTCTGGACGCTTTCGGCCCGGGCGAAGGGCATGTTTTCAATCTCGGGCACGGTATTCATCAGGATGTGCCGCCGGCGCATGCGGGCCATTTCGTGGCAGCGGTACACCGGCTGTCGCAGTCCTATCACCGTTAGGACATTCAGTTATGGATATCGCTGTACTGCGCGCCGAACAGATAGCTACGGAGGGGAAAGTCATCCGGCACGACGATTTTGCCTTTAGCCAGCCCGGACTTATCGCCGGCGCGGATGTCGGCTTTGAACAGGGAGGTGAGGTGACTCGCGCTGCCATTGCCCTGCTGCGCTTTCCGTCGCTGGAGCTCGTCGAGTTTCAGGTGGCGCGGGTCACTACCACGATGCCGTATATTCCCGGCTTTTTGTCGTTTCGCGAATACCCGGCGCTGTTGGCGGCATGGGATAAACTTGGCCACCGTCCGGATCTGCTGCTGGTGGACGGCCATGGCATCTCGCATCCGCGGCGTCTTGGCGTGGCGAGTCATTTCGGCCTGTTGGTCGATACTCCCACCATCGGCGTAGCCAAGCGCCGCTTATGCGGCAAATTCGCGCCGCTGGCGGAAGCGCAGGGGGCGCTGGCGCCGCTGATGGACAAGGGGGAGCAACTGGCGTGGGTGTGGCGCAGTAAATTACGCTGCAATCCGCTGTTTATTTCCACCGGCCATCGGGTGGGACTGGCATCCGCCCTGCACTGGGTGCAACTTTGCATGCGCGGTTACCGCCTCCCTGAGCCAACGCGCTGGGCCGATGCGGTGGCGTCGAACCGCACGGCTTTCAAGCGCTGGCAGCAGGAGCGGGAGGAAGCGGACTTTTTCCCGCCGCAATAGGGTCCCGGGAAAATTTCAGGTAAACTGCGCGTAAGTTAAAGAGTAATGGGACACCCAATGTTACGTAATCCGATACATTTACGCCTGGAAAAGCTGGCAAGCTGGCAACATATCACGTTTATGGCGTCCCTCTGTGAGCGTATGTATCCTAATTACCAGCTGTTTTGTCAGCAAACCGGTTTCGGCGACGCGGCCATCTTTCGGCGCATTCTAGCTCTCGTCTGGGAGACGTTGGTAGTAAAAGATGCTAAGGTCAATTTTGATTTACAGCTGGAAAAGCTGGAGGAAGCGATTCCTGCCGCCGATGATTATGACTTTTACGGCGTTTATCCCGCGATAGATGCCTGTGTTGCACTTAGTGAAGTTTTGCATTCCCGTTTGAGCGGAGAAACGTTGTCGCATGTTATCACCGTAAGCGAGACGTCAATTCGCAGTGTGGCGATGGTTGAAATGACCCAGGCGCAACGGGAAATGACCGAAGAAGCGCTTAATGCGCTGCCGGCTATTGGGCAGGAATGGGATGTGCAATGGGAAATTTATCGTTTATTGGCGGATTGCGAAGATCGTGATATTGAATTAATTAAAGGACTGCGTGCCGATCTGCGCGAGGCCGGAATTAGCAATATTGGGATAAATTTGCAGCAATAAGGCAGAAAAACGTGATTTAACACCTGTTTTGCGGGTCCATGAGGCTTCACATTAGCACCCTGTCTGGTCTACATTTGGGGGAGTGAAAAAAGTGGCTATCGGTGCGTGTATGCAGGGGGGGCTGTCAATCGGCATATCCGTCGCACTCGATGCTTAGCAAGCGGTAAACACACTGTAAGGATAACATATGAACAAGACTCAACTGATTGATGTAATTGCTGATAAAGCTGATCTTTCTAAGGCACAAGCGAAGTCGGCGCTAGAATCCACTTTGGCAGCAATTACCGAGTCTCTTAAAGAGGGTGATGCAGTACAATTGGTTGGTTTCGGCACTTTCAAAATTAATCATCGTAGCGAACGCACTGGCCGCAATCCGCAGACTGGCAAAGAAATCAAAATCGCAGCTGCCAACGTGCCTGTCTTTGTTTCTGGTAAAGCATTGAAAGACGCAGTCAAATAAAAGCAGTGTGCAGGTGAAAACAATAAGCAGAGGGGCAATTACGCCCCTTTTGTCTTTACGGCTGTGTGGTCGTATTGGGCTTATGGCTCTGATGCTGACGGTATGTAGCTACCATCAATCTCCCCCCGCGTTTACCGTCACCGGCTATATCGCCGATCGCGGCGCCATGCGTCTGTGGCGTAAAGACGACCCCGCCAGCGGACGCGTGACGCTTGAAAGTGTCCACAGTCCCTACCGCGGCGGCGATACCACCGTGACCCGCTATGAATATCAGCAGGGCGAGGTGCATCAGATTCGCCGTCAGCAGAGCGGAGAGCAGCCTGAAACGGTACAGCTTCGCTTCGATGCGCGTGGCAATCTTAGTTTCATGCAGCGTGAGCGCGGGCAGCGGTGGGGAGTCTCTCAGCGATGACGAGACGGCGCTGTATCAGTTCGAGGCCCGTCGCCTGTTGAATGTCAGCCAGGCGCTGCGCGCCGGCCGCGTCCGGTTAAAGCAGGGGGTTTGGCAAAATGGCATTATCACGCTTTGCCAGGGTGGGACGGTGGCGCCGAATTTCGATGCGCGCGCGGCAGGCTGGCCGCCCGTACCCGTCATACGTCGGGCGCATTGGGAATTGCTTGGCTTGAAGCACCGGAAGGTACCCAATTATTGCTAGTCGCCAACGAGGATTTCTGCCGCTGGCAGCGGTATCAGACGTCGCGGGCTATAGCGCGGTAGCCGATATCGCGGCGGCAGAAGCTTTCCCGCCATTGGACGGCCTGGGCCGCGCGGTAGGCCTTCGCCTGCGCATCGGCAACAGTGGCTCCCAGCGCGGTGATGCATAGCACGCGACCTCCCTGGGTCAGTACCTTGCCCTGATGCAGGCGGGTACCGGCGTGAAAGATTTTTTCTCCTTCCGCCTCGGTTGCCGGTAGACCGCTGATTTCATCCCCAGTGAGGTAGTCGCCGGGATAGCCTCCCGCCGCCAATACCACACCCAGCGCCGGCCGTTCATCCCATTCGGACCTTTCCTCGTTCAAACGGCCTTCGGTGGCCGCCAGGCAGTGGGCGACCAGATCAGAGCGCATGCGCAGCATAATAGGTTGGGTTTCCGGATCGCCAAAGCGGCAGTTGAACTCAATAACTTTCGGCTGACCATCAGGGCTTATCATCAAACCGGCATACAGGAAGCCGGTGTAGACATTGCCTTCAGCCGCCATCCCCTTTACCGTTGGCCAAATGACCTGCTCCATCACCCGGCGGTGCACCTCGTCGGTAACTACCGGCGCCGGCGAATAGGCGCCCATGCCGCCGGTGTTCGGACCGGTATCCCCATCGCCGACGCGTTTATGATCTTGGCTGGTGGCCATTGGCAACACATGCTCACCGTCCACCATGACAATAAAGCTGGCCTCTTCGCCATCGAGAAATTCCTCGATGACAATACGATGCCCGGCATCGCCAAAAGCGTTACCTGCCAACATATCGTTTACGGCGGATTCCGCTTCCACCTGCGTCATGGCGACGATTACGCCTTTACCGGCGGCCAGGCCGTCCGCTTTGATGACGATAGGCGCCCCTTGCTGACGCACATAGTCCAGCGCCGGCGCAACCTCGGTAAAGTTTTCATAGCGTGCGGTCGGTATACCGTGGCGGGCGAGAAAGTCTTTGCTGAAAGCTTTGGAGCCTTCCAACTGCGCGGCGGCCTGCGTCGGGCCAAAAATCTTCAGATCGGCGGCGCGGAAGGCATCCACCACGCCCTGCACCAGCGGCGCTTCAGGACCGACAATGGTCAGCCCGATGTGTTGCTCCCGGGCGAAGGCTACCAGCGCCGGAATATCGGTGGCGGCGATATCCACATTTTGCAGCGCCGGCTCCAGCGCGGTGCCGGCATTGCCGGGCGCGACATAGACGTTGTCGGCAAGCGTCGACTGAGCAGCTTTCCAGGCCAAGGAGTGTTCACGTCCACCGTTGCCGATAATTAAAATATTCATGGCGAGCTAACTCCTGGGCTTAATGGCGGAAATGACGCATATGGGTGAAGATCATGGCAATGCCATGCTCATTGGCGGCGGCGATGATTTCATTATCGTGAATCGATCCGCCTGGCTGAATGACGCAACGCACGCCCACCGCCGCCGCGGCATCAATACCGTCGCGGAAGGGGAAGAAAGCGTCTGAGGCCATCGCCGATCCCTTGACGTCCAGACCTTCGTCCGCCGCCTTGATGCCGGCGATTTTTGCCGAATAAACGCGGCTCATTTGCCCGGCGCCGATACCGATGGTGCGCTGGTAGCGGGCATAAACGATGGCGTTGGATTTCACGAACTTGGCCACTTTCCAGCAGAAAAGCGCATCGCGCATTTCCTCTTCTGTCGGCTGGCGCTCGGTGACCACACTCAAATCCTGCAGGTCCACCATGCCGACGTCGCGCTCCTGCACCAGCAGGCCGCCGTTAACCCGTTTGAAATCCAATCCCGGCGACGGCTGCTGCAAATTGCCGCAGGCCAGTACCCGCACGTTCTGCTTGCCGGCCAGCACGCCCAGAGCGTCGTCGTCGACCGCAGGTGCGATGATAACCTCAACAAATTGGCGACTCACAATCGCTTTGGCAGTATCGGCGTCCAGCGGCCGGTTGAAAGCAATAATCCCGCCAAACGCAGACGTCGGATCGGTCTGGTAGGCGCGATTATAGGCCGCCAACAGGGTATCGCTGGTAGCCACGCCGCACGGGTTGGCATGCTTGACAATAACGCAAGCCGCCTCGGTAAAGGTTTTTACGCATTCGAGCGCCGCATCGGTATCGGCGATATTATTATAGGAAAGCGCCTTCCCCTGTAGCTGCTGCGCGGTGGCCACCGACGCTTCCGGCGTCTCGGGATCGGTATAAAACGCCGCCATCTGGTGGCTGTTCTCGCCGTAGCGCATATCCTGTTTCTTGATAAAGTTAAGATTGAGGGTGCGCGGGAAGCGGCCGGAAGGTTGCTTTGCATCGCCGTGATAGGCCGGCACCTGGCTGCCGAAATAGTTGGCAATCATACTGTCATAGGCAGCGGTGTGTTCAAACGCCTTGATAGCGAGGTCGAAACGGGTCTCCAGGGTGAGCGAGCCGCTGTGCTGATCCATTTCCGCCACAACCGCGGGATAGTTGGCGCTATTGACCACAATGGCGACATCTTTATGGTTCTTGGCGGCGGAGCGCACCATTGTCGGGCCACCGATATCGATATTTTCCACCGCCTCTTCACGGGTACACTCCGCGCGCGCCACTGTGGCTGCAAAGGGGTACAGGTTGACGACCACCATGTCGATTGGGGCAATGTCATGCTCGCGCATAATGGCGTCATCGATATCGCGCCGGCCCAGGATCCCGCCATGCACTTTGGGATGCAGCGTTTTAACCCGCCCGTCCATCATTTCGGGAAAGCCCGTATAGTCGGACACTTCGGTGACCGGTAGACCCGCTTCGGCCAGCAGGCGGGCGGTGCCGCCGGTGGAAAGCAGCTCAACGCCTCGCTCGGACAGCGACCGGGCGAACGCCAAAATACCGGTTTTATCGGAAACGCTGAGCAGCGCGCGACGGACAGGACGTGGTGGTTGCATGGCAAATGACCCTTGATATGAATAGCAATGATGTTACTTGTATTGATTGGCAATGCCGAAATGGCATTTCGCCCGCGCGGTCACTCGACCCGGACGGGAAAAAGTTGCCTGAATTGTAGCGAAAACGATTGCGCGATGCTCGCCAAATTTTGTCTCTGCGCCCTGGGTTGTGGATAAATTTGTGTAAAAGCAGGTATAAGCCGGTATTTGCTGTGGAAAGCAGCAAGCAGGCGAAATTGATGAAAATAGCGGTTGCCACGGAGCCGGAACCCCCTATAATGCGCCTCCATCGACCGGTCATGTGAACATCATCACGGTGAACGGAAGGGTTCAGAAACAGGCGAAACTGCTTGACACTGAATGAGGAAGGCGTAATATGCGCCACCCGTGCGGGTCGAGAAAACAGCCGGCACTGCTCTTTAACAATTTATCAGACAATCTGTGTGGGCACTCACAAGACGATATCGACATACCGAAATATCAAGTCTTGAAGAGTGAACAACAAATATTCATATGAATACCAGTTTTGATTCTTTGAGCATCAAGCTTTTAATTGAAGAGTTTGATCATGGCTCAGATTGAACGCTGGCGGCAGGCCTAACACATGCAAGTCGAGCGGCAGCGGAAAGAAGCTTGCTTCTTTGCCGGCGAGCGGCGGACGGGTGAGTAATGTCTGGGGATCTGCCCGATGGAGGGGGATAACTACTGGAAACGGTAGCTAATACCGCATAACGTCGCAAGACTAAAGTGGGGGACCTTCGGGCCTCACACCATCGGATGAACCCAGATGGGATTAGCTAGTAGGTGGGGTAATGGCTCACCTAGGCGACGATCCCTAGCTGGTCTGAGAGGATGACCAGCCACACTGGAACTGAGACACGGTCCAGACTCCTACGGGAGGCAGCAGTGGGGAATATTGCACAATGGGGGAAACCCTGATGCAGCCATGCCGCGTGTGTGAAGAAGGCCTTCGGGTTGTAAAGCACTTTCAGCGGGGAAGAAGGCGTTAGCGTTAACAGCGCTATCGATTGACGTTACCTGCAGAAGAAGCACCGGCTAACTCCGTGCCAGCAGCCGCGGTAATACGGAGGGTGCAAGCGTTAATCGGAATTACTGGGCGTAAAGCGTACGCAGGCGGTCTGTTAAGTCAGATGTGAAATCCCCGGGCTTAACCTGGGAACTGCATTTGAAACTGGCAGGCTAGAGTCTCGTAGAGGGGGGTAGAATTCCAGGTGTAGCGGTGAAATGCGTAGAGATCTGGAGGAATACCGGTGGCGAAGGCGGCCCCCTGGACGAAGACTGACGCTCAGGTACGAAAGCGTGGGGAGCAAACAGGATTAGATACCCTGGTAGTCCACGCTGTAAACGATGTCGATTTGAAGGTTGTGGCCTTGAGCTGTGGCTTTCGGAGCTAACGCGTTAAATCGACCGCCTGGGGAGTACGGCCGCAAGGTTAAAACTCAAATGAATTGACGGGGGCCCGCACAAGCGGTGGAGCATGTGGTTTAATTCGATGCAACGCGAAGAACCTTACCTACTCTTGACATCCAGAGAACTTGGCAGAGATGCCTTGGTGCCTTCGGGAGCTCTGAGACAGGTGCTGCATGGCTGTCGTCAGCTCGTGTTGTGAAATGTTGGGTTAAGTCCCGCAACGAGCGCAACCCTTATCCTTTGTTGCCAGCGATTTGGTCGGGAACTCAAAGGAGACTGCCGGTGATAAACCGGAGGAAGGTGGGGATGACGTCAAGTCATCATGGCCCTTACGAGTAGGGCTACACACGTGCTACAATGGCGCATACAAAGAGAAGCGATCTCGCGAGAGTCAGCGGACCTCACAAAGTGCGTCGTAGTCCGGATTGGAGTCTGCAACTCGACTCCATGAAGTCGGAATCGCTAGTAATCGTGGATCAGAATGCCACGGTGAATACGTTCCTGGGCCTTGTACACACCGCCCGTCACACCATGGGAGTGGGTTGCAAAAGAAGTAGGTAGCTTAACCTTCGGGAGGGCGCTTACCACTTTGTGATTCATGACTGGGGTGAAGTCGTAACAAGGTAACCGTAGGGGAACCTGCGGTTGGATCACCTCCTTACCTAAGCGATACGTTGAGTGACGTGTCCACACAGATTGTCTGATAATTGTCACGAGCAAGAAAAACCTGCTATAGGCTTGTAGCTCAGGTGGTTAGAGCGCACCCCTGATAAGGGTGAGGTCGGTGGTTCAAGTCCACTCAGGCCTACCAGTTCTGCTTATTTCCGTGGGTTCCCGTGATGAGGAGGGCAGCATGTTGCCGACAGGCGGCATGAGAGGCTGTGCGTCAGGGGGGCGAAGAAGGCGAGACTGGCTGTCGTACTGTAACGTCGCGGTGCGGTATCGGGTTTACCGGCAGGTAAACGGTATCGTCGCGGGTGAGCGACGGCATATGCAAGGTAAACGACTTGGGGCTATAGCTCAGCTGGGAGAGCGCCTGCTTTGCACGCAGGAGGTCAGCGGTTCGATCCCGCTTAGCTCCACCATTTCGCTGTGGAGTCGGGTTTGGTCATTTGTGGGTATGAGAAGGTTTTTTTTGCTGTAGTGTTATTTCAGAGCGCGTTTATCAAGCGCGCTGCGAAATACCGCTCTTTAACAATCCGGAACAAGCTGAAAATTTGAAACACATGCTGAAGTGCAAACTCAGTATGCGAGTCTCTCAAACGAAGTAAGCAAACCTGAGGTAACGCGCAAGCGTTATCACTGTAGCGCGCAGACAGCTCAGGGTTGTGAGGTTAAGTGACTAAGCGTACACGGTGGATGCCTAGGCAGTCAGAGGCGATGAAGGACGTGCTAATCTGCGAAAAGCGCCGGTGAGCTGATATGAAGCGTTATCAGCCGGCGATGTCCGAATGGGGAAACCCGGTGCAACTCGTTGCATCATTGTCAGGTGAATCCATAGCTTGACGAAGCGAACCAGGGGAACTGAAACATCTCAGTACCTTGAGGAAAAGAAATCAACCGAGATTCCCCCAGTAGCGGCGAGCGAACGGGGAACAGCCCAGAGCCATCATCAGCTTGCGCATCAGGAGAACGGTCTGGAAAGTCCGGCGACAGAGGGTGATAGCCCCGTATCCGAAGGTGCGCTTGTTGTGAGCTCGATGAGTAGGGCGGGACACGTGATATCCTGTCTGAAGATGGGGGGACCATCCTCCAAGGCTAAATACTCCTGACTGACCGATAGTGAACCAGTACCGTGAGGGAAAGGCGAAAAGAACCCCGGCGAGGGGAGTGAAATAGAACCTGAAACCGTGTACGTACAAGCAGTGGAAGCATCCTTCGGGGTGTGACTGCGTACCTTTTGTATAATGGGTCAGCGACTTATATTCTGTAGCAAGGTTAACCGTATAGGGGAGCCGTAGGGAAACCGAGTCTTAACTGGGCGTCTAGTTGCAGGGTATAGACCCGAAACCCGGTGATCTAGCCATGGGCAGGTTGAAGGTTGGGTAACACTAACTGGAGGACCGAACCGACTAATGTTGAAAAATTAGCGGATGACTTGTGGCTGGGGGTGAAAGGCCAATCAAACCGGGAGATAGCTGGTTCTCCCCGAAAGCTATTTAGGTAGCGCCTCGTGAAGTCATCTACGGGGGTAGAGCACTGTTTCGGCTAGGGGTCCATCCCGGATTACCAACCCGATGCAAACTGCGAATACCGTAGAATGTTATCACGGGAGACACACGGCGGGTGCTAACGTCCGTCGTGAAGAGGGAAACAACCCAGACCGCCAGCTAAGGTCCCAAAGTCATGGTTAAGTGGGAAACGATGTGGGAAGGCCCAGACAGCCAGGATGTTGGCTTAGAAGCAGCCATCATTTAAAGAAAGCGTAATAGCTCACTGGTCGAGTCGGCCTGCGCGGAAGATGTAACGGGGCTAAACCATGCACCGAAGCTGCGGCAGCGGACGTATCACTTAAAACGCTCCACGCGACGATGAGCGGGCGCGTGCAAGCCACATTCCCGTTAAGTCGGCAACAGCCGGACAAGGGCAAGGCGTTTTAAGGATACGTCCGTTGGGTAGGGGAGCGTTCTGTAAGCCTGTGAAGGTGGCCTGTGAGGGCTGCTGGAGGTATCAGAAGTGCGAATGCTGACATAAGTAACGATAAAGTGGGTGAAAAGCCCGCTCGCCGGAAGACCAAGGGTTCCTGTTCAACGTTAATCGGAGCAGGGTGAGTCGACCCCTAAGGCGAGGCCGAAAGGCGTAGTCGATGGGAAACAGGTTAATATTCCTGTACTAGGTGTGACTGCGAAGGGGGGACGGAGAAAGCTAGGTTTGCCGGGCGACGGTTGTCCCGGTTCAAGCGTGCAGGTGGAAAGAGCAGGCAAATCCGCTCTTTCATAACACTGAGGCGTGATGACGAGCTACCACGGTAGTGAAGGAATTGATGCTACGCTTCCAGGAAAAGCCTCTAAGCTCCAGGTCACATCGAATCGTACCCCAAACCGACACAGGTGGTCAGGTAGAGGATACCCAGGCGCTTGAGAGAACTCGGGTGAAGGAACTAGGCAAAATGGTGCCGTAACTTCGGGAGAAGGCACGCTGGCATGTAGGTGGAGGGCCTTGCGCCCCGAGCTGAAGCCAGTCGCAGATACCAGCTGGCTGCAACTGTTTATTAAAAACACAGCACTGTGCAAACACGAAAGTGGACGTATACGGTGTGACGCCTGCCCGGTGCCGGAAGGTTAATTGATGGGGTTATCCGTAAGGAGAAGCTCTTGATCGAAGCCCCGGTAAACGGCGGCCGTAACTATAACGGTCCTAAGGTAGCGAAATTCCTTGTCGGGTAAGTTCCGACCTGCACGAATGGCGTAATGATGGTCAGGCTGTCTCCACCCGAGACTCAGTGAAATTGAACTCGCCGTGAAGATGCGGTGTACCCGCGGCAAGACGGAAAGACCCCGTGAACCTTTACTATAGCTTGACACTGAACATTGAGCCTTGATGTGTAGGATAGGTGGGAGGCTTTGAAGTGTGGACGCCAGTCTGCATGGAGCCAACCTTGAAATACCACCCTTTAATGTTTGATGTTCTCACTCAGGCCCGTCATCCGGGCCGAGGACAGTGTCTGGTGGGTAGTTTGACTGGGGCGGTCTCCTCCCAAAGCGTAACGGAGGAGCACGAAGGTTAGCTAATCACGGTCGGACATCGTGAGGTTAGTGCAAAGGCATAAGCTAGCTTGACTGCGAGAGTGACGGCTCGAGCAGGTGCGAAAGCAGGTCTTAGTGATCCGGTGGTTCTGCATGGAAGGGCCATCGCTCAACGGATAAAAGGTACTCCGGGGATAACAGGCTGATACCGCCCAAGAGTTCATATCGACGGCGGTGTTTGGCACCTCGATGTCGGCTCATCACATCCTGGGGCTGAAGTAGGTCCCAAGGGTATGGCTGTTCGCCATTTAAAGTGGTACGCGAGCTGGGTTTAGAACGTCGTGAGACAGTTCGGTCCCTATCTGCCGTGGGCGCTGGAAGATTGAGAGGGGCTGCTCCTAGTACGAGAGGACCGGAGTGGACGCACCACTGGTGTTCGGGTTGTCATGCCAATGGCATTGCCCGGTAGCTACGTGCGGAAGAGATAACCGCTGAAAGCATCTAAGCGGGAAACTTGCCTCGAGATGAGTCTTCCCTGAGGCCTTGAGCCTCCTAAAGGGACGTTAAAGACGATGACGTTGATAGGTCGGGTGTGTAAGCGCTGCGAGGTGTTGAGCTAACCGATACTAATGACCCGTGAGACTTAACCTTACAACACCTGAGCTGTTTGAGAGAGGGCGAAAGCCAGAGCTGTAACGAACGTTAGCGGCAAAGCGCAAGCGACATGAACGCGAGCGCCAGAAAGACGATATCAGCGATGTTCCGGATAACGCCCGATGGTCACGCAAGTGAGGGTTGGGCAGCAAGAGCAGTCTGCATGGTGAAAGCGGTGCGGAAAACGAATTTGCCTGGCGGCACGAGCGCGGTGGTCCCACCTGACCCCATGCCGAACTCAGAAGTGAAACGCCGTAGCGCCGATGGTAGTGTGGGGTCTCCCCATGCGAGAGTAGGGAACTGCCAGGCATCCATTACGTCCTAACGGGTAGCCCGGGGTGACGACAAGAAGCACGCTGATATGGCTCAGTTGGTAGAGCGCACCCTTGGTAAGGGTGAGGTCCCCAGTTCGACTCTGGGTATCAGCACCAGTCATAAAACGGTACGAGTTCGGTTAAAAGAATTTGCCTGGCGGCACGAGCGTGGTGGTCCCACCTGACCCCATGCCGAACTCAGAAGTGAAATGCCGTAGCGCCGATGGTAGTGTGGGGTCTCCCCATGCGAGAGTAGGGAACTGCCAGGCATCCATTCAGAAGCCCTCTGCTAGTGCAGAGGGCTTTTTTCTTGCCAAGAGTTTTACCGCCTGTTGTATCTAACTCATCACTTATATTCCGCTTTATTTCACCCCTTTGATAAGCCCGCCAGCGTCATTATTCATACAGCCTGTTAATAAAACCGTTTTCTTAATTGACACGGTTACTGGTAAGCTCGCTTGCGAGCACGTCGACGGAAAGCATGGGGCTACTTTATTAAATAAACTGAATTTTTAATTTCTGCCTAATCATTTTTTTTATCCGCCGATCGGCTTAGTTTATTCCAGAATAGTAAACAAATTGAGCAGACTTTATACGCATTATAAATCAATTTGATTGACCTATTTTCTCCTCGCATACTGCGGCCTGGATGACGGGTGGAAAAGGATTATGAGAACCTCAGGCACGAATCTCGAACACGCCAAAGCTCACAATAGACGGGTGATTATTGAGGCTATCCGTTTGAACGGTGAATTGACCCGGGCGGAGCTGGCGCGTTTAACGGCGCTGACGCCGCAAACAGTTTCCAATATCGTCGGCGATTTGCGACAGGTGGGTATTCTTTCCGCGCATCGGCCCCGGCGCGATGGCGCCCGCGGGCAGCCGGCGATTCCGGTAACGTTAAATCCCGATAGCGCCTATTCAATCGGCATTCATCTTGATCATCAAAATTTATTGATAATATTGGTCGATTTTTCTGGCGCGGTGCGCGCAAGGCTCTTCACTTTGATGCAAAAGCCACAGCCAGGCGCCACAATTGCGATTATTACCCAACAACTGCTCGACATGAAGCAACAGGCAGCGATTGATTGTCGCAAAATGCTGGGTATCGGGATCATGATGCCCGGCCTGTTTGGCGTTGAAGGGCTTTCATCCGAAGGTCCCACCACGCTACATGGTTGGGAGCATGTGGATGTTGTCGGGCGGCTTTCCGCCGCAACTGGCTGGCCGGTGACGCTGGAGAACGACGCCACGGTGGCCGCTATCGGCGAGCGTTTTCACGGCGTGGCGAAGCGGCTGGACTCGTTCGTTTATCTCTACTTGGGCACGGGTCTCGGAGCAGGAATATTCACCGACGGTCAAGTTTATGGCGGTCACGCTCAAAATGCCGGTGAAGTAGGGCATATGGTGGTACGACCGGGCGGCAATGCTACTGCGGCAATCGCGGTTGTCTGGAGCGTTATCTGTCACTGCAGACGGCCTGGGAAGCCTGTGGTCTGGATCCGCTAACCGCGTTGCCGGAAGATCTACTCAAGGCGTCGGCGGCGGATTTTGACCGCTGGGTAACCTCAATGCTGCCGGCGGCGCGCCCAGCGATCAATATACTTGAATGCGTATTCGATCCTGAGGCGGTAATTATTGGCGGTTTAATGCCACAGCCGTTGCTGGCGGAAATCGTGACGCGACTTTACCAAAAGTCCTATGCTCATAGGCGAGTGGATGTGTTGGTACAGCATGCAGACCAACCGAACACCGCGTCGTAGGACTCGGATAAGGCGCCGGGAAACGTTTAGAATCCGACATCAAACCATTGCAGGCAACCCGCACCAGAGGCGATAGGTCCAAGAAAATGCGCTATTTGCCGGAGCTGGATGGCGCGATCGTCCGTAGGTGAAAGTGTCCGGCAACGTCTCTTCTGCGCATCAACGAGAAAGAGCATCTGGTCGACTTTTACTACATTACAGGCGTGACCATCGGTGGGAGAGAATAATCTGCGCCAAAAGCTGCACGGACGCTTTACGCAAAGCACCGCATTGCACTGCGGTTGAGCATTAGCGCTGTCCAACATCGCTGCAATGGAATCAAACATCCCACCCTCGGCATTGTTGAGGGTTAAAAATTGACTAGGGCTGCCCCGCGCAGGGTGGGGTCAGCGCAATGCAGTTGGCCTTTTTTCAGCGTGTCTGCTACCGTTGTGGCACAGGAGAGGCAATTGGTTTGCCCTACGCCGTGAAACCCAAACAACCCACATACCCAGGCTAACGGCCGCTGCCATAAGGGGCTAGCACCGTGGCGGTTCACTTCTTTCAGAAGAGGCCCGCGCAAATAGCGACTCAAATTCGTCCTGATAAGCTTCTCGTTGACCCGCTGCGGAAGAATAGGTGGGAGGATGGCGGTCTTCCATGACAAGAAGCGTCCGATATTCTGCCGGGCCTGGGATGTTATCTTCCTCAGCGGAGGCGGTTATGAAAGCAAATTCCTCATCAATTACTTCTGAGGGCAAACTTGGCGAGGGTGTGTCCTGGTCGACTGTAGCTGGTAGTAGCACGGCACTGTCCGGGGTGGACCGTTTCTGATGTAACAAGTCATTCAGTGTGCGAATGACATCATGAATCTGCTCACCGGGAAAGCCTGCACTGGGATGCATACTGGGGCCAGTGGAAAAAAATTTTCAGCTCCCTCCCCCATAAGAGAATATGTGATGCCGCCTATACTCATCGCATCAATATTGTTTAACGAAATAGGGGAAATATTTTTCTGAAAATATTCCAATGAGACGAAAGAGGGCACAGGGTGGACCGCCTCTTGTATATTGGATGACATTGAAGCGGTCGATGTATCATGAGGAGTGCTTTGTACCATATCAGGCAGAATGGGTTGAAGTCTCGCTTTATGGAGATTGTAAGTAACGATAATGGAAAGTTCCTTATATATTTAATTGCAGGGAAATAGAGTGATCATTAATTAGGTGCAATATAAATTCGCCTTCAGGAACATCCCTTCACACTATAATGATTTATGATAATGCGTGTTATTATAAAGTTACATCATAAGTGCGGATATGAATAGTGACAGCGGAGTATGAAGTATTCCGATGCAGTTAAATCTTTCTGCTTAATTGTCACTATTATTTCCTTTCCCGGCAACAAAGTTTGCCGCGGGAGATAACGTTATCTTAGGTGAATAGCCGCTATCATTGCTATTTTCATTTTGGTTGATACCTATTGTAATCCCGCAGTCGCTGGCGCATATCAGGTCCATTCTTGATATTGCATGCATGCACGTCGCCTGAGCGGTATCAGAGCCATTGCACGCCGTCAGGCAGCGTAGAGGGTAGCGAGAGTATAGCGGCCAAAAGCCTGTAAATCGCAGCAAGAGTAAAAGTAGCGAAGCGGTCGCAAGATAGTTACTGGCGGCAGGATGTCTGTCGCTAGGGTGTGTAGCGGTTTACCCGCGTTGCACTGAAACAAACGCGCCGGGATATTTTCCTAGCGTATTGTCAAAAAAACAGAGGGGGCCGAGCGCTGAGGATATTATCGACGCGCTGCCGGCAGGCATAAGCGTGATCCTGTCATTTGCCGTGTGCATTGAAAGAAAGAGGCGGGCGAGCATCCTCTGGGAAAAATCAGTGAATGACCTGAGAAAGAAAAGCGCAGGTTTGCGCCGATTTCGGCTGGGCGAAAAACGTCTCCGGCGGTGCCTGTTCAACAATTTCGCCGCGATCCATGAAGATTACTCGATCGGCCACGGTACGGGCGAAACCCATTTCATGGGTTACACACAACATGGTCATCCCGTCTCCCGCCAGGCCGATCATGGTATCCAGCACTTCTTTGACCATTTCGGGATCCAGCGCGGAGGCATGCACAGGGAACGGGCGATGGCCACACGTTGCTGTTGGCCGCTCGATAATTGGCCGGGAAACTTTTGCGCATGCTCGGCAATACGCACCCGTTCTAGATAGTGCATCGCCAGCGCCTCGGCCTCTTTTTTTGGCATCTTGCGTACCCACGTTGGGGCTAAAATGCAGTTTTGCATGACAGTCAGATGCGGAAACAGATTGAAGTGCTGGAACACCATGCCGACTTCGGTGCGGACGCGCTCAATATTGCGCAGATCGTCATTGAGCAGGGTGCATCGACCACAATGTTGCCCTGTTGATGTTCTTCAAGATGGTTAATACAGCGGATCGTGGTGGATTTACCCGATCCGGATGGTCCGCATAAAACGATGCGTTCGCCGGCTTTCACCTGTAGATTGATATCTTTTAATACATGGAACTGTCCATACCATTTATTGACATTTTCCATTGTGATCATCAGGTTGTCCGCCGGGGCGGCGTTAATTTTCATCATGTTCATAAAAAACCTCAATGCTGGTGTCCGGTATGGAAACGCTTTTCCAGATGCTGGCTATAGCGGGACATGCTGAAACAGAAAAGCCAATAAACGAGCGTGGCAAAGACATAACCTTCGGTGGACATGCCCAGCTAGGAGGGATCTACCGTCGCCTGCTGCACGCTGCTAAACAAATCGAATAAGCCGATGATGACCACAAGGCTCGTGTCTTTGAACAGCGCGATAATGGTGTTAACCAACCCGGGTATGACCATTTTCAGCGCCTGCGGCAGGATGATAAGGCCCTGGGTTTTCCAATAACCGAGCGCCAGGGATTCCGCCGCCTCGGTTTGGCCTTTAGGTAATGCTTGCAGCACGCCGCGCACCACCTCCGCCACATAGGCCGATTGGAACATGATAACGCCTACCAGCGCGCGCAAGAGTTTATCAATTTGGGTGTCTTCAGACAGGAAAAGCAGCAGCATCACCGAAGACATGAAGAGCACGGTAATCAGCGGGACACCGCGCCGGCGATGCCTACGGCGGCGATGATCAAGGTCAGGGTCAGGCCACCCCAAAGGCGGGTTTCCACGCGGCTGAGGCCGAAGAAACCGCCGTACAGCATGATCCAGATGAACACGGGAAACGCGATCGCCCAACAGAGGATATAGCGGCCGCGGTGCGGCATGTGGTGCCAAAACATCGGCAGCAGCAAGATTAGGCACACTGCCAGAGTGACGTTGATACGCTAACGTTGATCCAGGGGGTACAGCCCGTACATGAACTGGCCAAAGTGCGCGTGGATAAACACCCAGCAGGCGCCGTCGCGGGTGCAATCCAGGCGCGAGGTCCCCACCCAATTGGCTTTGATAAACGCCCACTCGATCAAAAGCGTCGCCAGGACCAGTTGACTGCGCGCGGCCGGCGCGATGGGGTCTTGGGGGAGATAAAGTCATAGTCATCGGCACCTCTCAACGTTCCATCAGCGCTTTGCGCTTATTATAAATATTCATCAGCAGCGAAATGGCCAGGCTGATGACCAGATAGACCGCCATGGTGATGGCAATGGTTTCAATGGCCTGGCCGGTCTGGTTGAGTACGGAACCGGCGAACAACGACACCATATCGGGATAGCCAATGGCGGCCACCAGCTATGAGTTCTTAACGATATTGAGATATTGGCTGGTCAGGGGAGAGACGATCACCCGCATTGCCTGTGGCAGAATCACTTTGTTTAACGTCATCGGGTTCGGCAGTCCGAGCGAGCGCGCCGCCTCGTGCTGGCCGTACGGTACCGATTGAATGCCGGAGTGGATCACCTCGGCAATAAACGCCGAGGTATAAACCGTCAGCGCCGCCAGTTCCGGAATCAGCGCCATACCGCCGCGAAAGTTGAAGCCGCGCAGCTGCGGCACATCCCAGGCTATCGCGGGACCGGCGAACCAGCGCTACTGAGGCAGCCACGGCGACCAGCAGAGCGAGAACCGTCGCCCATGCGCCCGGTCCGGCGTCGGGGGCGGGCAAATACAATCCGCGGTTACTGAGAAAGGCGAGATCGAAAGCGTTCACCGCCTGACGGAGGCCTGGCAGGTTGCGCAGGACGGCGAAGTACCAAAAGAAGATTTGCAGCAGCGGCGGGATGTTGCGGAAAATTTCGATATATAGGGGGCTTTGTTGAATAAATCAGAACTTGTGACTACGCCCCCCTAGCAGATCGATTGTTATGCGATCCGGATGCCGCCGTGATTCCATAAGGCGTTCAAACCACGCTTGATTTTCAGATCGCTGCCCTGGCCCACGTTGCGTTCAAATGATTCGCCGTAGTTGCCGACCTGCTTGACAACGTTTTGCGAGGTAATTTCCATTTCCTCAGCGTTAAGCATGGCGTACAGCGACCATTTCACGATAGTGAACCAATCGCCGCCGCCGCGGTGCACTACCGGTCCCAGCGGCTCTTTGGAGATTACTTCCGGCAACACCACCCAGTCATCGGGTTTGCTTAACTTGATCCGCAGCGCGTACAGACCGGACTGGTCGGTTGCCAGCGTATCGCAGCGGCCGGACTCCAGCGCCTTGGCGCTTTCATCGGCGCGATCGAAGGTGACCGGAGTATATTGCATTTTATTGGCGCGGAAAAAGTCGGCCACGTTCAATTCGGTGTCGGTACCGGATTGCAGGCAGACGGTAGCGCCGTCCAGGTCTTTGGCGCTCTTCAGGCCGGCTTTGTTATGGGTCAGGAAGCCAATGCCGTCGTAATAGTTTACACCGGCGAAAACAAAGCCCATGTTGCCGTCACGAGAGGAGGTCCAGGTCGTATTGCGCGACAGAATATCGACTTCACCCGACTGTAGCGCTCTTTGGCGGTCAGCGGGGTGTACTTCACTTTACTTGCATTGCCAAACACGGTCGCGGCAACGGCACGGCAAACATCCACATCCAGTCCGGTAAATTTCCCGCTGGCATCAGCGTACGAGAACCCCGGTAAGCCATCGCTGATACCGCACTGAATAAAACCTTTCTTTTTTGACCGCGTCCAAGGTGGCCCCTGCGTGAGCCTGATTCGCTACTGCAAAGAGTGTGGTGGCGGCAACCAATATGGAAATCATCATTTTTTTCATAATTCGTTCTGTGAGGCAGAATAAAGCAGTCGATTTTTGATGTGTGCGGACACATCCTTCCTTAAAAAGGCATGGCGCCTGTAACCTCATAGCAAAGGTGATGCCAAATCGGCAGAGAGTTGATTGAAGGGTAAAGTTACACTTCATTAACACTCTATCGAAGGCGGAAAGGGGGGCTCTGCACTATCGAGGGGCAATGGCCGGATTGAATGGCATGAGGCGCACTATTTGGATGCATCGAGTTCCGCTATGTGGAATAACGTTAACCCGTCGACATTATGACTGCACACCGGCAAGCGAACCTGCGCAAACGGCCGTCGGCGCCTAAGGCGCGCCGTAGTGGCGGGTTATTCCCTCGGGTTATAACCTTTTTCTTCATAATAACGCTTGCGCCTGTGACGGGAGTATGCGTTAATAGCCCATCGGTTTGTGGTACAGACCTATTTATGTAAGCCATTTTAGTAAAGTTGTTCAGCAAAAAGCGATAATCCACTATCACTTCTTCGACGAATTTCCTTCTTAAATACGTGCCCATAAGTACATGCTGGCAAGCAGACCCGCTATCGCCAAAGGCGGTTTTCAACTTAATGAAGGAAGTACAAATGTCTAATAAAGTAACTGGTTTAGTAAAATGGTTTGACGCGGGTAAAGGTTTTGGTTTCATCACTCCGGCTGACGGCAGCAAAGATGTGTTTGTACATTTTTCCGCCATCCAGAGCAACGATTTTAAAACCCTGGACGAAGGTCAGCGCGTAGAGTTCACCATTGAGCAGGGTCAGAAAGGCCCGTCTGCTGCTAACGTGGTTGCCCTGTAAGACACGCGCCAAGGGCTGTTGGCGGGGGTGAAGCCCACCGTCTCGGCAAATGCTGAAAGACATGCCTTTAAGACGCAGAAAAAGCCCTGGCCTCGGCCAGGGCTTTTTTATTGGCCTTGGTAGGGCTAAACGCGGTACAGAATTTTATAGGTTATCCTTCCAGCCGCACTTTGCCTGTCCGCCGTCTGCTGCACCCGGTTGCGTCGTCATGATAGCGGCAGTTTTAGCCGAAGCCCTATATTTAAGGCTTAACTGTGCCAGCCCCAGCCTTCAACTTAGCACCAGCCGCCACCTCAGCCCAAGCCTCAGTCTCAACTGTAACTGCAACCTCATCGCCAGCATTAGCCGTCATATCGGCATCCGCCGACCTGATAGGTCGCCAAGGCCCTTTCCCTCTACAGGGGACAACGACGAAAAGTGTTTGCGCATAGTTAATTAACGCGATAAGTAATGTGAGGGTGAACGTTCATTACAATAACGGGAGAATGGCAGGATGGTGTTATTTCCTTTTAAAGTGGGCAAGAAACCGCTACTGGCGCTTATGTTAAGCGCCCTGTCTGTGTCCCCTTTGCTGACACAGGCGGCAACGGTTCCGGCAGGTACGCCGCTGGCGGCCAAGCAAGAGGTGGTACGTAATAACGGCAGCGAACCGGCGTCCCTTGATCCGCACAAAGTGGAAAGCGACGTTGAATTTAATATTATCAGCGATATTTTTGAAGGATTGGTCAGCGTCGATAATGACGGAAAAATCCGCCCGCGTCTCGCCGAACGCTGGGAAAATGATAACAATACCCGCTGGGTCTTCCATTTACGACTGGGACTCAGTTGGTCGAACGGTGATCCGATCACCGCGCAGGATGTGGTCTACAGCTGGCGCCGTCTGGTCAGCCCGGCTACGGCTTCACCCTATGAAAGCTATTTGAGCAATATGCATGTGCTCAATGCGCAGGCTATTATCGACGGTAAGAAAAAACCGGATGAATTGGGTATTAAAGCCCTGGACGATCAGACGGTGGAAGTGTCGTTGGATCAGCCTATCTCCTATTTCCTGCAAATGCTGGCCCATCCCGCCCTGGTGCCCATTAATAAGAAAGACGTCGAGCAATTTGGCGATAAATGGACCCAGCCGGCCAATATTGTCAGTAGTGGCGACTATAAACTCGAACAATGGGTAGTCAATGAAAAGGTTGTTGCCGTCAGAAATAGTCGCTATTGGGACGATGCACATACGGTTGTCAACAAGGTAACTTACCTACCGGTGGCCTCCGGTACCGCCGATGTGAACCGCTACCGCGCCGGGGAAATAGATGTGATCTACACCGTCCCCGAAACGCTGTTTAAATCGCTGAAAAAGGAGCTAGGCCCGGAAGTTCATGCGCGCCGAAGCTGGCGGTGTATTACTACGAATTCAATATTTAGAAAGCGTCATTCAACGATCCGCGGGTGTGGCTGGCGCTTAATTTAGGGCTGGATAAAAGCGTAATCGCCGAAAAGGTATTGGGGCAAGGTCAGACGCCCGCCTGGACGCTCAGCCACTATGCCGCCGGCGGTTATAATTTGAAAATACCGGACTACGCGGGCTAGAGTCAGGGAAAACGCAATGACAAAGCGAAAGCTCTACTGAAGGAGGCGGGCTTCGATGCGCAGCATCCTTTGGCGTTTTCTCTGCTGTATAACACCTCGGAATCTCACCAGCGCATAGCCATTGCCGCCAGTTCAATGTGGAAAAAAAATCTGGGCGTGGTAGCCACGCTGCAAAATCAGGAATGGAAAACCATGCTGGATACCATGCATACCGGCAATTTTAACTTGGTACGTTATGCCTGGATCGCCGACTATGATGAGCCGTCCACCTTTTTGAATAATTTTTTAAGCAACAGAAGTGAAAATACCACCAAATTCGTTAATGCCGATTATGACCGGGCGATTCATGCGGCATCCGCGGCCACGCCGGCGGAAGCGGGGCAATTCTATCAGCAGGCGGAAGACATACTGGCGTAGCAGTTACCCGCTATCCCTGTCTATTATTATGTCTCGAGCAAACTGGTGAAACCGTGGATTGGCGGCTTTCATGAATCTGCGCTCGGCTATTTCTACACCAAGGATTTATACGTAATGAAGCACTGAACGGCTCCAGGCGCTGCCCGCTGTTGCCCCGGGCAGCGCGAATTAACATGCTGAATGATGTAATAGGCATCCAATGTCAAAAGTTCAGGATCTTGAGCGGTAATAATTGCTGCTCTTTTTACCAGGAATCCATGTTATTTCTCTGCTGGTGTTGCCGTTGAGAGGCGTTCGCTGATCCACTCGGCTTGCGGTCTGGATTGCGCTACTGGCGATGGTGGCGCGCGAGGCCGATTTACATAAATACATCGATCACGTGAGCATGCTCAAATTGCGTTTTTGGACCGGACCGCTTCCGGAGCTGGATAAGCTTTATGCGCTGTTATCATTGGCGCCGATTGCCATTGCCTGCCTGTATTTGCTGATACGCTATTCCCGGCCGCTGCTGCGCGATATCATGGCGCATAAAAGCTATGCCATCACCACCTTTGTGGCCTTGATTTTTATCATTAATATTCTCGACCGCTCGTTGGGAGAATTCAAAGAGATGCTGGGCTGGCACGCGCCGCTGTGGCTGGTGGCGCTATAAACGTCGCAGGAAGAGTTTCTGGAGCTTTTGCTGCCGGTACTGGCACTGACCTGCCGCGCTGCAATACCGCCGTCAAACTCGGGCCGCTCTGGCGGACTATACCCTGGATATGCCCTCACGCGTGTAGCCTGGCGCCGGTTGTCGCCCTTGTGGTTTTCGTGGTCTCGTCGCTGCTCATTTCGCTGTAGCTGTAGCTGTAGCTGTAGCTGTAGCTGTAGCCGTAGTCGTTAGGCGGTTAGTCGTTAGCTGGGTAGCAGGCGCCGCCCGGTCTTAGCAGGTTTAGCGAAAGGTCATTAACGCGGTCGCATTCACGTTAAATTTGCCATATTGCGCCGGTCCCGCCGTGCGGACCAGTCGGGCCCGATAAAACAAAGGAAGCCGAGGGGAGAGGGTTATTGCTATTAAAGGTGATGGGTTGATCATCATCATTCTCCACCTGAATGCCGATATCACTGAGCTGGGTCTGGAGCATCTTGTCATCGATTAAGCGTCCGGCATAGCGGAATTGAATTAACACGTTGCGATAATCCTCAATCCTCAGCGTGAGGGCAGGTCACGGGAAGGGTGAAATTCACCGCGGGCAGCGGCGCGGATTGTGCGTCGGCGTCATGACGACCTGGGGGAATTTCACCTCGATGCGTTTAGCGGTGATACGGCACAATGACGTGGTCAAGGTCACCTTCGGCGGCGTGATCCTCAGCACCGGTTGGGAGGCCGCCAACAGCGTCAGCGCCGGCAGGCTATAGTGTCTGCCTTGCAACTTACCGATTTTATACAGGCGCAGAAGGAGCGTCGCCAGGGATCCAGGGCGTGTTCTGTGTCAGGCAGCGATCGCCGGCCCGGTTGCAAAGGCTCAAGCCCAAACCTGCAACGGGGGTCTGATAAATGCCTCTGCCGGCATCCCACGGTGTGCCCGCCGCCATGAGAGAAAGCCGCGTCGCTGTTAACTTCCCGGCAGTGCTGGCGGGCAGTGCCACGGTTTTAAGCAGCGCGTCCTCCTGCTCATCCACCGGAAGATTCAACGTGATGGCCGGCAGCGACTGCGTCAGCACGCCCGCTGCCTGCAATGGCGCCGCGAAGAGGACGATGAGAAATGGGATCACCCGGATCATTATTGGCATGTTAACTCCCCAATCTGGCTTTGTGGCTTGGCGCCCTGCAAATCCGTTTGGCAGGTCATTCCTTCGCTGCGTACATGAAATGGCCAACGGCTATCTTGCATATTAAGCGCGGTAAGACCGCCGGCAGAGACAATACCGACGTTGCGGTCGCCGGCATCGTACACCACGGCGCCGAACGGTAACGCTGCGCCTTCAGGAGTACGGATGTGGGCATAGTGCACGGCACGCTTGTGTGCGGCAAAGTCCACTTCGATAATGGCGCCCTCTGCCGCGGCGCGTTTTGATAGATATTGCTCCACTTCCACCTGTTTTTTGAGCTTGTCGGTGTTAAGGGATGTTTCGTTATAACGATAGGGCGACAAACCGATGACGATGGCGTTGCAAAATGATCGGTGGCTATTGCGGTGTTGTTGGCGATGGGCAAACCGAAGACGTGGTCGGTATGCACCAGAGCGGTACTTTGCGTCAGTGGCTGGCCAAGGGTGATGCCATGGTGATGGGCAATGACCGATCCTTCGAGCCCCAGCGAGAGAGCATTGCTGTCCCGATCCTGGCTCCAGGAGGAACTTATCGTGCCTTTGCCGGCGTTATAGCGTAAGGAGCTGTCGTTTTGACGATAGCCGGCCGAGGTCGATGCGCCAATATCATAGCTCAGATTATCGTCTTCCAGAAAGCTACCGCTGAGAGAAGCAACTGTCTTGAACGATAAAATTATAGAGAAACGTGATGGTACGATTCATCCCACTCTTCGTTCTTTCTGAGCATCGCGTTCAGGATAGTCAGAAGTTTATGCATACAGGCAACCAGAGCGACTTTTTTGGCTTTTCCCGCTGCAAGCAGCCGCGTATAAAATGCTTTTATCACCGGATTAAAGCGGGTTGCGACAAGTGCGGCGATATAAAGCGCTGTTCGGACTCCGCCCCTTCCGCCAAAGATGGTTCGCCGGCCCCGCATGGTACCCGAGTCCCGGTTTATGGGAGCAACGCCTACAAGCGCGCTGATGGCTCGTCTCGAGAGGCTACCCAGGTCGGAAACCTCCGCCAGCAACGCTGCAACCGTCATCGTACCAACCCCTTTAATACTGCTCAGTCTGGCAGCCAGCTCTTTGATGATGATATTGATACTTTTCCTGCTCTGTGGATGAACGGGATAAAGACGGTTACGCTCAGCAATCAACATCGCTGTTAGCTGGCGTCGGCGCACTACCATCGCAGCAAGAACCTGACGCTCCGCATCCAGCATGGCACGGATAAAGCGTTCCCGCCCTGGATGTCGATTAGTGACCTCCGCCATTTGTGCAAGCACCCGTGCATTAATATGGTCCGTTTTTGCCAGATAGCCCATAGTGCGGGCAAAGTCACGAGCCTGTCTGGGATTGACCACCGCGACGTCAAAGCCTTCAGTCTGAAACGAGCAGGCCACGGCAGCTTCAAGTCCACCAGTGGCCTCTATCAGAACCAACACCACCGGATACTTTCTCAGTTCATCAGTAATAGCATCAAAACCGTCCGTCAGAGTCATTACTGACCGTAAACTGAGCAATATCACTGCTGGCAGCAATGTCCAGTGTCGCTTTAGAAACATCAATTCCCACAAAAAGTGGATTTGGCAGACTCATTATTACCCATCCTTGCAAATACGTTATGGAGTACGGACAACTGTTCGGGTTTCAGATGAGTGGCTCAGTATAGGCGTCATTAGCTTCTCTACGGGCTATAAACCCTGGGATGAATCAGACTACATACACCTTGCCAAATCTATTCGTCACCATGCTAATTAAATTTCAAGATACAAGGACGATCGTCGCTGTGGCCCCCCTGAGTGCGCGTCTGGTTATAATTCAGATAATGACGCGCCTCGTTGCCCAACGGTAGCGACATGTTCAAGGACAGAAGGTTCTCTTTCTGGCTACCGGATTGATGGGTCAGGCTGGGTGATGACCGTCAGGCGGCTCAGAGTGAAGCTGAGGCTGCCCCCCAGCGAGTGGCTTTTGTCGCCCTGAAAACCAAAAGACTCTGCCATATTAACCGTCAGGCTGACCTCTTCCACCGGCTGGCTGAGCTGTAGGGCATAGCGCGTCCGATAGTGTTCATAGGCCTGATTGGATAAGGCATCCTCATATTTCTGGTACCCCTTGGCGAAGCGATGCTCCGCCGTGAGATACAGATAGCTACCCGTAGCGGTAAAACTATGGCTGAGCCCGGTAGTCAACAGGCTGCCCTGCTGGTGGCCGTGCGCTGCGGTTTCGCTGGCGCTGCTATTGACCACACCATAAAGACCGCCCAGTCGGGGCACATTCGCCACCATGCCGGCGGCAAGGTTATGATAATCGTTTGCGTATTGCACGCCGCTGATGAGCGTTACGGTATTGGACAGGCCGTACAGCCCGTCGGCCTCCGCCAATGGCGGGGCATCCATCAGGCTGCGGTTGCGGCCCGCATACAGGCTATAATGCAGGATATGTGCGGGTACCAGCACATCTACCGCATTATAGGATTGGCTGAAATGGCGGCTGTCGCCGTTGGCTTCTATAATCGTGATATCCATATCGCCGGCGCTGGATGAGTCAGGGATATCCTTTAGCGCAAAAGGCCCGGGCGGCACTTTACGTGTAGCGATGATGAAGTCGTTTTGTTTGATAACGATAGTCGCGTTGCTGCGCGCCACGCCGGTTATCACCGGCGTATATACCAGCTCCCGGTTGGACAGCATGGCATTATTGGTGGCCAAAGCCGCACCGCGCAGATTTTGCGCGGCAAAAACTTTTCCGGTGGTAAAGAAGTCTCCCAGGATCAGGGTACTGCGCAGCGTATCGATATGATGTTCGAGATAATTCTTGCTGCTCACGTAGCGGGTTTTGTTGCCGTCTGTGACGCTGAGGAAACCATTATTTCTCACGCGGAAACCCCTCATATTGATGCCGTTGGTGAAATTGCCATAGAGGGTATTACGTCGCCCGGCGCCATTCTGACGAGCGCTGTCGGTATTGATGTTATAGCTGCTGAACGCCGCATTAATGCCGTTTTGCCACTCCTGTTCGTTGGCGACATCATTTGTGCCGCTTTCCAGCTGATATTTTTGCGGTACGGTTACGGTCAATGTGTTATCGCCGAGATCGACGTCAGCTTGCGCCTGACTAATATAAGCCGTTAACGGTACTTCGCCAGCCTGGCATTACTCAATCGCGATGCCCCAATTTTTCAGAGTATCGCAGGAGAATACCGCCTCAAATTTATCATTGCTCGTTTTCTTAAAGATAATACGCTGGCCATCGATTTGATGGTCATTAATGACGACGGTGAGTGAATAGGTGCCCGGTAAAACATCATTGCCGTTATCAAACACCGATACATCCTTAATTGCGACTCCACCGACATTTTCGATAAGGTCGGTCGCATATTTTTCTTCTGCATGTGTCCATCCATACAGCTTATAAGAGAAATCAAGAGAAGAATTTTTTCATAAGGAAGAGCCGCCAATGTTCAACCGGTCACATGCCACCATCCCTATGGTTGAATGCGCCCCCTATTGGGGGCGCTACCCGCAAGCAGATTATTTGTAGGCAATTTCAAAAACGGCATCGGTGGCCAGACGGCCTGCCTTGACGTCTTCAGACATGTCCTCACGGACATAGTTAGCGGTAAATTCGAGCGTATTATCGCCTTGATTGAACGGCTGGCCGGCAAGATTAAGCGGCATATATTTTCCTAACGCGACGGGACTGTTATTACGGTTAATTTGCAGACCTATCCCTTTTGCCGTGCCAAAGGAATTACGCAGCACATTGTGTGCCTCATCGGCGTCTTTACTGTTTACGGTCATTTTGAGCTGACTAGCTTCTATTTGCTGCAGGCAGTTTACATGCAGCTGGAAGTACTGGGGGTAACGCCTTCGGACAAGCCTGTAAAGTCGCTCACGTTGACTGTCGGAAGCTGGACTTTCATTGATTTACCTTTAAACGAGCAGGTCGCCGGTTGCACTAGCCCGCTAAAATGAACGGTGGTGGCGGTGTGCATTGCGCCGGCATCGCTCGCATCGGTACGGGTGGGTACTCGCTAATGCGGAGGACATGCCGCCTGCCATCATCATCGCAACTGTCAGAGCAGTTAATTTTTTCATCGTAATTTACCTTCTTTTTAATGATTTCATCGCACTGCCGATGAAATCTTGTCACTGTTATCGCCAAAATCCATCAGGGTGTCATAAACCACGTTTCGTACCTTGGAGGCGCTAGGATTTTTTTGGGTGATTGCCGAGCTGGAAAAAGGCGCGACCATATCGATATTCAAAGAACGTTGTCCGTCTGCCATCGCCTCTTTCCGCACTAACACCCTGTGGGCGGAAGAAAACTTTGATGCGTGTTTGCATGGCCAGCAATAAATCGGAACTCTCCTCGTTAGCGTCTACTTTGGGAATTTCTTTCACGTTGAGCCAAAAGAGTTTTTCGCTGTTTCCCTGCCGGATCTGCGGATCCACTATATTTACTCGCAGCGTGACTTTATGATGCGCTTTAATTTGCGCAACCGGCGGCTCAACCAACAGTTTTTCCTGAGCTTGTCCGCTGCTGTTTTCCAACCAGCTTTGCATTAAGAAATCATTGTCGGTAGGGTTCTCTACCATGATAGAGGCAGACTGCTCACTGGCAGGGAATATCAACCGCGTGCCATCCAGGATTAATGCGGCCCTGGCTGAAAATAAGGGCGCGGCTAACAGCATGGAGTTATGCTCATTTCTGGTGTATGAGGTTTCGGAGAGGGTGGCGTATGCTGCTGATTGATTTCGTGGATGATTTCAACAACAGAGAGATGATACGCCATGAAAAAGTCTACCCTACAGGTCTCCGCAGAACCAGATATTACCAGTGATCCCTTGCATGAACTCATCCGTCATGGTGCCAGACAACTGATGGCCGCCGTCTTGACGATGGGCGTCATGCCGTCGTCCGTAACGGTTATTTGCCACAGCGTTCAACAGCGCGTTGCTGCCGCCTTATCTGAAGCGAGCAAAAAGCGTCGAAGCGTTGCTGCCATGGCTGTATCTGCGAGGCATATCCACCGGTGATTTTCATGAAGCCCTGGGGGCGCTACTCGGTGAAAAAGCCCATGGCCTCTCCGCGAGTACCATCAGCAGACTGAAACAGCAATGGCTTGAAGTGCACAGGCAATGGTGCCTGCGTGATTTAAGCGATACGCGCTACGTTTATTTCTGGGCTGATGGCATATACAGCCATGTCAGGCAAGATGATCGCCTTTGCCTACTGGTCATTATCAGGCGTCACTGAGCATGGACGTCAGGAGCTGGTTGCGGTCGAAGAGGGTTATCGAGAATCAGAAGCAAACTGGGCCGAACTTCTCAATGGCCTGCAAGCAGGTGGCCTAACCGTATCTCCCAAGCTGGCTACGGGAGACGGTGCCCTTGGTTTTTGGAATGCAATGCAAATATATTCCCGGACACGCAGCACCAACGCTGTTGGGTGCACAAAACGTCTAATGTGCTAGCTTCACTCCCCAAAACCATGCAACCGAAAGTTAAGGCTGAGCTTCGGGAGATCTGGCTAGCAGAAAGCCGCGATGCTGCTAATGACGCTTTTGATGTTTTGTTGGCAAGGTTTTCAGCGAAGTATCCTGCAGCGATGAAGAAGCTGGAGAAAGATCGAGAAGAACTGCTGGCATTCTACGACTTCCCGTCAGAGCTCTGGGCATCAATAAGAACGACAAAGCCGATTGAATCGGCTTTTGCGACTGTGAGGCTACGAAGCAGACGCGCAAAGAAGTGTGGTTCGAGAGAAACCACCCTGTCAATGGTATTTAAGCTGCTCCAGTCTGCTCAGAAAAGCTGGAACCGGCTAAGAGGATTTGACCTGCTGACCCTGGTGGTAAACAACGTCCAATTTCAGGATGGAGAACAGATTCACGAAACATCAGAGCAGAGCGTAGCCTGATCGCCATACACCAGATTTGATAATAACTCAACAGCATGACAGGCAGGATAACGCCGCCAAGTCGACGAAAAAGGATAGACATAATACCTCACCGTTTTAGATGGAGTGACTGCATTAAGAGGTAAGCCGGAGGGTAAGAGTAAAGTCACAGGTCATCATACTATTCCGGGATTACTGCTCTGTACGTCTCGGAAAATGCATTTTCCTGTGCATCTATTTATGGTTGGTATTATTAAACTTTCTTTCTAAACCAATATTAAATGAAAAAGATTAGCATGGGCTTCTTTTGTTAAAAATGCAACACGAATGTTACTTGTCAATCAGGGAAAAAGGAGTTGATGCCATAAGTTTATTTTGGTTGTTAAACTATTGATCGATTGTTGCGTTTATAAAGTGATCTGTTAATATACCTTAATAAGATAGATGATTCTCTTAACCATTGCCCAGGTCTGGTTCACCGCTGAACAGATTTACCAGTTAAAAACGCGTTATAAACGCACAGCAACCCGCTGCGCCGAAACCGGCGTGGGTCATTGAGTCGAGTCGTTGTGGCAGTTTTTTCACCCTCTGACGGGCTTTGTTGAATAAATCAGAACTTGTGACTATGCCCCCCCTAGCAGATCGATTGTTATGCGATCCGGATGCTGTTCGGCATTCCTAACAGCGTCATTTTGTTAAGCGCTTTGACCATCGCTATTGCCTCACCTACCTGCGCATCATAGTCACGCAGACTTAGATGATCGCCCATAAGCGTTTTGAACCGGAATATCGCTGTTTCAGCCACTGAGCGTCGATGATAGCCCACTTGCTTTTTCCATACATCGTTACTGCCGCTTAGACGCTGATTCGCAACGGCGTAGTTACGCTCATGGTATCGGTCTGGCCAATATTGCGCCTCACCTCGTGGAGGAATAAGAGGCCTTATTTTCTTCCTCAGCAGAGCATCATGACAGTAGCGGGTATCGTAAGCGCCATCAGCCGACGCTTCCCTGATTTTCCGCAGGGTCTGGTTTATCAGAGCGGGTAGGGCCTGAGTATCCGTCGTACCGCCGAGCGATAAGTCAGCACAGATAATCTCATGCGTTACACTGTCTGCGGCCATATGCAGCTTACGCCACACCCTCCGTCTGTCGGCACCATGCTGTCGGACTTTCCATTCGCCTTCGCCAAAGACCTTCAGGCCGGTTCCGTCAATGACTAGAGGTGAGATTTCACCACGGGTCGGCGTTTTTATGCTGATCTTAACTGTCTTTGTTCGCTTGCTGATCAGCGACTAGTTGGTTATTTTAAACTTTTGCTTTGCCATGGAGTGCAGATGTTGAAATGACGGTAGTGATCTGAGCAGACGATCACCTAAAAGTTATATTTATTCAACAAAGCCCCTCTGACGGGTAATTTTTGGCACGCATCAGCAACCGCAAACGCAGTAATGAGATAAAAACGCCACGGTGCGACAGCGACAGTGGGAAATGCCACTTAAGCATCGCTGACCTAATGCCCTGTAGGGGACTGCAAGGCAGTAAGGTTACACGGGATATATCTCATTGAACGACTGTCCCTGCTGCTCAGTTGCAAGACCGGCGGAACGGCTGTGACTAGATGAAAAAGCAAACGCCTTTAGCCGCTGGCTGTGTGTTCTAACTGTGCAAGCAGGCTTTGAAATTCTGCCGCGTTCGACGATAGGAAGTTAGTACCGATCTTGAAGATTTAACTATCCTGGAGGTAGGCAAGAAGCAGGCCAAAAAAGACAGGGTTTAACGATAAAAAGGCGGATGATTTATGGGCTGCTATGACCGCTGGCGGTTCCTTCATGCCCTATTATACAAACCTGCTTAGCGTTGTGATGGTGTTCTTCTGCCGCATACAACCGGCAGGACTATCCTCTTAAAAGAGTGGGATAGGAAGACTGGGATCTAACAGTCCCGAAGGAACACAGTAAAGGCGGTGAAAAGAGTGTCTGGAGAAACCCTAAAGGTATGTGCCGATTGGTAGAAGATAAGACGATAAAAAACTATTTTGCCTATCTGCTCGGGGCTATCAAGAAGAGTGAGGCCGCGAACCAATGAGGGCGCAGTAACGATAAATAACTGTGTCATGCAGGATCGTGGACATTGCACGATTTAAGGCGCGCGCTTGCAACGCATAGGAATAATATGGGCATCGCACCGCATGCGGTTGAGCCATTGCTGGAGCAGTCAACGCCGGGCATCAGGGCGATTTCTAATCGTAGTCTGTACTTGCCTGCAAAGCTGGACACTCAATACAGGGGGCGCGTGTTGATTTCTGACGGCCAATAGTGAAAATATTATCTTTTTAAGCTTGGTGATAGACTATATTGTATAATAAAAATCTCCCAACTATATCACTTATGCCAGATTTACAGGGAGAAAAAAGCGGACGTATTTTCAGATAATAAGAATTATTGAATGGATATTAACTCTCATCCGAATGGGAAGTCTCAATGTCGTGCATGGTTTTATCCAGTACGGATAAACACTTCGCCCCCCACAGGCTCTCTGAACCATGTGCCATTAGAACGGCGCAAGTTTTTGTATAATAGGCGTAAATTTCGTCATGTGTTGGTTCAATAAACGGAATGCCACATATTTCATCAACATTGTGTTTGTCTACAAATTTTAACGTTTACACCGGATTTTTAGATAGAGCATCAGCCATTAAGATGTTTAAACCATTCCTGGAATGACGTCATGCCAAAGAATGGTTTGTTTTTGAAAACAGGATAGAGTGCTATTCAGTGAACTTTGCCTTCTGAGATATAAGTGGCGATTTTTTCATACTCTAACTCCGATAATTTATTCATGTCTTGAGTGAGAATGGCGGACTGTACTTTGTCAAACAGCTTCTGCTCAGATGTGCTCATCTGATGGAAAGAACAGGAGCTAATAAGCAGGATGATGGGTATTAAATGTTTTCCTTTCATTTTACGATTAACTCCTTGTCGTCGCTATCTGCGATTTCTTTTCTGACGTTGAAAGATGCAACGATACAACCATTCGAAGCCGTGCCATGACCGTTGTCATCATGAATAAGAAAGCCATCATGGTTGAACATCAATTGCCAGGGTATGCTGTAAAACGAAGAACAAAACGCCCGGCAGTAGGATGGTTAGCCATAGGGTGACCAATCCGATATTTCCCCCTGGGTAAGGAGCCCTTTTTGATATAACTCTCGAAGTCTGGATTATCCTTATACCCTTCAGCACCCGAATACATTGCATTGAATTTATATTCTCCATTACGCGCAAAGGATTTTTTTCTTACATCATACGTCTATGTTACTATGTTATCCTTGTTTAAAATGGCGCGTTGTAACGCCATGTTTATTTATGTATCAGGCGCGTTCTTTCCATGAGTCTGAATGCTGGATATTTCCGTCACAGTATTTCCATGTGATTATTGCATAACGCAAAGTGATTGATTCCAAATGATTCATATTCTCTATGCTTTTAATGTTGTGCATCAGGGGGTTAACAGAAACAACTATGACACCTTCGAGAAGAATATTAAAATATTCCTCTTCCTGTCCAGCATGGTTAATGCGATACCATTTAATTTCAGCACTTTTGAGTGTCTGCCCTGAAGATACTGCTTTGTATAGGTAGGGGCTTGATGAGTCGAACTCTTTTTCAAATTCCATCTCACTGTGAATGCGTGTTCCAGTCAGTTTTCCTGTGTGGCTGTCGGTAGGTATGCTCAGGCCATGCATAAAGCTGAGAATTTCAATACTCCCCTCTCGATCCCGCACGTCAACTAACCCTTTAATATCTGCGCCGCCGTCATCTTTCAGCCACAGGTAAGCAGGAATAGCCATAGGTAACTCCTTGTCATTATTTTCGTTGTAAAACACGATACACATTCTACAGGGAATTGTAGATTCAACTTAAATCAATGCATAATGGGGTTTATTTAATTTCCTGGCATAGAAATGGTAAATGATCTTTATCCATGCTTATTCGTGATAATCTCTGACGAGGGTTTTCACTAGATTTCATGTATATCTCTAACAGTGGCACTCAGAGGTAAGCCGCCGCTGGCCGTTAAATTAAGCTGCAGAAAATAATGTCTGTGGAATGCAAAAAAAAAGATTTAACGGCCTCCCCAGGCAACGCGGGTTTCACGTTTCAACAGGCTTTGTTGAATAAATATAACTTTTAGGTGATCGTCTGCTCAGATCACTACCGTCATTTCAACATCTGCACTCCATGGCAAAGCAAAAGTTTAAAATAACCAACTGGTCCACTTACAACAAAGCTCTCAAGCAGCGCGGGGCTCTGACGATATGGCTGGATGAGTCGGCAATTGTTGATGGACGGAAAGAACAACGCCTGAACGGCGTGGCCGGCCGCTTCACTACGCAGATATGGCTATCACCACTGTTCTGATGATGAAACGCGGTTTGGCCTTTCGTTAAGGGCTTTACAGGGCTTCGTTGACGCCATTTTTAAATTGATGGTACTGCCGCTAAGATACCCAGACTACTCGCTGATCAGCAAGCGAGCAAAGACAGTTAAGATCAGCATAAAAACGCCGACCCGTGGTGAAATCTCACCTCTAGTCATTGACGGAACCGAATGGAAAGTCCGACAGCATGGTGCCGACAGACGGAGGGTGTGGCGTAAGCTGCATATGGCCGCAGACAGTGTAACGCATGAGATTATCTGTGCTGACTTATCGCTCGGCGGTACGACGGATACTCAGGCCCTACCCGCTCTGATAAACCAGACCCAGCGGAAAATCAGGGAAGCGTCGGCTGATGGCGCTTACGATACCCGCTACTGTCATGATGCTCTGCTGAGGAAGAAAATAAGGCCTCTTATTTCTCCACGAGGTGGGGCGCAATATTGGCCAGACCGATACCATGAGCGTAACTACGCCGTTGCGAATCAGCGTCTAAGCAGCAGTAACGATGTATGGAAAAAGCAAGTGGGCTATCATCGACGCTCAGTGGCTGAAACAGCTATATTCCGGTTCAAAACGCTTATGGGCGATCATCTAAGTCTGCGTGACTATGATGCGCAGGTAGGTGAGGCAATGGCGATGGTCAAAGCGCTTAACAAAATGACGCTGTTAGGAATGCCGAACAGCATCCGGATCGCATAACAATCGATCTGCTAGGGGGGCGTAGTCACAAGTTCTGATTTATTCAACAAAGCCGTTTCAACACTGACTTTAACGAGAAACCACGACATCAAAAATGGCTTGAACTCTGCCTAGAAATAACCGCCCTCAACATCCAGATGCGCATCATCCTGGATAAAGCCATTAAGGATAAACGCAACTTGACCGCCGACGAGGCCAAACAGTTCGACGAACTGTGCGCCAAAGTTAACTCGCTAAAAGCTACTCTCCCGTCTGGAAGCGCTGACCGATGAAAAGCGCAATCAGCCTGTTGAACCAATATACGGCAAGAAAGTCTCCAACAACAAGCTGCGTCACAACATCCTGACGGGTGAAACCCGTGCATTTCCGACGGTTTGAGTTCCAATGGCGGGTCAATAACACTTCCACATTGCCTGTAATCTGCATCATATGGGGCTTTAAGTATGGGACAGGGCATTGACTCACCTTTATCATAAGCGCAGCACAGAAGAATAAAAACACGTGACGTTAAAAAAGTGTTTGAACCATGATGATTTTTAGCTTCTGTTGAATCTGTATCTATCATCATCATTCTGACCTTTAAAATGCCCCATGGTGAAAAGCGTTCTGCTACCGTTGTTTTTAACCCTCATCGGCTCAGGTGTTGCTCATGCGGCATTAAAGGCTCCCTATACCGGGCCGGATTGCTCTGCTAAGAGAGATGGGAGGATTGTTGGCGGTATTACTGACAGCCTCCAGCTTGATCACCCGGTGAATGAGAAGCACATGCAATACTTTGACAAGTTGATCGGTAGGGGGATTACAAAGAAAATCACCCGGTTTTCTTCTGAAAAAATCAGTAAGGCTGAAGCAAAACGCCTGATGTTACGCCGTGCAAAAATGAATGGAATTAAGGAATCTGAAATTAAGGATACAGCCCTGGAAAATCAGTATCTTATTGATGTGGACTTTTACAGACAATATTATCTGATAAAATCGAGTCAAGGATTTGAAGCGATAGCGGAGTATTACTCATTATTCTTGCACGGAAAATGGCCTGTCGGCTTAAAGGAAGGGGAATCCTGTGCTAATGATCTGGAGCACATTTATATCATTTCAGAAACAATAGATGGGCACACTATCGATTTTGGTTCTCCTTATTGAAAGGGCTTTACATCGCTGCGTTTATCATCCCTAGTATTTTTTTGCGCGTCCCAGGGCCTTAAACCGGGTGTCTTTTCCATTTGCATTCCCACCGTTAATCTGGTGGGAAACTTAATTAAAATTATTACATTCTGCATGGAGTTTAGTTTACGATTCTGCCAAAAGATACAGGATGTTCTCACCGCCAACGAAAGATTGGTTGCTACTGACTCTGAATGATTTATCAAATCTTGATGAATTCTTTTCTGTGTTTATCGTAATTTTCGCGTCCTGTCAGGTGTAATATCCCCCTGCCAATGAACTTAGGACCATCGCCAGGATATTTATTCCCGACATTATGACCGGCATTTGTGCCTGGCTCATATTCTTGGCCGCCGTGTTTTGGGATCTCCGTCAAGGAAAGAAAATAAGCCGTTTCACAGCAGGATTGTGCCAGAAAGTGTGCGACCTGAGTTTTGTCGTGATTTCATAGACAGGAAACCAGATATTCATGTGCAAAGGGAGCGCGTGAAAATTTGGCCGCTGTCTGTTTTGCTTATTGACGACAATTTTATAAAGTCTGGGGCCTGCTGTCGCCATCGGCATATCCGGTGTAATCTCAATCATGCCGTTATCCGCTCGTTCCATGAGTCGGTAAATTGCACGTTGCCGTCACAGATTTTCCAGGTAATTTTTCCGTAACCTTTACAGAAATCGAAAAAAACCACCTGCTGACCTCCTCCGCGCCACGCCTACCGACCGTTTCGCAGCCTATGAGAAAGGGTTCAAGTCGGGTGTGATGTGCCCGTATGAAGCCCGTGAACGGGAAGAGATGCTGCCGCGTGAAGGGGGTGACGAATTCAGCCAGGGATGGAAACCAGAATTTCAAGTCAAGACCTCTGGCACGGCAGATGACGAATGAGAGCCGGCAAGATGTAGCGCTGTATCACCTTTCAGATAGTAGCTGTACGCTCCTATCTGTACCCGTTACAGCCCGCGTCAGTGCTTGCCTGAGTCCAATTTGATACAGGGGTACAGCAAAAACAGCACAACCATCAAAAGCCGCGAGTTGTTCTCATGCTTGCAGTATCGTTAAACAGGACAGGTATCAACCATTGTATAAACATCAATAAAAAAAGGCGCTTCACCAGAGGATAAAACGCCTTTAAAACAATTTTTTATATTGAAACTATCAGTTCATGCCGTATTTTTTCAATTTCTTACGCAGGGTGCCGCGGTTGATGCCCATCATCTGCGCCGCGCGGGTCTGATTGCCGCGGGTGTATTGCATGACCATGTCCAACAAAGGCTGTTCTACTTCAGCCAGTACCAGCTCATAGAGGTCGTTGACGTCCTGACCGTTCAGTTGAGCAAAATAGTTCTTCAGTGCTTGCTTTACCGAGTCACGCAGGGGTTTTTGCGTTACCTGATCCTGAGAGTTAACGGTGGAAACGGTCAGTACGTCAGAATTTACGCGTTGTTCGAACATAGTTCTGTCTGCTCTTTTTTCTATTACGCAAGATTTGCAAAGTATGCCTCCAACGCCTCCAGCTGTTCGCTGGCATCCTCTATGGCGTTGAATGTGCGCCTAAACTGGTTGTCAGGGGCATGCGCCTGTAAAGACCAGGCCACGTGCTTACGAGCGATGCAGAATCCCTTGCCTGGACCATAAAAGTCGTGCAATTTCCTAACATGCTCCATCAACAAATGCTTCACCTCGCCTAACGGCAGCGGCAGCAGCAGTTCCCCCGTATCCAGATAATGCTGGATTTCCCGGAAGATCCAGGGTCTTCCTTGAGCGGCGCGGCCTATCATCAGGGCGTCCGCCCCTGTGTAATCCAGCACCGCTCTGGCTTTCTGCGGGTCAGTAATGTCTCCATTGGCGATAACCGGAATGGAAACACACTGCTTAACTGCCCGAATACTGTCGTACTCCGCGTTGCCGTTGAACAGGCAGGCGCGGGTGCGGCCATGAATCGTGATGGCCTGTATACCACAATCTTCGGCCAATTGGGCAATTTGTACACAATTTCGGTGATCCGGCGCCCATTACCGCGATCAGGATCTGCTTGATGAGATCCGGATATTGCAGTAATGCCGAGCCCGCCAGTTTACGGTTCACTTTCTTGGCTGGGCAACCCATGTTGATATCAATCAGCTGCGCGCCGTTCGCCACGTTGATGACGGCGGCGGCGGCCATATCAGCAGGATCGCAACCGGCGATTTTCACCGCCTGGATACCGGGTTTATCACTATGTACCATGCGCAAACGCGACTTATCGGTCCGCCACAACTCAGGGTTAGAGGAGAGCATCTCCGAAACCGTCATTCCCGCCCCCATTGCGTGACATAAGGCTCTGAACGGGCGATCTGTCCACCGGCCATCGGAGCCGCAATCAGGCAATTAGCGAGCTGGAGGTGTCCAATACGCATGGACAAAAAGAGAGACCATACTGTGTCCGCAAGGGCGCGTATATTACGCATTTTTTTCATCAGATGAAAGGCCAAACTTTGAACAATTATGTGCCGGCGATCAATGATTTCAGTCTTTTTTCCGCAATGATTAATCTTTTCTCAATAAATACATTAAGTTAACAAAAATAGTCCATTTTGTATGATTATCATTTTTTCCTCAGCCCGCCGATGAGGGTGGGCCGGAAGATGAAGCGGGTCCCGTCGCCGCGTGCACTATTCGCGCCGTGGTGCATTACGTCTTTAACGTTGTGCGCGCTCCCCGCAGCAGTGCGATTCGTTTTCAGCGTCGCGTGCCGGTAATCCGGCACCACTCCTCTTTTTCGGCCACCGGATCGAGGGAGAAGGCTGCGGCATAGGCCTGTGCCACGCTTTCGGCCTGGCTGGCCAGGATGCCCGACAGACCCAGATAGCCGCCCGGCAGCGGCAAATCAATGATAAGCGGTGCCAGCTCGCGTAGAGGCCCGGCAAGGATGTTCGCCACCACCACGTTGGCATGCAGGTCTTGCGGCTGCTGTTGCGGCAGATACAGCGTCAAAAGTTCCGCTACACCGTTACGCTGAGCGTTGTCGCGGCTGGCCAGAATCGCCTGCGGGTCGATATCAATACCGACAGCGTGCGCAGCGCCCAACTTCAAGGCGGCGATGGCCAGAATGCCGGAACCACAGCCGAAATCGATAACCGTCTTGCCGCGCAGATCGAGACCGTCCAGCCATTGCAGGCATAGCGCGGTGGTCGGGTGCGTGCCGGTACCGAAAGCCAGGCCAGGATCGAGCATCACATTCACCGCCTGTGGGTCCGGCACCGGGCGCCAGCTGGGGCAAATCCACAGCCGTTCGCCGAAGCGCATGGGATGAAAATTGTCCATCCATTCCCGCTCCCAGTCTTTATCCTCTAGCTGCTCGATTTTGTAAGTGAAATCGGCGCCAAGCAGCGGATGGGTCTTTAGTACGTCCAAAACCGTCGCTATATCAGTTGCGGCGTCATACAGGCCGATGACATCGGTATCGCCCCACAGGCGCGTCTCGCCCGGTAGAGGCTCATATACGGGGACATCGTGGGTATCTTGAAAGGTCACCGACACCGCCCCGCTTTCCGTCAGCGCGTCGCTTAGGGTATCCGCCTGTTGGCCGGTGGTGGTGATTTTGAGTTGTATCCAAGGCATAGCGGTTCTCATTATTACGGTTAAACGGCGGCAGCGGCGGGGCGCTCGAAGCGGTTGCCCGCCAGAAACGCCGCCAGCAGGCTCAGTGCCAGCGCCAATACGATCGGGTGAAAGCCGCCCAGTTGCAGATGGAAACCGGCCAACGCGGCATAGCTTCCCCCGCCGATTATCATGCTGCTTATGGCGCTGGCGGCGTTGGCCCATTCCCAATAAAGCCCCAGTACCAGCGGCCAGAGGAATACCGCTTCCATTCCGCCGAACGCCAGCAAGTTTAGCCAGTTAATCATTTCCGGTGGACGCCAGGCGGCCAGCAACAGCAGCAGGCCCAATACCAAGGTGACCAATCTCGATATGCGCTTCAGGCGGCGTGCACTACCGCCACCAGCAGGATGGTGGTGCCCAAGAGCATGACCAGCCCTTGAAAGGCGTCATTGAGCACGCTGGCGCGAAAGCCGCCGAAGGCGGTATAGAGCGCGATGCTGATGCCGAAAATCAGCAGGCCGGTATCGTAGGGGATGCCGGCAGCGGTTTCCAGCAGGCGGGCGCCGCCGACAAATTGTACCGTCATGGCGCCGATAAACGCCACCAGCAGACTGATGCTGGCAAGCCATACCAGCAGCGGCTACCAAAACGGGCCAACAGCATATCGTTAAGGGTGACCTTGTTATAACTCCTGGCAAGAATGGCGAATTTTTTGCCCAAGACGCCCAGAGATAACCACACCGCCGGCAATTGAATAATCGATAACAGCACCCAGCCGAGACCGTATTTATAGGCGGCGCCCGGCCCGCCGATGAAAGAGTTGGCGCTGATATAGGTGGCGGTAATGGTCATCGCCAGAACAAAACCGCCCATTGAACGGTTGCCGAGAAAGTATTCCTGTAGAAAATTGCCCTGTGCGCGCTGACGGAAGGCATACAACGAGAGCAGGAACACCAGCGCCAGGTAAGGTAGGCTACAAGCGGCACTATCACGTCACTGCGCATCGCTGTCCTCCAGCGAAATATCGCGATAGATTATCCGCACCATCAGTCAGCACAGGCCGATAAACAGCAACGGCACCCACAGACAGGCCATCTCGAACCAGTGAGGCAGGCCAGTGATACCTGGGCCATTATCCGGCAGGTAAGCCGCCAAAATCCAGGCTGCCAGATAGGCCAGGGTCAGGCCGAAGGCCCATCGCGCTTCACGATGAGCCTGAAGGAATCGTTTATCCATAATGATCTTCGCCGTAAAAAAGTTAACGCTTGCCGCAAAACGCACGCGTTTACGGCACGTGGACGCTTTGCCGGGCGTTCATCGCCGTTATAGCAAAAGGCCGGTGTTTAACCGGCCTTGACGTATCGTGCGCAAGCGTAAGGGCTATTGCCCTGGCGCTTAGGTTTCCTGCAGCCCGAGCTTCTTCTCCAGATAATGGATGTTGGTTCCACCCTGCTGGAAATGCTCGTCGTTCATAATCTTCAACTGAAGATCGATATTGGTTTTGATGCCGTCGATAATCAGCTCCGCCAGCGCATTTTTCATGCGGGCGATAGCCACGTCCCGAGTTTCACCAAAGCAGATAAGCTTGCCTATCATCGAGTCGTAATAAGGCGGTACTGAGTAACCGGCATAAATATGCGATTCCCAACGTACGCCCAAGCCGCCCGGCGCGTGGAAGCGGGTGATTTTGCCCGGACTCGGCAGGAAGCTTGTGGGATCCTCTGCATTGATACGGCACTCCACCGCGTGACCGGATACTTTCACCTCGTCCTGCTTCAACGAGAGAGGCTGTCCAGCGGCGATGCGCAACTGCTCCTTGATAAGATCCACCCCGGTGATCATCTCGGTAACCGGATGTTCTACCTGAATACGGGTATTCATCTCGATAAAGAAAAATTCACCGTTCTCGTAGAGGAATTCAAAAGTACCGGCGCCGCGATAGCCGATTTCCACGCAGGCTTTGGCGCAGCGCTCGCCGATAAAATGGCGCAGTTCCTCGGTGATGGTCGGGGCCGGCGCTTCTTCTACCACTTTCTGGTGACGGCGCTGCATGGAGCAGTCGCGTTCAGCGAGATAAAGCGCATTGCCCTGACCGTCCGCCAGCACCTGGATCTCGATATGGCGCGGATTCTCCAGGTACTTCTCCATGTAGACCATATCGTTATTGAACGCGGCCTTCGCTTCGGCGCGGGTCATACGGATTGAGGCTTCCAGCTCTTTGTTGCTGCGCACCACGCGCATCCCGCGCCCGCCGCCGCCGCCGGAAGCCTTGATGATTACCGGATAGCCGATGCGGTTAGCGATGGCGCGGTTTTTATCCATATCCTCCCCGACCGGTCCGTCAGAACCGGGGACGCAGGGGACGTCGGCTTTTTTCATCGCGTTGATGGCGGAAACTTTATCACCCATCAGCCTAATGGTTTCCGCGTGCGGGCCGATAAAGATAAAGCCAGAACGTTCCACCTGCTCGGCGAAATCGGCGTTCTCGGACAGAAAACCGTAACCCGGGTGGATAGCCACCGAGCCGGTAATTTCTGCCGCAGAGATAATTGCAGGGATATTGAGGTAACTTTTTACCGAAGGCGGTGGGCCGATGCAGATAGTCTCATCGGCCAGCAGCACATGTTTCAGGTCACGGTCGGCGGTGGAGTGTACCGCCACGGTTTTGATACCCAGTTCTTTGCACGCGCGCAGAATACGCAATGCAATTTCACCGCGGTTTGCGATGACGATTTTATCTAGCATTTGGCGCCTCGTTATTCGATGACGACCAGCGGCTCGTCGAATTCAACCGGTTGACCGTTGTCCAGCAGGATAGCTTTCACCACGCCGGCTTTGTCCGATTCAATCTGGTTCATCATTTTCATCGCTTCAACGATACAAAGGGTGTCGCCAACGTTGACCTTCTGACCGACCTCGACGAAAGGTTTCGCATCCGGGCTAGGGGTGCTGTAGAACGTCCCCACCATCGGCGAGCGCACCATGTGACCGCTCATGGTCGCGGGCACGGCGGCCGGGGCCGCGGACTGTTGCTGCACCGCAGGGATATAAGCCTGTTGCATCATCGGATAGGCCGGTTGAGCCGTAGCACGACTGATACGAACCGATTCTTCACCTTCAGAAATTTCCAGCTCGGAAATGCCGGATTCTTCAACCAGTTCAATCAGTTTCTTGATCTTACGAATATCCATGAGTGGGGTTCCATACTCTAATTAATTGGATGTGGACAGGCGTTTGACCGCCGTCTGTAAAGCAAAGTGATACCCATCGGCGCCGAGGCCGCATATAACGCCAATCGCAATATCGGACAGATAGGAGTGATGACGGAAAGGTTCCCGCGCATGGACATTGGAGAGGTGAATCTCAATGAACGGGATGTTTACCGCTAACAGCGCATCGCGCAGGGCGACGCTGGTATGGGTAAACGCCGCGGGGTTGATAACGATAAAATCGGTATTGCCCCGGGCCTGATGGATACGGTCGATCAGCGCATGCTCCGCATTGGATTGAAAATGGCTGAATTCTGCCCCCAAGCTGCCGGCCAGCGCGCTCAGGTCCGCGGTAATGTCGGCAAGCGTGGTATGACCATACTTGTCCGGTTCGCGGGTGCCGAGCAAATTCAGGTTCGGCCCATTGAGAAGCAAAATGTGGAACTTATCGGCCATTGTGCGGCGATCTCCCTTCAATTTACGTTACCACGTAGAAAATAACCAACGGTAAACGATTTGTCATCTTTTTGCTGACATTTCGGTGCTGATTTGCCATCGGGGTCAGGCATTATAATGATATCGCGGATTTTCGCAGCAAATTACTGGCGGTATCTGCGAAGATATCTTTTAATGGCCTGTTTCGGGCGGGAGGTAAATACGTTCTTCCAGCGCGAACCGCTTGAAAATATCGGCCATGTCCAGCGTCATCGGTTTCGCCCTCGCCCTCGCCCTCGCCCTCGCCCTCGCCCTCGCCCTCGCCCTCGCCCTCGCCGTCGATGCGGATCTGCCACCCCTCGGTTTTTAACCCGCCGGCGTGTGCGGTGGGGTCCGCCTTATCCAGTCCGAATTCGTAAAAATTATTGTAACCGGTGACCTTGTCTACTGGGGTCAGCGGCGTTTTCAGGTGCCACGCCGCCGGTTGGGTAAAGTCCAGCGGCTTGCCCAGCGGCGGCTCTACCGCCTTATCCCGACTGAAAAATGACAGCAGATCGGCACGCGCCGAGGGAGACAGGCTGAGGGTAGCCGCGGTAATGCCTAGCGCTTTCAATACCTTGTGGCGCTGGAAAAACACGTCCTCGGCGGTGACGTCGGCCTCGCGTAAGGGGGCAAAGGTTTCATGGCGGACTCCAGCGGAAAAATTTTAGTGCCGGTTTCAGTATGACGTATAAATTGCGTTTTTATTCGCTGACGGAAACGGCTATTTTTAATGCAGCCCGTGAACGAATACCGGTAACCTTCTTTTGTTATGGAGTTCAGGGATGCGACTCAACGTCCGACTCTCGGCCATGACGGCCATGTTTTGTGCACTGGTGACGCTGCTGATGCTGGCGGGCAGCGCATTGAGTTATTTCAGGTTACACCAGCAACGCCTGGACAGGCAGTTGACGGCAATGGCCGACAGTTTTGATCGCCTGATGTTGACCGAGCCGCTGTCTTCCATGACGCCCTGGCTGCCACTGGCGATGGATAGCGCCGGTATCACCCAACTGACGCTGCAACGCCAAGGGGAAACGGTTTACCGCCTGGCGCTGCCGCCAGGCAACGGGCGCGGCGACCCGTTATCCGACACCCAGCGGCAGCGGGAATTGCCCTTGCCGCGCCATCCTGATTACCGGTTGGTTATCTCCTACACCGACACGCTGGCCAGCGATGTACATTCCCTGCGCGCAACCGCGCCGGTCAGCGTGGCGCTGGGGTTAATCATCGTGTTTTTGTTCCTCGCTCTGCGCTGGCTGCGACGGCAAATACAGCCGCAAGAGTCGCTGGAAACACGCGCCAGACGCATTATCTACGGCGAGCGGGACAACGTAGGTGAACAGCCGGATGAAATGCCCACTCTGACCGGCAGTGCGATTGATCGGCTGCTGCGCGATTTGGCGCAGGCGCGCGAGCAGCGTAGTCGGGTCGATATCTTAATCCGTGCTTTCGCCGCCCAGGACGCGCGTACCGGTTTGACCAACCGGCTGTCGTTCGAGAGCCAACTGGCGCTGCAGCTTGAGGATAATCAGGATGTCGGCGCCCACGGCGTGGTGCTGTTGATTATGCGACCGGACCCGGAGCGGCTGGTGGAGCGGCTGGGGCCGACCCATGCCGCGGCGATTGACGGCGCCCTGATCAATCTAGTGTCGGTATCACTCAAACGCTATCCGGACGCGTTGCTGGCGCACTATTTCCGCGACGATCTGGCGGTTCTGCTACCGCATCGCTCGTTAAAAGAGGCGGAATCGCTGACCCAACAACTGCTGGGCGCGCTGGCCATCCTACCGGATATACCCGCCACCTGTCGCGATGATCTGCTGCATATCGGCGTAAGCGCCTACCGCCCCGGCCAGACGGCGGTGGAGGTGATGGAGAGCGCCGAACATGCCGCCCGTGAGGCAGGACTGCAGGGGGGCAACGGCTGGTCGGTCTACGATAACCGCGTGCCGCAGCAGGCGCGGGGTAATGTCAAATGGCGCACCCTGCTGGAGAACACGCTGGCCGGCGGTGGCCCGCAATTGCTCATCCGTCCCGCTTTCGGCCGTGACGGCGCGCTCGATCATTACGTGGTTATCAATCGTATCCATGATGGCGGAGATACCTTGACGGCCGCTGAATTCCTGCCGGTAATGCGTCAACTTGGCCTGGTGCAGCGTTATGAACGCCAGCAACTATTACGCCTGATCGCGCTGTTGTCCCAATTGCCCGGTGTAGTGTTATCTATCGCGGTAAGTGTAGACTCACTCTTACAGCGCGATTTCCGCCGCTGGTTGCGCGATACCCTTATGCAGTGCGGTAAATTGATGCGTAGCCAAATTATGTTTGAACTTGTTGAGGCTGATCTCTGTCAACACTTGGAGCCGTTACGTCCGGCGCTGCGCCTGTTGGCCGGACTCGGTTGCCTGCTAACGGTCAACCGGGCGGGGATGACCCTGGTCAGTACCGGTTATATCAGTCTGGTACCGATTTCGGTCATCAAACTGCATCCCGGTTTGGTGCGCGATATCGACCAGCGTCAGGAGAATCAGCTGTTCGTGCAAAGTTTGCCGGAAGCTTGCCTGGGCACCCGGACGCGGGTTTTTGCGACCGGCGTGCGCAGCGTGCGCGAGTGGCAAACCTTGCTGGATAATGCCGTGGCGGGGGGCGAGGGGGATTTTTTCGCACCGATCGCGCCGTTAGGAGAGTTGCTAAAAAAATATTCACGATTTGATCCGAGATTAGTATAAAGGTCCGTGCAAAATTAACGTACAATACGCCTCAACAGCCTCACACGTTAGTGGGCGCTCACAATGCACGAATAAAGGAATTTACCAGATTCTGACCCTTATATTCGTCATATTGAACGTCAGAAAAAGTGATAATCTCGCACTTCGCCTGGCTAATAATCTGCAGAGGAAATTTCTTCGGTAAGTGTGAATGTTAACGGGGACGTATTTTTCATAGAAGTCGCGCGTTTTTACGCCTTGTCGCTGCTTCTCGTGGTTGGTAAAGTAGGCGGATTTAATTTTTCGCTCCAGCTTGCAGGATTATCCTTCAGTTATGTTTAAAAAATTTCGTGGCATGTTTTCCAATGACTTGTCCATCGACCTGGGTACCGCCAATACCCTCATTTATGTAAAAGGACAGGGCATTGTCTTGAACGAACCTTCCGTCGTTGCCATTCGTCAGGACCGCGCCGGCTCACCGAAAAGCGTTGCGGCCGTCGGCCATGAAGCGAAGCAGATGCTGGGGCGTACGCCCGGCAACATCGCGGCCATCCGGCCGATGAAGGATGGAGTTATCGCCGATTTCTTCGTCACCGAGAAAATGCTGCAGCACTTTATCAAACAGGTCCACAGCAACAGCTTCATGCGGCCCAGCCCGCGCGTGCTGGTCTGCGTTCCGGTGGGGGCGACCCAGGTAGAGCGCCGAGCGATTCGCGAATCCGCGCAGGGCGCGGGCGCGCGCGAAGTGTTTTTGATTGAAGAACCCATGGCTGCCGCCATCGGCGCCGGCCTGCCGGTCTCTGAAGCGACGGGATCGATGGTGGTGGATATCGGCGGCGGCACCACCGAGGTCGCGGTTATTTCGCTTAATGGCGTGGTGTACTCTTCTTCCGTGCGCATTGGCGGCGATCGCTTCGATGAAGCTATTATTAACTATGTGCGCCGCAATTACGGCTCGCTGATCGGCGAGGCCACAGCGGAGCGGATCAAACACGGTATCGGTTCCGCCTATCCGGATGACGAGGTGCGCGAGATTGAAGTGCGCGGCCGCAATCTGGCCGAGGGCGTGCCGCGCGGTTTCACCCTGAACTCGAATGAGATTCTGGAAGCGCTGCAGGAGCCGTTAACCGGTATCGTGAGCGCGGTGATGGTGGCGTTGGAGCAGTGCCCGCCAGAGCTGGCCTCCGATATATCCGAGCGCGGTATGGTGCTTACCGGCGGTGGTGCTTTGCTGCGTAATCTCGATCGCCTGCTGATGGAAGAAACCGGAATCCCGGTTGTGGTAGCGGAAGATCCGCTCACCTGCGTCGCCCGCGGCGGGGGCAAGGCACTGGAGATGATCGATATGCACGGCGGTGATTTGTTCAGCGAAGAATAACCTGCCTCGAAAAGGGGGGAACCGTCCGGGTGAATGCGGCAATGGGCAGTCCCGGACGGCGCCCTCCTTTTTTGTTGAGGAAAACGCATAGTTTATGAAGCCGATTTTCAGCAGAGGCCCTTCTCTGCAACTGCGACTTTTTCTGGCGGTCATGGTGGCTATTGCCGCCATTATCGCCGACAGCCGGCTGGGGACGTTCGTGAAAATCCGTACCTATATGGATACGGCCGTCAGTCCCTTCTACTTCCTGGCGAATGGCCCGCGTCAGATGCTGGATAATGTGTCGCAGACGCTGGCGACCCGCGCCCAGCTGGCGCTGGAAAACCGGGCGCTACGCCAGGAGTTGCTGTTAAAGAACAGCGAGCTGCTGCTGCTGGGCCAGTATAAGCAGGAAAACGCCCGGCTGCGCGAGCTGCTGGGCTCGCCGCTGCGCCAGGATGAACAGAAAATGGTCACCCAGGTGATCTCCACCAGTACCGATCCCTATAGCGACCAGGTAGTGATCGACAAGGGGCTGGATAATAGCGTTTATGTAGGTCAGCCGGTCATCAGCGACAAAGGCGTGGTGGGCCAGGTGATTGCCACCAGCAAGCTGACCAGCCGCGTGCTGCTGATTTGCGACTCTTCCCATGCGCTGCCGATTCAGGTACTTCGCAACGATATCCGAGTGATCGTTGCCGGCAACGGTTGCACCGAGGATTTACAGCTGGAGCATTTGCCGGGCAATACCGATATCCGCGTCGGCGATGTGCTGGTGACCTCCGGTTTGGACGGCCGCTTCCCGGAAGGGTATCCGGTGGCGGTTGTGTCTTCGGTAAAAGTCGATACCCAGCGTGCCTACACTGTCATTCAGGCTCGACCCACCGCTGGTTTGCAGCGTTTGCGCTATCTGCTATTGCTATGGGGCGCCGACCCGCGCGGCGAAGTGCCGCTGCCGCCCGATGAGGTCCACAGGGTGGCCAATGAGCGCCTGATGCAGATGATGCCGCAGGTGCTGCCGCCGCCTGATGCCATGGGTCCGCCGCCGCGGCGGCCGTTGTTCAGCGGCGCGGGAGAGCGGCAATGAACCGGTATCACCGCCACGGCGGCTGGATCATTTGGCTCTCATTCCTTATCGCGATTGTTCTGCAAATCATGCCCTGGCCGCCCCAGCTGTATCTTTTTCGTCCCTCCTGGCTCAACCTGCTGCTCATTTACTGGGTGATGGCGTTGCCGCATCGGGTTAATGTAGGCACCGGGTTTATCCTCGGGCTGATAATGGATCTGATCCTCGGCTCAACGCTGGGCGTGCGCGCCCTGGCGCTCAGTATTCTCGCCTATCTGGTAGTATTCAAATTTCAGTTATTTCGCAACATGGCCTTTTGGCAACAGGCGCTGATTGTGATACTGCTGTCATTAACAACCCAGGTGATCGTATTCTGGGCGGAATTTTTAGTGATTAATATTTCATTCCGCCCGGAAATATTCTGGAGCAGCGTGGTGGATGGCGTATTGTGGCCCTGGCTGTTTCTGCTGATGCGCAAAATACGCCGTCAATTTGCCGTGCAGTAGCGATAGAAGGAAACCGCAATGACTGCGATATATCTGGCGTCTGCCTCGCCCCGGCGCAGGGAATTACTGGCGCTGCTGGATGTCCCTTTTGCGGTGATTGCCGCCCGGTGGAAGAGCGGCGCAGGTCCGGCGAAAGCGCGCTAGACTACGTGCAGTGGCTGGCGTGCGAGAAAGCGTATGCCGGCGTGGCCTGCGCGCCGGAATCCCGGCCAGTGTTGGGCGCCGACACCATAGTGGTGCTCAAGCAACAGGTGTTGGAAAAGCCTCAGGACTGTGGACATACCCGGCAAATGCTGGCGCAGCTTTCCGGCCAGCGCCATCAGGTGATAACCGCGGTGGCGCTGGCTGATACCGAGCGGGTAATGAGCCGTGCGGTCGATACGCGGCAGTTATCATGCCGTGGTGGGCTTGCCGCTGGTGGAAACCTGGGAACTGCTCGGTGAATTCAACGCTCAGATATGAGCAAGAGGAATCTATGACAGCTGAATTACTGGTCAATATCACGCCCTCCGAAACTCGGGTTGCCTATATCGATGGCGGCATCCTGCAGGAAATCCATATCGAGCGGGAAGCGCGGCGCGGTATTGTCGGTAATATTTATAAAGGGCGGGTCAGCCGCGTGCTGCCGGGTATGCAGGCGGCGTTTGTCGATATCGGCCTGGATAAAGCCGCCTTTCTGCACGCTTCGGATATTATGCCCCATACCGAATGCGTGGCCGGCGAAGAACAAAAGAATTTTCAGGTACGGGATATCGCCGAGCTGGTGCGCCAGGGGCAGGATATTATGGTTAAGGTGGTGAAGGATCCCCTCGGAACGAAAGGGGCGCGACTGACCACCGATATCACGCTGCCATCGCGTTATCTGGTCTTTATGCCCGGCGCCGCCCATGTGGGTGTATCGCAGCGTATTGATAGCGAGGCGGAACGCGAGCGATTGAAACAAATAGTGGCTCAGTATTGCGACGAGCAGGGCGGATTTATCATCCGTACCGCGGCTGAAGGTATCGGCAGTGAAGAGCTGTCTCAGGATGCCGCCTTTCTCAAACGGCTCTGGACCAAGGTCATGGAGCGCAAGCGCCGCAATCAGACCCGTTATAGGCTGTACGGGGAGTTAGCCCTCGCCCAGCGTATTCTGCGGGACTTCGCCGGTGCGGCGCTGGACCGAATCCGCGTCGATTCACGACTGACGCACGAATTACTGCTGGAATTTACCGCCGAATATATTCCCGAGATGACCGCCAAGCTGGAATATTACAGCGGCAAACAACCGATTTTCGATCTCTACGATGTGGAAAATGAAATCCAGCGCTTGCTGGAACGTAAGGTGGAGTTGAAATCCGGCGGCTATCTGATCATCGATCAAACCGAGGCGATGACCACTATCGATATCAATACGGGCGCCTTCGTCGGCCACCGCAATCTTGATGAAACGATCTTCAATACCAATATCGAAGCGACGCAGGCCATTGCGCGCCAGCTGCGGCTGCGTAATCTCGGCGGGATCATCATTATTGATTTTATCGATATGAGCAATGAGGAGCACCGTCGGCGGGTGCTGCATTCCCTTGAGCAGGCGCTGAGTAAAGATCGGGTGAAAACCGGTATCAACGGTTTCTCGCAATTGGGACTGGTGGAGATGACACGTAAACGCACACGTGAAAGTATTGAACGTGTGCTGTGTAGCGAGTGTCCTACCTGTCACGGCCGCGGAACGGTGAAAACCATCGAATCGGTGTGCTATGAAATCATGCGCGAAATCGTGCGCGTCCACCATGCCTATGACTCCGATCGTTTTCTGGTCTATGCCTCGGCTGCGGTGGGTGAGGCACTCAAAAGCGATGAATCTCACGCGTTGGCGGAGGTGGAAATTTTCGTCGGCAAGCAGGTGAAGGTGCAAATCGAGCCGCTCTACAGCCAGGAGCAGTTTGATGTGGTGATGATGTAAGCCGTTGCCCTCATGCAGATCCGTAACCAGTAAAAGCCGTCACGTCGGACGTGACGGCTGCGCAACAGCAAGCAAGGAAACAGGCGTGAAGCGACTACCGGGGATACTGATGGCAATTGGCGTCACCCTGATCGTCCTGGTGGCGTTGACGGTTAGCGCGCTGCGTCTGGCGTTGCCTCACCTGGATCGCTTCCGTCCACAAATTGTTTCCGTATTGAATCGCGCTTTCGATGCCGATATTCAGTTGCGACAGTTAAAGAGTAGCTGGCAATCCTTTGGACCCACACTGGACATTGGCGGCATTGATGCCGCTACCGCCGACGAGCGGCTGCACGTGCAGCGCGTCACGCTGGCGCTGGACGTGTGGCAATCTTTGTTGCACTGGCGCTGGCAGTTCCGCGATGTCACCTTTTACCGCCTGCAATTGGATCTTAATACCACGTTGATGGGACGGGATCACCGCGGTAGCCCTATCAGTTCCGATCGCTTTTCCAATCTTTTCCTGCGTCAGTTCGATCATTTTATCCTGCGCGGAAGCCAGATCACCTTTTTGACCCCTTCGGGAGAGCGGACCCGGCTTTCCGTACCGCAGCTCACCTGGCTTAATACCCTCAACCGTCACCGTGTAGAAGGCAAGATCAGCCTATCGAGTACCGAGGTGCAGCAGGGGGCTATCGACGTGCGCATGGATCTGCACGATCAGCAGGGGCTGCTCGATAACGGCAAGGTGTATCTGCAGGCCCGTGATGTCGATCTCAAGCCGTGGTTCAGCCAACTGCTGCAGAGCAATACCGGCCTGCAAAGCGCCGATTTCAGTCTAGCGGCCTGGCTAACCCTCGAAAAGGGGGAGATCGCCGGTGCGGACGTGCTGCTCAGCCGTGGCGCGGCGCTCTGGCAGGACGGCGACCAGACGCATCGGCTCGACGTCGATCGGATGGCGCTCCATCTCAGCAAGCGGCAGAACGCCTGGCAGATGGAAGTTCCGACGCTGAATATTGCCACCGACGGCCAATCCTGGGCGCCCGCGGCGCTGTCCTTACTCTGGTTGCCGGCGAAACGGCATCTCTTTTTCCCCGATCGGGAAGGCGAGATCCGCCTGCGCGCCAGCAGGCTTGATTTGGAGCTATTCAGCCCGCTGCTGCCGCTTATTTCGGCGGTGACGCCGACGCTACGCGCCCGTTGGCATGATTTGCAACCGCGCGGCGAACTGTCCGCGCTGGCGCTGGACATTCCGCTTAACGACCCCGGCTCCACGCGTTTTCAGGCGCGCTGGCGCAGCCTCAGTTGGCAGACCTGGGAGTTGCTGCCGGGGGCGGAGCATGTCTCTGGCTCGGCAGAAGGCTCGCTGGCCACCGGCCGGTTGCAGCTCGCGCTGGACAACAGCACGCTCCCCTATCCGAGCATGTTCCGCGCGCCGCTGGCGTTGTCCCGCGCCCGTGCAACCTTTGACTGGCGTCATAACCCGCAGGAAGGGCTGGTGCTGTGGGGCCGTAATATCGATGCGCAGGCGCGATCGCTATGGGCCAACGGCGATTTCTATTTCCATAAGCCGGTAAAAGGCGAGCCCTGGCTGGATATCCTTGCCGGTCTGCGCCTGGACAATGCCGCCGACGCCTGGCGTTATTTTCCGGAGCCGCTGATGGGGACCCGTTTGGTGGACTATATGACCGGCGCGCTTAAGGGCGGTCAGGTCGATAATGCCACCTTGGTGTTTGCCGGCAGCCCCAGCCGGTTTCCGTTCAAACATAACGACGGGCAGTTCGAGGTGTGGGTGCCGCTCAAGCAGGCGGAATATGAGTTTGAACCCGGTTGGCCGCCGCTGACGCAGCTGGATATCGACCTGGATTTTGTCAACGACGGCCTGTTTATGCATGCGCCGCAAACCGCGCTCGGCGAGGCTAAGGGCAGCAATATCGCCGCCAGTATTCCCGATTATTCCAAAGAAAAGCTCTTGATCGACGTCGGCCTCAGCGGCACCGGCGATGCTATCCGCGACTATTTCCTGCAAACACCCCTCAAAGCGTCTCTCGGTAAAACGCTTAATGAGTTGCAGGTTGGAGGAGAAGTGCACGGCAATCTGCATTTGGATATTCCCCTTGACGGTCAGCTGGTGACCGCTGCCGGCAATGTAGCGCTACAGAATAATTCACTGTTTATCAAACCGCTCGGCACGACGCTACAGCGGCTAAACGGTAATTTCCATTACAGTAACGGGGATTTGGACAGTGCGCCGCTTGATGCGCAGTGGTTCGGCCAACCGGTCTCGGTGAATTTCACAACCAGGGAGAAGCCCACCGGCTTTGATGTGAACGTCGGCCTGAATGGGGACTGGGCGCTTAACCAACTGCCCGGGTTGCCGGACGCGCTGAAGACATCGGTCAACGGCCGCGCCGCCTGGCAGAGCGATATCGCCGTCGCTTTACCGCTGAAAGGGGACACACGCTATCAGGTCGCAGTGAAGAGCGATCTGAAAAATGTAAGCAGTCACTTGCCTCCTCCGCTGGATAAACCCGGAGGCCGGCCGTTTATGCTTGCGGTAAATGCTACCGGCGACCTGCGTTCCTTCCTGTTAAGCGGTCACGCCGGCGGCGGCAACAGTTTCAATAGCCAATGGCTGCTGGGGCGCCAGGTCACGCTGGCGCGCGGCGCCTGGGCGGACGGCGGCAAGATACCACCGTTGCCGGCGGACCGCAGACTGACGCTGTCGCTGCCGGCGCTCGACGGTGAAAAATGGCTGGCGCTGCTCAAATCGCCGACCCCACCGGGGGATCCGCTATCGGCTGCGCGTTTTCGTTATCCCGATTCGCTGACGCTGCATACCCCGGTCCTGACCCTGGGCGGCCAGGTCTGGCATCAACTGGCGCTGACCCGCAGTAATGTTGCCGGCGGCAGTAAGGTGGCTGTGAAGGGAAAAGAGATTAAGGGCACGCTGACCATGGCCGCGAACGCGCCCTGGCGCGCTGATCTGGCCTATCTCTACTACAACCCGACATTTGCTACCGCCGGCGGGGATGATGGCGCATCCCCCACGAAACAGCTTTTAAGCGACAGCGATACCTTCGCCGGCTGGCCCGCGCTGTCTTTCACCTGCCGCCAGTGCTGGATTAAAGGGCAGAATCTGGGGCAGATCAGCGCCACTATCCAACCGCAGCAGGACACACTGATGCTCACCGGCGGAGTTATCGATACTGGCAACGCGCGGCTGACCGCCGAGGGTAGCTGGCTGCACAACCGCCGCGAGAACCGGACCTCGCTGAAAGGCACGCTGGCGGGGAAAGATATCGGCGCCGCGGCCGATTACATCGGCATGGATTTGCCGCTGCGCGAGGCGCCCTTTCACCTCAATTATGATTTACACTGGCGCGAGGCGCCCTGGCAGCCCGATATCGCCAGTCTGAACGGGGTGCTGCACAGCCAATTGGGCAAAGGCAAAATCGACAACATCAGCAGCGGCAGCGCCGGGCGCCTCCTGCGGTTGATCAGCTTTGATGCACTGCTACGTAAATTGCAGTTTGATTTTAGCGACACTTTCGGCAAGGGATTTTATTTTGACTCGATCAAAGGTACCGCCTGGTTAAAAGAAGGTACCTTACATACCAACGACCTGCTGATTGACGGCCTGGAAGCGGATATCGCCATGACCGGCGATGTTGATTTGAATCGCCAGCGCATCGACATGGAAGCCGTGATCGCGCCTGAAATTTCGGCAACGGTTGGGGTGGCGACGGCATTCGTGATTAACCCAGTGGTGGGGGCCGCGGTCTTTGCCGCCAGCAAGGTGCTGGCGCCCTTATGGAGTAAGCTATCGCTTATTCGCTACCACATTAGCGGCAGCCTGGAAGAGCCGAGAATACAGGAAGTTTTACGTCAGCCGCGGGCGTCGGAGGCCAAGTCGAAATAAAAGCCGGTTATTTGACGCCGACAGGGAATTGCCGCAGTCTATAAAAATGACGCAAGCTTGTATTCGAGCCGTGGCGGGTCAAATTCATTTATTTGAGAGCGAGAACCTATGAGCCTGACGTTAGTCAGTGATCATTTACTTTCTGCTAATCGTCTGCAGCATGAGCATCTTTTCTCATTGCTGGAGCAGATGAGCGCACGGCGTCTGGACTATGCCGATCTTTATTTCCAGTCAAGTTATCACGAAGCCTGGGTCATTGAAGACGGCATTATCAAAGAAGGGTCGTATAACATCGACCAGGGCGTGGGCGTGCGGGCGATAAGAGGCGAAAAAACCGGTTTCGCCTATGCCGACCAAATCACTCTCGCGGCATTGAATCAAAGCGTGATGGCCGCGCGCAGTATCGTCAGCGAAGCGGGCAACGGCCGAGTGCAAACCTTGGGCGCGGTGGTCTACCGCCCCCTGTACCCGCCACTGGATCCGCTCAGCAGCCTGCCGCGCGAGGAGAAAATCGCGCTGCTGCATCCGGTTGATAAGGCGGCGCGCGCTGCCGATGCGCGCGTCCAGGAGGTCACGGCCAGTCTGTCGGGGGTTTATGAGCAGATCCTGGTCGCCGCGACGGACGGCACGCTGGTAGCGGATGTGCGCCCGTTGGTACGTCTGTCCATCAGCGTGCAGGTGGAGCAGGACGGTAAACGCGAACGCGGCGCCAGCGGCAGCCGTTTTGGCTACGATTTCTTCCTCGAAGACGTTGACGGTGAGGTGCGGGCCGACAGCTGGGCGCGGGAAGCGGTGGGACATGGCCTGGATGGCGATTTTAACCGCCGCGGCAGCTCGGTGTCCAGTGGCCAGATGGGCAAGCTGGTGGTTTCTGAACTCTGCACGGTGGTTGACGATGGCACGCTCGCCGGCCTGCGCGGCTCGCTGGAGATCGATGATGAAGGCGTGCCGGGACAATATAATGTCCTGATCGAAAACGGCCGGCTGAAAGGGTATATGCAGGACAAACTCAATGCCCGGCTGATGGGGGTTGCGCCTACCCGGCAACGGCCGGCGCGAGTCTTATGTGCACTTGCCGATGCCGCGTATGACCAATACTTACATGCTGGCAGGTCAATCGACGCCGGAGGAGATTATCGCCAGCGTGGAGCGGGGCATTTACGCGCCCAACTTTGGCGGTGGACAGGTCGATATTACCTCCGGCAAGTTCGTTTTCTCTACCTCGGAAGCCTATTTGATTGAGAATGGACGCGTTACCACGCCGGTGAAGGGGGCGACGCTTATCGGGTCCGGCATTGAGGCGATGCAGCAAATCTCGATGGTGGGTAACGATCTGGCGCTGGACAAGGGGGTCGGCTTTGCGGTAAAGAGGGCCAAAGCCTGCCGGTGGGTGTGGGCCAGCCGACGCTGAAGCTGGATAAAATCACCGTGGGTGGTACCGCCTGAGCTGCTGCGCTAGCGCCGCAAGATACTTAGCTTGCGCGGCAGGCCTCTCAAGCGTCTCACGCCACCGTGCTTGCCGGGTTTTACCCTCCGCTGTCCTGACGGAAGGTCTGGTACATTTCCGTCACCCTGTTGAAATAGTCGGTCAAATAGTTAATGCACACTTGTACTTTGAGCGGCAACTTATCACGCGTCGTATAGACTGCGTAGACAGGCCGTGGATCGGAGTGATAACGGCTGAATAATATCTCGACATTGCCGCGTCTTATCTCGTCCAAAACCCACATGATTGGCACATAACAAATGCCTGCGCCGGCGATAAGCCAGCGAATCAGAGTCTGGGAGTCGTTGGTGACAAAGCGATCGGCCGGTGACAGATGCAGCGTACTCCCTTCCGGCGTCATAAGCTCAAACTCGCTGTCGGGACGCACGTCATACTCCAGCCAAGAGAAATTGGCTATATCGCCGGGTTTTTCCGGCGTGCACCACTGTGCCAGATAGCTTTTGGCGGCGCACACCACCATCGGCATAATTCCCACCCGGCGCGAAAACAGTCCGGAATCCTGCAGCGTGTCCACCCGGACCACCAGATCCAGGCCGTCGGCGATAAGGTCCGGCGCCGGAATGCCGGTCACCAGATTGACCGACAGGCCGGGATACTCCTTCAGCATTGTGGCGGTTATCGAGGCCAGGACATTATGGGCCAGCATCGACGAGCTACCGATGCGCAAAGTACCGATAGGAGTATTGTTAAAGGCGAACAATTGCTCGTACACCTCTTTGAATTCCTGCAACATCCGCCGACAACCCTGATAGTAAATCTTGCCGGCTTCGGTAAGACCGATGCTGCGGGTACTGTGGTTGAGCAGCTTAACCTGCAATTCATTTTCCAGTTTCGCCACGGTCTGACTGACGGATGAGATGCTCATTTGCAGTCGGCGGGCGGCGCTGGTAAACGAATTGGCCTCCACCACCGGGCGAAGATTAGCATGCGTTTTAGTCTCTCCATTATTCACTCTGGCTTAAAAGGGATTTATATCACGTTATGTTGAAACCGCTGGAATGTACAGGATAATATAGCAGCGTTGGTTCAGTGTATTGCGCCTATCAGCCTGTAATTATCCATTAGTTTATTAGCTTTTAATAAATAGTAACAATTTAAACGGACTGGACACGATCGGCTTACCGCCGCCTCTTCCGGAAAGCGTCTTCATTTCCCCCGACGGGGTTCTATACTCATCCTGAGCGCGACCGGGGGATGACGGTCTTTTGCCGTGAAAATTATGCCAGGGCGGCGCAGGGCACTTAGGAACCTGCACGGTTACAGTCAAAGGAAAACGTATGAGTTTGCTTCCGGTCATGGTGATTTTCGGCCTGTCCTTTCCACCGGTATTATTCGAGATGATTCTCTCGCTGGCGTTGTTTTTTGCGCTGCGCAGGTTTTTGTTGCCCAGCGGAATCTATGATTTTGTCTGGCACCCGGCCTTATTCAATACCGCGCTGTATTGCTGTGTTTTTTATTTGATTTCCTGTCACTCTGGTGCTGATTGCCGCTATCGCTATTTTCCGTGCCTGGTCCTTTTATACCGAATCGCCCTGGACGCGGGACGCCAAATTCACCGCCGATGTGGTGGCCATTGCGCCGGACGTCAACGGCCAGCTCAGCGCCGTGCCTATTCGTGATAATCAACCGGTAAAAAAGGCGATTTGTTGTTGGTCGTCGATAAGCCGCGGTATCAGGAAGCGCTGGCGCAAGCGGACGTGAGTTACTATCAGGCGCTGGAGGAGGAGAAAAAACGCGAAGCGTCGCGGCAGCGCAGCCTCGGAACCAATGCCATGTCCCAGGAACAAATCGATCAGGCCAGCAACGATTTTTCGACCGTCAGCCATCAACTGGCCAAAGCCATCGCGGTGCGGAATCTGGCCAGGCTGGATCTGGCGCGCACCGAGGTGCGGGCACCGGCGGACGGTTGGGTCACCAATCTGAATGTACACGCCGGCGAGTTCATCACCCGCGGCTCGGTAGCGGTTGCTTTGGTGAAAAAAACACCTTCTATTTGCTGGCCTATATGGAAGAGACCAAGCTGGAAAGGGTGCGGCCGGGCTATCGTGTGGAAATCATGCCGCTTGGCAGTAACCGCATCCTCACCGGTACCGTCGACAGTATCGCCTCCGGGGTCAACAACAGCAGCAGTGCGGTGGACAGTAAAGGCCTCGCCAGCGTGGATTCCAATCTGGAATGGGTGCGCCTGGCGCAGCGGGTCCCGGTAAAAATTCTGCTTGATAAGCAGCAAGGCGATCTCTACCCGGCAGGGACGATCGCGACGGTGGTCATTACCGGCCGGCGCGACGGCCAGCCCGGGCGAGTGTCTCCTTTGATGCAGCTGATTCACCGCCTGAGCGAGTTCGGTTAACCGGTGGCCCGCTAATGCTGCAACCTCTCTTTTTCCACTGGCGCTTCGCTTGCAAGCTGACGTTTGCCATTCTGTTGGCGTTGGTACTCGGTTTTCATTTTCAGCTGCAAACGCCGCGCTGGTCGGTTCTCACCGCAGCCATCGTTACCGCCGGCCCGGCCTTTGCCGCCGGCGCCATCCGCCACCGCGGTATGTTGAGAATTATCGGTACGTTTATCGGCTGCTTGGGTGCGCTGGTGATTATTATTTTGACCATCCGCGCGCCGGTGGTGATGCTATTATTGAGCTGCATCTGGGCCGGTCTGTGCATGTGGATTTACTCGCTGGTGAAAGTGGAGAACTCGTATGCCTTCGGCCTGGCGGGCTACACCACACTGATTATTATCGTCGGCATTCAAAGCTTCCCGCAGATGGAACCGCAGTTCGCCGTGGAACGCGTTAGCGAAATTGTTCTGGGCATTGTTTGCGCCATTTTGGCCGATATCCTCTTTTCACACCGTTCCATCAAGCGCGATATCGCTCATGCGCTGTATAAGCTGTTGATTGACCATTATCGCCTGCTGCAACTGTGTGTGAGCAACGCGCCGAAAGAAGAGATGGATAATGCCTGGGGCGCGCTGGTGAAAGCTACCAATGCCTTATCGGGCATGCGCAGCAACTTGATGATGGAATAGGCCCACTGGTAGGCCAGCAATCAGCGGCTTATCGCCATCAATACCCTGTCGCTCACGCTGATTACCCAGGCGTGCGAAACGCTGTTGATCCTGCAAAATCATCCCGACTATGTAAAGTCTCATCTCCTGTTGCTACTGAGCGAGCCGGCTGATACGGTGGGTGCAATTCATCGCCGGATGAAGCTGATGCGTCAGGTGATCGCCGCCACGCCAACGCGGGATACACCGCAAACTCTTTATACTTGGGTGGGTAGCGCGACGCGCTACCTGCTGCTGATGAAGGGAGTGAAGACCAACGCACGGATAAGCGGCGTTGAGGCGTCGGTACTTGCCACTCAACAAGAGGTGAGCGCCCCCTCCCACGAAGGGCGGCATGCGGATGATCAACGGCTTGCGTACCGGTATCGCCACTGCGCTCGGCTGCCAACCCGCTTCTGGTGGCGAAAGATTTTGTGATCGGCATGTCGGCGGCGCTGCCCACCGGCGCGCTGTATTACATGTTGATCATGCCCTCGACCCAGCAGAGCTTGTTATTGCTCTGTATTGCCCTGGGCATTTTGGCTTTCATCATCGGTATCGAAGTCCCAAAACGGCGTCTCGGGACGCTAGGCACCCTGGCAGGCACTATCAATGTTCTGGTGCTGTCGAACCCGATGTCCTTCAATATCAGCACCTTTCTCGACAGCGCCATCGGCCAGCTTATCGGTTGTGTTCTGGCGATGTTGGTCATTTTACTGATTCGCGACGCCACGAAGCAGCGCGCGGGACGTATCCTGCTCAACCGCTTTGTCTATGGTGCGGTTTCGGCAATGTCCACCAATAAGACGCGACGGCGGGTCAATCACTTGCCGTTGCTGTATCAGCAGCTGTTTCACCTGATGGCGATCTTTCCCGGAGATGTGGCCAAATATCGCCTGGCGCTGCTGCTGATTGTGGCGCATCAGCGGCTACGCAGAGCGGATATCCCGGTCAATGAGGATTTGTCGGCCTGGCACCGTCAGATTCGTGCGATTGCCGATCAGGTCCTGGTCTCGCGCTCCGATCCGCGCCGCAGCCGTAAATTCGATCAACTGCTCGAAGAGATGCGCGTTTACCGGCATAAGCTGGAGGTGTATCAGGTCGCACCGGACATCATCGCCTAGGTAGAGCGCCTGACCGATATTCTCCGGCGCTACCGCCACGCCCTGAGCGGTTAACGCGGCGCTGGTATCCGCGGACAGGGTGTTATCCTCGCGACCGTGCGGGATAGGGCGACAACGAGTCCCACTACTCATGCAGGTAGCACCAGCGCCGCTGGCTCATTTCCTCCTGCCGCACCCGCGCGAACCCGGCGCCGGCAACTATACTGATAGCTAACAGCGTTTTTCTCCCCGGCAGGGACCTCTTTTCATCGCGAGGACACCATGACAGATCACGCAACGCTTCAGGCGCATACTTTGTTCCATACCGGCTATTTTATCAATGGCCAATGGCATACGTCCTACACCACCTTTGATGTGGAAAATCCGGCCACCGGCGAAGTCCTTGCCCGGGTTGCCAAAGCGGGCAAAACAGAAACCGATGCGGCCATTGCCATTGCCATTGCCGCGGCGGCCTTTCCAGCCTGGCACGCCAAAACCGCGAAAGAGCGTTCAGAGGTGCTCTACCGCTGGTATCAGCCCATCATGGAGAATCAACCCTATCTGGCGAAACTGATGAGCGCCGAGCAGGGCAAGCCTGTCAAGGAAGCCGCCGGCGAAGTAGCGTATGCCGCCAGCTTTATTCAGTGGTTTGCCGAACAGGCCAAGCGGGTCAACGGCGAAATCATTCCGCCCGCCAAAGCCCACTCGCGCATATTCGCCACCCGCGAGCCGGTAGGCGTAGTCGCGGCTATTACCCCCTGGAACTTCCCGATGGCGATGCTTACCCGCAAGCTCGGCCCGGCACTGGCAGCAGGTTGTACGGCGCTGGCGCAGCAGGCCGGCGTGCCGAACGGGGTTCTCAACGGGGTTGCTGGCGATACACATGCGATTAGCGATGCCATTATGGCCAGCAGCACCGTGCGTAAGGTGACGCTCACCGGGTCGACCGACGTCGGCAAAACGCTCATGCGCAATGTGGCCGATACCATGAAAAAAATCTCCATGGAGCTGGGCGGTAATGCCCCGTATATTGTGTTTGACGAAGCTGATATTACAGCCGCAGTGGCCGGCGCCATGGCCAACAAATTTCGTAATGCGGGGCAGGTGTGCGTCAGTGTCAACCGTTTCTTTATTCAGGACGGCGTCTACGATCGATTCGTTACGCAGCTGGCGCAGGAAGTGGAAAAACTGACCGTGGGCAATGGCGCCTAGGACGGAGTGGTAGTCGGGCCGCTCATTAATCGCGCCGGGGTGGAAAAAGCCTAGGAACATGTGAATGATGCGCTGGCGAAGGGTGTGCGCGTGTGATAACGGGCGGTAAACGCCACCCGCTGGGCGGCAATTTTTTCCAGCCCACGGTGCTGGCCGAGGTGACCGACGACATGCAGCTGGCGCGCGAGGAGACCTTTGGCCCGGTTGCCGCCTGCTTCCGTTTTATCGACGAAGAAGAGGTGATCCGGCGTGCCAATGACACCCCCTATGGTTTGGCCGCTTACTTTTACACCCGGGATCTGGCGCGGGTGTTTCGCGTGGCGGCGACGCTTGAGAGCGGCATGGTGGGCATTAATGAATGCGCGGTGTCTACCGAGCTTGGGCCGTTTGGCGGCGTAAAAGAGTCTGGCTTGGGGCGAGAAGGATCGGTGCTGGGCATGGAAGATTATTTGGAAGTCAAAACTCTGCACATCGGCGGACTCTGAGGGTGCCGGTGTCCGCCCACCCTTGCCGGCGGACACCGCCTATGCGCCCGTACGGGGAGAGAATAACCGGCTTAGCGGAGAGCGCCTTATGGAGAAAGTATCCTTCGATTTTAATCACATAGCCGATCTTCCGGCTTTTTATCGCCAATTCGCCATTAGCGAGCCTTATGATGCCAATCTTGACGGCCTATGGCGGACGGTAATGAGCCATTTGCCGTTGCCGGTGGCAATTGAGTTTCTGCATCTCAATGTGCTGACAGACGGCAGCTGCGCCTGACGCCAAGGGACGCGGCGTTAGTCCGCCTCGGACAGGGTGTGCAAGTATTGGTAAAGTTGGCGCGCGGTTTTTGGCGGTTTTTTGGCCGCCTTCTCTTTCTGGGCATTGCGTACCAGCGCCCGTAACTGCTGGCGGTCGGCCTGCGGATAATGTTCTAGCACTTGTGCAATGGCGTCGTCGCCCTGCGCAAGCAGCTTGTCGCGTAGTATTTCAAGCTTATGAAACAAGGTGATCTGCTGGTTATGGCGATTCTTCAGTTTATCCAGCGCCTGCTGGATAGGCTCCGGATCCCGGGCGCGCAGCATCTTCCCGATAAGCTGAATTTGCCGGCGCTGCCCTTCGCGCTTGATGCGCTGCGCCAGCGCGATGGCGCAGCGCAGGTCATCGTCCAGCGGGATTTTTTCCAGCGCATTTTTACCGAGTGACACCAGCTCAACGCCTAACTGTTTTAGCGTCTCGGCGTCGCGTTTGATTTCACTCTTGCTGACCCAGATTATTTCATCTTGCTCATCGTCCTGCTGCTGCAAAGACTGTGGGTCCTGCCACTCTTCCGGCTGTTTATTCATAGGTGTTCCTCAAAAAGAGGCTCATCCTAGCAGGTTGCCTCGGATTCTCAACGGCATTATTTCACCGTGCGACGTTTAAACGCCAATTTTCTCTGCCTGTTACCGCACGATGTCAAGGCCGCCCATAAGCGCCGGATGAGCCCGACTGCGAGGGTCAGGAGCGCCGTCACGGCGAAGGACGAGCGGCGAGCGCGAGCCTAATCCGCGCATTGAGGGTGGTTTGCCGGCGGTCTCCGCCTGCCGTTCTTCCTTCGCGCACACAGTGCCAAATGCAGTACGGACTGTTAGACTGAAGGCATGATGCAAAGCGGTATCAGATTGGCTGACCGCATAATTTGATTTTGCCGGGCGTGCGGCGAGATTCCCTCTAGCGGATAATGCTCTATGAATAATAGCGGAACTATGAATTTAGTCACCCAGGTCGCCCAGTAACGCACACTTTTGGAAAACGCGGTCGCTCAGGCGCTGGAGCGCGCCGGTTCGGACGGGGCGGAAGTGGCGGTGACCAAAACGACCGGTATCGGCATTAGCACCCGCTATGGCGAGGTGGAGAATGTCGAATTCAACAGCGATGGCGCTCTGGGGATTACCGTTTATTATCAGCAGCGCAAAGGCAGCGCTTCCTCCACTGATCTCAGTCAGGATGCTATTGCCCGCACCGTCGTCGTCGCGCTGGACATTGCTCGTTACACTTCACCTGATCCCGCCTCCGGGCCGGCGGAAAAAACGCTGCTGGCGTTCGAGGCGCAGGATCTGGATTTATTCCACCCCGCCGAGCTGGACGCCGAACGCGGGATTGCCCTGGCCGCCGAGGCCGAACAGACGGCCCTTAAAAGCGATAAGCGTATTACCCATACCGAAGGGGGCAGCTTCAACAGCCATTTCAGCACCCGTGTGTTCGGCAATAGTCACGGCATGTTGCAAAGCTACAGCAGCAGACGTCACTCTCTCTCCTGTAGCGTCATCGCCGAAAGCGGCGGCGATATGGAGCGCAATTATGCCTATACCCTTGGCCGCGCCTTCGGCGATTTGCGCTCGCCGCAGTGGGTGGGTGAGGAGTGCGCGCGCCGCACGCTGGCGCACCTTAATCCACGTAAACTGCCGACCATGGAGGCGCCGGTACTGTTTGCCGCCGAAGTTGCCACCGAATTGTTTGGCCATCTCGTCGGGGCCATCAGCGGCGGTAATGTGTATCGTAAGTCGACTTTCCTGCTCGATTCGCTTGGTAAGGCCATTTTGCCCGATTGGCTCTCCATTCAGAAGTGACCTCATCTGCGCAAAGGACTGGCCTCGTCGCCATTTGACAGTGAAGGGGTGAGAACCAGCGATCGTGCCATCGTGCAGGACGGCGTGCTCAACACCTGGTTGCTCGGCAGTTACGCGGCGCGCAAGCTCGGCCTTGAGAGCACGGGACATGCCGGCGGTATACACAATTGTCGGATAACACATCAGGTGATCGATTTCGCCGGCCTGTTAAAACAGATGGGGCGCGGATTGGTCGTGACGGAACTGATGGGGCAGGGGAGTCAGCGCCATCACCGGCGATTATTCCCGTGGCGCCGCCGGTTTCTGGGTGGAAAACGGCGAAATTCAATACCCGGTCAGAGAGATAACCATCGCCGGCAACCTGAAAGAGATGCTGCGCAATATCGTCAGCATCGGCAGCGATACCGAGACCCGCAGCAATATCCAATGCGGTTCAGTGCTGCTGTCGGCGATGAAAATCGCCGGTCAATGACGCAAGCTTTGTGCCATGCTCAACCTTGTTGGCCGGTGAGAATAATCATGCTTCGATGACTGAATTGTCGGTCAACGATGAGATTTTTACTCGCAGACGAAGATCGCCGGCCAATGATACCGATAATTGGCTTCGGCCTACCATCACCTGTTAATAACGGATACTCACCATGATCCTTGTCGCCACCGGTATGAGAAGGTTATTCCTCGCGGTGTTGCCGCTTCTGGCCGTTTCGTTCGTCACCGCGGCGACGGCGCGGGAGCTGAGCGAAGATATGGATATGATTGCCGCCAATTACAGCGCGGTCCTTCACACCGATAATCCGGCCACTCTGAAACAGGCGCTGGCGGATATGTACGCTGCGGCCGCGGATGCTCGCGACGCGACCCCGCCGAAACTACGCGGGCAAGCGCCGGAAAGCCCGCAAATGCAGGACTATCGGCGGGGTATCGATACGTTGCTTGGACAAATTGAGCAGGCGCAGGCAAAGGTGGAGAAAGGCGATATAGAGGGCGCGAAACAGGTCGCGGGCCAGTTCAAGCAGACCCGCGATGAGAATCATGCCAAGTTTCGCTAAATTGGGCCCGTCACGTTATTCCCGGTTTTGCTGATAAACCGACAGGTGCGTCCATTGCGTCCATACTGCACTCAGCAGCGGAACGGGCAGGCCGGCGTGGTTGGCACGGGCTTTCAGATCACCGATGATCTGATCGGCCTCCACGGCGTTACCGGCTATCAAATCCCGATAAAGGGAAGAGGTCATGGGCGACCCCTGTTGGCTCAGCAGGTCGGTGGTTTCCGCGATGACATCATCACGCCGCCGGTAGCCGCCGGCCTCTGCGATCGACACCACCTCCGCCACCAGCGCGCGCGAAGGCTGGCCCGCCGGGCGCCGCCGCGACCTGGCCGATGGTGCCGCGCATCAGGCAGGTGATGCCGCCCAGGCTCGATAACAGTATCCACTTTTCCCATAGCGCGGTGGTAATTGACGGGATGGCGCAGGCGTCAAAACCGGCGTTGCCCAGGGGCCGCGTCGACGCGCGCCAGCCGTTCCGTACGCCTATCATCCAGCTCGCCATAACAGAGCTGATGCAGCTCGTCCATTGCCGCCGCCAGCGAGAAGGCTTTTACCGATAACAGGATCAGATCATAATGACTAGTGAGGCTGCCGGCTTCCACCAGCGCTGGCTGCAGCGTCACATTGCCGCTGGGGCTTAAGATATGCAGGCCGTTCTGCCGCAGCGTTTGCGCCCGCTGCCGGCGCCTACCACTAATATGCGCATTGCCCTCACCTTATCCAGCCGAAAAGAGGCGACCCGCCGCCAAATTTTTCATTGCCATTAATTGCTAACATAAAGCGATCGCGCGCGTATCGCAACCGAGGGCGAAATGCCCTGACCCGCGCCGCGGTCGCGTCAGGGCTGCCACAGCGGATCTTTACCGTCAAGTTTTGCGATCGAGGAAGAAGGCGGCGCTTATCAGCGCCAGATGCGTTAGCGCCTGCGGCGTATTACCTAGCGCGTAGCCGCGTCGGTTAAACTCTTCGGCGATATAGCGCCTTACCAGACCATCATGCACCAGATGGGCGCGGATGGCGTCCAGGGTTGCCAAACAGTCGGGATCGGTGGCGCTGACAAAGCGGAACAGCGGCATCAGCAACATCGATGTGTCCAAATCTTTGCCGTGGCGGGTGGTGGCACGGGCTTTGTCCCAGCGGTCGTAGGGCATTATCCGGGCGCTCCAGCACCATATGCGTCAGCGTGCCGTAAGTGACTTTTTCGCCGTGGGTCAGGTGATGAATATTCCTCTGAATGGCGGTAAAGCCGTTGTGAATCGCATGGGCGCCCGCCAGACCGCCGTTTTCAAAACCCAGCCCGGAAAGCAGAGTATTGGCTTCCACCACCGCCTCCACCGCGGGCGTGACCTTGCGCATCGCAACCGCCTGGGCTTCCACGTAGGTCGCCAGGCCATCGGCGATGCCCGAGGCAAACAGTCGCACCGGCGCCTGGGCGCAGACGGCGGTATCCACCAGCACCAATTCCGGATTTTTAGTGTAAAAACGGTAACTGTCGAACACGCCGTCGTTGCTATAAATGACCGACAGCACGGAGCATAGGTGGAGGCGACGGTCGGCACAATGGCCACCGGATGTTTCATTCATCCACGACCGCCTTGGCGGTATCCAGCGTTTTGCCGCCGCTGAGACCGACCACAACGGCGGTTTGCTCATCGCGAGCCACCTTCGCCAGACGGAGGATTTCGTTGCCCGATGCCTCGCCGTTAAAACGTTCATAACGGTAGGAGATGTCGGCTGTTTTCAGCGTGGCCTGCACCCGTTCCCCGGTAATGCCCCACACCACATCGTCCGCAATGAGAAAGGCTTTGCTGCCCAAAGCGGACAGGTAATTACCCAATTCATCCGGGATGCCGCTACCCTGAACATACTTTACCGGTGACGAAAAGATAAAGTTTCTCATAGTTTTTTACCTCGGTCTTTGTTGATAATAGGAGCCGGCGGGCACCGGCGTGTGCCAGGGTAGACAGTTGCTACGATTGTAGTACAGACGGGCGGATAGTGAGGGACTGAATATGCCTAAGGCCGTTTTCAATAAAGGGCGCGATCCCCGAAGGTGCTGACTGTCGGCTGACGATGACGCTAAAAACATAATAAGCTGGTAAGATTGTTGACGCCACCCTGCATTCGCCGGCGATGGAAGATTTGCGACGCGACCGGTCCCCGGCACGTGTGGCTGCTGCTTAACGATTACGAGATAAATTACGCTATGCCTAGGTTTTCCAATTGTTGTATGAAGGCTTTTTGGATCCTTCTTTTCAGCGTCATGCTGGCGTTTGGCACTCTCTCAACCGGGGCGCGTGCGGATGACGCGCCGGAGGCCGCCGGCGACAGCGCCCTGCAATTAGCCAGCGACGCCGATACCCTGATGACAGCGTTGCAGCCCGATCGCACGCAGCTACAGGGACAGCTGGACGTGCTGGGGCCGCCGCCGGCTGGCCAGTTTCTCCGACGATGTGGCCGACGCCTGGCAGCAAGCCTGGTCCCCGGAATGGCGCTTCGGCTCCGCCGCATTGCTGGTGCTGCTGGTGTGGGGGTTCAGCTCGCGTTGGCTGGATAAACCCCTTGGCTGGTTCAGTATCCATGTTCTGCCCGAAGGTCGCCTGCGCCGCAGCTTTCTCGCCTGCTCCACCGCGCTGGTCACCGTGTTGAGCGTAGGGGTAGGGGCGTAATTGCTTTATTGGCTGCTCACCCGTCTGCCGGATGTGTCCGACGAACTGGTGGATTTTGCCGATGGCGTGCTGCGTTTAACGTTTTTTGCCTCGCTCATCGCCGGGCTGGGCCGTGCGTTTTTATCCAACCATCGACCTTCCTGGCGCCTGCCGGCGATCCTTGACGCCATTGCGCTTGCCATGAAGCTGCCGCCGCTGCTGGCCACGTTCGTGTTGATTTCAGGCGCTATTGAGCAGCTCAACAGCAGCGTCGGCACCAGCGTGTCCACGACCCATTTTCGGCTATGGGCTTTCGGCGCTGCTCGCGGCTATCGGCAAAACGCTGCTGATTGTGTTTGGCGCCGTGGCCCTGATCAACGGTAATTTCGGCTCCACCACGCCGTTGGCGTTGTTGCATAAAGTGCTCGAAGTTTGGGACGGCAAAGGGCTTGAAAAGCTCAATATCGTCCCCGCCCATGTTTTGAACGCCCTGATCTTTCTGGCAATCGCCCTCTATGTCCTGCGCTCCGCCAGACGCTGGCTGGAAAAAAATTTCCTGCCGAAGACCATGATGGAACCGGGAATGCGTTTCTCGCTGGTGACGCTGTTTAGCAATGTTGGCTATGTGTTGGGATCCTGCTGGCGCTGTCCACCCTCGGCATACAGTGGAATAATCTGGCCTGGATCTTCAGCGCGCTGTCGGTGGGGATCGGTTTTGGTCTGCTGGAGGCCTCGCGAGCACGAAGCTATCCAAAGCGCGCCGGCGCCCTCGGTCACTTTCAGCCAGTTGACGCCGTTGGGTATCGTACTGAGCGTGACCGGTTTCGTCAGCAGTCCGCGCGTAGTGGCATAAACCAAAAGCGATCTGCTGTTCGAGATCCTAAAGCGCCTGCGTGCCGACGGCATTACGCTGTCGATGCCGCAAAAAATGATTGTAGAGAACGCCAACGTTACCTCTGCGACGCCGACCGAAGCCTGATCCTTCCCTCGCCGACCTGTGAGCGGGCCTGCACAGGCCGGCGCTATAAGCAGGGTGCTGCGGGCGCGGCGCCGTCTGTGACGGCGTTAGCCATCATGGGGCGGTAGTTTGCTGGCCTTCTCCCAGACTACTCTGCATCAACAGGGTATCTACCCAACGGCCATGTTTAAAGCCCACCGCCGTCAGCTGTCCTATCAATTGAAGCTTTTGATGCAAACGTAACGAGGCATGATTTTCCGCATTGCCGATAATCGCCAACATCTGACGCCAGCCACCCTGTTCCGCCCGAATAATGGCCTCGCGCAGCAGTAACGAGCCGAGTCGGCGTCCGGATTTGGCCGGATGAATATACACGGAATCCTCGACGGTGAAACGGTAGGCGTAACGGGGACGATAAGGGGAAAGATAACAATAGCCCAGCAGTTCGCCGTCTTGCCGGGCCGCAAGCCAAGGCAGCCCTTGCGCCTTTACCGCGCGGTATAGCGGCCCATCATATCATTTAGCTACGGCGGCTCGGTCTCGAAACTGGCGATACCGTGTTGCACATGCCAGGCATAAATATCACGGATAGCAAGCAGATCCGTTGCTTGGGCATCGCTGATGAGAATAGCCGAATGTGTCACTGTACCCCCTGAAAGATGTTCTGTTGTTAATAACAGATAACACGAATAATAGTTAAACCTAGCCTCGCCAAACTATTAGCGCCATAACAAAAATGTCGTCGCAGCCAAACGCCCACGTGGCCTGCCTGTCGCCAGGATTTTGGCGGCGGCAACCGGCTGTCTCCAGACAGTGCCGCTAGCCGTTATCAGCGCTATCGGGTCGTGACGATATTTAATTAGTATGGTATTGATTTATGTATGTCACAAGGTGATCGATGAATAAAAAATGGATCGCATGTTTTTCATGTAACAAATGTAATAAGTGCCACCATATTCCCGTGGCAACCCCCTTTTGTTAAACTCAAACGGCTGATAATACTATTGTGCTGGGGAGCTGATGACCCATGGAAGAGATGTCATCGCACGCGTGTATGGCCTCAAGTAGTTAGCGTCGTAGTAAACCATAGGAGACAGTGAGGAAACAATGAATATTGCGCATTATCTCGAATTGCAGGGCATGAAAAAAGGCAGACTGGAGGGATTGATGGAAGGCATGCGCAAAGGGATGCTTGAAGGGTTGCTGGAGGGCATGGACAAGGGCAGGTTGGAAGGCAAGAAAGAAGGTCGCAGACAAGCCACGCTAAGCATCTGCATGCGGAATATTTCATAAAATTAGTTTAATAGGTTCTTTACCTTATTCCATTCTCCGTTAAAATGGGAAGGCGCCTTCATTCTGTTAATCGTGAATAATTAGTTTTACTTAATAATTATTAATAACATCGGAATAACCGAAAACCAAAACTGAATTAGGGTGATTCTGAATTGTTATCGCTCTCAGGCTAAGAAAAAAGCCGCGCGGAAATATTGTTTCCATAAAAATCCAAGTAAGGTTTAGTCTTACAGCGCTATCATATAATTGAAAGAAAATTGCTCTGTAAATACCGAAGTCGTTAAGAGTTATTATCAAATCTGGTGTATGGCGATCAGGCTACGCTCTGCTCTGATGCTTCGTGAATCTGTTCTCCATCCTGAAATTGGACGTTGTTTACCACCAGGGTCAGCAGGTCAAATCCTCTTAGCCGGTTCCAGCTTTTCTGAGCAGACTGGAGCAGCTTAAATACCATTGACAGGGTGGTTTCTCTCGAACCACACTTCTTTGCGCGTCTGCTTCGTAGCCTCACAGTCGCAAACGTAGCGCGTATCGCTTAAATCACGCAGGCACCATTGCCTGTGCTCTTCAAGCCATTGCTGTTTTAGTCTGCTGATGGTACTCGCGGAGAGGCCGTGGGCTTTTTCACCGAGTAGCGCCCCAGGGCTTCATGAAAATCACCGGTGGATATGTCTCGCAGGTACAGCCATGGCAGCAACGCGCTGTTGAAGCATATTCCGTCGCCGCTGCGATCCCTGACCTTAGGCACTTTAATTTCAACATCGCCAATACCCGTCTGTATGGTTCGCTGTGGTAAATAACCGTTACGGACGACGGCATGACGCCCATCGTCAAGACGGCGTTCAGCATGGCTTCGAGCTCAGCCTCAACGACGGCGGCCATCAGTTGTCTGGCACCATGACGGATGAGTTCATGCAAGGGCTCACTGGTAATATCTGGTTCTGCGGAGACACCTGTAGGGTAGACTTTTTCATGGCGTATCATTTCTCTGTTGTTGAAATCATCCACGGAATCAATCAGCAGGATACGCCACCCTCTCCGAAACCTCATACACCAGAAATGAGCATAACTCCCCACATAAGCGATATAGGTTAGTATTTTGTCTGCACGGACTAAAGAATTACACCCTTTACCACCTATGATAACTCCTGATTCTATGACAATAAGTTTATCGCATATAAAAATGCAAAAATACGCTTAGTTCAGCATGCTGAACCAGGTTAGGGTAAGGAAACGTGATCTAATATATGTTTTATGAGATGCGTCGTGTTTTGGCGAACAGATCACTACCGTCATTTCAATATCAGCACTCCATGGCAAAGCAAAAGTTTAAAATAACCAACTGGTCCACTTACAACAAAGCTCTCAAGCAGCGCGGGGCTCTGACGATATGGCTGGATGAGTCGGCAATTGTTGCATGGACGGAAAAAACAACGCCTGAACGGGGCGTGGCCGGCCGCTTCACTACGCATATGGCTATCACCACTGTTCTGATCGATGAAACGCGTGTTTGGCCTTTCGTTAAGGGCTTTACAGGGCTTCGTTAACGCCATTTTTAAACTGATGGTGCTGCCGCTAAGATGCCCAGACTACTCGCTGATCAGCAAGCGAGCAAAGACAGTTAAGATCAGCATAAAAACACCGACCCGTGGTGAAATCTCACCTCTAGTCATTGACGGAACCGGCCTGAAGGTCTTTGGCGAAGGCGAATGGAAAGTCCGACAGCATGGTGCCGACAGACGGAGGGTGTGGCGTAAGCTGCATATGGCCGCAGACAGTGTAACGCATGAGATTATCTGTGCTGACTTATCGCTCAGCGGTACGACGGATACTCAGGCCCTACCAGCTCTGATAAACCAGACCCAGCGGAAAATCAGGGAAGCGTCGGCTGATGGCGCTTACGATACCCGCTACTGTCATGATGCGCTGCTGAGGAAGAAAATAAGGCCTCTTATTCCTCCACGGGGTGAGGCGCAATATTGGCCAGACCGATACCATGAGCGTAACTACGCCGTTGTGAATCAGCGTCTAAGCGGCAGTAACGATGTATGGAAAAAGCAAGTGGGCTATCATTGACGCTCAGTGGCTGAAACAGCTATATTCCGGTTCAAAACGCTTCTGGGCGCTCATCTAAGTCTACGTGACTATGATGCGCAGGTAGGTGAGGCAATGGCGATGGTCAAAGCGCTTAACAAAATGACGCTGTTAGGAATGCCGAACAGCATCCGGATCGCATAACAATCGATCTGCTAGGGGGGTGTAGTCACAAGTTCTGATTTATTCAACAAAGCCGTCCCGAGCATGATTTTTTTTGGGTTTAGCTCATCCCAAAATTCTGATATTTTATTATATAATGTGCACCGACGATACAGCATAACTTTGAAAAGGCCCCCTGCCTCGATTTAGCATAATCAGCTAATGGCCATCGCTCTCTCGCCACTGAATGCGATGAATGCGATCACTGATGTAGATAAATTTATATCTGTTTATAATATAGTGGATGCCACCCCCGGCGCCCCTTTATTCCCTATCGCCTATTCTCTACTCACTCAACAATCAGGTTATCCCCTACGCTATCAATGGCTGATATTAGAAGCGTTGTCTTATAGTTCGATGAAATATTTACCTCCCTCACACTTGTTCATAATGGCATTGAGAAGGACGCTCAGAACGAGACTCAAGATATCTATCGTTACACCCGTTTTTCGCTTACGCCGTAAAATATAGGCGCCAAGTTCGGCGGCTGTTTCTCGTGCAATGGATCCTGATACCAAAGGGGAAGTTGGAACGACTAACGAATCTGATATGCAGTAGCAAAAAGGGTTCTTGACGCCAATGTAACCATTACCGATAGACTTCGGGCATTACCATGCCTTAATCAGCCAAGATGTTCTGTCAACCGGCACACGTTAAAGCAAATTGGGATCCGGACATAATTCAATTATCTGCCCACTATTGTTTTGGCAAATCGCGAACCATTGTTGATTTTAAACAGCTTCGACTAAGGATGTCTGAGTTCTGTTCCTTAAGGCATCGGTGGCGCAAGATGTTGGGTCAAGGCCAATAGTAAACATCACGCGCGTTTACTGGCCAACCCGCAGCTCACGGCGATGAACGCGGACATGGGAACTAACCAAGCTGTTCCCTGCGCAACATCGGTATAAAAGCTGCCCAGCAGCGTATTGTCGAGAAAACCAATACCAATTTGTATAAATCCCAGCAGCGCCGAGGCACTGCCTGCCTTCTCCGCCTGCCTTTCCATCGCAAAGCTGGTTAGACCCGGTGCCACCAGTGCGTTGCCAAAGACCCAAATCGCCGCGGGACTTATCCATACCCAGACCGCGGGGACGCACAGGTGAGGCAGTAGTAAAAACAGTATCCCGCCGAGCGCAATGACCGATACCCCTAGCCGGATAATAGAAGTCAATGAATGGAGTCGTAACAAACGGTTGGCGAGCAGAGAACCGGTAATGTACGAGCCCGTTTGGAACATCATCACTAATCCGAAGCTGAAAGTGGAAAGTCTGAGCCGATAGATCAAGACAAACGGCAGCGCAATGGAAAGCGTATAAATTCCACCCACGCCGCTACCGATGGATAGCGCCGGCAGTACAAAGTGGCGTTGCATTAGCAGGCGATAATAATGATCAAACGTCGTCAGTAATCGCAGCGGCGCGCGCCGGTTGAGCGTTTCATGCGTCATTAACCACAGCGTTGCCATTGTTAGCAAGGCATAACCCAGCATGATGGCAAAAACCGCGCGCCAGGTGGTGAACATGATTGTCACTGCGCCCAATGCCGGCGAAAGCAGCGGTATGCTTACAAGTAGGCTGCGGACAACTTAACAGCCGCAGCTCTTTCATGAGCCTGCTGGCAAGCCATCGTCCCATCCGAAAGCCTATCATCGTTGCCATAGTTGCGATACTTCTTGCGCCGGCAGAACCATGGCTGATGTTATGCACCTCCAGAACCTGGCTGCGTAATACAGCCCGCCTGCCGTCTGGCTTTTCAGAACAGTTTTTCCAGTATTTGTAGCTGCTGCGATTAACCCCGAACACGTGGCAGAATATGACCACAGGATAACTCGCCCTGAGTTTCCCGATTAACGAGAACTGTTCAGGTAATCTGACATCAAGAGCGCGGTAGCCTTTTTTGCTATTTCATTTTCACTTCAATACGCTGTGTCATTTCTTCAGCTCGCGTATTTCGATTTGTTCCGGAGTTATGGGGTAGGCTTTTGATGTTTTTCCCCGTCATTCATTACGCGGCTGCTTCACCCATCGTGTCATGGTAGAAAGTCCAACATCCATAGCACTGGCCGCATCTGAAACGGTGTAGTTCTGAGGTGAGCATATCACCTCTGTTCAGGTGGCCAAATTCAGTGTGCCACTACCTATACAGGCGCGAGGCGACAGTCAGCGTCGAGCGTGCCTCTATTCTCTGCTTCATCGATGACTTTCTATGGCGATAAGATTGCGGTTATCACCCGTCCAATACAATCGCCAGCAGGAGGAACGCACTTCGCCGCTTATGGCCGGAAGTCCCGTTATCTCACGGATAGCCTGCTTTGCTGGGGTAGCGATGTGCAAACTCCGCTAAAGCCAGTTTCTGCTCCTGATAATTTATTCGCCTCCGACAGATTGCCCAGGTAAAAACTGACGGTGCCCGGAGCAACGCGATGCTTTGTGCATCACGTTATTACCTCTGCCGCCTCTAGGCCCTTTTCCTTGCCGCTCGCCCGCTGCTTAGCGGGCCGGTTCTCTTAAGCCTTACAGGGCGCGTGAATATAATTGTTTGATATCGTCGATGCCGGCTGTGCGGGGATTACCGCCGGTACAAACGTCCTCCAGGGCCGCTGGGCGAGCTGGGGAATATACTCGGGGTTCACCCCGACCTGGCCTAACCCTCGGGGAATGTCGACATCGCGGCACAGTGTTTTCACTGCCTCGACCGCCATCTGGCGTGCCTGCGCTATATCCACACTCTGAGCATCGCTTATTCCCAAAGCTATCGCGATATGGCGATATTTTTCACCGGTGTTCTCTGCGTTCCAGGCCATAACATGCGGCAGTAAAATGGCATTCGCCACGCCGTGCGGTAAATTATAAAACGCGCCCAAGGGGTGCGCCATGCCGTGCACCAGTCCAGGACCGACGTTGGAGAAGCCCATGCCGGCGATATATTGCGCCAGGGCCATACCTTCTCCTCCCGAGGCATGACCGGCGACGGAGTCTCTCAAGGAACGGGCAATGAGTTCGATGGTTTTCAAATGCAGCATGTCGGTCATTTCCCAGGCGCCGCGTGTTATATAACCTTCAATTGCGTGGGTGAGCGCATCGATCCGGTGGCGGTTTTCAATGAAGCGGGCATACTGGCCATCATATCGGCATCGACAATCGATACGAACGGAATATCATGGGGGTCGATACAAACGAATTTACGCCGTTTCTCTTCATCGGTAATGACATAATTAATAGTCACTTCAGCGGCGGTGCCCGCCGTGGTAGGCACGGCAATAATCGGCGCGGCTTTGGCGAAAAGCTTCAAGACCCCTTTTTAACACCACGATGGTTGGATTGGGCATAACCTCATCAAAGAGCGCGTAATCGAGATTATTTTCTTGCAGGAGCGTGGTGATTTTATCCACTACCCGGCAGTCGCGCAGGACTTTATCCGTCACCACCAGGCCTTTACGGTAGCCGCGCCGAGTAACTTCCTCGACGATATGTGCGATAGCGCCGGCGCCAAACCAGGCCGTTTCATTTAAAATTATTCTGTAAGCCATTTTATTCTCCTTGAAAAAAATAATGGATAGGAATGTTTATGACTGGCTGCTTTTTTCGACTAATAATAAGTGTTGTGTTGCCAGCACGCAGCCGCCCCGTTGATTTACTACTTCAAGCTGTTCCGTCACCAGGCCGTAGCCCGGTCTACGCGGATGGTCCTTTTTTCGCTGATGGACACTTTCACCTGCAAGGTATCACCAATAAAAACTGGTTCAGGAAAATTTAATTTTTCATAGCCATAGGTCATGGCGCGGGAATTAATATCACCCGCGGTCATGCCGGCGTGTAATACAATATCGCTTTCAGTGATGGTGCGTCCCGTTGTGGTGCGGGTTTCGCCCAGCACAAATTCCTCGAAATATTTATCGATAAACATAACTCTACTCCGGGCCGACGGTTAATCCAGGTGGTAGACTTCTTCCATATTCGTCCATAATTCCCCTGGCGTACGTGTTGCAAGCGGCGTCAGGCAGGGACGCATTCCGCCCACCATTTCTTAGTAACCGGATCCACAGCCATTTTTTTCATGTCTTCTTGATAATTGTCGCCATGATATTCGTAATAACTAAATAGATAGCCATCCTTAAAGTAAATAGAATAGTTGGCAATATTACATTTTTTGATCATGGCATTAACATCGGGCCAAGGATTAGCATGTAATTGTGCATAATAGGCATATTTGTCCGGCTTAACTTTTATCACGCCTCCAAAACGCCGAATTGACTTCATGGCAAATCCTCCCTATTAAATAATACGGCTGCGTGCCAGCGTTTCACGAATTTGAACTCTGCGCTGTTGGTTGAGCGGCCCGGTGGGGCGCAGCGAATGAACTGGAATATCCAGTCCGACTGGGTCAGCGCATATTTCACGACATTGTAAAACGGTACATCCAGGCTGTAGAGTGCCGGGATCTACGACAGTCGGCTTTGTAGCGCATTGGCCTGGTCGAATTCCTTCTGTTGCCAATGGCGATAAATCCCGCAGGTGAGCTGAGGAGCAAAATTGGCTCTTGCAGGAATGGCGCCATCGCCGCCGAGGATTAACGTGCCGAGCAGGTATTCGTCGTAACCGGCAAACACGGCAAAGTCGGGACGCACGGGTTTAACGGCATGGATCACTTCGCGAATATGGCTCAGGGTATCGACGGTATCTTTCAAGCCGACAATATTCAGACACGCCTGCGCCAGGCGCACGATACACGCGACCGGGATTGATTGTCCCGTCAGCGCCGGGAAATTATAAAGCAAGATGGGTAGCGGAAGATATTCAGCAATATAGCGATAATGCTCAAAGAGGTACTCTTCCGCCAGCGGATTATACCAGGGATTGACGACTACCACGCCGTCCGCGCCGTACTCTTGCGCCAGCCGGCCGAAGGCCAATGTCGCCTGTGTGCCTGAATGGGCAATGCCGACCAACACGGGTTTACGGCCGGCAACATGGGTGATACAAAACTTCATCACCTGCACACGCAGGGCGTCCGACATGTGCGCGAATTCGCCGGCGCTGCCGAGAAAAAACAGCCCGTCCACTTCGGTGGTAAGCAAATAATCGATAAGCCGTCCCATCGCCGCTTCGTCAAACTGCTCCTGCTCATCAAATAACGTGGGAACTAGTGGAATGATCCCTTTGAACTATAAGGACATATTTTTTCTCCTGCTTTAATGAAACTGCGCCGTCGTCTCCCGGGGCCGGAAGGGCTAGCCCATTCATGACAATCGATAAAGCCGCACGGCATTGTCGCTGAATAAGTGGGTCTGATACACGTGGCCGAATGCGCGCGTAATATCCATCATCACATCGATCCAGGGCACCATTCCCGTCCCCAGATCGCAGACGGGGAAATTGCTGGCAAAAATGACCTTGTCGCGGCTGAACGTCTTAAGGACAATCTCGACAGCGGGGCGAACAAGACCTATATCGCCTTCGGAGGGAATAATGACACCGGACACCTTGCAATAAACGTTGTCGCACGCGGTCAGCGCGTGCAGATTTTGCCGCTAGCGCAGAGCATGATCTGTTTCTTGCGCCAGTCGCATGGCATCCACCATACCCATATGATTCAATACAATGTTGGTTGCGGGCGCATGGCGCGCAAGGTGGGCCACATCGCCCAACTCAGCATTGCCTACGCAGGCCTCAAAGCACAGCCCGGCGTCGCCGAGCGCGTTGACATTCTGGATGAAGACGGGCGTCAGGCAGCTACCGGGCGGCTAGCTTGGTACATGCAGAACGTGTCGGACGCCTTTCACCCAGCGATGAATCGTGTTCGCTTCACGGCAGCGGGCGACAGCGTCAGGCTGCTGTAAATCCAGAGAGATGATGCCGCCGCAGACAGCGTTGGCGGGCTCCTCGCACAGTTCACGCAGATAGCGCGCCTCCTGTTGCCGTTGAACCGGGGCGACATCCACTTCCACATACAGCGCCCGGTCGATGCACCAATGCCCGTCAGGGGCGCAGGTCGGATAATCTGCCCACGCCACATCGTGCTGCAGCGCTGGTACCGCATCCAGCCACGGTAACCGGAAGCGGGACAGATCCCATAAATGAAGATGTGTATCGGTAATGTGCAGCACGCCGGGTCTCCTAATGGTTGTCTTGATAGGTTACCGGGATGGCGCCCTTAGCGGATGAACGGTAGCAGGCCTCCACCACGCACATAGTTTTCCAGGCATCTTCGACGCTATTCAGGTAGTGATAATTATCGTCTTCAATCTTACATTGCAGGCCGGCCATGGGACCGATAAAGGCGTCAGGAAACCAGGTTCCGTCAATGGAGATTTCTCGCCACCCTTTACCGTCATCGAGGACATATTCAAATTTATCGACAGAGCCTTTAGGGTAATTCAGGATGACGCCAATCTGAATTTTGATCGCGCCCCGGGTTCCCTCTATTTTGAAAAAACATTCTTGTTTATCCGGCGCATAGTCATGGCCGTGGTTGGTATGAATATTAGCGCGTACAATGTCGCCATAATCCAGAATGATGGACGATCGCGTCTGCGCCAGTTCCAGAATTTTGGGATGTTTCATAGTTTTACAGTAAACCGCTTGAGGGTCGCCAAGGAAAAAGCGTATAACATCAATGTAGTGGATGCTGTGGTAATTAACTTCCATTCTTTCCTTTTCAAACAGGAACTGCCACAGATTCCAAGGCGTTTGACAAATAACACGCATTTCCACATCGTGAATTTCGCCCAATCGGTTTTCCATGACCAGTTGTTTAGCGGCCATCATAAAGGGTGCGCGGCGTAGCTGAAAATTGATGCCGGCAATGAGTCCTTTTTGCCGGCAGCAGTCGAGAATAGCTTTTGCCTGCGTAAGACTTTCGCCCATTGGCTTTTGAATGAGCACGCCAACGCGTTCGGGCAGTTTTTGCAGGATAGCCAGGATTTCCGAAGCCGGCACGGCAATATCAAACACGCATTCTTCCGCCACGCCCTGTGCTATCAAGTCCTCAAGGGTGTCGCAACAGTGGGGGATTTGCCACTGTCTGGCCACGCTGTGCGCTTTTTGTTTATCGCGATCGTAAAGGGCGAATACCTTAAAACCCGCTTTGCGGTAAGCCGGCAAATGCGAATCGGTGACGATACCGCCGGCGCCGATAATGGCAATCGCTTTGGGGTTAACAGGTAAGGGGTGTTTCGTTGATATAGGCATATTTTTCTCCTTTATTAGGCGAGTCCGTTGGCATAACCGACGAGAGCGACCGAGAGTACAAGCACCACACTTCCCAAGAGCATCACTTTTTTGGGTCTCTCGTAGCCGCGCCACTCGCCGGTTTTTAAAGCCCAGGCGTTAGAGATGATCAAAGCCCCTGAGAGGAAAGCAATCCAGCCGATAACCGGCCCCAGATTACCCAGCAGGGCGGTCTTTGGCATATAGACCGAGCGCACCGAACCAGATGCAGCCGGTGTAGCAGCGCCTTGAACCAGGCAAAGGACGATCCGGGGCGTGAAAAATCGCTGAAGGTGTGGTTCTTGTTCAGCATCCACAGCGCGTAACCTATATTGGAAATAAACCCACCGGAGGCAAAGACGATCACATAAGCTATCAGGCTGGCGCTAACCGGGTTAATGCCGTCAGCGACGGCAAGCGTGCTGGCGCGGCTGGCGTAGGTTTAGACGATGTTCATGGCCGCGGTGCTGAAGCCGGATGCCAGCGCCATGAGCAATATGCTGACAAATTTTTCATTTTTTACTCGCGAAATTTCAAGCTTTGACTGTTGATCTTTTAAGATACCCGCGTGTGTGATAATGCTGACCCCGACGATCATTACCGCCATGCCCGCCAGTAGCCAGCTAAGCGAACGGGCCGGAAGAAGAGTGCCCAGAATAAATAACGGGATCAGCGAGCCAAGGGAGCATCCCACGCTGGTATTGATACCGACGGTCAACGACAGGCCGATGCTATCGATGCCTTTACCGTACCAGATAGCGCTGATTCCCCACAGGAACCCACAGGTGGCCGCAATAGCCAGCACCCAGGTGGGTGTTGCCAGGATATAACGCACAAATCCCGGGACTTCGACTCAGGTCCAGAATAGGGGGATGAGCAGTATCCCGATAATGGATAAAATGATCTAAAAGGCTTCCCATGAGAAAGGCCGGTAATTTTTCATTCCGAGGCCGAAACTTCCCTGGAACAGACAAGCGATCATTAAAACAATAAATCCCGCCAGCATAGTGTCTCTCATGTTAATTATCTTCGATGTTTAGAGAACACCTTGTATAGATAATTGTTCTCATATATGAAATAAAGTTCTTCATTTGGAACTAACAGGGAAGCTAATCCTCATTTTTTCGATATTCAACTTAAAAATTAACCTGCTTATTTTTTTCAGCCGCGATCAAATTTTTACTCGTTATTACTACAAAATCGGCTAACACTGTGCCTCAGTGGTATCTTAGTAGTACCAATTTTATGTGATGTTCATTGCAAAAGGAGCATTTATGGCGACGTTAAAGGGAATCACCTGGGGGCATAGCCGGGGGTATACATCGGTGGTTGCGACGGGGCAACGGTTTGGAGAGCTGCATCCAGACATTGATATCCAGTGGGAGAAACGTTCGCTACAGGCGTTTGCTGACGGCGATCTTGACGCTCTGGCGCAGCAGTATGATTTGCTGGTTATTATCCCTGGGCCGGATTTGTCGCGGAGAAAGTGCTACCGCTACAGGATTATTTGTCGGCGGCATACTTGGCCGATCAGGCGGCGAATTCCGTGGGCGGTTCCCATGAAAGTTATGATTTTCAGGGGTTTCAGAGCGCGCTGGCCATTGATGCAGCCACGCTGGTGGCCGTGTACCGTCCGGATCATCTGTCGGCTGGACGATTGACGCTGCCCGCCACCTGGGGTCAGTTGCTCGCTCTGGCGCAAGAAGGACGGGTGATTTATGCCGGGATCCCAATCAATATGCTGATGGATTTTCTCATGTTGTGCGCCATCCGCGGCGGCGCCTGGTTTGACGGTGAAACGATTGCCGATCGTGAAACCGGTATCGAGGCGCTGGAAGAGTTGCGCGAAACGGAGTAGTTATGCTTCCTCTTGCAGGTTTGATGGTACTTGATTTCAGCCAGTACCTGGCAGGCCCGTCGGCGGCCTTGCGCCTCGCCGATATGGGCGCCAGGGTCATTAAAGTGGAACGACTGGGAAGAGGTGACGGCAGTCGACGGCTGAATTTACGGAACCAGTGGGTGGACGACGACAGTGTGTTGTTTCATACCATTAACCGTGGTAAAGAAAGCTTCATGGCCGATTTGAAAGACTCACGGGCCTTGGTGCGCGTTAAACAACTCATAGCCCAGGCCGATGTGCTGATTGAAAACTTTCGGCCGGGCGTGATGGACAACATCGGCCTGGGCTATGACGCGGTGAAAATGCTTAACTCCCGTTTGGTATACGCCTCGGTCACGGGCTACGGCACGCGTGGCCGGTGGGCCAAGAAAGCCGGCCTGTTGATTCAGGCGATGTCAGGCCTGACCTGGTTGAACGGCGATTTTGATCAACCGCCCACGCCTTTCACGCTATCAGTCGCGGATTCTCTGGCCGGCGCGCATCTGGTGGAAGGGATCCTGGCTTGCCTATTTCGCCGGGGCCGGACGCAGCAGGGCGGGCGAGTCGACATCAGCCTGATGGAATCTCTGCTCGGCATGCAATTTGAGGTGCTGACCACCTGGCTTAATGATGGTCATCAGCCTCCGCGCCGCTGCGCAAAAAATAATGCGCATGCCTGGCTGAGCGCCCCCTATGGTATCTACCAGACGGCGGATGGTTATATCGCGCTGGCGATGGGCTCGGTCACCGATTTGGCGCGTATCTTTGCCTCGGATCGCCTTGCAGCCTATCACGACCCGACCAGCTGGTTTCGCTGCCGCGATGACATTAAAGCCATTATCGCCAACTGCACGCGACAACGTTCCACCGCACATTGGTTAACACTGCGGCAGCAGCAGGGCTATTAGGCTGCCGAGGTCAATGACTGAACGCTATGCGCCAGCGAAGGATTTCACTCGCTGGAAATGACCCAACGCGTCAGGCTGCCGGCGGGGGGAGAGATAACGCTGTTGCGCAGCCCGCTACGTTTCAATGGCGTACGGCCCGAAATAGGCCGTCCCGCACCGCGTTTAGGGGCGGATACGACGCGCATGAGCGCGGAACTGAATTTGAAAGAGGCCGATGTATGAAACCACTTGCAGGAATCAATGTCCTCGATTTCAGCCAATTTCTTTCCGGACCATCGGTGGCTCTGCGGCTTGGTCGACCTGGGCGCCAGCGTCACTAAAATCGAAAATCCGGCGGGGGGAGATATCTGCCGCAGCCTGTATATTTCAGAATGGCGGATTGATGGCGAGAGTACGCTGTTTCACGCCATTAACCGTAATAAGAAAAGTATCACGGTCGACCTGAAAGATTGCGCGGCACGTGCAGCGCTGCGCCCGCTCATTGAGCAGGCCGATGTTGTCATCTTCAATTACCGCCCCGGCGTGGCGCAACGTCTCGGTTTGGATTATCCGTCGTTGAAAGCGATGAATCCGGGTTTGATTTACGGCGAGATTTCTGGATATGGCGATCGAGGTCCCTGGGTTTCGCGCCCTGGTCAAGATTTGCTGGTACAGGAGCTGTCCGGCATTTGTTGTCTCAACGGCAACGCTTCGCAGCCGCCGTTGCCGCTGGGCCTGTCGGTCTCCGATATTTTTGCCGGCGACTATCTGGTACAGGGGATCATCGCCGCGCTGGTACACCGCATTCACGCCGGCAGCGGTTGTCTGGTACAGGTCAGCTTGCTGGAGACGCTGCTGGATTTACAATTTGAAGTGTTGACTACGTGGCTCAACGATGGCAGAGAGATCCCATCAGGAGCGCGGTCAATAATGCCAACGCGTATGTCGCGGCTCCCTATGGCATCTACCCGACGGATTTCTCGCGCTGGCGATGGCGCCGCTGCCGCGTCTGGGGGAACTGTTGGGCTGTCCGCCATTAGCGGTGTATTCCGAGCCGCAAAGCGCCTTTGACCGCCGCTATGAGATAAAGACGCTGTTATTGCATCATTTACGACAGCAGACCAGCGCCCACTGGCTGACGGTATTGGAAAAGGAAGATATATGGTGTGCCAACGTGCTGGACTGGGAGCAGCTAATCGCCAGTGAGGGATTTAAAGCGCTGGAGATGGTGCAACGGTTGACATTGCATAGCGGCAAGACGCTACTGACGACCCGCTGTCCCATCCGAATAGACGGTGAAATTTTTGTAAGCCCCGTAGGGGCGCCGCCGCTGGGCGCCGACAATCCCGTCTAACGGAGGCTTATTGCCGGGTGAGGGTTAACGCACCATCACCCGGCTTTCTTTCATTACCTGCAACACCTCTTCTATCGGCAGGCTTGCCACTCGTAGGCAAGGAACGTCACGCTGAATGCCGTGATCATCTTACCGCCGGTGGAGTACAGCGGCAGGGCAAGACAGGCGGCACGCTCATTCGCTTCGCGTTGATCAAGCGCATAGCCTTGCTAGCGTACCTGTTTTAATTCCGCCAGCAGCACCGGCAGCGTACCAATAGAGTTAATGGTCATTTTTTCAAGGGGGGGTCGCCATACAGATGCGTGATGTGCTCATCGCTGAACTGACTGAGCAGCACCTTGCCCACCGCCGTACAATGCGCGGGCAGATGGTTACCAATATTGCGCATCAGCGACAGGTCTTACTGCGCATGAGCTTTCACCAGATAGATCACCTGAGTGCCGTCCAGAATAGCGGCATGGGTGGTTTTACTGAGTTTTTTGCTCAAAAAAGCGGTCAGTAACCTTAAATCGCGGATTAAATCGGTGCTTTCGATGCAGTTGGCCGCGACATAGAGTAAATAGTCGTTATCCAGAAACTCCTGGATCAGACTGTGGGCTGAACTACGTGGGATGACCAGGCTGGCCTGCAACTGAGAAAAAGTCAGCCCCTCGCGATGGCTGGCGATGAGTTCCACGAGCCGGAAGGTTCTTTCCGCCGATTTTACTTTAGCCATAGCGTTTTCTTAGTTGTCCGCCATCTTGTCGTAGAATTTGCGTGATGACTGAAAAAAGGTGTGCAAGTTTTTTTTCAATTGCGCTTTATCGCGCTCGACAAACGCGTCATGAATCTTCAGGCGAAGTTTCAGGCTATGCGCCATCGCGTCCTCTGCCTTTAAGAGCTTGTGGGAAAAGTCCTTGCGCAACATGATAATGGTTTGCATCAGCTTGTCGTAGATCTGGTTGCCGAAGATCCTGCCCATTAACAGATCATACTCGTCCAGTAGAAGATGATAATCTTCCGGCTTGCCGCCCGCTAGCGGCACTTCCGTCATGTTGTCCATAATGGACTGCAGGCGGATGATGTCATCATTGCTGGCGGTGTCTACCGCCGTGAGGAAGACCTCTTCTTCTATCAATTTACGGGCGGCATAGACTTCATCCAGATTATGAATTTCCTTGTTGAAAATCCAGGTTATGGTTTCTTCCGGTAAATGCGGCTTGTTTTCGCAGACATAGCTGCCATCGCCGGGTTTTATCTCGATTAAGCCAATCAACGAAAGGGCACGTAGCGCCTCACGCACGCGGCTACGGGTAACGTTAAACATTTCGCCCATTGCGCGTTCGTTTGGCAGACGCTGACCGGGTTTGAGCTTGCCTGAGGTAATTTGCGAGGCGATTTGCTCCATTATCTGTTCGGTGAGGGTCACTTTCTTAAGTGCGATAACGTCCATTTTCCCTCCGGCAGGGACAGTGTTCATGTCCATGAATTTAGGGTATCGCGCCCCGTTGTGCAATGGTCTTGGCGCCGCGCGGGACGGCTGCGGTGTTTTGCATAGCACGGGTGAAGTAGCGGACAGGCGACACTTGTGGCTTCGGCGAGAACCGCTTTGGCGCGGGCCGAAATTCCTTCTATACTTAACTTTATGTTTTGAAAAACAGGAGGAGCGTATGACGATTCATAAGAAAGGACAGGCCCACTGGGAAGGCGATATCAAACGGGGTAAGGGAACCATTAGCACCGAGCGGTGCCTTGAAGCAGCAACCCTATGGCTTTAATACGCGTTTTGAAAGCGCGTCGGGGACCAATCCTGAAGAACTGATCGGTGCAGCTCATGCGGGCTGTTTCTCCATGGCGCTTTCGCTGATGTTGGGTGAATAAGGCTTTACGGCGACAAGCTCCGTCTGTCGGCACCATGCTGTCGGACTTTCCATTCGCCTTCGCCAAAGACCTTCAGGCCGGTTCCGTCAATGACTAGAGGTGAGATTTCACCACGGGTCGGCGTTTTTATGCTGATCTTAACTGTCTTTGCTCGCTTGCTGATCAGCGAGTAGTCTGGGTATCTTAGCGGCAGCACCATCAGTTTAAAAATGGTGTCAACGAAGCCCTGTAAAGCGCTTAACGAAAGGCCAAACACGCGTTTCATCATCAGAACAGTGGTGATAGCCATATCTGCGTAGTGAAGTGGCCGGCCACGCCGTTCAGGCGTTGTTTTTTCCGTCCATGCAACAATTGCCGACTCATCCAGCCATATCGTCAGAGCCCCGCGCTGCTTGAGAGCTTTGTTGTAAGTGGACCAGTTGGTTATTTTAAACTTTTGCTTTGCCATGGAGTGCAGATGTTGAAATGACGGTAGTGATCTGAGCAGACGATCACCTAAAAGTTATATTTATTCAACAAAGCTTTCCGGTCGGGATCATCGATTCCGGTAATATTATGGCGCATCCGTATCTGTTGTTGATGGGGCTGTTAATCGCGCTATTCTCCAGTTCGGTGCCAATGTCGCTGGAAATGGCCGCGCTGAAACGCCTACCGCATAAAACCTTCGGTATTCTGGTCAGTATGGAGCCCGCGATCGTGGCGATTATTGCTTTCATCACGCTTTCCGAACATCTGACATTTACCCAGGTCATCGCCATCGTTTTTCTCCATCACCGCCGGCGTGCCATGACGCGGCACCGGCGTCTTTACGGCGGAAAGATGTTGCCGGGCGCAGCGTTCCGAGGAGGGCGCAGGTGTGTGAGAAACCGACGACAGCATGCCTGGCATGATTGTCCCTTGTTCACGGCGGGAAAGCAAAAATTAGAGTCAATTAAATAGGTAATTACTAATTTAAAATAAAATTAATTCCTCGTCACCGATATGTCTGGTGCGAAAAAACGGTAACCGGTAAGCATCGCGCGGGGCTGCCGCAACGGCGAGTCAGTCCTTTACCCCATCGACCCTGATGTTGGTGAATGGCAAGGTGGGCAATCACAACGGCGGGTGTGAAGCAAGCCCGCAAGACGGATGGCTCTCCCTCGATACCACGCCTAAGACTTTTGCCGCGTTTGCTTTTAAACGACAGCGCCACAAACGGTCATCGAAGAGAGGTGTTTCGATGTTACAACTTGCATGAGACCGGGTCCCGTTGATAGAAAAGTGCATGAATATGCTCACTTTTTTCAGCAACGTCGTCGACAATTGCATACCCAGGATGTGATCAATGACTAAAAATGCAATATTAATCGCTGTTTCAGCGCATATGCGCTGGTCGTGAACAAGAAGAAAATGATATGTTATAGAAATTAACCCAAGGTTAACACCATGCTGCCAAAACACGTAACAAGGGGCAGTAATTGACATAAGGGAGACGTAAACCTTTCGCAATGATGACGACGAAGGTAAAAGCGTATCTCGGGCACGTTCGGCACCTTGCCGAGAACAGCGCTTTTAAAAGCTAAGTTTAGCGGGATGACGTATGAAAAACGTAAAAGCATCGGGAGCTTCGCCCTCGCTGGGTGGCGGGCTTTCCAACCGTCAGGTCACCATGATTTCAATTGCCGGTATTATCGGCGCCGGGTTATTTATCGGCTCTGCAAACGCCATTGCTATTACCGGCCCCGCAATCCTTATTTCATATGCCATTGCGGGCTTACTGGTGTTACTGGTGATGCGCATGCTGTGCGAAATGGCCGTTGCCCAGCCGGACTCCGGTTCATTTTCCACCTATGCAGCCCGGGCGATTGGCCCTTGGGCGGGCTTTACCATCGGCTGGCTTTACTGGTGGTTCTGGGTGTTGGTCATTCCCGTCGAAGCCATTGCTGGCGCGGATATTTTACACGCCTGGTTTCCCTCTGTGGCTCCCTGGGTGTTCGCGGTAGGTATTATGGCGCTGCTGACCTTGACCAACCTTTGCCACGTCAGGCATTTCGGCGAATTCGAGTTCTGGCTTTCGTTAGTCAAAGTGCTGGCAATCATCGCGTTTATCGTCATCGGTACGTTGGCCGTGATGGGATTTTGGCCGCTGGCGGACGTTAGCGGAACGGCGCGGCTTTTTAGCCATGGCGGCTTTATGCCCAACGGTCCAGGCGCGGTGTTGGGCGGTGTGTTGGTGACGATATTCTCTTTCTTTGGCGCGGAGATTCTGAGTATCGCGGCGGTGGAATCACAGGAGCCGGCAAGGCAAATCCGCAAGTCCACCAACCTTATTATCTATCGTATCGCGCTGTTTTATATCTTATCGATTTTTCTGGTAGTCTGTTTGGTTGACTGGGACGATCCCGCGCTTCCCCGGCAGGGAACTTTCCAATATGTTCTGTCGGTGCTGAACGTCCCCGGCGCCAAACGGATTATGGATTTTGTGGTGCTGATAGCGGTAAGCAGCTGCATGAATTCCGCTCTGTATACCGCCTCGCGCATGTTTTACGCGTTGGCCCGCCGGGGGGATGCCCCCGCGTTGGGTAAGCGCGTTTCCAGACATGGGACGCCGTGTATCGCGGTATTAGCCTCTACGTTGGCCGGTTTTCTGGGTTGTCTGGTCAATTATCTGTTTCCCGGCAAAGTATTTGGTTTCCTGCTCTCAAGTACCGGCGCGGTCGCGCTGCTGGTTTATCTCTTTATCGCGGTCTCCCAATTGCGCATGCGCGGCATTTTGGAACGCCAAGGGCAGCCGCCCCAATTTAAAATGTGGCTGTTTCCTTGGCTTAATTGGCTGAGTATCGGGATTATTGCCTCCGTGCTAGGTTACATGGCCTGCGCGCCGTCATACCGTTATGAGGCGTTGATGACGGGCGTCGTGGCGCTGATTGTTTTTTTGTTCAGCCTGATGGTTTGCCGCCATCGTGCCGCCGAAAGCGTTACCCAGCTCACGCCGGCGCGGGAGATGGACATTGAGCCTACCCGGCTGTAGCGCCCCCGGCTGCCGTTAACGGTGGAAGGTATTGTCGACCGACGCCGTGCTTAACGGGCAGATGAAAAAAAGCCGACGCGCTATCGTGCTGCGGTGTAAGGGCCGCTGGCAGCAAACGGTCCAACTTCCACTTATGCCTATAAGCGACGGAGAATAAGACGGAATTGCTAGCGCCGGCAAGGTTCACAGTGTTTTGCACTGGTAAACTGGAACCGCAGCAGAGTAAAACAAAAACGGAAGTCAATTTCCCGCCGGTAAGGCCGTAGCGATTCTCCCTTGCCGCCCCATCGCTTAGCTTGATAGAGGTTGTTTTATGAGTGCCCTTTCCTATGTTTCTACAGATAACAATTCCGCGTGGGCTACCTTCCTGGCTCAGGTGGAGCGCGTGTTACCCTATTTAGGCGATCTGGCCCTCTGGGCGGATACGCTGCGTCATCCCAAGCGGGCGCTGATTGTGGACATTCCCCTTGAAATGGATGACGGCACCATCCGTCATTTTGAAGGTTTTCGGGTGCAGCATAATTTATCCCGTGGGCCGGGCAAAGGCGGCGTGCGTTTTCACCCGGATGTCACGTTGGAAGAGGTCATGGCGCTGTCGGCGTGGATGACGGTGAAAAGTGCCGCGCTGAATTTGCCCTTTGGCGGCGCTAAAGGGGGTATTCGCGTCGATCCGCGCGAGTTATCGGAAAAGGAGCTGGAACGCCTGACCCGGCGTTATACCAGCGAAATCGGTACCATTATCGGTCCACAGCAGGATATACCAGCGCCCGACGTCGGCACTAACGCGCAGGTCATGGCATGGATGATGGACACCTATTCCATGAATATCGGCTCGACCGCCACCGGTGTGGTTACCGGTAAGCCCATTCATTTAGGCGGTTCTCTCGGTCGGGTGAACGCGACCGGTCGCGGGGTGTTTGTCACCGGCAGCAGCGCGGCGGAGCGGATAGGCCTAAAAGTAGAGGATTGCCGTGTGGCGGTGCAGGGATTCGGCAATGTCGGCAGTGTGGCGGCCGGGCTGTTTCACCGTGCAGGAGCTAAAGTCGTGGCGGTGCAGGATCACAGCGTCACATTGTTTGAGGCCCGCGGGCTGGATATCCCTGCGCTGGCGGAGTATCAGCGTCAGCATGGCGCTATCGCCGGTTTTACGGGCGGTACACAGCTGAAGGAAGATGAATTTTGGCACCAGGAGTACGACATTTTTCTGCCCGCCGCGTTGGAGGGAGTGATTACGCCCGAACGTGCACGCGCGTTGCAATGCCGTCTGGTGCTGGAGGGCGCCAACGGGCCTACCTTACCGGGCGCGGACGATATTCTGCGCCAGCGCGCCATCACGGTGGTGCCGGATGTGATTTGCAATGCGGGCGGCGTTACGGTGAGTTACTTTGAATGGGTCCAGGATTTCTCCAGTTTCTTCTGGAGCGAGCAGGAGATAAACGATCGACTGGATCGCATCATGCGCGACGCGCTGGAGACGGTGTGGCAAAAAGCGGATGCGCTGGATGTGACGTTACGCACTGCCGCATATGCTGTGGCCTGCGAACGGATACTGATGGCCCGCCGCGAGCGGGGGCTTTATCCCTAAGCGCGGGCCATATGTCCACCCCCCGCCGCCGCTTGATACCGTCGGCAGCGATGCTGTCGACGGCGCTTGGAAGAAGGTATTAGCCAGCGCCACACGCCGCTGGCTGACTTCAGGCCGCGAGGGTCGTCCCGGACTAGGAGAAAATACGGCTGCACGCGGCGTAATCCTAGGGCTGCGTCGCCATTGGCGTTAAGTCACCTTTGGCCCTCGGCTACGTTAGCGCCGGTTTTGCCATGAGCGCTGAGCGGGGCAGGGTTATCAGCCGGGCGTACAGGCACAATACGTATCCAGTAGCATCAACGTGACACCGTTTGTCCAGCCAAAGCCGTCCTGCAGGGCATATTCGCCGCCGCCGCCCAGACCTTCGCCTTCCACCACATATTTTTCCACCAGCTTATGCTCTTTTTCATAAAGCGTCTGAACGTTGTTCAAAAAGCGATTGCCTATGGCCGCTTCCTGACCGTAATAGCCAAAGCCTTGTACGGCAATCCATTGCAGCGGCGCCCAACCGTTCGGGGCGTCCCATTGCTCACCGTTATTAACCGTGGTGGTGACCAGCCCGCTGGGTTTAAGCAATAGATTACGCACGGTCGCGGCAACCCGGGCGGCGCGGTCCCTTGGCGCTATTTTCACCCATAACGGGAATACCGTGGCGGCGGTGACCGGGTGGGTTATTTGTCGCTGCTGCCCAGTCGTAATCAGTGTAATAACCGTCCTGCTCGTTCCACAGATAATGATTAATCGCCTGCCGGCGCTGCTCCGCCAACGCGGTGTAGCGGGTGGCGTCCTGGTGTGCGTCGAGTGCCTTGCTGCCCTCGGCCAGCGTCGTTTCTAGATGGTACAGCAGCGCGTTCAGATAGACGGGTAGCAGCGAAGTGGTGCGGATGGTGGAAAGGTCATGGGGATCGCAGCCAGCGGGAGCTGAAGTCCCATCATCCGGATGCGCGCCGACCCGTAAATCGCGGTAGACGTCGGCTGCTAAACGACTGTGCGCCTTGGCGGCGGTAGCGATATCTTCGCTGTAGGATTCGGTACGCGGCACGTTACGATCGTCCCAATAACGGTTGAGCAGGCTGCCGTCATCGAGGCAGACGACGCGTTCGCTTGCCTGTCCGGGCAGAAGTTCTGCGCTGCCCTGCATCCAGTAGGCGTACTCTTGTTTTAACTGGGGTAGATAGGAGGCGTAGACGCCGGCACCTTCATGTTGCGCCAGCAACGTTACCATAAAGAGAAAAACGGCGGCTGCGAGTGGCTAAGATAATAAGAGCGGTTGCCGTTCGGGATATGCCCATACGTCTCTATATCGTGGGCAAAGTTATCGGTCATGTTTTTTCCAACACCCAATGCCCGCTTTCCGCTAGCCCGAGCATGGTAAAATAACTGTCCCAATAATAGATTTCGCGAAAACGTCCTCCCGGCACTACGTAACTTTCTGGCAACGGTAGTAAGGAATCAAAGGGACGTACAGTATCCGTTTTGCGCGTCAAAATCGGCCACAGCCCGTCGATATGCTGGCGCAGACTCTCTGGCTGGCTGCCAGCCTTGGCTTGCTTCAGGCAAATCAAAGTGCGCAGCGACAAAGCGTTTTAAATCGAATCCCGCCTGTTGTTTTTGTTGCTGATAGGCGGCAAGGATCGCTGCCGGCGCCTGACGGGGTACCGCATCGGCAAAGGTTTTCTGGTCGGGGTAAAGTTTGGCGTGCTGCACGGCGTCAAACAGCGGGCCGAAAAGGCTATCCGGGGGCTGCGGCGCGTTGAGCTGCGGGTTCCGGGTTTGAGTGGTAGGGCCGTCTGACTTTGTCGCGAAAGGGTTGGAGCCGGCGCTATGGCTTAATTGCGGTTCCGCTGTTGGGGGCGATGCCGCACCCAGACACAGCGTCAGGATAAAAGGTAATAAAGCGGGTTTGCAACCGTGAAGGTGGTTGACCAAAATCGGCAGCCTAAGATGCTGGTAGGGAAAGGGAATGAATGCGGACAGACGGGGATGTCTCGCTATTCAACAAATTATTTGATTAATGACTAGTTAACTATAAATGGGTTGGCAGGTTGAAAGGAAATAAATTGAAAATAATTATTTCATAAAATGGAAATTTATCGGTGACTTAACGATTTATCTGCGCGGCGGTCAACCTAGTATCGGAAATTATAGAGTCTATTTTGGTGCTTTACAGGTACTGAAGCTGTGCTTAAATGGTTTTAGACTGGTCGCATAGGGGTGCTCATGTAGTGGCGTAATGATGCCCAAGAATGCTAAGAAGCATCGACGCGGCGGTGAACAGGCATTGAAGAGGGCCATTAAGGCACGGCATTAAACAGGCCAAGGGGGACGTCGAACAGGAACGGAACTGATGCCAATTTAACGCTGCTATTGTGGAAAAAACTTGCATGAATAACGCGTGATACCGATAGTAAACGAAAGCGGGTGGAGGTATATAAGGTACAAATAAGGCACCAGAAAGGTGGTTTAATGGTGTAATTATGATGTCTTTTTAGTGCAATAATTGTGCCGTACAAGATCGCTCTATCTCTATATTTATTTCTGTCTCTGTCTCTGTCTCTGTCTCTGTCTCTGTCTCTGTCTCTGTCTCTGTCTCTGTCTCTGTCTCTGTCTCTGTCTCTGTCTCTGTCTCTGTCTCTGTCATTACCTCTTTCTATCTGGACCTGCATTGGTGTCGGCAGGGGTGTGGCGGTTCGTACTCGCAGGGTTAAACCAAGCGCAGCATCGGATGCGCCTGGCCGCACGACAAGGTCATCAGCAGGCTTGGCTATCACCTTTTATCAACATGCCACCGGCCTGGCGCGGGACGGCTAAATGTCAACGTACTTCATTGCCGGGAGTATTAGCGCCAATGTCTATCGGCTCATATCGTGATTATGCGCGATGAGCACCAATGAGTGCTGCTTCAGCGGCAAAATGCGGGATCTTGTTAAGGTCAAAGTATCAAGGCGCCCGATAGGGTGGACCACAATCCATAACGTTAGGCGTTGGCGCCGTTATTGCACTAATAAACCTGAATCTTTCAAATAAGTGCTCTCCAGGAGATCATTGTCGGAGAAACAGGGCAGGGGTGGAGTAATAAACGCTCCCAAGATCCCCCGTCCGGCTGGTTACGTTTAGAGGATTAGGTTGCCGCAGTGCAATATTAAAATACGGCAAGACGCGGCGGGATGAAGGAAATCACTTATCGTTGATAAAGCATTTAAGATAAGAACGGACGTGCAGAAAAGTAAGTGTTATTATCTGTATGTTTTTAATATGTTTTTAATATGTTTTTAATATGTTTTTAATATGTTTTTAATATGTTTTTAGGGTTTTTATTGTTAGGGGTCATCCATATTTTTGCGGTTTACAATCCTAAAGCGTGCGGCTGTAGTAGCGGTAATTTTAATAGATGGAGTAATGAATTGGACATTCACCCTTTGAGTGACAACTTATAAGGCCAGCCAACTTCATCGTTTGCTTGCCTTAAAACGGCGGGCAATGTTTCATCTCACCTCTTAGAGCTGTCACATACCCGAACTGAATTTTCTCAGCGTGCGGGTTACTTGAACCGTGCTTAGACGGGTTATGTTTATGTTATTGCTTATCCCTCAACGCCATCATCTATTTCCTCCGGGTTTTCCGCGTGTGATTTTGCTGCGTAAATAACGCGCGCCTGAAAAGAAAACCTGTTTTACGCCATACATGAGGAAAACGTTATGGTATGGACTTCCTTTATCCTGCATTTGTCGCTGGCGGCACTGCTGGGCGCTATTATCGGCGCTAAGCGTCAGTGTGGCGCTCGCGCATGGTCGGCTTGCGCACTAACACCTTGGTAGCCACCGGTGCGGCGATTTTTATTATGAGTTCGCTCGGTACGGCCGCCGATAATCTAGCCCGCATCGCATCGCATCGCAGATCGTGTCCGGCGTCGGATTTTTAGGCGCCGGCGTCATCATGCGTCAGGGAATGAATATCTCGGTCCTCAATTCCGCGGCGACGCTCTGGTGTTCCGCCGCCGTTGGCCTGCTTGCTGTGCGGACTGGGTCAATTTGCCAATGCCTGCGTCGCGACGCTGGTGCTGCTGTGCGCCAACATTCTGCTGCGTGAAGCGGCCCAACGCATCAATATGCAGCCGAAAGCGCCGGATAACGATGTCGAGCAACGTTTCCGCATTCGCATCGTTTGCGGCAGCGATGATGAGATTCTGGTGCGTACGCTTATTTTGCAGGCGGTAAATCACGTCGCCCTGCGGTTGCAGGCGTTGCACAGTTCCGATATCGCCCGTCCAGGCCATCTGGAAGTGAACGCGGATATTTTGGCCTACCCGCTGCGCAAAAAGACATCGAAAACATGGTTTGCTGCATCAGCCTGGAAAAAAGCGTCAGCGTGGTTAACTGGTCTATCGCACTCCCCCAATCCGATTGATGAGCAGGAGAAAACAATGAACGAACCCCCATTCAGGCGACGGGCGGGAAAGGCAGTGTGATTCCAGGAGAGCAATACCCTTGTAATCCCCGCAGCGAATTCCCTCTGCCCGCCTCCTGAATTCCGATTTTGCATGGTCCGCTTCCCTTTATCGCAAAAACGGGCCGAGCGTCCATTTTGATGACTGCGAGGAATTGGCAATGAAAATGACACACGCCAAATTAGCCACCGCCCGTGAACTGGCTATTGCCAGCGCGCTGTCGCAGAGCCTAGATACCACCCTTGAGCGCCTGGATACCCAGCGCAGCGGATTAACCGACGATGAAGCGGAACAACGTTTACTCCACTACGGTAAAAATCGGGTGGCGACGGAAAAGGCGCAGCCGGCGCTAATTCAACTGCTGGGCGCCTTTAACAATCCCTTTATTTGGGTACTCATGGTGCTGGCGGCCATCAGTTTTGTTACCGATTATTGGCTACCGCTGCGCCGGGGTGAAGAGACCGATATCACCGGCGTTGCCATTATGCTGTTAATGGTGACATTGAGCGGTTTGCTGCGCTTCTGGCAGGAATATCGCACCAACAAATCCGCGGAAATGCTGAAAACGCTGGTGCGCACTACGGCCATGGTTATCCGCCGTGCGTCGCCCTCGGCCCATCCGGAAAAGCAGGAGATCGCGCTGGAGGATGTCGTACCGGGAGACATTATTTTCCTGTCCGCCGGCGATATGGTGCCCGCGGATGTGCGTTTACTGAAATCGCGCGATCTGTTTGTCAGCCAGACGGCGTTAAGCGGCGAAGCGATTCCCGTTGAAGAGTATGACCTGCTCGCCAACGTTAGCGCCAAGACAATCGCTGAGTCCCGCGAAGACGGCGATTTGCTTAGCCAGCCTGGGAATCTGCCTGATGGGCACTAATGTCGCCAGCGGTAGCGCGAGCGAGGTCGTGGTGGCGACAGGACAGGTTATACCTGGTTTGGTTCGCTGGCGAAATAGGTGGTCGGGCGCCGGCCGCAGACTACCTTCGATCGCGGCGTTAATAGCGTAAGTTGGTTACTGATCCGCTTCATGCTTGTCATGGTGCCTATTGTGCTGTTCCTGAACGGGTTCACCAAGGGCTGATTGGACCGATGCGCTGCTGTTTGCGTTAGCGGTAGGATTAACGCCGGAAATGTTGCCGATGATCGTCAGTTCCAATCTGGCGAAAGGGGCGATTGCCATGTCGCACCGTAAAGTGGTGGTCAAGCGTCTGAACGCCATCCAAAACTTCGGCTCCATGAATGTACTGTGTACCGAAAACCGGAACATTGACCCGGTATGAAATCATCCTTGAGCAGCATCTGGATCTCTATGGTCACAATGACGATCGGGTGCTGCAAATGGCCTGGCTGAATAGTCATCATCAGAGCGGAATCAAGAATCTGATGGACCGGGCCATCATCCACTTCGGCGGCGATAATCCTGCCATAGCCGGTTTGCAGCGTTATCGTAAAATCGATGAGTTGCCGTTTGATTTTGAACGCCATCGCTTATCCATCGTCGTGGCCGATGAAAACGGTCAGCAAACGCTGATTTGCAAGGGGGCGGTGGATGAAATGCTGGCGGTCTCACGCTATTGGATGGAAGGTGATACGCGGCGGGAGTTGGATCAGGCGGCGCGTGCGCACTGGCAGCAGCAGGTAGAACAATACAATCAACAGGGATTTCGCGTGCTGCTGGTGGCCAAGCGCCATTTGGACGAAGGCGCGCTGACCGCACCTTTGTGCGCAGACGATGAACGTGATCTGGTCATTTTGGGGCTGCTGACATTCCTGGATCCGCCGAAAGAAAGCGCCGCCGAGGCTATTCGGGCGCTGCAGGAGAATGGTGTGTCGGTGAAGGTACTGACCGGCGATAACGCGGTGATAACCGGCAAAATTTGCCGTGATGTCGGTCTGACGCCGAGAACGCCGCTTTGTGGCGGGGATATCGCCCGGCTTGATGATGATGATGAACTGGCGTGCGCCGTGGAAACCACTACCGTATTTTGTCGCCTGACGCCGCAACAGAAATCCCGCGTGGTGCAGGCGCTGCAGCGAAATGCGCATACCGTCGGCTTTTTGGGCGATGGTATCAATGATACGCCGGCATTGCACTATTCGGATATCGGTATCTCGGTGGATAGCGCCGCCGATATCGCCAAGGAGTCTGCTGATATCATTTTGCTGGAAAAAAAACTGCTGGTGTTAGAGAAGGGGTTATCAAAGGCCGGGAAACCTTTGGCAATATCATCAAATACTTGAACATGACTGCCAGCTCTAATTTCGGCAATGTCTTTTCGGTTCTGATCGCCAGCGCGTTCCTTCCGTTTCTGCCGATGTTGGCAATCCATCTATTGATACAGAATCTGATGTACGACATTTCCCAACTGGCGCTGCCGTGGGACAAGATGGACAAGGCGTTTTTACGCCAGCCGCGCAAATGGGATGCCAAAAACATCGGGCGCTTCATGTTGTGGATGTGGCCCACGTCGTCCATTTTTGATATTGCGACGTTCTGGCTCATGTGGCAAGTGTTTGGCGCCAATTCGGCGGCGCATCAGTCGTTGTTCCAGTCCGGTTGGTTCATCGAGGGACTGTTGTCGCAAACGCTGGTGGTGCATATGTTGCGCACGCAGAAAATTCCGTTTATTCAGAGCCGCGACGCGTTGCCGGTAATGCTGATGACGCTTCTGATCATGGCGGCGGGCATCGCTATTCCCTTCTCGCCGCTGGGCGAGGCGGTAGGGCTGGTACCGTTGCCCTGGCAGTATTTCCCGTGGTTGGTCGCCATCCTGCTGGGTTACTGTCTGCTGGCGCAAGGTGTGAAGCAGCTGTATATCCGCCGTTTCGGCCGCTAGTTCTGAGGGAGGGATTGACGGTGAAAAAGCAAAAGGTGGATGGCCTTATCGTGCTGTATTTTCTTGGGCTGTTAATCGTGACCCACGGTCTGATTATCTTGCAGCATATGCGCTGATAACGACCGCGGCGTGGCGGTCTGACATCGGGATCCCTTGCCGATATGCGCTGCGGCCGTCCTGGCGGCCGTGATTTCACCGACCAAACCGGCCGTTTCATAGGCCGGTATTTGCGCTGGCTCCCCTTGGCCCTCGTTCAAGCTCACGGTCGGAAATGGGAATATCATCCCAAGCCTGATGACACGGGTTTACCGGCCCTGACCCGTCAAACAGGCTGGCAAAGATCACTTTAAGGTGGCCCGAAAGCGGTTTCCCCGTGGCGCTGGCGATATTCTTTCGGGGTGGTATCAAAGGCTTTTTTGAACACTAGATAGAAATACTGTAGCGAGGGATAGCCGCACATTTGCGACACCTCATTGATCGTCAATGAGGTGGAGGTCAGCAAATTGCGGGCGCTGTTAAGCCGCTCTTGATGGATCATATTATGAATAGTGTTACCGGTTTCATCCTTGAAGCGTTTCTCTAGATTCGAGTGTGACATCCCCACCGCATCCAGCACCTGTTCGACTTTAATGCCTTTGCAGGCATTGTAACGGATGTAATGCATGGCCTGTATCACCGCCGGATCGTTGAGCGAACGGAAATCCGTCGAGCGGCGCTCCACCACGCGGACCGGCGGTACCTTGATCCGCGCCAGAGGCAGTTGGGCATTATTCAGTAATTGATGCAGCAGCTTCGCCGCCTGATACCCCATTTGGCACGTGCCCTGGGCTACCGAGGACAGCGGCACTCGCGACAGACATCGGGCCAGCTCCTCATTGTTGATGCCGATAACGCATAGCGTTTCCGGCACCGCGATGTTGAGATGTTCGCAAACCTGCAATAAATGGCGGGTGCGGGCATCGGTGACGGCGATGATTCCGGTCTGCGGCGGCAGCGACTGTACCCAGTTCGCAAGTCTGTTCTGCGCATGCTGCCAATTGTCGGCGGTGGTTTCCAACCCCTGATAGTATTTGGTCGGTTCTTGGGGTTTGGGTTCAATCAATAGCGCGCCCTGAAAACCAATTTTATGTTTGTGTTCCACCACCATGCGCATAAAGCGGCCGATTTGTTCTCTTTCCTGACGCAAATCGGTATTGAGCAGCGTTTCGTAGCCTTCGCGTCCGCCCCCAGAGCACGTAATTCTCGCCGCTCAGCGATTTGGTCGCTTCCATGGCGCCGTTGACCTGCGCCGCCGCCCAGGCGAAAACCGCCGGATCGGGATTGGTCGCGGCGCCGGCGCCGTAGCGCGGATGGCTGAAACAATTGGCAGTGCCCCACAGCAGTTTGACGCGGTTGGCTGCTGTTTTTGCGCCAGCACGTCGGTCATCGCCGCCAGATTATGACGGTAATCGGCAAGGGAATTGCCCTCCGGCGAGACGTCCACATCATGAAAACAGTAATAGGGCACGCCGAGCTTAGCAAAGAATTCAAATGCGACATCCGCCTTCAGCTGCGCCATCACCAGCGCATCCCCCTGGCCTTGCCACGGACGCGCGAAAGCGCCGGTGCCGAACATATCGGTCCCACCCCAGCAGAAGCTGTGCCAGTAACAGACCGCCAGCCGCAGGTGATCCTCCATCCGTTTTCCCAGCACCCGTTCATCGGCGTTGTAATGGCGGTAGGCGAAGCGATTGGTGCTGTGCGGACCCTCGTAACGGATTTTGTCAATTTTGTCGAAATAATGGGACATGATTCGGCTCCTGGTAAACCCTGTGGTGAGGATATGGAAAGGAAGAGGACGACGCGACAGACCCATGAGGTCCGCAGGCGTTAACCTTTGGTTGCCAATATTGTGGTAATAAACGCCGGCGTGGATCAATTATGTTATTTCACAACGTCATTCATGAAATTATTAATTGTGCGTAGGATCACGCCCGGATGAATAAAGCCGGCGTTTTCGTTGCGATGATGCTCTTGCGTTAAGAGGTATGAGAGGCAGGGGAAATAGGGCGTGGCTCACAATTTTTAACGTCTACGAAATTTTGTAATAGCATTGTGAAAATTTGCAATTGCCGGATCCACTACGGCAATGAATATTGAAGATGAAGATCGTCATTTCTTACCTGAATCGCCGTCCGCAATGACCTGGATCACGGCGTTGCCCGCGCAGCGTCGTCCGTCGCTGCGTCAATTCTGATAATAACATCATTAGGAATGAAAGATGAAACTCAACAACCTGCTTCTGACCGTCTGTGCAATAGGGGTACTTGCATGTCAACCTGCGTTGGCCAAACAATTGAAGATAGGTATGGCGGTGGACGACCTGCGTCTGGAGCGCTGGCAAAAAGACCGCGATATTTTCGTCAGTAAAGCGGAATTATTGGGCGCCAGCGTGTTTGTCCAGTCTGCTAACGGCAATGAAGAAACACAAATGTCGCAGGTAGAGAATATGATTAATTTCGGCATGGACGTTCTGGTCATTATTCCCTATAACGGCCAGGTGTTAACAAATGTTATCGCCGAAGCCAAACAGGAGGGAATTAAAGTGCGGGCCTACGACCGCATAATTAATAATGCCGATGTGGATTTTTATATCTCCTTCGATAATGAGCGGGTCGGGGAGTTACAGGCCAACAGTTTGGTCAAGCGGGTTCCGCAGGGCAATTACTTCCTCATGGGCGGATCGCCGGTAGACAATAACGCCAAATTATTCCGCGCCGGGCAAATGAATGTGCTCAAGCCGCTTATCGACAGCGGAAGAATCAAAGTGGTAGGCGATCAATGGGCCGACGGTTGGCTTCCGGAGAATGCGCTGAAAATTATGGAAAACGCATTAACTGCCAACAATAACCATATTGACGCGGTAGTGCCTCTAACGACGCGACGGCGGGCGGGGCTATCCAGGCGCTGGCGGCTCAGGGGCTGGTAGGGAAAGTTGCCATCTCCGGTTAGGATGCCGATCTGGCGGCTATCAAACGGATCCAGCAGGGCACCCAGACCATGACGGTGTATAAACCTATCAAGCAGTTGGCCAGCGAAGCGGCGGAGATCGCGGTCCAATTGGGGCAAGGGGAAACGCCGAAAAGTAATGCCAAATTGAATAATGGCCTGAAGGAGGTTCCCGCCTGGTTATTGACGCCGATTACGGTAGATAACACCAATATCGACAGCACCGTTATCGCGGATGGTTTCCACAGCCGTGACGAGCTGAAGTAACTTCTATATCCACCCTGTAGCATCGCAAGCGTCGGCACAGGTTCTGTCGCTGTGCGGGGAAAATGGCTCGGGGAAGTCCACGCTGATGAAGGTGCTGGCCGGCATCTATCCCTAAGGAAGCTTCGAGGGCGAAATCCTGTTCGGCGGCGAGCCGCTCAGGGCGCAGGGAATTCGCGATACCGAGCAAAAAGGTATTGCCATTATTCATCAGGAGCTAGCGCTGGTGAAGTCAATGACGGTGCGGGAATGTATGCGTGCTGCCTGCGAATGCTGGCGCAGGTAAAGCTGGATGTCGATCCTGATACCCCGGTGGGTGAATTGGGGCTGGGACAGCAGCAATTGGTGGAAATCGCCAAAGCGTTAAACAAGCAGGTGCGGCTGCTCATTCTGGATGAGCCGACCGCCTCGTTGACGGAAAAGGAAACCGCGCTATTACTGGCGATCATCAACGATTTGCGCAACCACGCTATCGCCTGTATTTATATTTCCCACAAGTTAAACGAAGTCAAGGCTATCTCTGATGTGATCGCGGTTATCCGCGATGGTAAACATATTGCGACGTGCCCGGCCGGGGAAATCAGCGAGGATCGGCTGATTACCCTGATGGTCGGCCGGGCGCTGACCGAGCTTTATCCGCGTGCGCCGCACACTCCCGGTAAGGAAATTTTACGTGTGGCGGGGCTCAACGCCTGGCATCCGATTAATCAGCATATCAAGCGGGTAGATAATGCCGGTTTTACGCTGCGGCAGGGGGAGATCCTGGGTATCGCCAGCCTGGTGGGGTCGGGACGCACGGAGATGATGCATCCTGGCCGCTGGGATGGTGACATTACCCTTAACAGCCGCAAGGTGCGTTTTTTAGCCACTGTCGGCAGGCGATGCGCCAGGGGCTCGCCATGGTGCCTGAGGATCGCAAAAAAGATGGCATCGTGCCGGTGATGGGAGTCGGCGCCAATATCACCCTGGCGGCGCTGGATCAATTCAGTGGCCCTTTAAGCGTGATAGACGGGTCGCAAGAGCAGCTGATGATCGATGATGCCCTCAAGCGTCTGAAGGTGAAAACCGCTTCGCCGACGCTGGCGATCGGCCGTCTGAGCGGCGGTAATCATCAAAAAGCGATTTTGGCCCGATGTTTATTGCTCAATCCACAAATCCTGATCCTCGACGAGCCGACGCGCGGCTCAATAAACAGTTCGTTTTCGATCGGCCGCTGAAAGATAAGGGCCGCATCAACCGCGATGTCAAAACCGCGATCGCCTGCTCCGCCGCCGCGCTGGTGAACGACGGCGATACGATCATTCTCGACTCCGGCTCCACCAACAGTTTGATGACAGGGCCGCTGCAGGGCAAACGGGGGCTGGTGGTCATGACCAATGCGCTCAACATCGCCTATGCGTTGGCGGGCCGGGAGCACCTTGAATTGATGGTCATCGGCGGCAGCGTTCGCGGTCAGTCGTGGTCGCTAAGTGGCCCTACGGCCGAACAGCATATCCGGCAGTACCGGTTCGGCAAATTGTTTCTCGGCGTCGACGGGCTGGACCTGGCCTGCGGTATTACTACGCCCCATGCGGGGGAAGCACAGCTGAATCGCGCTATGTGCGACGTGTCGCGGGAGATTTATCGCCGTGGCCGATGCTAGCAAATTCGGCCGTACCAGTTTCTGCATGATCCGCGAAGTGGGTCAGATACATCGTCTTATCACCGACAGCGGGATCCCCGACCACTATTTGCGCGCCTTACGCGATCTCGGCGTTGAAGTCATTATCGCTGATCGTTAACCGCGTATTCCAGGAGTGCCAATGCAACAACTGATAGCACGAATTGAACGACACAAAGCGGGCGAGTCGGTGGGCATTTTCTCGGTGTGTTCCGCCCATCCCTGGGTGATCCGCGCCGCTTTAGCGCAGGCGGTACGACGTGGCGAACCTGTATTGATTGAAGCCACGTCTAACCAGGTCAATCAGTTCGGCGGCTATACCGGCATGACGCCGGCGCAATTTCGCGATGCGGTCTGGCATCAGGCGAATGAATGCGGGTTGCCGCGGTACAGGGTCTGGCTAGGGGGGGATCACCTGGGTCCTAACGCTTGGCAGGATCGACCGGTGGCGGAGGCGATGGCCCTGACCGAGACGTTGATTGACGATTATGTGGCGGTGGGCTTTCGTAAAATTCATCTTGATTGCTCAATGCGTTGCCAAGATGACTCGGCGCAGCTGGACTATGGACAGTTGTCGCAGCGCGCCGCCAGGCTATGCGCGGTGGTGGAACGGTGCTGGCGGCTGGATGGCGGCGAACCGCCGGTCTGCATCATTGGCACGGAAGTCCCGGTGCCCGGCGGCGCGCATGAAGCCCTTGACGGGTTAGCGATGACAACGCCGCAGGCGGTAGAACAGACGCTAAGTACCCACCGTCAGGCGTGGCGAGCGGCCGGTCTGGAGGCGGTGTGGCCGCGAGTTATCGAATTGGTGGTGCAACCGGGTGTGGAATTCGATCACCAAAGCGTAGAGCGCTATCGGCCTGAGCGCGACGCTGCGCTGAGCCGTTTTATCGAGCAATGGCCGCATATGGTTTATGAAGCGCACTCCACCGACTATCAGTCGCCGCAGATGTATCAGGAGTTAGTGCGCGATCACTTCGATATCCTCAAAGTCGGGCCTGCGCACTGTGTGAAGCGCTATTTGCGCTGGACCGCATTGAGCGGGAATGGCAAGGCGAGCATCGCGCGGCCCACCTTTGCGCCACCCTGGAGTAGGTAATGGGCGATCATCCCGGCTATTGGTAACGTTATTATCCCGGTATCCCCCAACAACAACAGTTGCACCGGCGCTACAGTCTGAGCGATCGGGTGCGATATTACTGGCCACGACCTGAGGTGGTGCAGGCGGTAGAGAGGCTTTTAGACAATCTGCGCGCCCACCCGGCGCTAATGACGCTGCTGAGTCAATATTTGCCGACCCAAGCGCGGGCGATGGCCGCGGGTCAGCTTTCCGCCGATCCACTTGACTGGGTCATGCACAAAATCGGCGAAGTGTTGGCCGATTATGCGGATGCCTGTCAGCCTTCATCAAGAAGCCCTAAACATGACTGAATTTTTTGGCTATTCTGCCGCCTGGCTAAGCGAGCATCAGGCGCAGCATACCGCCCGTGAAATCTCTGGCAGCAGCCTGCAATGTGGCGTGCGTTACACCAGCAATTGGCGGCGGACCGCCCACGCTGCAAGCGTTCCTGTCGCCCTTACTGGCAGACCCGCGTTTGCAGATCGTACTGACCGGCGCCGGCAGTTCGGCGTTTGCCGGTCGCGCTCTGGTGCCCTGGCTGCGTCAGCAGACCGGGCGCGATGTACAGGCTTACGGCACCACCGATATCGTTGCCCAACCGCACCACTATCTCGACCCGACGCGGCCGCTACTGTTGGTGTCATTTGCCCGTTCCGGCAACAGCCCCGAAAGCGTGGCCGCGGTAGCGTTGGCGGATCAGTGCGTGCCGGCCTGTCACCATCTGTTGCTGGTGTGCAATCCCGACAGCCAACTGTGCGACTGGGCCGCCGGTAAAGCCCATGTCTGCACACAGGTGATGCCCGAAGGAACGCACGATAAAGGAACGCACGATAAAAGCTTTGCCATGACCTCCAGCTTCAGCAGTATGCTCCTCGCCGGGCTGCTGCTGGGTCCGCAGGACATCACGCAGACTGCGGCGCCGCTGGCGCGAATGACCGACGAATGCCAACAGTTGTTAATACGCCGTCAGCCCCAGGTGAAAGCGCTGGCGGAAGAGGCGGCGCTAAAAATGCTTGAGCTGACCGCGGGCAAAGTCGCCACCCGTTACGATTCTTCGCTGGGGCTGCGCCACGGCCCGAAATTCATGATCGACGGTCAAACGCTCTTAGTGGCGTTGTTTTCCTCCGATCCTTATACCCGCCAATACGATCGGGACCTGTGGCAGGAATTGCGACACGATGGTGTCGCCGGCCGGCTGTGCGCCTTCAGCGGTGCCGGCGAAACCCTGCCGGAGGTGGAAGCGCTTTCTCAGGAAGACAACGATGCCTGGCTCATGTTCCCCTATTTACTGTTGTGCCAAATGTTGGCGTTTGAAACCTCGCTGGCACTGGGTATTACCCCCGATAACCCCAGCGGCAAAGTGAATCGAGTGGTGCAAGGTGTTTCTGTTTATCCCTATGCTGGCGCGCCTGCGCTCGCCCGTGGGCCTTCTGTAGAGGGGAGGACAGCATGTATCTGATTTCCAACCGCGAAATGTTGCACCATGCTCAGTGCTCGGGTTTCGCCGTGCCTGCTTTTAATGTTCACAACCTGGAAACGGTGCAAGTGGTCGCGGAAACGGCGGCCGAGTTACAGTCGCCGGTCATCATGGCCGGCACGCCGGGAACCTTCAGCTATGCCAGCACCGACTATCTGGTAGAGATCTGCCAGACTGCGGCACGGCGTTATAATCTCCCGCTGGCGCTGCACCACCTGGATCATCACGAGACGCTCGACGACATTAGCGCCAAAGTGCGTCAGGGCGTGCGGTCGGTAATGATTAATGGTTCACACCTGCCGTTTAAGCAGAACATTGCGCTGGTGCGCGTGCGGTGAAGCTCTGCCACCGTTATGGGGCCAGCGTCGAGGCGAAACTGGGCCGGCTCGGCGGTGCGGAAGATAACGTTGTGGTGGCCGAGGGCGATAGCTTCTTCACCGATCCGGCCGCAGCGGCGGAATTTGTCGAGGAAACCGGGATTGATTCGCTGGCGGTGGCGATCGGGTCAGCCCATGGCCTTTATCAAGGTGAGCCGAAGCTGGATTTCGCACGTCTCACGCAAATCAGCGAACAGGTGATTCTGCCGCTGGTGCTGCATGGCGCCTCGGGCATTCCTGAAGAGATGGTGCGGCGCAGTATCGGGCTGGGCATCTGTAAAGTCAACGTTGCCACCGATTTGAAAATTGCTTTCGCCGATGCGGTAAAGGCGTACTTCCAGACGCATCCCGACGCCAACGATCCCCGTAAATATATCTCGCCTGGCAAAATGGCGATGGTGCGTGAAAAAATGCGCATCTGCGGAGTATCGGCAAGTTGTAAGCCATTGCCCAAGCGGGCGCCGACAACGCCGGGCCAGACGTGAATTGGTGCCCGGCGTCCTGATACGCTCAAAAATGCACTAAGCTTTCTCAGACGTTTTGCGTTGTTTTCAACGTGCTGCGCTCGCAGGCGGAAACCGTTGCGCCGGTTTGACGCCCGTAGCACAGGAGTAGCGCGACCATCAACGGGAGCCAGCGCCGCGCGCCGGCGGAACGAATCACGGTCAGAAAACCCTGAGAGGCTTATGTATGCTTTACCGTCGCTTCGAGCGCATGATCGACATTTTCCAACCCGTGCCGTCATCGCCGCCGCCCAACCGACTGTTACCGTTTTATCTTTACTATCTGCGCCAGGTCTGGCCGAGCTTTGCCGCGCTCCTGATGGTGGGACTGATCGGCGCCCTGATCGAAGTGGCGTTGTTCGACTACCTGAGTTGCATCATCGATATGGTCAACACGACCCCTGCCGCCGGTTTCTTCAGCGCCCACGCGCCAGATTCTGATCTGGATGGCGGTAGGTCGCATTGCTATTGCGACCGGTGTTTATTGGTCTGCACGATTTGTTGATCCATCAAACGATCAACCCCGGCATGACCAGTATGATCACCTGGCAGAACCATAACAATATCCTCAAGCAAAGCCTGCATTTTTTCCAAAGCGATTTCTCGGGCCGCATCGCACAACGTATCATTCAGACCGGCAATGCCTTGCGTGATTCGGCGGTACAGGGGTAGATGCGCTGTGGCACGTGGTCATTTATGCCGTCACCTCGTTGGTGCTGTTGTCCCAGGCCGACTGGCGGCTGATGATCCCGCTTCTCGTCTGGATCCTGTGCTATATCCTCTGCCTGGCCTACTTTGTACCGCGGGTCAAGCGCCGTTCGGTGCAGTCTTCAGATGCCCGCTCCCACCTGATGGGGTGTATCGTCGATGGCTACACCAATATCACGACCCTGAAGTTGTTCGCCCATACCGATTTGGAACAACAGTACGCCCGCGAGGCGATAAGCGATCAGACCGACAAAAGCCGGCGCGCCGGGCGGATGGTCAGCAGTATGGACGTCACGATCACGACGTTGAACGGCTTATTGATTGTCAGCGCTACCGGACTGGCGCTGTGGCTGTGGAGTCATACGCTGATAAGCGTCGGCGCCATCGCCGTTGGCGACGGGGCTGATGATAAGTATTGTCACTAAGTTGTGAGTACTCAGTTAGCTTGCGTATTTGGCCGGCGAGAGCGGCGTAAATCCGCAATCATCTTCACTTTTTTATTTCATCACGCCAGAGGTAATATGTTATGATCGGTTGTGCCGCTGTAAAGCCGTCCCGCCGCACGTTATTAAAAGCCACTATCGCCTGTTAGTTATTGGCCATGACCGGGATTGCGGGCTTCATGACCCCTTCATTGTCCTTTGCCGCCGCGATGACCAGAGCGCAGCGCGACGCCATGACGCCGGATGATATTATCGAGAGTTTCAAACAGGGCAATGCCCGCTTCCGCGCAGGAAAAATGCTGTGCCACGATTATCTGGCGCAGAAGCAGGCCAGCCAGGCGGGGCAATATACCGGCGCGGTCATTTTAAGCTGTATAGATTCACGCGCGCCGGCGGAAATTCTCCTGGATGCCGGGATTGGCGAAACGTTTAATTGCCGAGTGGCGGGGAATATTCCCAGTGCGGATATTCTGGGCAGTATTGAATTCGCCTGCGTCCTGGCCGGCGCCAAAGTTGTGCTGGTCATGGGGCATACTTCCTGTGGCGCGGTGTTATCGATAATACCGAATTAGGTAACCTTACCGGTTTACTGAATATGATCAAACCCGCTATCGCCAGAACGGAATATGAAGGCGAGCGTTCCGCCAAAAATTATGGTTTTGTTGATGCGGTCGCCAAAACTAACGTTATTATGACGCTGGAAGATATTCGTAAAAAGAGCCCGGTTCTGACAGCGCTTGAGGAAGAAGGTAAGATCAAGCTGGTCGGCAGTATGTATCATCTGGTCGGTGGTAAGGTAGAGTTCTTCTCCTGATGTTTAAGGCGGGTAGCCAGCTACCCGACCCGGGCAAAATACCGCCTGAAAAAAATTTAGACAACAGGGGGGTTAAACGCGGAGAACGCCCATGTCATTAACCCCTCTGGCGCAGTCACCGATGTGTCCGCCGACCAGTGGTATGCTCTGTTGCCTGAAGACCAGCCCTTCCTGCGCCATGCCTTTTTGCTGGCGCTGGAGGAAAGCGGCAGCCTGGGTGCCCGGTGCAGCTGGCAAAGCGAGCATCTAGTGTGGCTGGAGCAGGGTAACGTTCTGGCCGCCATTCCAGGCTATCGCAAAATGCACTCCTGCGGCGAGTATGTGTTCGATCAGGGCTAGGCCGAGGCCTGCCGTCGCGCGGGGATTGACTATTATCCTAAATGGCTGGGGGAGCGTTGCCCTTCAGCCCTTTTACCGGCCCGCGTCTGTTGGGAAAGCCCGAGGCAGCCGCCCGCCTGCTGGCTGCACAACCGCAGTGGTTGATGCGGCTCGGCTGCCAGTATCACTGGCACAATCGGGGCTACCGGGATTTCCAGGATTTTCTCGATACGCTAAATTCGCGCAAGCGTAAGCAGATGCGCAAAGAGCGCGCGGGTGGCGGAGCAGGAGTTTAGTTTCGATTGGCTCGACGGCGACCGGATTAGCGAAGCCGAGTGGGATTTTATCTATGGCTGCTATGCGAATACCTATGCCGTGCGTGGTCAACTGCCCTATTTGACCCGCGATTTTTTCAGCCTGCTGGCGGCGTTGTCGCAATGCATTCGGGTGGTATTGGCCCGTCGGCAGGGGAAGCCCGTCGCGATGGCGTTCTATCTGACGGGCGGCGTCAGCTTATTCGGCCGTTACTAGGGCTGTCTGGAGGAATTTGATGGCCTGCATTTTGAAACCTGTTTTTATCAGGTCATTGAGTATGCCATCGCCGCCGGCCTGGCACGATTCGACGCCGGAGCACAAGGTGAACATAAGCTCATTCGCGGCTTTGAGCCGGTGCTGACCCACTCCTGGCACTATTTGCGCCATCCGGGGTTGCAGGAGGCGGTCGCCGCGTTTCTCGTGCAGGAGAGCGAAGCCGTGCAGGGCTGGCTGGAGGAGGCGCGTGGCGCCTTGCCGTTCCGCCAGGGCGGAGGAGGCGGACTCGACAGTGCCTGACGGGTAAAATCCGTGTTCCTTAAGCAGATGCCGGTGAGGTGAAGAGCGATAACTCGCAGGTAATACACCTCGTTAGCCGGCTGCTAGCGGCAAGGTATAGCGCTACTCTTTGTTGGTAATGATTTCCGTCACCTGACTAATGTCGCCAAGGCGAATTTCGCCGGTGCGGTGCATTTTACTTTTATCGATCAGCAATAGCGATTGCGCGGCTCGTTTAAGCAGCAGAGATTTGAACCCCGCATTGTACAAATTGGAATCCCACATCACACCCGCCTGGTCGATCCCTTCGCAGGAGAATATGAACAAATCGACCTCCAAATTTTTCAGCTGCGACAAAATGGCCGCATTCACATAACAGGCATATTTGCGCTGCAGGGTACCGCCGGAGCAGATAAGCCGGATATGCTGGCGTTTGATTAATGCCTGACAGACACGCACGCTATTGGTAAATACCGTAATATCCATGTCGGGCAACTGCTTAGTCAGATACCAGCAGGTCGAGCTGGCATCCAGTGCGATACACATGCCGGGATCGATCCAGCGCAACGCCAGCCGGGCGACCTCAGCCTTGCTATTGAGCTGGATTTTCAGCCGGGTAAGAAAAGGATCGCCGTTATCCTCACTGTCGCCTATCACGCAGCGTGCCCGACCATGCTGACGCAACACTTTGCCCTGGCTTTGCAGGGCGTTCAAATCGCGACGGATAGTCTCGCGACTCACATTCAGCATGGTGGCCAGCTGTTCTGTGGTGAGGCTGCCGTGCTGATGTAGCAATTGCACCAGATCCTGTTGACGCGTTGTTTTCACCGCACACATCCTTCGCGCTGGCCGCACAGGGCCGGATAATCACCCGAAAATCAAAACGTAATGCCTTTTTTCAGCAAAATATTGCCGTAGCGGACGGCTTCCCCAGTTACCACTAAGGCGTAGGCGGTCCCGGCACGCTGATAAAAGGCTTCACGATTGATCCACTCCGTCGCTGCGCCAGATTTCTCGCTGAACAGTGCCTGGCGGTAGCGCAGCTCTACCGAAAGATCCAGCACGTCGCCGTCGACTGGCGCCATCATCACCACCGGCGGGGCGTAACTGTCCAAGGCAAACAGCGGCGCGATCGCCGCAAGCAAGTCGGCGATGCGCAGACCGTCCGCCCGAATGACGTGCGGGTTGAGACGATGCGCCGGAAAATGGGCATCGGCAAAGATAATTTCATCACCGTGCCCCATCTCTGACAGCGTCTTGAGCAGATCGGGACTGATCAGGGGAGAAAGGATTTTCAACATATCACTCTCCTTCCGTCATTGCGTCGAGTTGTTCCACCATTTGTTGATAATTGGCGCACTGTTCGCCGGGATAGTAGCGGTAGTAACGATAGTTGACCTGCTGGCGCGCGGTTTCCGGCGAATCATAGAAACCGGCGCCGCTCCAGGCGAACATGGCGGCGCCGAGTACGGTGGTTTCGGCGTCCTTCAGCACGTTGATCGGCATGTTAAGGACGTCAGCCTTGATTTGATTCCACAAGGGATTGCGGCTGCCGCCGCCGACTAGCAACAAACCGGTGGCGCGGAAGCCGCCGATATTTTGCAGTACGCTTAGATGATGACGCAGACGCCAGGCGAGATTCTCCAGCGCGGCGCGGTAAAAATGACCGCGGCTGGAATACAGCGATAAACCGGTCCAGCTGGTCTGGCGCCTGCAGTCCAGCAATTGGCCCTGTAAACGGACGCCCTGACAGCCCGGCGGGATGGTCCGGCCCTCGGAAATCATAAGATCATAGGCGGCAGGTAATGGATCGTCGGGCCAGTAAAGCTGGCGTACCCATTCCAGCGTGCCCGACGCCAGCCACTGCAAACCGGGGTTAAACAGACCGCGACAGCTGTCCAGCTCGCAGGTGGAACCTTCATAGCGCGGCAGCAGGCTGGTATCTACCTGGGGTGTACGTACCATCAGGATCTCCCAGGTGCCGGAGCTGAGGACGGCCTGATCGAGCGCCGCTCCCGAACCAAACAGCGCAAACTGCGTGTCGTGCCCGGTGGCGATAACCGGTAATCCCACGGGTAAACCGAGCCGTGCCGCCATTGACGCACGCAGCGTGCCGATGACTTCGCCCGCGGCCACCAGGCGAGGAAAAAGATCGGACGACAGGCCGGTACGCTGTAAAATGGTATCGCTGAATTTTTCCTGGCGCACGTCGAGCAATTGGCTGGTGCCCGCCATGGTGCGGTCAGTGGTAAATTCCCCCGTCAGGCGATAGTTAATCAGTGACGAAAGAAACAGCCAGCAGTGCGCCTGTTCCATTAGACGCGGATGATTCTGTTTCAACCACAGTAACTTATAAAGCGTATTGAAGCTGAATTGGCCAATGCCTGATAGCACTTGTAGCTCGGTGGGGCTGATAAAGCGGTCAATTTGCTCCATAACCGTCGCGGTGCGCGGACATTTCCAACTGATGACGGGATACAGTAGTTCCCCCTGCTGGTCCACTGGCGCGCCGTCGACGCCAAAGGCCGTCACGGTGAGGGCGTGTATATGGTCCTGTCTGAGCTGCGGCATAATCTGCTGGCAGCAATAGGCGAAGCGCTGCATTAAAGGTTCCAGCGGCCAGATATGCCATTGAGGGTTTTCTGCCGCCGGCGCGGTGGCATTGGGGGTGGTAGCCTGGGCGACAAGCCGGCCTTCGGCGTCTACCGCGATGGCGCGGATACTTGTAGCGCCGCAATCCAGCACGATGACAACATCACGATTCATAATTTCTCCTGTCTGCGGGGGCGCCGCGTAATGCATTCAGTTCCGATAAAGCGGGCCATAATTGCGGCAGGCGCGGTAATCTTGTCCTTCCAAATCCATCCCGTGCGACGCCCACGCGGAAGGACGGAAGATATGCTCCTCGGCGACATTGTGCATGCACACTGGGATGCGGAGCATCGCCGCCAGCGTCATCAAATCGGCGCCCACATGGCCGGCGGTCAGCACGCCATGATTTGCGCCCCAATGGGCCATGACTGACCAGACATTCTTAAATGGTCCGCGGTCGGTCAGCCGCGGTACAAACCAGGTAGTAGGCCAGGTGGCGTTGGTGCGGTTGTCCAGGTGTTTATGGATCGCCGGCGGCAGATCGACGCTCCAGCCTTCGGCGATTTGCATGACCGGGCCCAGGCCGCGAATCAGGTTGATGCGCGACAGAGTAAAGGGCACTCCACCCAAAGTAAGGAAACGGGAAGAGAAACCGCCGCCGCGGAAATATTCGTGGATAGCGGGACACCATTCAGTCGCGGCCAGGCAGGTAGCCGCTTCCTGCTGCGTGATTTCCCAATGGGGTTTGATCGTAGGACGGCCTTGCGCATCCCGCTGGCGGCAGGCGCCGTCAAGGGCGGCGGAGCCGGAGTTGATCAGGTGAATAACCCCCGGCGCAGCGTTACCTTCGAGTGTCTGACCGGTAACCCTTTTCACGGCCTCCGGAGACCAGTAGCTGCGTACGTCGGTAAATACCTGCGCACTGCCGGTCAATAAGTGACCGAACAGCATCGCCACCGCATTGAGGCTGTCGTTTTCGGTGGCGACGATGAGGGGCTGACGAACGCCTCGCCAGTCGAAAGCGCTATTGAGCAGCGCCTCGGCGATATCGCCGTTGGCATATTGATCGGTCCAATGCCGCTGTCCTTGAAAACCGGCCGCGATGGCGTCATACCCCTGCGCTTCCTCAGTAAAACCTAGACTTATCAGCCGCGGATTACCCTGCATCATATCGCGGATGCAAAGCGTCATTTGCAGGCTCTCGCGCAGCACGCCGCGATAGCCTTCCGGCGAGCGGCGATGTTCGGCGGCGTTGGTATCCTGGCCGAAGCGGAAGTTTGCCTCAGCCCACGCCAGCGCCAGCGCCAGTTCGTCTCTGTCGTAGATCTCGTTTTCGATGCGGCGGCGCAGCTCGGTCATGTCCACCGTCTGTACCTTCATCCCGAGCCAGGCCTCAAAGAAGTGATGGTCGACGATAGAGCCGGCAATGCCCATTGAGACGCCGCCGAGTGACAGGTAGCTCCGACCTTTCATCGCCGCGACCGCCAGGCTGGCTCGGGTAAAGCGCAGTAGGCGAGTTTGCACGTCTGTTGGAATATGATGGTCGCCTGCATCCTGCACCTCGCGTCCGTAAATCGAGAATGCCGGCAACCCTTTTTGATTGTGGGCGGCGAGGGCTGCGGCCAGGTATACCGCGCCGGGGCGCTCTGTCCCGTTAAAGCCCCAGATGGCTTTTGGGCGCAACGGGGCCATGTCGATGGTTTCGCTGCCATAGCACCAGCAGGGTGTCACGGTTAACGTAAGGCCGACCTGACAGGTCTCGAACTGCGCGTCGCAGGCCGCTGCTTCCGCCATGCCGGCGATGCACTGTTCGGCGATAACACACTCCACCGGCGTACCGCAGGCATGGCGTAAGCGCGTACTGATAAGCGCCGCAGTGGCGCGGGCCATTGCCATGGTCTGCGCCTCCAGGGACTCACGCACACCCATTCTGCGTCCGTCGATCACCGGCCGGATGCCAACCCTGGGCAGATTTTTCGTTTCAGACATAGTAAATCCTTTTACGAATCGGTTAATGGGACGCTGTGGCTACGCCTGCCTCAGGCTTGACGCCATAGCGGAACCGAGCAAAGAAAAAAATCACGCCGAAGCACAGCGCGGGGATCAGCTCGGCGGGCGCAATCGCGCCGGCGGCGTCGCTGACATAACCCATCACCGGCGTGACGATGCCGCCACCGACGATGGTCATCACGATGATCGACGCGCCGTATTTGGTATCGTGCTCAAGCTGACGAATGCCAAGCGAAAAAATGGTGGGGTACTGGATAGACATGAACAGGCTGCACAGTGTTAGCGCCACCAGACCGCGATGGCCACCGGCGGCGGCGATAAGACAGGTCGACATTGCTGCCAGGGCGCAGACCGCCAGGACATCCTGTGGCGCGAAACGGCGTATGAGCCAGGTGCCGCTGAAACGTCCGACAAAGAAACACACCATCGTGGCGGTCAGATAGTTGGCGGCAAACCCGGGAGTCATATTTGGTACTTCCTCGACGCCGTAGCGGATGAGATAGCTCCAGCAGGCGGTTTGCGCCCCGACATAGCAAAATTGGGCCAGCACCGCCCAGCGCCAGTGGCGATAGCCCAGCAGCCGGCGCGCGGCGCAATAGAAGCCGCCGGACTTTCCACCGCCGCTCTCGCTGGGAATGGAAGGAAAAGGGGTAAGCAGAATCAGCAGCGCCACCGTCAGTACTACCGCCACGACCAGCATATAAGGCGTTTGTACCGCCATCACCAGGCTGTGGCGATAGCAGGCCAACGCTTCGGCGGTCATGGTATCCAGCACTTCGGGAGGCTGATGCGGGACGTGGGCCAGAATAAAGCTTTGGCCGAATACGACCGCGATAATCGCGCCGAAAGAGTTGAAGGTTTGCGCCAGATTGATGCGAAAATGGCCGCTTTCCTCCGGCCCCAGCACCGTGACGAACGGATTGGCGGCGGTCTCCAGGCAACCCAGGCCGGCGGCGATAATAAACAGCCCGGCCAGAAACAGGGAATAATTCATTGTCTGGGCGGCGGGCCAAAACAGGGCGGCGCCGGCGGCATAAAAAATCAGTCCGGTAATTATTCCAGCTTTATAATTAATCTTCTTCATTAATATTCCGGCCGGTATGGGGATTATAAAATAGCCAAAATAAAAAGAGGATTGAATTAAACCTGCCTGAAAGTTATTAAGATCAAATGCCTGTTGAAACTGCGGTAGCAAAATGTCGTTCAGATTGTTGGCAACTGCCCAAAGAAAAAATAATGAGCAGAGTAATGTGAAGGGGAGAAGGTTATTATTGTTCCGGGGACCGGAAGTGACGCGGTATTTTTCTGACGGCAGTAGCGTATTTCCCATATCATCCTCGTCTGGCCCGTACTGCGGCGATGAAGTGAAAGTCGTGGTATTGGCTGTTCAGGCCGGGACACGCCGGCGCCCCTTACACTGCTTATCAACGGCGGGGCACCCGCCGCTGGAACAATCGATGGGGCTATTGTCAAAATTCATAAACGGCAAAAATATGCGTCAGCTCACATTAAAAATAATTGCCCGGAATTTTGGGGGTTTAATCACCCCAATTAAACAAAAATAATGCCCGTTTTTCCAACGGGGCAAGGAAATTTTAGGTGTTCGTTGACCGTATATTTTAATTTGAAGTGAAACGGGCAAATAAAAAAGGCGACGTTGCCCGTTTATCGACCGCAATTGACAAACGGACAGGTTTTAGCGAAATTTTAATCTAACTAATGATTAGGAAGTCAGCTTAGTCATGATGGAGATCACAGAACCGAATTTATTATTTGCCCGGTGCCGGCGGCAGGTAAATATGGGGTCAATGACAGGTGGAAGAGGATGTTATTATGAATAAAACGGCGCTGGCGCGCGATATCATTGCTACCTGCTTGCGAATGGGGAAAATGGGGTTAAATCAGGGCACGGCCGGCAATGTCAGCGTACGTTATCACACCGGGATGTTGATCACACCTACCGGCATTCCCTATGAACATTTGATCGAAAGACACATCGTGTTTGTGGATGCCGATGGCAGGACTGACTCAGGCAAAATTCCTTCGAGCGAATGGCGCTTTCATCAGGCGGTATACCGTATACGACCAGATTGTCACGCGGTCGTTCATAATCATGCTGTCTACAGTACGGCGGTGTCTATTCTCAACCGGCCCATTCCCGCCATTCATTACATGATTGCCGCTGCAGGCGGCGACGATGTGCCTTGCGCGCCCTATGCCACATTTGGCAGCCGCGATTTGGCGGCGCATGTGGCGTTAGCGATGCGAAACCGTAGAGCAACGCTGTTGCAGCACCACGGTTTAGTTACCTGCGGCGAGAATCTGGCCCGGGCGCTTTGGCTGGCGCAGGAGGTTGAGATCCTTGCCAGGCTCTATCTGACGATCCTGCCGGTGATTGATCCTGTACCGGTACTGTCAGGGCAGGAAATGGCGCGGGTGCTGGAAAAATTCCAAACCTATGGCCTGCGGGTAGACGGTTGAACAGGGTGCCCAATAACGTTCGGCGCCGTCGCGCGGTCTGATGCATCGCGCGGCGGCGTTGCTGCCATTCTCCGGTCAGAGAATCGACCAGCGATCAGGCCCGACGATAGCGCACTATCCGTCTGCGATGAGTCGTCAGCGCCAATTGATCGTCCTGGAGAGAAAGCAGGATACGTTTGCGCCAGGGGCCATCCTGTGTCGTTGCCAGCCGCCGCCCCGCTCCGAGCGGGCGTAGCGTAGCGTCGCGACGAGCGGCGAGGGACCGCGGGTCCCAGCAGCGGGCGGTCGCCATCGATCGTCAGTTCGCTACGCCACTGCGTCAGCCGCCATCGTGCTGGCATCCGCATCCGCCGGCACAAAGCGACGGCTGCGGTGGCAGATGTCTCCTTCTACCGCCGCGCTGTTTTGGCGCAGACGTATCGGCAAGTGGCTGGTCAGCGAATAGGCCGTGTCGGATCCTGCGTCGCAATAAAGCGTTTCCTCGGCGTCAAGGCCAACTCACGGCGTCTTCCGTCACCTTCAGCCACTCTTCGCCGTGCTCAACGAAGTACAGACCCGGTATCAGGCTATGTCCGCTCGGCGGCAAGGACCGGCCCATCAGTGCGGCCATTACCTGTAGCGCACCCTTTTGCGCCGCCACATCTTCCCGATTAGCGACCAGCGCCATCCCGACCCACTGGTCGGGATCGAGCAAAAAATGGGTTTTATAACCGATGAGCCGCCGTGGCCCAGCAGATGGGTGGAGTCCCAATGCAGGTGGGCAAGGCCCAGACCATAACCGGTCTGTTGGCCATCCACCAGCCGGCGCGGCGCGCCAAGGCGGGCCAATATATTCTCACCGTCTTCTCCCAACAGAGATTGCAGCCACCGGGTGAGATCGCGCAGGCTGCCCGAGGCGGACAGCGGCAAACCCGCGCAGGCGGTCTGCCAGCCCTCGCGCCCGCGCCAATAGCCGGGCACCAGTCCGGGAACGATATCGAACCAGGTCGCCGGCGCATGCAGTCGAATCCCCAGCGGGGCGCAGATGTGGCGCTGCAAGAGGTCGGTGAAGATGATGCCCTTGGCGTTTAACGCCTCTTCTACCAGCCGGTATTGGAGTAGGCGATTTCGCTACCGGTGGGATGATTAAGCGTCCCGCAGTCGGTGAAAAAGTGCAGCAAATCTTCTTGTCGGGTTGCGCTGTAGACGGACAGCCCCAGCAAAGAGAGCGTTTCGCGCACGTCGGGCAACCCCCCGGTCATGTCCAACGCTGACCCGGCCGTTGGCGCCGGTCAGCTGCGGCAAATGTTTGGCCAGCGGATCTCGAGTGCGATAGCCTCCGCCGCCGGACCGGTTACCAGCGCGGCAAACAGGTGTTTTGTCACCGAGGTGAAGCGCACCACGCTGTCAGGACTAAATAGGGTGCGCTGCGCCAGGTTGGCCAGTCCCCCGCAGCAAAATGCGTGTATGGCGGTAGCGTCAAACAGTGCAATAGCGCCACCCGGCTCCTCGTCACGCTGCCAGTCGTCGACAATGGATTGCGCGACGGCGGTGGCCTGTGGCCAGTTAATGATCATACCGGTTCCTCCGCGTCATGCCAGAATCAGAAAAACCTCATCGCCTGGCGCCAGCGCACCGGTCTCCGCGCATTGCGCCGTACGGATAGGAATATTGAGCACGTCGGCAAACATCTGCGGCCAGCTGCAGCTGCGCGTCGCGTGGGTAAACGGGATGCCAGCCGCACGTAGCCGGTCGATATGGGCGCGGTGAGCAAAGGTGACGCCCTCGAAAAGCGCAAACAACATGTCGGCCCGGGTATGCCAGCCGGCCAAGGCGTAAAAGCCGGCTTTGGCGGGCCCCGCCTTGCGCCCCGAATACAAGTAGGGGTGATAAAGGGGCAAACGATCGTCGGGCAGCACCGACACGACCTCTTCGCTACTGCGCGCCGCCCCCTGGCCGCCGCGGCCGTCGGCTAACTCGTGCACAAACCAGTCGAGGTTGGCGGCGGAGGTGGCGCTGGCCTCGATCGCCATGTAGCGATCCTGTTCAATAATAGAATTCATGAATACCGGACGCAGGTAATCCGGCTTATCCACGACCACCTGATTGCTACTCCAGGTACCGGCGACGATGGAAGCGTCGCCGCTGGCAAAAACCCCCGAGACGATAGAGCTGGCCACCACGTCGAAGATGCCGGCTACTACCGGTATGCCGGGGCAGGCCGGTCAAACGGGCGGCAGCGCAAGCGCGTCGGGCAAATCATATAACGCCATCAGCTCGCGGTCATAGCCGCGCCGCCGATAGTCAATAAGACCGGCGCCGGCGACATCGGAATAATCCCCCGTCAGCGAGCCGCACAAAAAATGACTGATGACATCTTTAGCGCACAGCACGTGAGCGATGCGGCGGTATAGCGCGGCGTCATGGCGCTTTAGCCAGCTCATCAGTAACGGTGTGGCGGCGGCCCAGGGGGTTTGCAATGAGCGCTGATAGATAGCCTCGTGCTTTCCTTGCCGCTCCAGTTCACGCACCAGAGCGTCGGCCCGGCTATCGATGGACTGTATGCCAATGACGGGCTGCTGCCGGGGGTCAAGGGCGTACAGGCCGTTGCCGTGCCCTGCGACACCCATGGCGATCACCCGGCGTCCGGCGTCGCCGGCCTGCTGTAGGCAGTCGGTAATTGCCCCCGACACATCGTGCCACATCGCTTCAATTGGACGTTCGGCGTAGCCCGCCCGTGGCTGGTGGGTGGCGCCGGCGCGGCCGGCAACCGACAACACGTGGCCGTCCAGACTGAACAAGACCGCTTTAATCATGGTATTGCAGGCATCGATTCCCAGCAAACAGTGGCTCATAAATTTATCTCCGCAACGCAGGAGGGATGCGGCGTACTGCACAAGCGCCGTTGCAGGTCAGGCCTGCTGGTAAATCGCCAGCGCCTGTTGCCCGCTGGCGCCCTGATGGATAATGGCTATCAGCGCTTTCACCATGAGTGAAGGGTTGGCATGCTGATAGACGTTGCGCCCGTACACCATGCCCGAGGCGCCCTGGGCCATGAACGCCGCGGCTTTGACCAGTACGTCCGCTAGCTCGCCTGGGCCGCGCCGATAGCCGAGCTGTCCTAGGGCATAAACAATACCGCCAGATTGGGGTGCGCCTGCAGCATGGATAATACGGCGTTATAGACTTTCGACGGATCCTGGTTGGTCGCCACCAGCGCCACCAGTTTGGTGTCCGAGAAAGCGGTTTTCATCTCGTTGATGAAGGCAATCACGCGGCGATCGTGGTTATCCTGACCCGGATTCTCCAGCACGGTATACTCGCCTTTCCCCTGCATAACCTTGCCCATTTCGTCCACGGCCGCTTGCCTTCGCGGAAGTTGTCCGAGGTCACATAGGCAACGCGTTTGCTATTGGGGGAATCGGCGGCGAAGGTGACGACCGGAATGCCCATCTCTGCGGCGCGATTGATCGGTTCAATAAAGGGATCAGGGTTTATGGGATGGAGAAAGATGCCGGCGAGTTTTTGCGCCAGCACCTGCTCGAAACTGGACAACTGTTGGTTGACATAGTAGGCCGGCGTGCCGCCGTAAACGGTTTTACATCCCAATTGATGGGAGGCCTGTTTAAACATCTCGTACACCGGGAACCAATATTCCACGCCGGTGTTCATGACATTCATGTAATAGGTTTCGCCCGGCTTGCAGCGAAACTGTGGCGTCTCGTCCGCTGCTTTGACGGCGGGAGCTAACGTGAGGGTACAGAGCAGGCAGGCGGCAACAGCGTAAGATTTTTTCATTATTATCTTCCCCGGAAAACGTCTGGTATTCCTGGCTCAGCCGTTACAGCAGCAACACGGAGAAACGAGCCGGGGTGGTTTTGAAATTTATTTCATCGATACGAAATAAATTTCATAAAAGACATAATGAGCAGAAGTGGAAATGTAAATGAAATTTTTAGTAATTTTTATTGCCTTATATTTTTTTAATAAATATGCCTGGCAGGGGGGAACATCGCTGACAATGCTACTCATCAGGGCACAGTGAAAGGACGTGTTATGCCGGTAGCGGCCACCGCCGGAGTGAACTCTCGCGGCGGCAATGACCAGGATCACGCTATACCTGCTTTCCAGCGCGTGGCGCTAACGCTACTATCAGCGCCGCGTGCTTGCGCTGGCGCCAATGCGTTAACGGGACCAATCCATGCCGTTGAAGGTGCGCTTGACCGGCCTGGACGGTAACAAAACCGTCCCCAACCTCCGGGCGACGCCGGATTTACTTCACGCTTTTCCTCATCAAACCAGGCAGGCGACGAAACCAGGGACGGGAATCAGGATGAACGATGGAATACAGCGCGCGGGTATAATCCATTACCAGCCCGGGTGTCCAGGACATCATTTGGGCGCGTTTACGCACCTGCGCCGCTATCCAGAGTTCGGGCACCACCAGATGACCGGTAATTGGCTGCAAAGCTCCAGCGCGGTGACCAGACAAAGCATTGCCAGACCTATTGAGACAAAGCCCATTTTGTCGAAGGGTTGCGGGTGGTTTTCTCGGCTGTTGGGAATGATGAGCCAGGCGATAATGATCGCCACTATCCCGAGCGGGATGTTGATAAAGAAAATCCAGCGCCAGCTGGAGTAGCTGGTAATAACCCCCCCCCCAGCGGGCCGCCTGAGGATCGGGGCGACCAGGGCGGGCCAGGTGAGGTGAGGGTAGCGATGGCGACGATCAATTGACTTTTCGGCGTATTGCGCGCCAAGCGGCACCGTCATCGCGCCGCCGATACTCTGAAGCACGCGCATGGCGATGAACTCGCCGATATTATGCGTCAATATCCGCACAGGAAAGATGACAGGGTGAAAATCAACAGGGCGAGGCTGAAGACATTGCGCGCGCCGTAACGATCCGCCGTCTAGCTGCTAACCGGAATCAGTACCGCCAGGGTAATCAGATAGGCGCTCATGCCGATATTCAAATCTACCGCCGCCACGCCGAAATCCCGCGCCATCTGGGGCAGGGCAGTGGCTATCGCCGTGCCGTCGAGGTATTCCATAAAAAACGCACCTGCCACCAGCAGCACCATGCCCGAAATGCCCCCTGTTGCGCGCTGTTGGGGCGAAGTATCGTCTTTCGGGGTGGTTTCGTCGCGTTGCGCTGCTTGTACCTGTTTACTCCTGGCCATAAGGTTAATTCACAGTCAAAGAGACTTATCGAAGGGACACCGCCGGGATGCGGCAGCCGTTCTACTATTCACCCAATTCATCCGTGTGCAAAGCATCATGACGCCAGATTTGGTCGTTTCGCCGGCGCGGGCAGTGGAAAGCGGAAGGCCTTTCGACCGTCCGCCGTGTGGCCGCAAGAAGCGATTGGGGTACCTGTTCAGTGCTCATAAGAGTCCTTTTCGGTGCTTTTTTGGCATCAAATTAATGCTAATTTTTTGCGTTTGCACCTGCTACTCTACGCTTGTGACTTCAGGCAGGCTGCGTTGCTGCCTACGTCCGTTGTTGCAGCTATCAATGAGCGGAATCAGGAGCCGTCTGCATTCCTGATCACACCCGGTTGAGTTGCTCGGCTATGTCACAGGAACCTCTATCAGCTGCCCATGTTAAGCGCCGCCGCTGGCCCGTGCGCCATTCATCACCACGGCCTTGCCGGCGGTTTCTCTGGCATGGCGTCGGGCTCGATATTCATATGCCGTAACACATCGCCCATCGCCTGGCCGAAAATCGGTGAGGTCACCGAGCCGCCGAAATGATCGCAGGCAGTGGGATGATTGACGACGATGACCAGCGCCACCTGCGGATTGCTTGCCGGCGCCACGCCGGCGGTATAGTTGATATAGCCGCCATCGTATTTGCCTCTGGGTCCCATCTTCTCCGCGGTGCCGGGTTATCGCCAGCCGATAACCCGGCACCGCCGCGCGTACACCACTGCCGCCGGGCAATGCATCTCTCTCCATCATATGTAGCACGGTACGTACAATGCCGGCATCCATAACCCGTTTGCCCATCACGTGCGGCGTCACGCGGGTAATGCACAACGGCCGATAAACGCCTAACGAGCCAATGGTGGCGTATTCCCGTGCGATTTGCAGCGGCATGGCGCGCAAGCCGTAACCAAAAGAAAAGGTGGCGCGTTCAATATCCGCCCAGCGCTAGCGGTTAAAGAGGAAGTAGCCGCTGGTTTCACCGGTGATACCCAGCCCGGTGGGTTTGCCTAAACCAAAAGCTTGATAAAGATTGACCAGCACGCTGGTGGGCATCTCCATGGCGATATGTGAAACCCCGATATCGCTGGATTTCTACAAAATCCCGGTAATGGTCAGTCGCGGCCAATGGCCGACATCGCGGATCAAATGGCCGTTGATGCGATGAGGGTGGTGTCCAGCACCGAATTGGGCTGGATTAAATGCTGCTGCAATCCAGCCATCACCACCAGCGGTTTGACCGTTGAACTCGGTTCGAAGCTGTCGCTAATCGCCACATCGCGCATGCTTTGCGGTGTTGCATCGGCAAAATTATTGGGATTGAACGAGGGATAAGACGCCATCGCGAGGATTTCCCCGATGCTGACTTTGACCAGCACCACCGCGCCGGAATCGGCTTTGTTTAATATTACCCCGGCGCGCAGATGGGAATAGAGCGCATACTGATCGAATTTATCGATACTCAAGTTGACATCGGGTGCCTGCTGGGGCGCCTTATAGTCGACCAGCGCAATTTCATTATTCTCGCCGTCCTGGCAATATTGCCGCATGCCCGGCTTACCCTGTAGCAAATTATCGAAACCGCGCTCGATACCATTCAACCCCTGATTGTCGGCTCCTACAATGCCGATAAGCGGCGCTGCCGCCTCTCTCATCGGGTAATAGAGGCTGTCGTCGAACAGGCTGCTGATGCTTTTAAGATGCAGCTTCATAATATCCTGGGCGATACCCGATTCAATTTTGCGTCCGATCGCAACATAACGGCGGGACGGATCCTGTGCGATGGTCTGCGCTAAATCCGCTGGCGTCACTTTTAACGCTTCCGCCAGATAGCGCCATTTGTCGTCGTTAAAATCGGGATGGGTGGCCAGGATGACTTTCGGATCGGCAACGAGGGTGCGCGAAGGGACGCTGAGCGCCAGCACTTCGCCGTTGCGGTCGGTAAGGGTGCCGCGGTTGGTTTGGATCGGCATGGTGCGCAACGAGCGGGCGTCAGCCAGCTTCTCCAGCATGGGGGGGGGCGCGCAGGTTTTTTTTGGCGGTCGACATAACGCACTCTTAGGAAAATAAGCGATTGTTGGAGCTGGAGAAAGTGTTACTGAATATCATCCGCCGGCGGGCTCCGGTTGCGCAGAGCTAGCGCGGCACGCTTCGCGCACTTTCGGTCACGGCTGCGCAGGTGGGAAATGCGCGGGATGGCGCGATTTGGCCAACAATGGCACTATTATCAAGCCTGTTCGCCGTATTTTGACGCCAAATGTGTTGCAGTATGGGTCGGGAAGGCAGGCGAGGCTAAGTGGAATGGCGTTGCCGCGCCCGCCATTAGGCGGTCTCAAAGACAGGCAGGCAGGTTGCCACTGCGCGGTGCCCGCAGGGATTTGTCGCGACGTCAGGCAAAGGTTGGCCGCGGCGCCTGACCGCTGCATATATGTTTAGAAACAAAATCCTCAGTCTGCACAGAAAAGTTTGCCGGTAAATCCGTAAGCGTGATATGTTATATTATAATATTCACTATTTCAGGTTATCTCATGTCTTCGCATTCTCCCTTACGGCACCTGACGGTGGGGCGGAAGTTGCTTATTGCCTCCAGTCTCACGCGGATGCTAATGGCGTTGTTGATTCTCGCGGTGCTGTGGGGCACCATCACCTGGTCGACGATGCTGCTATGATAATGTTGCGCGATTTGGTAACGGGATACCAGGGGCAGGGCATTGGCGTTCCGCTGGACGGCCGCTTTGACAGCGGCAGCATGACCGCCATCGTGGGCGCCAACGGTTCCGGCAAATCTACCTTGCTAAAAACCTTAGCCGGCCTGCTGCCGCCAGTGCAGGGGTCGCTATCCTTTGGTCCCGCCGGCCGGCCGCGTATTGGCTATCTACCGCAGCAGGTGGAAATGGATCGCCAGTTTCCTTTAACCGTGTTTGATGTCGTGGCAATGGGTTGCTGGCCGGCCAGTGGCCTGTTGCGTCGGATCAATCGAGCCGGCCAAGCGGCTATCTGGCAGGCGCTGACACGCGTCGGCCTGGAGACGTTGGCCCAGTGCGCCATCAGCACGCTTTCCGGCGGGCAGTTTCAGCGCATGCTGTTTGCCCGACTGCTGGTGCAGGAAGCGCCGCTGATTCTGCTTGATGAGCCGTTTAGCGGTATCGATAAACCTACCTGCGGCCTGTTGATGACGGTCATTGAGCAACTGCACCGACAGGGACGCACGATTATTGTGGTACTGCACGACAATCAGCTGGTGGCACAGCATTTTCCCCAGACGCTATGGCTGTCATCGTCGCAGCCCGCGTGGGGTCCATCGTCGCGGGTTTTGGCGACATGGCCGGATTTTGCCGCCCCGATGCCTCCCCTATGTCTGCTGAGTGTCTAAGAATGTTGCATGTATTGTTCGAGCCTTTTGTTCATTACGGCTTTATGCGCCGGGCGCTGGTGGCCTGTTTCGCCTTGTCCCTGAGCACGACGCCGCTGGGCGGTTTTTTATTGCTGCGCCGCATGAGCCTGGTAGGGGATGCGTTATCGCATGCCATATTGCCGGGCGTCGCCATCGGTTACCTGCTGTCCGGCATGTCGCTGATTGCCATGGGGGTAGGCGGCTTTATCGCCGGTTTAGTGGTGGCGGTGCTGTCCGGCTGGGTCAGCTCGATGACGCAGTTGAAAGAAGACGCCAGTTTCGCCGGTTTTTACCTGGGTTCGCTGGCGCTAGGGGTGACGCTGGTGTCACTGCGCGGATCCAGCGTCGATTTGCTGCATTTACTCTTCGGATCGATCCTGGCAGTCGATGCCGATGCCATTCGTTTTGTCGGCGCCATTGCCAGCATAACCTTCATGAGTTTGGCGCTGATGTATCGCGCTCTGGTCATCGAAGCGTTTGATGCCGCCTTTTTACGGGTCAACCCCACGGGCTTCCCGCGTCTGATCCAGGCGCTGTTTTTGGCGCTGGTGGTGCTAAACCTGGTGGCGGGTTTTCAAATTCTCGGCACCCTGATGTCGGTCGGATTGATGATGCTGCCGCCGGTTGCTGTGCGCTGCTGGACGACCAGCCTGCCGAAGATGCTGGCGCTGGCGACGGCCATCGGTATGTTCTGTTCGTGGTGCGGGTTGCTATGGTCTTTTTACGCTTCACTGCCTGCCGGCCCGACCATCGTGTTGTCGGCCAGTCTGGTGTTTTTCCTCTCGGTATTATTAGGCCCGCGCGGCGGTATTGCCTTACTGCTGCGCCGGCGTGGCGTCGTTATTAGCAAGGAGAAGATATGAAACGTTTTACGCTGTCATTTGCGATGGCTTTGATTATGGTCAGCCCGGCGGCGCTGGCGAAGACCGTCGACGCGGTAGCCAGCTTTTCTGTACTGGCGGATATCGTCAGACAAGTTGGCGGCGAGCATGTCAAGGTGACCGAATTAGTCGGGCCGGATGGCGATCCCCATGCCTTTGAACCAGCGCCGAAAGACAGCCAGTCGCTGGTGAAAGCGGACGTGGTGTTTGTCAGCGGGTTGGGTCTGGAGGGCTGGATCGATCGTCTGGTTACCGCCTCTGGATATCGTGGTAAGGTGCTCACCGCCTCCACGGGAGTCAATCCCCGTAAAATGGAAGAAGAGGGTAAAACCGTGACCGACCCCCATGCCTGGAACAGCGCGCGCAACGGTGCCCTGTATGCCCGCAACATCATGAACGCGCTGATAGCGGCCGACCCGCAGGACGCAGATTATTTCCGCCAGCACGGCGAAGCTTATATTCAGAAATTGGAGAAGCTCGACGCGTGGGCCAAGGCGGAATTTGCTGCCATCCCACAGGCGAAACGTAAAGTATTAACCAGTCATGATGCCTTCGGCTATTTCGGCGCTGAATATGGCGTGCAGTTCCTTTCGCCGGTCGGCTTTTCCACGGAAGCCGAGTCCAGCGCCAGCGATGTGGCAGGATTAATCGACCAGATTAAACAAGAGAATATTGCCACTTATTTCATCGAGAACCAGACCGACCCGCGATTGGTGAAACAGATTGCCAGCGCCAGCGGCGCTAAACCCGGCGGCGAACTCTACCCGGAAGCATTGTCCGCAGCGGATGGCCCGGCTTCTACCTATGAAGCGGCGTTTCGCCATAATGTCACCACGCTTGCAGGCAGTATGAAATAAATACACGCCGCTGCCGTGACCGGGTGAGCTGCCCGGCCACGGCACAACGCATCCCGCGCCCCCCAATATAAAAATAACAGGGATTCATCAGCCCTAATAATATCCTGAGCCCCAATAATAAAAGCGCAACGGGCAAGTGAGATGCGCTTAGAGGCACAAGACTAAGAGCGCCAATGACCCAGTCAGTGACAACCGATCCATTCCTGGCGTTTATCGAAGCGGGTGTAATAAGAGATTACGGCCTTACCATTCCAGATTAAATGAAGCATTGTACATAACGTTGTTGCCACCGGAATAGGCAACCCCCGCTTTAAAGGCTGTACGCTCATCGATGCGATAACTAGAACCGATGGTAATCGTCTGGGAAGAACCATACTCCCCCATGCCCGCGGTGAAATTAATCTTACCTACACCGTAGGGCTGGAAAAGACCGGTTAATGCGGCAGAGGCGGCCAGGCCGCGGTCAATTTTGGTATTGGTTTTGGATAACTTATTTTCAATATCTTTAATACGTGATGAATTCTTTTGCGCTAGCGCCTTTGCAGAGGTTGCCGTGTTGTTTACTTGATTGAGCTGAGCGATATTAGCGGCATCATTATCACTCTCATCCCGGGCTACACCGGAAATGATTCTATCGCCTTCCGTGCCGGTGATAGAAATAGTATGACCCTCCAGGTTTTGACCCACTGAGATAACACTGGTATCAGGATCTGTGGCAAACATCAGGTCAATGTTTGAGTCGTCATAGGGTGTTAAAACCGCCGCGCTATTGCGATGTTATGCCAGGTTAGAAAGGATTGCTGCTGCCTCTTCTTCGAGGTCGCCGACGCTGCTGGCAAGAGAACGAGCGATGTTTCGGGCGTGCACTTCCTCCAGGGCATGTCCAAGCGCTTCCGCGGTAATAGGCGCAGATTGTCCGCTCGCGCGCTTTGCGCCAGCCGTCGCTGACAACGTAGGCGCTGCCGTAAATTATTCGTTCGTCCCCTCTGCTCCGGCAGCCATGGTTGCCGCCGTGTCTGCGGGTTGCCTGGCAGAAGGAGGTTGTGCGTTTGGATATCTGTTTGCAGCCCTGTCATCAGCAAAGTTCGCATGGGGGCCGTCACATTGCCCGTGGGTTCACCTGACGTGCCCTCATTATTCCCAACAAATACGTTCTGGACATTTAACCTCTCTGGTCCAGTGGTGCTGGAATGAACCGCCAGGGCGCAATGTGAAAACGTTCCTAACATACCCGCAATGCCATAAGACAAGATCACCTTTTTAGGTGAAGAATATCGGGTATTTGATTTTTTCCTCGAATTATTATTTGCAAAATAATCCAACTTTACGAAATGAGAAAAAATAACAATCCCGAATTTAATTTTTTGCTTTTCATTCTATGTCCTTTTCAAACGGAAAGAAAATAAGTTATACGCACAGAGCGGTAATCGCCGGAGTCCGATTGTTTATCAGCGTGAACTAAAAATAAAATGACTTTATTCGATCGTTTCGATCTATTTTATTACTGACTATTTGACATTAATTGAATTTCATTTGAAAATAGTTTATTTATTTAAAATTAAATAACCATGTCATGAAAATAAATCGCTCGGTTTTGATAGGGGACTGAAAGCGGCACGAGTCCATGATAGTGTTCTGGAAAAGATGAGAGAGAAAGATTATTTTTTCTGTTAATGATAATCTATAAAATAATTTAACTTCTTGAGTAAGAGGCTGTATTCCTCCGGAAAGAGTTTTTTTTGTTAGGTATGAATAAGCTGGTAAGCGCGAGCAGGCATAATCGATATAGCGTGGGTAAAGTGGTCAGATTATTAGCCACCTTTAGCCTTCGCGTCTTCTTTCGCAGGGTGAGATAAGCGCCGTTAACCGTGGGTGATATCTGCCCCATGGCGCAAGATGGGGATGTATTATCGTCTAAGAAAACACTCTAACGCAGGCCCTTCGGTTGCCGCGGCAACGGTGGCTTTGCGTGCTTTCGCAGAGGGTAGAGGGATTAACCTCGTTCTCTCTACGGCGGTCTATGGGGGTGCTTTAATTATGGAACGCTATTTAGAAAACAAAGATAAAATGTAGGATGCAATGCTGCCCGACTATGGCACTTTAACGGCAGGTCAGCGTCACCGTCTGGGCGAATTGCCTGCCTAAGTCCTTGTCCGGCGGCGCATCCGCTTTGTCCAGCGAGCGGGCATATTCCTGCCATGATGCGTCCGGGTTAGGGGTTGTTAGCGTCACTTTGCAGCTTTGCGCCATTGCCGGCGGCAGCGCCAGCGCGGAGGCATCTTTGTAGGTCATATCCACAAAATAGGAGGAATCAAACGTACTGAGTGTAAAGGTCTGGCCCGTTAGGGGCTGTGGTTCCGCCAGCGGCAACACGAAATCCAGTACTGCCTTGTGGCCCTCGCGGGATAAATGATATTCCGGCGGCAAGTTATCAAATTTCACCCGTTTCCCCTGATGATACAGTTCGCTAAAATAATGCTGCCCCAGGACATTGGCCATAACCTGCGCCGCCAGTTTTTTCCAGATCACCGAACCGGCGGGCGTGTCGCCGGCGTCGTAAAGGAGATCGGTGGAGGTCATCTCATCCATGGTCCAGCGCATATGTACGCCGGTCAACGTCTGCGCCTGGTTGATAAACGTGGAGCGCATCGCGATAAAACTGTGCGGATGGGCCAGGGCCGCCGCCGGTTGCAGGAGTCCGAACAGCAGCAGCAGGCGTTGGCCCCATCCGGGCAGATTTCCGTTCAACAAGATCTCCTTCGCATCGCAAGGTGACGGGTAGGGGCGTCCGCGACGGACGCCCCCATAGTATGGCTGTTTCAGGGGGGGGGGTAAAGGGGCTATGCGCCTGGAAGGCTGGCCATCAATCAACCGGTCATTGCGTTCTGGTTAAGTTCCTCCACTCATTCCAGAACCCGCTGGCAAAAAGGCTGCGGAGGATTATTACGCATAAACGCCGAAGGCGAACCGTAGAAGCGGCCGGCGGAGATTTTAATTTCCCCGGCGAGCGAGACCGCATAAACCGTCATGTCGCGCTGGCCGATGCCGGGACCGAACAGCGGATTTGGCGGCAGCTCGGTGGTACGCAGGTGACGTTGCCGGTCATCTTCTCCGCATTCAGCAATAACCGTTCACCAACGTAAAGATCCTCCGGCAGATGGATGATACCAGTGCCGAGAATATTCAGGCACCCTCCAACGCACATATTACGCGGCAGCGCGGTAATCGGGGTGTTTTCCAGCACCAGATGATCGTCGAGGCTGAAATTGTCCGGTAACTGGCGCAATTGCGATCGTTCGATATAGAGGGACCCTCCCACATGTAAATCGGCGGATTGCCGTGGCGTTAAGATCGAGATAATCCAGCACCCGCAGGCCGCTGGGTAGTGCGGTGATATTACAACCGCGCAATATAAGTGACCCGATAATGATCATGTTATTAGGTAATTGCTCAATACGGCTGGTGGTAATGTCTCACTCACTAATATCATGCCGCCGGTGCCAGAGAAAAATCAATATGCATGCTTTCAAGCAAGAAAAAAATCATTCATGGAGCCCCCTCCCTTAGGCGCAATGAATATGGCTAATTGAATCAACTGTAGCTTAACGGCTCCTGCCGTCAATGCCTGCGGCGCACGAAAAGGCGCAGTGATCTTACGGGTTAGTACGCTGTAGTGTACACCTTATGAAATTAAGTCTATTATTGCAAGTAATAACTGTCGGTGAACGGACAAATATCGCTTGGTTATTACGTTTTTAAATATAGGTAAAACATGTATTTATTATTATTTTTTATATTAATGAAATTTGATATTTTCAGTTTTTTAGCCTGTTGCTGATGAGACCCGGTCCCAGGACGCCCAGCATCAAAATACGTGGCAGGCGATGTAATGATGGGATGCTGCTTTTCATTAAGACTGATTCTGGGAAAATAGTTTTTAACTTAGCCGTTGCTATTTTATTAATATAAGTGCAATCACCCTATATTAAGCTGAAAATCAGCAGTAATAAGTATGCAGCATAATATAACAATTGTTTTTTTCTATTTTTGCATGCCGACCAGGGTCCAGGACGGATGAATAAAAAGTAATTAAAAGGAACAGTTATGTGGGTAACGTATGCATGCCGGTTGGCCATGATCTTGTCCTGGCGCTTACGACGGTCTGGCACGGTGCTACGAGCGACGGCGCCTTTCAGCCGTGGCGGGGCTTTGTTGAATAAATCAGAACTTGTGACTATGCCTCCCTAGCAGATCGATTGTTATGCGATCCGGATGCTGTTCGGCATTCCTAACAGCGTCATTTTGTTAAGCGCTTTGACCATCGCCATTGCCTCACCTACTTGCGCATCATAGTCACGCAGACTTAGATGATCGCCCATAAGCGTTTTGAACCGGAATATAGCTGTTTCAGCCACTGAGCGTCGATGATAGCCCACTTGCTTTTTCCAGACATCGTTACTGCCGCTTAGACGCTGATTCACAACGGCGTAGTTACGCTCATGGTATCGGTCTGGCCAATATTGCGCCCCACCTCGTGGAGGAATAAGAGGCCTTATTTTCTTCCTCAGCAGAGCATCATGACAGAGCGGGTATCGTAAGCGCCATCAGCCGACGCTTCCCTGATTTTCCGCAGGGTCTGGTTTATCAGAGCTGGTAGGGCCTGAGCATCCGTCGTACCGCTGATCGATAAGTCAGCACAGATAATCTCATGCGTTACACTGTCTGCGGCTATATGCAGCTTACGCCACACCCTCCGTCTGTCGGCACCATGCTGTCGGACTTTCCATTCGCCTTCGCCAAAGACCTTCAGGCCGGTTCCGTCAATGACTAGAGGTGAGATTTCACCACGGGTCGGCGTTTTTATGCTGATCTTAACTGTCTTTGCTCGCTTGCTGATCAGCGAGTAGTCTGGGCATCTTAGCGGCAGTACCATCAGTTTAAAAATGGTGTCAACGAAGCCCTGTAAAGCCCTTAACGAAAGGCCAAACACGCGTTTCATCATCAGAACAGTGGTGATAGCTATATCTGCGTAGTGGAGCGGCCGGCCACGCCGTTCAGGCGTTGTTTTTTCCGTCCATGCAACAATTGCCGACTCATCCAGCCATATCGTTAGAGCCCCGCGCTGCTTGAGAGTTTTGTTGTAAGTGGCCAGTTGGTTATTTTAAACTTTTGCTTTGCCATGGAGTGCAGAAGTTGAAATGACGGTAGTGATCTGAGCAGACGATCACCTAAAAGTTATATTTATTCAACAAAGCCCCGTGGCGGCGAACCAGGTACCGTCAGGAGCAAGGTAAGCTATGTCGATTGATCGGTCGCCCGAGAAAGAGGAAAACCTCAGCCCGCGGTGGCGCATCAGTATACGTCGGAGCGTTAAGGCGACAGTCTATCTAGCCTATATAGCGCTCTCGGCGCTCGGCGGCTGGTGTTTTTGGCGTGAGCACCTGCACGGCGAGACGTTCTGGCTCAGTTGCCTGCTGGTTGCCGCCGTGGTCGCCGGGATATTTTATGCTCTGAGCCGTATCGGCGTTCGTTGCGATACGCTCTATTTCAGCACCCAGGATTGCGAGCGGGTGCAGAGACTGCGCGATGAGATCGAGCGCGGACAGCGCTATGGTCTGCTTGTCACCCACTGTGCGGCAAGCTGCCTGGACCAAGATGGCCAGCGTCTGGCGGCCGGCATCCTTCCCCCCGTTGGTCGATATCATTCTGAAATACTCGCCGGCAGAAGGTGTACGCCGGAGAGGGATCATCATGGGCAGATAACGCCATCGGGCTGGCTCGCGGGCCGTTTCACCTGGCTTGCACAGCAGCTGGGGCCTGCTCTTGGCGCTTTACCGCCTGCTATGTCCTGTTACCTTGCAATGCGGTGTGACGGCGGCCTGACAGCGGAAGAAGAGCAGCAATTACTGTTGCAAACCGGCGCCGTTTTTAACCGGCAATTTAGCCTTTTGTCCGCGGTTGGGCTGCTGGCGCTGGATGATTGGCTTGATGATACGGCACGCGCCCCGAGCGCATTGGTGGTCATTACAGTACAGCGGGCGATATCACCGGCCTGCGCGTTGAACGACAAAGGCACCGGCTCGAGGGCATTATCGAGTCGATGGTAGGGTTGGTGATGATTAGCGAATGTTGCCCGTCACTGTTGGTGCTGGCGCGGATCCATCGGCCTCAGCTAGAGCCGGCCTCGGCCTGTAGCAGAGCGTTATCGTGAGCATTGCTATGGGCGTGGTTGGAACCAAAAGCGGTGCGGCATGCTTGGCTGACGGGCAGCGGGCCGGTCGCCGCCGCGACCGAGCAGGCGCTACGTTTGTCACCTCAGACGCTGATTCATCATCTCGACGATGTCCTTGGCCCGACGGGAATCGCCACGCCTTGGTTGTCGCTGGCTGCCGCGGCCGAGCAATGTCAAGAGGACGGGGCGGCGCAACTTATCATCTGCCATGAGGCGGCACGACGGATCTGGATAGGCGGCGTAACGCCGCCTTGGACTATCGTTTGCCAGCCAGATGAAGCATGAAGAATTTAGCACGCTGCATGCGCTCCTATACGAGCGCCCCGCGATCCTGGACTGATAGCTGGCCATCTCATGACCAAAACGATAATCGCAGTTTATTGATCCGATGGCATTGGCGCATGGTAAAGTGAGAAACACCGCTAAGGTATGACCTTACCTGACGATTGATTATTATGGCGCACAAAAAGAGAGTGAGATAAATAGCGTGGTAGATCACTACTACCTTTTAAATAGGACACGTTGGTCGACTTGGATTTGAAAAAGAAATAATAATATTGCCTTGTGACTACATGGTCATAGGGGTGGGGTTAACAGCGAGATGATGAATTTAAAAATAACTATCAGTCCACATAATTACCCCCAATAATGCCGACGTGAGTTTATTCCAGCTCTTCAATGTGTTTGCAATCTCGTCTGGCTTAAGGCATCAGGCGAACGGTCCTAACCTGGCTCTCTTCGAGGTCATTATGAATAAAAACCTAAACATGAAAACTACGACGCCCACGGCAGGTGGTATTGCGTTAGCCACTCCGGTTAAGCACGTAAGAGCGCAACAAAAAGGGGGCTACCCTTTTTACCGCGGGCGTCAGGCAGAAACAAACGGGCGGCGGCGCTCTTTATTCATCCTTCCGTGGTCCAGCAACGGCGTAATATTCTTCATTGGCTGATATAAAAGGGAGAAATATCCTCTGAGATCACATTAAAAGATGAAGGTATGGTGATATTGGCAATAAAAGCTTTGGCTTTTATTAAGCGCAATCCGGTTAATAAAGCGTTGTTGTACCGTGAGCTGGAAAAACCAACCATTGGTATGGCGGCGGCGACAATCAGCCTTCACCGGTTAGCCAACAAGAGACCGCCATTCGTTTTTGGATGACTCAACTTATATTAGGTGATACATGGAAGCGCTGGATTGCCAATAATCTTATTCCCGAACAGGGTGGCCGGGATCTCACTGTACGCCGATGGCGGGAAATAATGTATGACCGGTTGCTGGATAAAGTGGAATATGACGGCTCACCGCGGCGGGGCGAGGTGAATCAACTATGGCAATTTGTCGTGCTGGAGCATTGCCCTCTCTTGAAGCATCATGATGAAGCCACCAGCGCCCTGCGGGTCGACAGTTATAGTTGGCACGATCTACACGCTGGGACGCTTTTTCTGCATTATGCCAGCCGCCATTACGCAATTCAGAAGGATACAAACTTCGCGAAGGATATGGGTAATATTTTTTATATTCTGTGCCGCGTAACGGGCCAGTACGGTTACTTTTTCAGACTGCCGTCGATCGTGCATGCGGCTTTCAATACTCCCCGGACGCAAGGAGAATCGGTAAAAAAACGGCCTCACCCGCTCCATGACTATTTTGCCGCTCGCGACGCCCATCTCGCGGCCCATGATCTGGTGGGGGCGTTTCAGGACGCGATCGGTCAATGGCGGACGCGACGCCAGTTGGCGCAAGCGATCCTGGAAAAGCATTATCCCCATCTTTCGCCGGATGAACACGCGGAGCCACTGCAACGCTATCTCTACCCGTACGCCAACCTCACTGTCCGCCGATCGCCTGACACCCCTCCTGTGCCGCACCCTAGTCTGCAAGACTTCCCCCCCTTGATGAGGCGTACCGGCCACGGAGATGGTGGGCCAAAGCTATCTGGCGCAGGCGCGCTGGTTATGTGCCGCGGGCTGGCATGCCTTGTCTGACGATGAGCAGGCTTTTCTCCGTCAGGCGACGATACATCTCGTACAATTGGGATTCCTGCTGCCATCGCAGCATCGTCCAGAAGGGAGCAGGTCTGAGCATGTTTATCGGCAGAAGGAAAATGTCGACATCTTCACGGCAGTGTGGGCCGATGAGGAGCGGCGCTATGCTACCGTGAATGCGTATGACGGATACAGTGTGAAGCGGATCGATAGCATAGAGGACCATCTAGAAGAGTTAGTAGAGGGCGTTTCACAGGCGCAGGTCGAAATCCGTGTTTCGCCTGTTTTGCAGATGAAAAGCCAGGAGCAAAACTTGACCGCGTTCTTTGAGGCTATCGCGCAACGGCATCAGCAAATGTTTACCAGCCGGCTTGGGGAGTATGAAAAATTAACGGTGCCCAATACGACGTTGTATCAGACATTGGTGTCAAAAATGGCGTTTACCACTGGCGTTAAGGATAATCCTGCGGCGCTAGGGACACACGTAAACTTCGGATGCTGCCTAAATAGGCATTTACTAGTGGTGGTGATGGCGAATATGGCGGCATCGGCCAAAAATGACGCCGAGCGTTCGGTCATTGACGCGGTCATCACCGGTATCCGGTCGGATTTACTGCTCGCCAAAAAAGGGGAGGATGTGCTGTGTATCCCGCTGCCCCACGAGACGAACAGCGGGCAGCCAGCCGCTCCGCGGCATCGCAACACACGTGCGCTAGACGTTGAATGTCGGCTTAATCCGGATGTAGAAAGCATTTACGCGCTGTCAAAAGCCGCGGTGGCCCATATTGTGGCAATAGGGTATGCCGCGAGTGAATGTCTTTACGATAATGGTGGGACGGTGGCGAAACTGGACGATCGGCCTTTTCTGGACCTGTTGCCGGATGCGCCGGTCTCGGATCTCGTCGCCCTGAGCGGACAATTTAAATTGACGCTCCCCTTCCAACGCATTTGTCCGCACGGTGTTTACGTAAAAACGCTGCCGGAGATGGGGGTGCTCTATGGCCCTCAATTTATGCTTCAGCAGCGTCAGAAAACCCGTATTGGACTCATTGAAAAGATACCAGGCCAGTTGGACGTTTATTTTATGTTTCCCTCCACCTTGAGCGGCGCAAAGGTGATGCGTTTGGCCCATATCGCACTGGATCTGGCCGGCATCGCTACCGACGATATTCCACCGCTGCGGCGCTTTGTATCGCTGCGTTCGACGATGCACCTCAGATATATCAGTGAAAAGAAAATTTGTGCAATGCTTAATCGCAATCTGGGTATTGGACAATATTTTGTGGCGTCACATGACGATCTCAAACAAAGTCAGAAGGCCACCGCGGCGTATCCGACGAGCTATTTACACTTAAATAAGCAGCGTTTTACGACGAAAACCGACGAGGCCCGCGAGACAGTGCTGGCGCTCAAGCAATTATTTACAGAGGTTGACTTTTTGCCGCATGATCCGAAGAAATCCTTATCCCAGGCGCCAGCCCTTCCCTCTACCTGCTCCATTTATCATTATCTTCTCGATGCTCTGGGATTAACCCCTACACAGGACAAAATTATTCAGTTCGCGGCGCGCTGGCTGTGTTATTACACCGAACGTATTGAGGAGGAATTCGCGGCCACACCGCTTGCCGAAAAAGTGTTGTTTGTTTCCCACAAAGCTTATCGTGCGTACAATAAAAACAAGCCTTCCCTGATGGGGTTTACCTTTCGCAACGATAAAAATCGGCAGCTCTTTCTTTTGGCCGATAGCTTTGATGATGATATTCCGGTTTTGCCTAGAATGCATTTATTGCACGAAGCCAAACAACGCCCCGCTAGCATAAACTATCTGCATGCACCCATCAGCACCTATAACGGACAGCTAAACGAATGTGTGGAAATCTATGAAGACAGAGAGGATATACGCGATCTGAATTTGGTTTATTACGACTCCTATATGCATTTCATCAATCGTTACCGGCGGGCGTTACTCAACCCTGGCACGGCACAGGATGAGACGGACAAGGCGGTGCGGCAACGCCAGAATAATGCCGTCAGGGAGATGAGTAAAGCGGCATTTATCAAGCAAGTGTGGCGGGATGATATGCTCAGGGTCAACGTGTTGCTGGACAATGCCGATATGATGGCGAAGGTTATCGAGGATGTGGGAAGAGGAATGCGTTACATTCCCGATGGGCAGACGCGAAGCCCTGGCGCTCGCCTGTCGCAGCTGCCGCGTAAACTCTATGCTTTAATCATTGCTTCCGGCCGTCGCCACAAACCGGCAAGACGAACTCCTGTATTCCCGGGCATTGCAGCAGTGCGATAACGCAACATGTCAGCTCCGGCGGCGGGGCGTGACGTACCCTAACGCAGCGGCCAGAGGGGCCCGTAGCGGAAAACAGCGGCGGGTCGCAAATCTCAGGACGTTTCCCGCTGCCAGCGTAATTTCTTGCCAAAGCCCAGCGTATTGTCGGTCATTTTTACCTCCAGTAGATCCAGTTGCCAGAGCGGGTAGGGCATTGCTTTGGCCAGCGGGAAGCGATGATAGTAGTGACCACGCGCCTGCCGTTCGGCCTCGCCCTCCAGACAGGTGATAACGCCGCGGTACTGCACACCTTTGATAAGCACCACCGTTTTCGGATGGGGTGCAATGGTTCCCGCTACCCGCGCGTTTTGCCGCATCAGTTCGCCGTGGCGGGTTTGTGTCGAGGTTAGCAGCCATAGCGCCATCGCCGGCGGGTGAAACACATAAAAGCAATTGGCGCACCAGAGATCGTCCATGTTGCCGGCGCACAACGTCAGTACGTGCTGTTTGTTGATAAAGAGGCAAATGGCCTCCAATTGATCATCCATTGCGGTTGAACTCCGGATTGTGATAGCTCCCGCCGCCGAACGTCGGCGGTCTATTTCGCGCTTGCCGCTTAATTCTGCGGCCCAGATCGTGCATCAAGGCCGGGCCGGTGGCGAGCGCGCTGACGCCGGCGCGCCATTGTCGGCCGAAAAGACTACTGCTTTCGGCGTAGGACGCAACGTTACGTTTCCGGGCGACTATCGCCGGCCTGCGGCCTGCGGCCTGACGCTCCGCGGACAGAGTGCACCGTCCACCGCCAGGGGGCCGATAAGGGTTTAGCATCAACAGTAAGGACAGTATGTATCACATTATGATCATTATTGACAAGATTATAATTTCTTTAGTTACCCCTCTACCTCGCACCTTTGTCGCCTGCACTTTGCAGAACGGCGTCCGGCGCAACGCCGGCCGTGGCGTGGCACGGTGGCCGCGGATGATGACGCTTGGAACGGTGACTTTAGTGCTGGGTCTCACCGGCTGCGGCAGCCAGAAAGGGAAGCCAGACGGCAGCGCCAGACCGGAGGCGGTGAAGGCGCAGATCCTGCGCCAGATCCCTACGAGCGCGCGCGATAGGCCGGGTTGGGCCACCGATATCGCCACCGCGCTGTCGTCCCAGGCGATTTCCCCCAGCACGGAAAATATCTGTTCCGTCCTGGCGGTCATCGGCCAGGAGTCTAATTTTAACGCCGATCCCACCGTGCCTGATTTGGCGAACATCGCCCGACGCGAAATCGATCGCCGCGCCAGGGCACTCCTCCATATCCCGGCGTGTGGCGCACGCAGCGTTATTGTTTCCCTCATCCGACGGTCGTCGTTACAGCGGCTGTTCGGCAACCTGAATCCAGTTCATACCGGCGGGCCCATGCAGGTTAGCATTGCCTTTGCGCAGGCCCACGCCGAACAACACTATCCCTATCCCATGTCGGTCGCTGTGTCAGGAGGTCTTCACCCGCCGCGGAGGGATCTATTTTGGCGTCGCACATCTGCTCGGCTATTCGGCCGGTTATTCCCAGCCTCTCTACCGCTTCGCCGATTACAATGCCGGCTGGTATGCCAGCTGCAACGCCGCTTTTCAAAGCGCGGTGAGCCGCATCACAGGCAAAACGTTGGCTCTCGATGGCGATGTGATCAATTACGCTGCCGACAATCCCGGGCAGACAGAGCAGGCGTTGCTTTCGGTTCGACAAGCGCTGGGATTGAGCGCTGCGGCAGTCCACCGCATGCTTCAGCAGGGTGAGCAAGAAAGCTTTGAGCGAACGGCCCTCTATCGGCAGGTTTACGCCTTGGCGGAGCGTGGCGGTAAACGCTTACCGCGTGAAAGGCTGCCCGGCATCAAACTGGAAAGCCCGAAGATCACGTGCGAACTGACTACCTTCAGTGCCGCTACGTTTGAGTAGGGGGGGCAACGGCCCCCACTTTTCGGTTTGTTCTGTATGGGCTGTCTGCCCCGTGTGCCGGGATAAAACGCCTTTACGGCCAGATTGGCGGTGAAATTGAGCGGAAAACACCGCATCTGGCTACCTTGGCGGAACGCTCAGCCCGCTGGCGGCCCAGGCGTCTTAACCAGAGATGCATAGGTGCTATTACCCATGGACGCCAAACAACGCGGCATCTCCTTTTTAAACACCTTCCACGCACCTGCGCAAGTACCGGACCCGATGCAGATCTGACGGTGTGTTCCCGCCTAAGCCAGAGAGAGCCGACGGCAAAGTCCCTCGCAAGGCGTCGCCAAAAAAGTCCGATGGGGTAATGAGATACCCGCCGTCGTTATTTTCGGTCAGTCTTTTACAGTAAAAACTTTTCTATCGCTAATGTGTTTTGCCGATGCTGATTCGATTAGACGGTTGGGGGAAGGAGTGAACATATTTCACTCGCCGCCGGCGAGTCGGCCTGTTTTAGTATATTAATAATTAATTTAATTATTATTAATATATTTATCACGGACATATTACGAAAATATCAGCAATATTAATCAAATAGCGCCAGAGAGGGAGACGGGGAGAATCGAGCGATGAGCAATCAATTGGCGGATAACTCGCCGCCTTCCTCGCAAAGAGAGGGGGAAACGTCCGCAACCACTCAGTCGACCCTGCCGTTAGCGCAAGAGCGGCTCGACGTGGCAAAACGGCAGGTGGTACAGGGCCGTGTAACGATTACGCGTAGGACGACCGAGCGTGAGGAAGCCATTAAAGTGTGGCTGAAACACGAAAATGTCGAGATACATCGTGTCGTCAAAGGGACACCGCTGGAGACCCATCCCGCTATCCGTGAGGAAGGGGACATCATGATTATTCCGGTGGTGAATGAACATGTTGAAGTCGTGCGTACATTGGTTTTACGGGAAGAGATCCATATTCGCAAAGTGACGACCGCCGTCCCGTATCAGGAGAGTGTGACGTTGCGTAGTCAAGATATTACCTTGGAAAAACAGCGGGATAATGAATGACCGTAACCTTTACCCCATTAACGAGGTAGCAATCATGGCACACGAAAAAATCGTAACGTTGTTCGATACCTTCGAACTAGCTAAAGATGCCCGGCGAGAACTGGAGGCGGCCGGTTTTGCTAATCACGATATCAGCATTATCTCCGGCAGAGGATCTGCAATCGGAAGGGAAAGCGATTCGTCATCCCAGCCTGTGGCAGCGCCTGTTCGGTATCGACGTCGATAAAGAAAATGAGCAACTTTATACGCAGGCGCTGGATACCGGCGGTGTCATTCTGACTTTGTGCACCAAAGAAGGTGACGTGCCGCAGGCGCTTACTATTCTGGATGCGAGCGGTGCAGCGGCAGGTGCCGGCGCGGACTATGCAGGCGACACCGGCTATGGCCGCGATGTCGCAGGGTACAGCACGTCAGCTGCGCCTCTTGGCGTACCGCAGGCGGGTGCTGCTGCTCCTGACTATGAAGATGAAGCGCTTTTGCCCGTCAGCCGCGGGGTAGTATCGATGTCGCGCGTGATGGCTCGCCGGCGTATGGCGTAGGCGAGGATGAAACACACCGTACCGCGCGCACCGTTATGTGGTGGATGAGGATGTAGAGGCTGAGGTAGCGCTGCATGAGCAACATGCCAATATCTTCCGACGCGCCAGGGACGAGGCTGCTTATCTGGATGAGGTTGATTGGTCCGATAAAACTATCGAAGTCACTGAAACCCGCGAAGAGCCGGTAATAATAAAACCGCCGGTATCGTGGAGGACTAGTGGTGCGCACCGACGGTTCCGATCGGGTTGCGCGGTGATGACCCGCTATCGGCAGAGGATGAGGATCCGCTGTTGATTGACAAAGACCGTCTTGCCGGCGATGAGCGTAACGGCGCCATCGATCCACTGCGGGATCTCAAACGGAAATAGCGTTGACCGTGGATTGTCCGCACCACGGCAACGTCGACACGGCATCTACTGCGCCGCTGATACCTTAATCCGCGCAGAGTGACCTTGCCGCAAAGCCGAGCGGGGGTGATAACGTCGGGGTGGCAGCCGTTGCGGTTGCCCCGTATCTCAGTTCCCGGCACTGGGCAATGTCACCGGCTCCCCTGCTTCTCCGCTTGCGGGAAGGTAGTGCCGTTGTGGCAAGAGGCGCAGTAGTAATACCTTTACCTGCGGCGGGGCCTGGTTCCAATGACGGACGGCATTGACGAAATGTGATGGTCCTCATGATTTGACAAATTTGTAGCTCCACAGGGCCCCTCTACATTCCCTTGCCGACCGGCGGGTCAACACTGCGGCCTCCTCCCCCCGTTGGATTGCTTTCTTAACGTCGGCGCGGTAAAACGTGAGGTAAACGCGTAACATTTTCCCAACATTTCTTTAATGGAGTGGCGCTCATGACAGTTAAGCAGCAGAAAATGTATATCGACGGGCAATTCGTCAGCCATCAGGGCGACAAGTGGATTGACGTGCTGAACCCTGCGACCGAAGAGGTTATCGCCCGCGAGCAGGCGCTGACAGACATCATCATCGCTAAAGGCGGTAAGACCCGCGCACTGGCCAATACCGAGGTGTTATTCACCGCTGATTATCTGGATTATATGGCGGAGTGGGCGCGGCGCTATGAAGGGGAAATCGTACAAAGCGACAGGCGGGACGAAAATATCTTTGTCTTCAAAAAAGCCATCGGCGTGACTACCGGTATCCTGCCGTGGCTCCGTCGTAGGCAATGAACTGGCCTCCAACCCGAAAGTCGGCATGGTAAGCCTGACCGGCAGCGTGTCGGCGGGGGAACAGACGATGGCCGCCGCGGCGAAAAATATTATCAAGGTGTCGCTGGAACTGGGCAGTAAGGCGCCGGCTATCGTCATGGCCATGCGAATTTGGATCTGGCGGTAAAGGTCATTGTGGACTCGCGGGTGATTAACACCGGGCAGGTGCGTAACTGCGCCGAGCGGGTGTATGTGCAGGAGAGTATCAAAGACGCGTTTATCAGCCGGTTAACCCAGGCGTTCAAGCAAGTGACTTTCGGCAACCACGCCGAACAGGACGGGGGCTGGATATGGGCCCGCTCATTGATGAAGTCTCCCTGAAGGGCGTGCAGGAAAAGGTAGACCGCGCGGTTTCCCAGGGCGCAACGCTTTTGACCGGTGGTAAACGTGCTGAAGGTAAGGGTTTCTTTTTCCAACCGACCCTTATATCTCGATCATTGTACTCAGGGTATTATGCTCCCCGACTGATCATCGGGAAGTCGTGGGTGAGATGGAACCCTCCCTCGGGCTTCGAGCCTGTCCAATAGATTCATCCCCCACGACTTATCTCCCGCCTTCAAGACTGGACGGTATCCTGTGCCTGGAGCACGTATCTATAAGGAAGGTCATGGCGGTTTCCTGATTCACCCAGAAGGAGATAGCACGTGCAAATTCTCACCCCTGTCGGCATTGATGTTGCTTCCCAGAAATTTGACGTTGCAGTCTGGAAAGGTAAAGCAGCCTACAAATCCAAAGCCTTTTCTAACACGCCTAAGGGTTTCGATGCGCTGAAAAAATGGCTTGAGCCGTTCGGTGACTGCCATATATGCATGGAAGCAACAGGTGCTTACAGTGAGCCATTGTCTACTTTCCTGGCTGATGCAGGTTACGCTGTAAGCGTGGAAAATCCAGCACGCATAAAATCATTCGGCTGCAGTGAACTGAGTCGTAACAAGACAGATAAAGGCGATGCACGCATGATCGCGCGTTATTGTAAGCTGCATGCTCCCGTGTTGTGGCAACCGTTGCCGCTGAATGAAAGAAAGCTGAAAGCGTTGGTCAACCGGCTAATAAATCTGCAGGAAATGAAGCAGATGGAAGAAAATCGCCTGGAAACAGCCCCCCTCGTTAGTACAGGTTTCCATCTGCGCGGTCATCGCTGCGCTGGATACCCAAATAGCAGAGATAAAACAGGCGATGGACAATCATATAGGCAACGATCCAAGTCTTAAGCAAAACAGGGAACCGTTGGAATCGATCCCTGGGATAGCTGGCGTGTTGAGTAGCATGATATTGGGCTATTTTGGTGATATGTCACGGTTCGATAGCAGCAAAGCTGTCGTGGCTTGGGCTGGTCTGAATCCGATGTTGCAGGAGTCTGGGCTGTGGAAAGGTAAAAGTCGGATATCAAAGGTGGGCAACGCCATGATACGTAAAGCCCTGTATATGCCGGCCCTGACGGCAATGCGCTATAACCCAGCAATAATAGCGCTGAAAGAGCATATGAATGCACGTAATAAATCAGGGAAAGTTGTCGTGTGTGCGGCAATGAAGAAACTATTGCAACAAGCTTACGGAGTGCTGAAATCAGGGCAGGTGTTCGATGCTGGAATATGTCTTGCAAGATAACTGGCAAGACGGTACTATTAGTAGACGTGCGTCGTGAGATAGACATCATGCATGAAGAAACCTTTGGCCCTGTATTGCCGGTGACCACCTTCTCGTCACTCGATGAGGCGGTAAAAATGGCCAACGATTGCGAATTCGGTCTCACGTCGTCGATTTATACCACCAATCTTAATACCGCTATGACGGCCATTAAAAAGCTGAAGTTCGGCGAAACCTACATCAACAGAGAAAACTTTGAGGCGATGCAGGGTTTTCGCGCCGGCTGGCGCAAATCGGGGATTGGCGCCGACGCCTGCCCTGGGCTGGAAGAATATTTACAAACGTTCCACATCGCGGCGTCAGACCTTTTTGCTCGCCATGGCGGGTGATGGCGTGCAGCGATCCTTTTGTGCGGCGGCAAAGCAGGTAGAGAGCGGCGACAACCTATACCGCGGTGAGCGCATACAGACCCCCCGTGGTACTGCCGGTCTTTTGCTCCAGGTAACCGAATACGGCAGGGGCAAAAAAACCGCCCAAATTACCGATCGAATTGATGAGTGCAATCCCAGGAGCAACAATACTGACCGGCAATGAGCCTTGCGGCAACGGCCAGAAGAACGTGGCGCTGGTTTTGGAGCCAATACAGGCGATGCACATGGCAACAAAGGCAAACCAGGGATTGCCCAGGGTTGCCAGGAAAGTGCCGAGCGTTGCGACCAACATCGCCAGCACCAGCGCTTTATCCAGCATATGGCGGAAACGGTCGCTGATTTTGCCCACCAGATTGATGGCGATAATGGCGCAAAGCCAGGGGATCGCGGTCAGCAGGACCGATACCAAATTCGCTAAAGCCCCGGATATGGTGAATAATCTGCGGTAATCAAAAGACCAGCGTATAGCCGGTCATCGTCATGGTGAAGAAAATCACGCAGTAAAACAGCATTTGGCGATAAAAGAGCAGAGCCATGCGTGAGGGCGTGCTCGCCTGCAAACGGCTTCGCGTGGCTTCCTCTTCCGCCAGCACCCGATGAGGGCATCGCGTTCATGCGCGCTTAGCCAACGGGCCTGCCGCGGTGAAGACACCAGAATAAATGAAGCAATAACGCCATATCATTGCAGTTGCACGGCCCCGATAAGCATTGGGGATCCATTGGCGGAAATAGAATAATATCCTGGGGAAAAAACCGGCTTCGGCCACGCCCAACAGAAAACGTAAAATATAGAATTGAACCGGAGAGGTAATAAAACCGGTACAAAACACCACTAACCCCCAGGTAATTATAATGCGGGTGAGCCAGATACGGGCACCGTAGCGTGCCATGAACATATTGCTCGGCACCTCAAATAACGCATAGCCAACAAAAAACAGGCCGGCGCCCAAGCCAAAGGCTGCCGCGCTGACGCCGGCATCCGCTGCGAGCTGGGCTTTGATAAAGCCGATATTGAAACGATCGATCTGATTAACAATAAGCATAATAATCAGCATCGGTATAATGCGTATAAAAAACTGCGGCATGCCTGATGGATAAGTTCGGGTTCGACAGTGGATGCGACGGCTGAATGGCTACTCATGACTGACCTCGTATCGGATAGCTTGAGTCAGTCATGAGTCTTGTCCGTCCCATGACGCAGGGCTATATTACATTTGCCCAAGGTTGGTTGATAAAAACCTGCAGGCCGTAGCGAATGCGGCTTTTTATGTTTCTAGTCAAGTAGTTGCCGATTAGTCATTTTCCTGACGAAGGACTGTGACTATCAGGATGTTATGTGCAAATATTGGACAACTGTCACACATTATGCCCGTCGCGCTTTCGTATCGTCTGGCGTTAACGGCGTAACAACGCTACCGGCGCTAATAGCGCCAACAGCGCTATGAGGCTATGGCCAATGCGACATAAGATTACTAACGTTCAGAAACGATAGCCGACACCGACCAGCAGTGAGTTTAGTGTTAGGGTTTGCTCGCCATGGTTGAAGCGGCTGGCTTCATAACCCAGGTCGATGACCATATTACCGGGTTGATTTGTACGCCTGCGCCATAGGCGAGTGAGGTTTTTTTAGCTCAGAGCGGCTATAGTTTGTCGCCGGCGCATCGCCGGTCTTGAAAGTTGATTTTCTGAAATGAGATGAATAATCATCGTAATTAATACCGATAACGCCATAAACAGAGACGTAGTCATTGAAACGCCAGACGGGCCCTGCCGTGAGCGAAAACCCGCTGTAGCTATAGCGTAAATCATTTTGAACTTTATTGGCGACGGCCCAGCTACTGGAGGCGTTGGCGGTCATATAGCTCAGCGAGCCTATGGGGCCGAGTGGTTCGCCCCATTCATAGCGATATTTGATATTAAACCCGTCCAGCCGGTCATCGTTCGACCTTCTGCCATGGGTATCGTTTGTCATATTACTGAGCTGGTAACCGACGCTGAGATTATGGTTATCGGCCAACGCTTTGACGGGTAGCAATAGGGAAAAGACGATAATAGAGAACGGTGTTTTCATAAATGAATCCCTTATGAAAAATTCCTTTTTAAATTAGGCGCCGACAGATGACTAGGGTAGCGAATGGCTAATTTATTTTACAAGATTAAGGTAAATATCGATTAAATATCGAAGATGGCTGCTGGGAGAAATTAAATAAAAACGATACAGCCTATAAGCGGCAAAGCTCGTCTCTTAAAAAAGATATTATTACCTTGTACTGGAATTAAAATCATAACCAAGTTCAAGGCCAAAATAAGAAACTGAATAAGAATGGGGGGGTGAACTAAAAATAGTGTGTCAATATGAAAAAGGCGTAGACTTGATGCAACGCCCAACACCTAAAGTGCCGAGCTCAAAGCGAAGGCATCAGTCTTCGTCGAAACCCGCGTTAAATAGCTCAATCACCGCCGCCAGCGCCGCGACCTCGTCTGGCCCGGTGGCCTCGACCTCGATCATCCGCCCTTTGGCAGAATCCAACATCAGCAATCCGATAACGCTGCTGGCCTCCGCCTCGGTACCGCTGTCGTTACGCAGCATCACTTCGGCATCGAAGCTTTGTACCAGTTCAAACAGCTTCATTGCCGGCCGGGCATGCATACCCAGACGGTTTTTAATCTCTACCGTTTGTTTGACCGTCATGATTTGCTCTTTTCCAGAGTGCGGTGGCGGGACTGGGCATTCTTGCCGCGAGAGCGAAAATAGTCCGCCAGCTGTTCGGCTATATACACCGAACGGTGTTTGCCGCCGGTGCAGCCTACCGCCACCGTGAGATAACTGCGGTTATTGGTTTCAAGCATCGGTAGCCACAGCTCCAGATAGCTGCGGGTTTGATAGATAAAATTATGGACTTCGGTATGGCGATCCAAAAACGCCGCCACGGGGCGATCCAGGCCGGTCATCGGTCTGAGCTTGGGATCCCAGTGCGGATTGGGCAGAAAACGCACGTCGAACACGTAGTCGGCGTCGATGGGGATGCCGTGCTTGTAGCCGAAGGATTCAAACACCATGGTCAGTTCCCGCTCGCGCTTGCCTAGCATGCGGGTACGCAGCATTTCGGCCAGTTCATGCACCGACATCTCCGAGGTGTCGATCACCAGATCGGCGCGTGAACGCAGAGGCTCAAGCAGCGAGTCCTCTTCATCAATGGCGCTTTCCAGCGATAGGTTGAGGGCGGAGAGCGGATGCAGCCGGCGGGTGTCGCTATAGCGGCGGATGAGGGTATTGCGATCGGCGTCCAGAAACAGCAACTGCGGGGCAAAGGCCTGCGGCAGGTTATCCATGGCCTGTTCAAAAATCTCCGGCGATTCGGGCATATTGCGTACGTCAATGCTCACCGCAGCGGAGATATTGCTCGCCGCCAGCGCGCTGGCCAACTGAGGCAGCAACACCACCGGCAGGTTATCAACGCAGTAAAAGCCCATGTCCTCCAGCGCGCGCAGCGCAACGGATTTACCTGAACCTGATCGACCGCTGACTATCATCAGCACCATGACGATACACCCCTCTGCCTTGCTTATTCATCCCCTGGCGATGCGGCCATGCTTCGCCCAACCTATCCTGCTTTCAGGACGGCGCCGCGGCGTCAGTCGCCGTCTTCCGTTTCGGTCATGATTTGATACAGCTCCTCATCGCTTTGCGCGGCGCGCAAACGGCGGCAGACGGTTTTATCCGCCAACCGCTTGGCCACAAGCGAAAGGGTGTGCAAATGGACTTTGCACTGCTCTGCCGGCACCAGCAGCGCGAACAGCAGGTCCACTGGCTGATTATCGATGGCATCAAACGCGATGGGTTGTTCGAGCTGGATAAAGACCCCGACCGCGCGCAGCGTGTCTTCTTCCAGCTTACCATGCGGAATGGCGATGCCGTTGCCGATACCGGTACTGCCCATGCGCTCGCGCGTCAATACGGCGTCAAACACCACTTGCGGCGCCAGGTTAAGTTGTTTCGCCGCCAGTTCGCTGATAATTTCCAGCGCTCTTTTCTTGCTCTGGCAGTGGACGTCGCTACGGGTACATTCAATGTTTAACACTGAATCGATTTGCATTGCTGTATCGTTAGTCATTTCGGGTCACTTAGGCGCTGGTTAACCTTTAAGACTCATCGGCCCGTTACCGTAGGGATAACGAGCCGATGTGAGGTTTAGGTAGCGTTGTCGGCTACGGTTAAATTAATATTGTTTCAGCTTCTCTTTATGCTTGTTCAACTGCCGCGTGAGCTTATCGATTAATAAATCGATGGCGGCGTACATATCATCCGCTTCCGCAGTCGCGTGCAGCTCACCACCGTTGAGATGCACCGTCGCTTCGGCAATCTTCTGAACTTTCTCGACCTTCAGGACAATATAGACCTGATTGATGCGATCGAAGAACTGTTCCAGCTTCGAGAATTTAGTTGTTACAAATTCCCGTAAGGCGTCGGTGATGTCAACATGTTGTCCGGTAATGTTCAGCTGCATAGTGTCTTCCTTCTCTGTAGAGGTCAAACCAATTGTTTTCGCTGGTTCGACGGCGGTATGGATAAAGACTCTCGGTACTTCGCTACGGTACGCCGCGCCACCATGATACCCTGCTCGGAAAGCAAGTCGGTGAGCTTACTGTCGCTAAGCGGCTTTGCCGGGTTTTCCGCGGCGATTAATTTTTTCACCAGCGCGCGGATAGCCGTGGAGGACGCTTCGCCTCCCCCTTCGGTATTGACGTAGCTGGAGAAAAAATATTTCAATTCAAAGATGCCGCGTGGACTTTGCAGATATTTCTGCATGGTGATGCGCGAAATCGTAGACTCGTGCATATCCACCGCCTGGGCGATATCCGCCAGCACCATTGGCCGCATAAACTCTTCCCCCTGTTCAAAGAACGCCATCTGCCGCTCGACAATGCAGTGAGTCACCTTCAGCAGCGTTTCATTGCGGCTTTCCAGGCTTTTAATCAGCCAGCGCGCCTCCTGCAAATGGCTGCGGATAAACTGACCGTCCGCATCGTTGCGGGTGTTGCTGCCCAGGGCCGCGTACTGCTGATTGATGCGCAGCGCGGGAATGCTGTCGGTATTGAGTTCCACCACCCAGTGGTTTTGCAGTTTGCGCACCAGCACGTCGGGAATCACATACTGCGACTCGCCGGTATTGATGGACTGCCCCGGACGCGGATCCAGCGACTGAATCAGCGCTATGGCCGGTTTCAGGACATCCTCTTTCAGCTTAGTCGAACGTAGCAGGGTGCGGAAATCATGGCTGCTCAGCAGACTGAGATAATCTCTGACGATGAGCCGCGCCTCATTGAGATAAGGCAGATCGGCCGCAAACTGCGAGAGCTGAATCATCAGGCAGTCGCGCAGATCCCGTGCCGCCACGCCGACCGGATCGAAGCGCTGGATGCGTTTTAGTACCGCTTCCACCTCGTCCAGGGTGACGTTTTCATCGCCGATGCTGTCGAGAATATCGTCCAGCGGCACCGTCAGATAGCCGGTGTCGTCCACGGCGTCGACGATGGAGGTGGCGATCGCTCTATCAGTATCGGAAAAGGGAGTAAGCTCCACCTGCCACATGAGGTAGTTTTGCAGGGTCTGGGTGGTTTCACCCTGATAGACGGGCAATTCTTCGTCGCGATAGTCGGTACCGGTGCCGGAGGGCGTCCCGGCGGAGTACATCTCGTCCCAGGTGGCGTCCAGCGGCAGCTCTTCCGGCATGTCCTTTTGTTCCATCGCTTCGCGGGTGTCGAGCGACTCGCTGTCGGGCGCGTTGTGCGCGTCGACCTCGTCATGCAAATCGGCCTGTTCAAGAAAGGGGTTACTTTCCAGCGCCGTCTGAATTTCCTGCTGGAGTTCAAGCGTGGACAATTGCAACAGACGGATGGCCTGTTGCAACTGCGGGGTCATGGCTAACTGCTGACTCAGCCTGAGTTGTAAACCTTGCTTCATAAAATGCGTCAACTATCCTCACGAACCACGGTGGTAACGCCACCTTATCAGAGGCGGAACTCTTCGCCCAGATAAACCCGTTTGACCTGCTCGTCGAGCATGACGTCGGCCGGGGAGCCGTGGGCGATGAGCTTGCCCTGGCTGACGATATAGGCTCGTTCGCACACGTCGAGCGTCTCTCGCACGTTGTGGTCGGTGATGAGCACGCCAAGGCCGCTGTCGCGCAAATGTTCGATGATTTTTTTGATATCGATGACGGAAATCGGATCGACTCCGGCAAAAGGTTCGTCAAGCAGGATGAATTTGGGGTTGGCGGCGAGCGCCCGCGCGATCTCTACCCGGCGTCGTTCACCGCCGGACAGCGACTGGCCGAGGTTGTTGCGCAAATGACTGATATGGAACTCTTCCATCAGCTCTTTCGCGCGGTCGTTACGCTGTTCACGGGTGAGATCCTGGCGAATTTGCAGCACCGCCATCAGATTGTCGAACACGCTCAGGCGGCGGAAGATCGAGGCCTCCTGCGGCAGATAGCCGATTCCGCGGCGGGCGCGGGTATGCAGCGGCAGGAGGCTGATATCGTCATCATCAATGACAATCCGGCCGGCGTCGCGGGGGATGATGCCCACCACCATATAAAACGTGGTGGTTTTGCCCGCCCCGTTAGGCCCCAGCAATCCCACAATCTCGCCAGAGCTTACCTTCAGGCTGACGTCTTCCACCACGCGGCGCTCTTTATAGGCTTTAGCCAAATTTTCTGCGATTAATGTTGCCATGGATCCTATACCCGATTATTTCGCCGGCGCTTTGGCGCCGCTTTTATCCTGCAGCTGCGCCGGTACCAGCACGGTGGTGACCTGTTTGCCTTTATCGCTGAACACCTCCATCCGCTGTTTCTTGACCAAATAGGTAATGCGATCGCCTTTCACGTTGCTGTCCAACTGCTCCAGATAGGCATTGCCCGTCAGAATCACCAGATCGTTGGTGGTTTCGTAACGCACCTTCTGCGAATGACCGCGCACCGGCTTGCCGTCGTCCTGCAGTTGATAGAAAGTGACTGGATTACCGTAGCTTTCCACGACTTCGTTACCGTCCTTTCCGTCGGGGCGGGTGATGACGACCTTGTCGGCGCGAATGTCGATTGAACCGCGCTTGACCACGACCTCACCGGTGAAGGTCACGGTATTGGTCGCCATATCTACCGCCTGCTGCGCGGAGTCGATATGAATCGGCTGCTGATTGTCGCTGGCCAGCGCCAGCGCCTGCGCGCTGGCCAGCATTAAGCCGCCGGCCAGAAGCAGGCTAGGGCGTACGTTGTGAATTCTGGATTTCATAAGAGGTCTTAACCTTTTCAATCAACTCGGCGGTCTTGTTGCGCAGATTGCCGCGCATCTTCATGCCGGTGGAGTTAAAGCCGGTACCATATAAGGTTACCTCATCATCCGAGGAGACGTCCTGCGTGACCAGGTTAACCACCGCGTTATCTGTTGTTATGCGTTTAAGCTGCGAGGCATCGGTTAGGCTGTCCACCTGAACGTGGCCATACAGGTAAAGCATCCTGTCCTGGGTCAGCTTGGCCTTATCGGCCTTCACCGTCCAGGTCGGCACTTTGCTCTCATCGAACGTGGTGGCGACCGGCCGGGTGAACCAGGTGATATGTTGATCGGCGAAATGATCCACATGATCGGCCACCAGCTTGTAATTGAGCCCCCCTGCCGGGTTATACACCACGGTTGTGGTATATTCACTTTGATAGGTGGGCTCGCCGGCGTTCACCGGCGTCTGGGCCGGCGCCGTGTCGGTGTCCGCCAAATTCCAGCCGATAAGCACTAATACCAATAATCCCAGCAGCGCCGTGGTCCAACGCGTTGTCTTGCTCATAACGACTGCCCTTTGGCATCCTCCAGCTTTCCCTGCGCCAGCAGCAGCAGGTCGCAGACTTCCCGCACCGCGCCGCGGCCGCCGGCGATGCGGGTAACATAATCGGCCCTGGGCCGCAATAGCGGGTGCGCATCCGCCACCGCCACGCTCAGGCCGACCTGGTCCATGACCGGGGCATCAATCAGGTCGTCGCCCACGTAGGCGACCTGTTCCGCCGTTAACTTCAGTTTACTCAGAAGCGCTCTAAAGGCCAAAGTCTTATCCGATTGCCCCTGGTAAATATGCGTAATGCCTAGCGTGGTGCAACGGTCCTCCAGCAGCCTGGCGGAGCGGCCGGTAATAATAGCGACCTCAATGCCCGATGTCAGCAGGCAGCGAATGCCGTAGCCATCGCGGACATTAAACGTTTTGAGTTCTTCACCGTGATTGCCCATATAAATCAGACCGTCGGACATGACGCCATCTACATCGCAAATCAGCAGACGAATAGTCCGGGCGCTTTCCAGCACCTGCTGCGCTACCGGTCCGTAGCATGTCTCGACGGTGGGGGTCTCTTGCATGACGTTATTCCTTGTTATATCACGCCGGCGCGTAGCATATCATGCATATGCACTACGCCTAACAGATGGTCGTCCTGCGCCACCATTAGCGAAGTAATGTTGCGCGCCTGTATGAGATTCAGCGCTTCCACCGCCAGCGTATCGGGCGCGACGCGTACGCCCCCCGGCGTCATGACATCGGCGATACGCGCCTCTTTGAGGTCAATGCCCATATCAAACACCCGCCGCAGATCGCCATCGGTAAAAATCCCGACAATGACATTTTGTGCATCGCAAATCACCGTCATGCCCAGGTTTTTGCGGGTAATCTCCAGCAGCGCGTCGCGCAGCGAGGCCGTGCGGGCGGTCAGCGGCATTTCGTCGCCGCTGTGCATGATATCGCTTACGCGCAGCAGCAGTTTGCGTCCTAATGCGCCGCCGGGATGGGACAAGGCGAAATCCTCGGCGGTAAAGCCCCGTGCCCGCAGGAGCGCCACCGCCAGCGCGTCGCCCATGACCAGCGCGGCGGTGGTGCTGGCGGTCGGCGCCAGGCCCAGCGGGCAGGCTTCTTCCGGCACATGCACGCACAAATGGATTTCCGCCGCTTTCCCCATAGTACTTTCCGGTTTGCCGGTCAGGCAGATGAGGGGGATGTGCAGACGTTTAAGCACGGGAATCAGCGCCAGGATCTCGTGGGATTCGCCGGAATTCGACAGCGCGATAACGATATCCTGCGGCGACACCATACCCAGGTCACCATGGCTGGCCTCGCCGGGATGGACGAAAAACGCCGGCGTGCCGGTACTGGCGAAAGTGGCGGCCAGCTTGCGGCCGATATGGCCGGATTTGCCCATGCCCATCACCACCACTTTGCCGGCACAGCGAAACAGCGCTTCGCAGGCGCGGCGGAAATCGTCGTTAATATATTGATCCAGCTGCGCCAGACCCGCTCGCTCAATAGCGAGAACTTCCTTGCCGGCGGCGATAAAATCAAAGGCCGGCGCTAATGTATTCTGCGACATAAAACATATCCTGAGTAAGGCCCCCGACAGGCGATTTATCCGGCGCCGTTTGCGCAGGCACAGGGCGGCGAGGATAACGCTCGCCGCCAGCATGACCCAATAATCGCGGGCAAAGGCATCGGGATTGAACGGGCTGGGAGAGAGCAGCGCGGGAACGCCCAGCACAATAACACTATTGAAGATATTGGAGCCAATAACATTCCCCAGGGCAATATCATTTTCTCCCTTGAGCGCCCCGGCGACAAGCGTTGTCAGCTCCGGCAGGCTGGTGCCGATCGCCAGCACGCTGGCATTATCAATCACCATCCGTGCCGAGATAGGCATAATAATAAACGCCAGCACCAGCCACAGGACGGCGACGGTATTATTGCTGTCCTGCGGCAGCTCCGCCAGCTGTTCGCGGGTCAGCGTATCGCTGCCCTCGCGCAGCGCCAGCCGGGAGATAGTCACGATTATCAGCAGGTAGCCCGCCGCCGCCAGTAACAGAACGCCGTCCAGCCTGCCCAGACTGTGGTCCGCCATCAGCAAGCCGCACAACAGGGTAATGAGCAGCAACAGCGGCAACTCGCGCCGCACGATATCGGAGCGGAAGGTGACCGGGCGGATAAGCGCCGCGCCGCCGACAATCAGCATAATGTTGGTAATGTTGGAACCCAAGATATTGCCGACCGCCATATCGATCTGATGGTTAAGGGCGGCGGTAACCGATACCAGTAATTCCGGCAGCGAGGTGCCGAAGGAGACGATTGTGCAGCCGATGAGCCAGGGCGCAACGCCGAGCGAGCAGCTTAACACGGCCGCACTATAGACCAATCTGTCCGCGCCATAAACCAATAGAATGAGGCCAATAATGAATAATGACGTGGCAAAAAGCATGATAAATCCTTGGCTTGAGCAAAAACCTGTTCCGTTGACGCATCATAGCCCTAAAAGGAAGACCAAAGGTGGACAATAAACGCAAACTGGCATTAGTTTTGACCATCTAACGGCTAAAAGTAAAACGCGGCGATGAAGTTATCCGCGGCAACGGGCCTGATTGGTCGAGAAAAGTTCGATGAATTGGTCTGCTTGCTTTACTATCATCACTGCAGACCGTGAGTGCGTGAAGAAAAGGACAGTAAAATATGAACCAGAGCGATAACCTGGTCGAGATTCGCGGATTGAGCTTTCGTCGGGGCGATCGCGTTATTTTCGATAATATCAGTATGCAGTTTCCGCGCGGCAAAGTGACGGCGATCATAGGGCCGTCGGGCATCGGTAAAACGACGCTGCTGCGCCTTATCGGCGGGCAATTGCCGCCGGACAGTGGCGAAATTTGGGTAGACGGTGACAATATACCCACTCTGTCGCGCCGTCGACTCTATGAGGTGCGTAAGAAAATCAGCATGCTATTCCAGTCCGGTGCGCTGTTTACCGACAATACCGTCTTCGAGAATGTGGCGTTTCCGCTGCGTCGGCATACCCGTTTACCGGAGCCGGTGCTGCGCAGCACGGTACTGATGAAACTTGAAGCGGTGGGATTGCGCGGGGCGGCATCGTTGATGCCGGCAGAGCTGTCGGGCGGTATGGCGCGCCGTGCGGCGCTGGCCCGCGCCATCGCGCTGGATCCTGAGCTGATTATGTTCGATGAGCCGTTTGTGGGACAAGATCCGATCACCATGGGGGTGCTGGTCAAGCTTATCGACGAGCTAAATCATGCGCTCGGCGTTACCTGTATCGTCGTGTCCCACGACGTGCCGGAGGTCTTGAGCATTACCGATTACGCCTATATCGTTGCCGAGCAGCACGTCGTGGCGGAAGGGACGCCGGCCAGCCTGCGTGACAACCAGGATCCGCGGGTGAGGCAATTTCTCGACGGTATCGCCGATGGGCCTGTTCCGTTTAACGTTCCCGCCGATGATTATCAGACCCAACTATTGGGCGCAGGGAGTTAACCTCAGTCATGGTACGAGAAGCAATCGCGTCTTTCGGACGCCGGGGGATCAACATTTGCCACGGTTTTGGCCGGGCCGGTGTCATGCTGTTCAACGCGCTGATAGGCAAACCGGCGCTGCGCGAACAATGGCCACTGCTGGTCAAAAAACTTTACGGCGTTGGCGTATTATCGCTGGTGATTATTATGGTGTCTGGCCTGTTTATCGGTATGGTACTGGGATTACAGGGCTACATCATTCTCACCACCTACAGCGCGGAGTCCAGCCTGGGAATGCTGGTCGCGCTATCGCTACTGCGCGAGCTGGGGCCGGTGGTGACCGCGTTGCTGTTTGCCGGCCGGGCGGGTTCTGCGCTTACCGCCGAAATAGGCTTGATGAAGGCTACCGAGCAGCTTTCCAGTCTGGAGATGATGGCGGTGGACCCGCTGCGCCGGGTGGTGGCGCCGCGTTTTTGGGCCGGCGTTATCAGTATGCCGCTGCTGACGGCGATTTTCGTTGCGGTCGGCATCTGGGGCGGCGCAGTGGTCGGCGTTGAATGGAAAGGAATTGACAGCGGCTTCTTCTGGTCCGCAATGCAGGGCGCCGTGGACTGGAGGCAAGATTTGGTAAACTGTGTCATCAAGAGTGTGGTTTTCGCTATCACCGTCACCTGGATTGCGCTGTTTAATGGTTACGACGCGATCCCGACCTCCGAGGGGATCAGCCGCGCAACCACCCGCACGGTGGTCCACGCTTCGCTGGCGGTGTTGGGATTGGATTTTGTGCTGACGGCACTGATGTTTGGGAACTGAGTGAATGCAAACCAAAAAAAGTGAAATCTGGGTCGGCGCGTTTATGATTATCGCCCTCTGCGCCATCGTGTTTCTTTGTCTGAAGGTGGCGGATATCCGTTCGGTGAGTAATGCGGCAACTTATCGAATCAGCGCTTCTTTCGACAATATCGGCGGTCTTAAAGTGCGATCGCCGGTGCGGGTCGGAGGGGTCGTTATCGGCCGGGTCGCGGATATTACCCTCGATCCTAAAACCTATACGCCGAAAGTCACCATAGACATCGAACAGACCTATAATCATATACCCGATACCAGTTCGCTGGCGATCCGTACCTCGGGCCTGTTGGGTGAACAGTACCTGGCGCTGAATATTGGTTTCGATGACCCGGAAATGGGCACCTCGATACTGAAAGACGGCGGTGTTATCCAGGATACCAAATCGGCTATCGTGCTGGAGGACCTGATTGGTCAGTTCCTCTATAAGAGCGGCAGCGGCGGCAATGGAACCGGCGCGGGCCAGAGCCGTGGCAACGGCGGTGCGGCCGGACAGTAGGAGGGTCTCCGCGGCCGGAAAGGCGTTAGCGCCGACCGTCGTCTTATTATTGATACCGGGCGATGCGCGTCTGTCTTCAGCGTCGCCACCCGGTTGTTCCGCCCCGTGAGGCGGTGCAACCCTAACAGGAGAAATGCATGCTTAAACGTTTATTCATGGTGGCGCTGCTGGCGATTGCGCCGCTGACACAGGCTGCCGATCAAAGCAATCCTTATCGTTTGATGAATGATGCGGCGAGCAAGACTTTCACTCGCCTGAAAAATGAACAGGGCAAAATTCATCAGGATCCCAACTACCTGCACACCGTGGTGCGGGAAGAGCTGCTTCCTTATGTGCAGGTGAAATACGCCGGCGCGCTGGTGCTGGGGCGCTATTATCGTGAGGCGACGCCGGCGCAGCGCGCCGCCTATTTCAAAGCGTTCCAGGACTATCTGGAGCAGGCTTACGGCCAGGCGCTGGCGCTTTACAGCAACCAGACCTACCAAATCGCGCCGGAAAAACCGCTCGGTGACGCCACGATTGTGGCTATTCGCGTGACGATTATCGATCAGGGTGGCCGGCCGCCGGTGCGCCTTGATTTTCAGTGGCGTAAAAACAGCGTCTCCGGCAACTGGCAGGCCTACGACATGATAGCCGAAGGGGTCAGTATGATTACCACCAAGCAAAACGAGTGGGCCTCCACGCTGCGCACCAAGGGCATCGATGGGCTGACGCAGCAATTGCAGGCCGCCGCCAGGACGCCGATTACCCTGGATAAGCAGCGTAATGGCTGAGGAATTGAGCTGGCATACGCAGGGGCAAACATTAATCCTGCACGGAGAGCTGGATCGCGACACGTTGCTGACGCTCTGGCAGCAACGGCAGCCATTGCTTGAAGGTATCCGGTTCCTGGATGTCTCCAACCTGAGGCGCGTCGATTCCGCCGGCGTGGCGCTCATGCTGCATTTTTACCATTATCAGCAGCAGCGGGGCGCTACGCTTGCGCTTACCGGCGTCACCGATAGGCTGCGCACGCTTATCGCGCTATACAAGCTGCAGGCGATCCTGCCCTGTACGACGACTGCGGACGCCTGATCCAGCACCCCCGGCGCCTTGCGCGCTTTGGTGACAGGGGGTAGCGTTACTCCGCCGGTGTCACCGGTACCGTTATGCTTGCCCCTGCTATTTTTTGGCGCATGTCGCGCCCGATGGCTTGACCTCGCGTCACGTCGCATTGCCGGTACCTTATCTGCCGTCATCATTAACTCTGGTGTTGCCGCGGCCGGAGCGACGTAAAGAATCACGGTTAATTGCTTTGCCTGTTCCCGAGCGCGGCGGATTCCTCTAAGATAGCGGTCTGATTCCCGACCCTGAAAAGAAAGACTTTATATGGAAACAAGTGAAATCAAAGCGGTTCTGATGAAAGCCCTGGCGCTGGACGAAGCCCACGTAAGGGGCGACGGCAGCCATTTTCAGGTTATTGCGGTCAGCGAGCAGTTCGCCGGCATGAGCCGGGTAAAAAAACAGCAGACGATATATGCGCCTCTGATGGAATATATTTCGGATAACCGCATCCACGCCTTATCGATCAAAGCCTACACCCCCGATGAGTGGCAGCGCGATCGCAAGCTGAACGGTTTTTAAATATTGACCCTGGCGGCCAACAGCCTTCCCTTGAACTACAGAGAGCAGTCGTAATGGATAAATTTTGTGTCCAGGGTCCTACCCGGTTAAGCGGCGAGGTCACCATTTCGGGCGCCAAAAATGCCGCGCTGCCGATTTTGTTCGCCGCGTTGCTGGCGGAAGAACCGGTGGAGATTCAAAACGTTCCAAAGTTAAAAGACATCGACACCACCATGAAACTGCTTGGCCAACTCGGCGCCAGAGTGGAACGGAATGGATCGGTGCATGTGGACGCCAGCGACGTTGACGTTTACTGCGCGCCCTATGAGCTGGTGAAAACCATGCGTGCGTCGATTTGGGCGTTGGGACCGCTGGTGGCGCGTTTCGGACAGGGGCAGGTCTCTTTGCCGGGCGGCTGCGCTATCGGCGCGCGTCCCGTGGATTTGCATATCAGCGGCCTGGAGCAGCTGGGCGCCACCATCAAGCTAGAGGAGGGTTACGTCAAAGCATCGGTGGACGGCCGTTTGCGCGGCGCGCATATTGTCATGGATAAAGTGAGCGTCGGTGCGACGATAACGATTATGAGCGCGGCGACACTGGCGACCGGCACCACCATCATCGAAAACGCCGCCCGCGAGCCGGAAATTGTCGACACCGCCAATTTCCTCATTACTCTTGGCGCGAAGATTAGCGGCGCCGGTACCGATAAAATTACCATCGAAGGGGTCGAACGGCTCGGCGGCGGTGTTTATCGCGTGTTGCCCGATCGCATCGAGACCGGCACATTTCTGGTGGCGGCGGCTATCTCCCGCGGTCGCGTGGTGTGTCATGCCACTCGCCCCGATACACTGGATGCCGTACTGGCCAAGTTGCGCGAAGCGGGCGCGGATATCGCCGTCGGCGACGATTGGATAAGCCTGGATATGCACGGTCAGCGGCCAAAGGCGGTTACGGTGCGTACCGCCCCGCATCCCGGTTTTCCCACCGATATGCAGGCGCAGTTCAGTCTGCTTAATCTGGTAGCCGACGGGACCGGCGTCATTACCGAGACCATCTTTGAAAACCGTTTCATGCACGTCCCCGAATTGATTCGGATGGGGGCACATGCGGAAATCGAAAGTAACACCGTTATCTGCCACGGCGTTGAGACGTTATCGGGGGCACAGGTGATGGCGACCGATTTGCGTGCCTCCGCCAGCCTGGTGCTGGCCGGCTGCATTGCCGAGGGCGTAACGGTGGTAGACCGCATTTATCATATCGATCGCGGTTATGACTGCATCGAGGAAAAATTGCGGCGTATGGGCGCCAATATCGAACGAATCCGTGGGGAATAAAGCCGCGCTCGCCGTTTTGCTCACGGGGGCGCGCGCTGCCTGCCACGCGGTCCTGTCGCGGCCGTAACAGCACGGTTGCGGACGCGGCAGATTAATTTGAAGCCGGGTACTCCTGAATGGTGACTTCCACCGTCAATTTCTTGCCGTTACGCAGGATCTCGACCGGTATGCGAGAGCCGGGACGAATTTCCGCCACCTGATCCATCGTTTCAATGGCGGAGATGGCCGGTTTGTGGTTGACGCTCAGGATGACATTCTCCACCTGAATGCCGGCTTGTGCCGCCGGTCCGCCGGGGGTCACTTCGTTGACGATGATGCCCTGAATGCGATCGAGGCCGCCGCCATTATGCATGGGCGCTACTTCACGGCCGCCGATACCGATATAACCGCGGATCACCCGGCCATCGCAAATCAATTTGTTCATCACCTTGGTGGCCAGCTCGGTAGGAATGGCAAAACCGATGCCTTCTGGAGTTTCGCCGTTGTTGCTCTTATCGAACGATAGGGTATTGATCCCTACCAGTTCGCCCAGCGTGTTAATCAGCGCGCCGCCGGAGTTGCCGTGATTGATGGACGCGTCAGTCTGCAGGAAATTTTGCCGCCCGGAGGGGCTAAGGCCGATGCGGCCGGTGGCGCTGATGATGCCTTGGGTTATGGTCTGTCCCAAATTGTAGGGATTACCGATGGCCATGACGACGTCGCCGATGTGAGGCTGCCGGTTGGGATTGATGGGAATCACCGGCAGGTTGCTGGCGTCGATTTTCAGCACCGCCAGATCGGTCAGGCTGTCCGAACCGACCAGCAGCGCTTCATAGACCCGGCCATCCTGTAGTGCGACGATGATCTGCTCGGCATCGTTGATGACATGTTTGTTGGTTAGCAGGTAGCCTTTTTGATTCATAATCACGCCAGAGCCCAGCGTGCGGATTTCCAGCTGATTGTGGGCGCTGCTGTTCATGCTGCGGTTATAGACATAGACCACCGCCGGCGCGGCGCGGCGCACCCCCTGGTTGTAACTGACGGGCTGTTCGCTATCGCTATTATCGGCGGGGTGCAATAACTGGCCGGTCGTGGAGCGAAGCGTAGGCACCAGTACCAGCAACAGGGCTGCGACAATGAAACCGATTATCACGGCACGAAGCAACTTTAGGAGCATGGGACTCGCAGGGATAGTGGAAAATAGCGGCAGGATAGCACGAGTTAAACGGACACCGCAGCGCCGGCGTCCGTTTTTTAAATGCTTAGCGCAATAACAGGTAAATATCCGCGTCACCGCGCACGATGTTCAGCGCCATGACCGCCGGTTTGGCCTCCAGCACTTTACGCAGCTGCGCGACGCTTTGTACCCGTTCGCGGTTCAAACCGACAATCACATCGCCCTTTTGCAGACCGATTGCGGCGGCGGGGGAGTCTTTCACCACTTCCTCCACCTGAACGCCCTTGGTGCCATTTTTCAGTTGGCCATTGCTGAGGGAAGCCCCTTGTAGCGCCTGGGTGAGGATCTCTTCGCTTGTGGTGGCGGATGCGTTGTCATCCAGGACCACCGAGGCCGTTTGCACTTTGCCGTTGCGCAGCAGGCCAAGCTTGACGGTTTTACCGGGTGCGGTAGTACCGACCTTCACCCGCAGTTCGGCGAAACTCTGAATCGGTTTGCCTTCCACCGAAACAATGATATCGCCGGCTTTGATACCGGCTTTGGCGGCGGCGGAATTCGGCAGCACTTCGCTGACGAAGGCGCCACTCTGAGCATCGATATTGAAGGCTTTGGCAATATCGGCGGTCAGCTCGGTGCCTTTGATACCCAATTGACCGCGTTTGACTTCGCCATATTCAATTAATTGCTGACTCAAGTTTTTGACGATATTGCTGGGGATAGCGAAGCCGATACCGATGTTACCACCCCCCGGTGCCAGAATGGCGGTATTGATACCAATCAGCTCGCCGTTAAGATTGACCAGCGCGCCGCCGGAATTGCCGCGGTTAATGGACGCATCGGTCTGGATGAAGTTTTCCAGGCCTTCCAGATTGAGGCCGCTGCGGCCCAGAGCGGAAACAATACCGGACGTGGCGGTCTGGCCGAGACCGAACGGATTGCCTACCGCGACGGCAAAATCGCCGACTTTCAGCGTATCGGAGTCGGCCATGGTCACCTCGCTGAGGTTTTTCGGCGCAGGCAATTGCAATAGCGCCAGATCGGTCTGCTCATCGTGCCCCACCAGCTTGGCATCGAATTCACGGCCGTCATTAAGCTGCACTTTAATCTTGTCTGCGCCGTTGACCACGTGATTATTGGTAATTACATAGCCTTTTGCGGCGTTGATGATGACCCCTGAACCCAACCCTTCAAACGGGCGCGATCCACCGTTACCGCCCGGGGTGTCGGGCCCGAAGAAATATTTGAACTCCTTGGGTAGTGCGGGACGTCGGACCGGTTGGGAGCCTTCGACGTGAACGCTTACTACCGCTGGCAGAACTTTAGTCAGCATGGGCGCCAGGCTTGGCATGGATTGCCCCGCCACTTCGGCCGGCAGCGCCGCCTGCGGCGCCGAAAAAGGAATCAGGCTCAGCCCGATGCTGAGTGCCAGTGCGCTGAAGAGTGGTGTCGTTTTCATTGTAACCTTAACTCGCTCGTTTTCGTATCAGATACCCTGGTCCAGGCATCCGGTGATGGCATCATAATCGCCATTATGACCCTGCCGGGAGGGGAAAAGTTCAGCCTGTGGGCGAGCCGATGCCGGCGCAGCCACGGGGCGGGACGTTATTTGCGCAAGCCGCTGGCGCTTTCCGGATAATCCCGCGGCTGCATTTCCGCCGGAATTTGGTCGTTGTCTGCTTCCGCTTCGGTGAGGCGATAGCGGAACGGATTATCTTCGCTGCGCTGGTTCGGCAGCAGACTATTGGAACTCTTGGCCATATGCTGATAGAGCTGACGGTAATCGTTGGCCATGTTGTCCAGCAGTTCTGCACTGCGGGCGAAATGGCTGGTCAACTCTTCGCGATACTTGTCCAGCTCGGCTTTGCTTTTTTCCAATTCGTGCTTAAGCGTTTGCTGCTGACACAGCTTACGGTTACCGAAACGCATGGCGACCGCACCGATAATCATGCCCACTACTAATCCGATCAGCGCATATTCCCAGGCCATAATGACTCCTATTTTTGACTTCGTTGTCCCGTAGGGTTTAATACACAGTTAGCTTCACTATAACCGGTAACGCGCCATCAGTGGAACCGGAGAATGTGACGACGGGTTACCAGCCGAGGCGCCGGGCTATTGTGTTCGGCCGCGCCGCTGTTTAGGATGTGCGGCAAGCGTTTTTTTAACCTTTCATTTTCATTCAGGGAACGTCAGCCACATGCAAGCCACTTCGCCGTTATCCCTTTATCAGCAGATGCTGGCGCAAGGGGAATATCAGCCAGATGACGTCCAGGCAGCCGCCATCGCCCGTCTGGACCAAATTCACCAGCAGTTGAGCGCGGCGCAAACCGCCGCTAGCGCCCCATCGGGCCTGCTCGGCCGGCTGGGCAAAAAATGGCTGGGCAAAAGCGAGCGCGCAACCGACGAACCGGTCCCGGGTTTATATATGTGGGGCGGGGTGGGCAGAGGCAAGACCTGGCTGATGGATTTATTTTACCGCAGCCTGCCCGGCGAGCGTAAACTGCGGCTGCATTTCCACCGCTTCATGCTGCGGGTGCATGAGGAGATGACGCGCCTGCAGGGCCACCAGGATCCGCTGGAGATCATTGCCGACGGCTTCAAGGCTGAGACCGACGTACTCTGTTTCGACGAATTCTTCGTGACCGATATTACCGACGCGATGCTGCTTGGCACGCTGATGCAGGCGCTGTTTGCGCGCGGGATTACGCTTGTGGCGACCTCGAACATTCCGCCGGATGATCTTTACCGCAACGGTCTGCAGCGCGCGCGCTTTCTGCCGGCTATCGAATTAATAAAACTCCACTGCGCAGTCATGAATGTGGATGCCGGCATTGATTACCGCCTGCGCACCCTGACGCAGGCCAATTTGTGGCTCCACCTCGGCAACGAGACCGACCGGGCGATGGCGCAGATGTTCAGCGCTCTGGCGGGGAGACACCTCGCCCTGGACGGCGATGCGCCGGCCCTGGAAATCAATCATCGCCCGTTGCCGACATTAGGCGTGACCGATGGCGTGGTGGCGTTGGATTTCGCCGAGTTATGCGGCGGTGCGCGCAGCCAAAACGACTATATTGTTCTCTCAGAACACTTTCACAGCGTTCTGCTGCATAATGTGCAGCCGATGGGCGGCGATCAGGAGAATACCGCCCGCCGCTTTTTGGCGCTGGTGGATGAGTTTTACGAACGGCACGTCAAGCTGGTGGTCGGCGCCAGCGTGCCGATGTCGGCGTTGTATCAGGGACAGCTGCTGCGCTTCGAGTATCAGCGCTGCCTGTCGCGTTTGCAGGAAATGCAGAGCGAGGAGTACCTCAGACTGGCGCATCAGCCTTGATGACGTAAAAAAGGGTCGATCTTTGCCGACGACTTCTTCTATAATCTTGCGACCCCACGTTACATTGAGGTTTTTTCCCAAAACTTCAATTGCGCCAGCAACTGCTACTCGAAGGGGTAGGTTTGCTGGACTGAAAGCCGTGTGAGCCTCATAACTGTTCATTGAAGCGTTTGGGTGTTCACCAACGTGTAACTTAAATTGGGTAAGCTTTTAATGAAAACTTTTACAGCAAAGCCGGAAACGGTCAAACGTGACTGGTATGTTGTCGACGCCGAAGGAAAAACCCTTGGCCGTCTTGCTACCGAACTGGCTCGTCGTCTGCGCGGCAAGCATAAAGCGGAATATACGCCGCATGTGGATACCGGTGATTATCTTATCGTTCTGAACGCTGACAAAGTGGCCGTTACCGGCAACAAGCGTAACGACAAGATTTACTATCACTACACCGGCCACGTCGGTGGTATCAAACAAGCGACCTTTGAAGAGATGATTGCCCGCCGCCCTGAGCGTGTGATTGAAATCGCGGTTAAAGGCATGCTGCCAAAAGGCCCGCTGGGTCGTGCTATGTTCCGTAAACTGAAAGTTTACGCCGGTACCGAGCACAACCACGCGGCACAGCAACCGCAAGTTCTGGACATTTAATCGGGATTATAGGCAATGGCTGAAAATCAATATTACGGCACTGGTCGCCGCAAAAGCTCTTCCGCTCGCGTCTTCGTTAAGGCCGGCAGCGGCAACATCGTTATTAACCAGCGTAGTCTGGATCAGTACTTCGGTCGTGAAACCGCCCGCATGGTGGTTCGTCAGCCGCTGGAACTGGTCGACATGGTGGGCAAACTGGACCTGTACATCACCGTTAAGGGTGGCGGCATCTCCGGTCAGGCAGGCGCTATTCGCCACGGTATTACCCGTGCGCTGATGGAATATGACGAAACGCTGCGCGCGGATCTGCGCAAAGCCGGTTTCGTTACCCGTGACGCCCGTCAGGTTGAACGTAAGAAAGTCGGTCTGCGTAAAGCACGCCGTCGTCCGCAGTTCTCCAAACGTTAATTCCCGCAGTTTTCACTGCAGCGAAAAGCCCGGACCCGTCCGGGCTTTTTTATTTATCGCGTCCTGACCCACCTGCAATATCAACCACAGCCCAGTTATTCACGCTGATTTGCCATATCGTGCCCCACAAAACAGGCAAAATCTGATAAACTAGCCAACGCTTATATGCCTGTTTACTTGGCTGGCGTTTTGTTTACCGGTTGCAAGCTTTCCGGCTCCGGTTGCAGCGGGCAAAGTGGGCTACGGGTCAACGGCGGACAAATCAGGAAAATAACCCTGGGTTAGGGTTATTCGCGGTATTTTCTCAATAAACTTGGAGGTTTTCATGGCTGTCGCTGCCAACAAACGTTCGGTGATGACGCTGTTTTCCGGCACGACCGACATTTTCAGCCATCAAGTGCGCATCGTGCTGGCGGAAAAAGGGGTGAGTGTCGAAATTGAGCAGGTTGAGATGGATAATCTGCCGCAGGACCTGATTGACCTTAACCCTTACTGCACTGTGCCGACGCTGGTCGATCGCGAACTGACGCTTTACGAATCCCGCATTATCATGGAATACCTGGATGAACGGTTCCCGCATCCGCCGTTGATGCCGGTATATCCGGTAGCACGTGGCACCAGCCGCCTGATGATGCACCGCATCGAGAACGATTGGTATACGCTGATGCGCAAAATCGAGCAAAGCAGCGGCAGCGAAGCGGACAACGCTCGTCGGCAGCTCCGTGAGGAACTGCTGGCCGTGGCGCCGGTATTTAATGAAGCGCCTTTCTTCATGAGCGAAGAGTTCAGCCTGGTGGATTGCTACCTGGCGCCGCTGCTGTGGCGTTTACCGCAGCTGGGTATTGAACTGGCCGGCGTGTGCGCCAAAGAGCTGAAAGGGTATATGACGCGCGTATTTGAACGCGATTCCTTCCTGGCCTCGCTGACCGAAGCCGAGCGCGAAATGCGCCTGCAGACGCGGGGGTAATGGGATGAAGGTGACTCAGCTTTCGCCGCGCCGGCCATACCTGCTGCAGGCTTTTTATGAATGGTTGCTTGATAATCAGCTGACGCCGCATCTGGTGGTGGATGTCACCGTGGATGGCGTGATGGTGCCGATGGAATTTGCCTGTGACGGGCAAATCGTGCTGAATATCGCACCGCGCGCCGTGGCGAATCTGACGCTGGACAACGACGACGTGCAGTTCAATGCCCGCTTTGGCGGTGTACCGCAGCAAGTGGTAGTGCCGATGGCGGCCGTACTGGCAATCTATGCCCGTGAAAACGGTGCCGGTACTATGTTTGAGCCTGAGGTGGCCTACGAGCAGCTGACGCTAGCGGACGATGACAGTGCTGAAGAGCCGGCAACGGAAACCGTCATGTCGGTGATCGATGTCGACTGGCCGGATAATGCGCAGGCTGACGATCCCGAGGACAAGCCGCCTTCGCCGCCGCGCGGCGGTGGCCGGCCATCATTGCGCGTGGTGAAGTAAGCACCCGCGGTGCCGGGGCGGCTTTTTTCTCGACTTAACGCAGAGGAGAGCGTTTACACTTCCAGAAAATTCATGATGCCTTCCGCCGCTTTCAGCGATAGCGGTGACCACCAGATCGGAGCCGAGTACCGCGTCACCGCCGGAGAAGATGTTTGGATTGCTGGTCTGGAAGGCGGCCGCGCCGTCTTCCGGTGCTATTATCCGGCCCTGACCGTCCAGCTCGACGCTGAAATCAGCCAGCCAGCTCATTGCGTGCGGGCGGAGGCCGAAGGCAACGACCACCGCATCGGCGTCAACAATATGCTCGGAGCGCCTGCGACGATTTCCGCGCGGCGATGGCCATGGGCATCCGGTGCGCCCATGGCGGTACGCACCATCTTCACGCCGCAGACCCGGCCATCGGCGCCCACTTCGATGTAGATTGAACATGAATTCCCCCCCTTCCTCGCGCGAGTTCTTCACTTCCCGGCGCGAACTCGGCATGTTTTCCTCATCGCGGCGATAGGCGCAGATAACCCGGCTGGCGCCGTGGCGAATCGAGGTGCGGACACAGTCCATAGCGGTATCGCTGCCGCCCAGCACCACCACGCGCTTGCCGCTCATGTTCACGTAGGGCGCGTCGGCGGGGTTACCAAAGCCCATCAGCTCGCGGGTATTGGACCAGAAACGGCAAGGCGTCGTATACGCCGGGAGCGTCCTCGTTATCCAGCCCGCCGCGCATGGATTGATAGGTGCCGACGCCCAGAAAGACCGCATCGTATTCCCCCAGCAAATCGCTGAGCTGCACATCTCTACCGATTTCGGTATTCAGACGGAACTCGATGCCCATATCGCTGAAGATTTCGCGGCGCTTTATCATCACCTCTTTCTCAAGCTTAAAGGCGGGGATACCGAAAGTCAGCAGACCGCCAATTTCCGGATGACGGTCAAAGACAACCAGCCTGCACGCCGTTGCGCGCCAGAACATCAGCACAGGCCAGTCCCGCGGCACCGGCGCCGACAATCGCCACCCGCTTGCCGGTGGGAACGACGTTGGCGACGCTCGGTTTCCAGCCCATCTAGATGGCTTTATCGTTAATATAACGCTCGATATTACCGATGGTGACGGCGCCGAATTCATCGTTCAGCGTGCAGGAGCCCTCGCACAGGCGGTCCTGCGGGCAAACCCGGTCGCACACTTCCGGCAGACTGTTGGTCTGGTGGGACAGTTCGGCCGCTTCGATAATCCGTCCCTCGTTGGCAAGCTTCAGCCAATTGGGAATGTAGTTATGTACCGGACATTTCCATTTATAGTAAGGGTTGCCGCAGGAGAGACAGCGGTCCGCCTGCGCTTTGGACTGCAAGTCAGAGAACGGCTCGTAGATTTCCACAAATTCAATTTTACGTACCTTCAGCGGCTTTTTCGGCGGATCCACACTCTGCAGGTCAATAAATTGATAAAAATTTTGACTCATCATTAACCTCTTACTGCGCTTGCACGCGCAATTCTGCCGCGAAGCGGCGGCTGCGGTGGCCCCACAACGCTTTCACATCGCTCGATTTTGGTTTCACCAGCGCTTGCTGCGTCTCCACCAGACCCAATTCCCAGGGCGAGCCGGCGATGGTGATCAAATCCGCATAGGCTTTGGCCACGCCTGTGGCGATGGTACCGACGCCGGGTTCGGACACCAGCTTGACCGAAATGAGCGCCTTGGCATTGACCTGTTTGAGATCGAATATCAGCTGCGCCAGATCTTCTATCGAGTAGATATCGTGGTGCGGCGGCGGAGAAATCAGCGTGACGCCGGGTACCGAATAATGCAGGCGCGCGATGTAGGGGGTGACTTTATCACCCGGTAGCTGGCCGCCTTAGCCGGGCTTGGCGCCCTGCGCCACTTTAATCTGAATGACGTCGGCATTGACCAGATAAGCTGGCGTCACGCCGAAGCGGCCGGAAGCCACCTGTTTGATCCGCGACACCTTATCGGTACGGTAACGGGCAGGATCTTCACTGCCCTCGCCGGAGTTGGAGAAGCCGCCCAGCCCGTTCATTGCCTGTGCCAGCGACTCATAGGCCTCCGGGCTGAGTGCGCCGATGGACATGGCGGCGGTATCGAATCACTTATACAGATGCTCCGCCGGCTCTACCTGATCCAGCGCGACCGCCTGGCCGTTGGGTTTTAACTCTAGCAGATCCCGCAGCGTCGCGACTGGGTGCTGATTGACCAGATCGGTATACTGGCTGATAGTCCCGCCTATCGCCGCTGCGCACCGCCTGTTGCAGGGTGCTCACGACATCGGGATTATAGGCGTGGTATTCGCCGCCGTGGACATATTTAAGCAGCCCGCCCTGATCGAGCGCTTTGCGTTTCAGCCAGGCCCGTTTCGACAGGTTTAGTAAATCAAGCTCGAAATCGCTAAAGCTGGCGCCGCCGATACGGCTGACCACGCCCTGGAAGCACAGATCTGTCAGATCGCGGTGTAGGCCGACCGCCTCGAAAAGCTTCGAGCAACGGTATGAAGCGACGGTCGAAATGCCCATTTTGGACATAATCTTGTACAGCCCCTTATTGATGCCGTTGCGGAAATTCAGCATCACCGCGCGGTAATCTTTATCGGTGGTGCCGTTATCCACCATGCCGGCCAGATTTTCATAAGCCAGGAACGGATAAATCGCGGGTGCTGGCCGTTTCAACGATCAGGTTGGCATCGCAGCGCAGGTTTTTTTCAACCAGGTTGGTATGGATGGCGCCCACCGCCACCGCCATCGGCGCCGGAACCGGTATGCGGTCCGGTGCGATAGCCCGGTCGGTCAGCACCAGCAGTACCGTGCCCTGGCGCACCATTTCTTCGGCGCGATCGCACAAGCTCAGCAAGGTGTCATGCAGACTCGCCTGCGCCGGCTCAAAGGTGATATCCAGTTTATTGAGCGGTAATGATCGCCGGCCTGAGTGGTGAGCTAGGTAAAGTCGGAATACAGTAATATCGGCGATTTGAAGGCCAACCGGTATGCCTGGCCTTCCGCTTCGCTGAAGACATTCATTTCGCGACCGATGCAGGTGGCCAACGACATCACGTGGGCCTCGCGCAGCGAATCGATAGGCGGGTTGGTCACCTGGGCGAACTGCTGGAGGAAATAGTCATAGATGACCCGCGGCCGGCTGGAGAGCACGGCAAACGGTGTATCGTCGCCGATTGACCCGGTAGCTTCCTGACCGTTTTCCCCCAGCACGTGGACGATGGCATCAAGCTCTTAAAAGGTATAGCCAAACTGTTTTTGATAGCTGCCAAGCAGATCATTATCCAGCGCGCGGAATCCGATCTGGTCGTCCGGCAGATCCTCGAACGGCGTCAGGCGGCGCACATTGCGCTCCATCCACTCTTTGTATGGGTGGCGGCTTTTCATATCGTTATCGGTTTCCGCCGAATGCAGAATGCGCCCGCTGGTGGTGTCTATCACCATCAATTCCCTGGGCCCGATGCGGCCTTTTTCCACCACTTCGTCCGGCTGGACCGTCCCAAGGCTCCATATGCATCGAGTTAAAATCGAAGAAAGCGCGCAGCTCCGGATCCATGTTGGGGTTGTTCTGCCAGGCGGGCGGCACCAGCAGGTGCATGGCGCGGATGAGATCCATCCCGCCGCTTAAAAACAGTTCAGCATATTATCCAGCGAGCTGGAATCCGAGCCGGTTTCATTGATAAACGGCGCGGCATCCTGCAAATCGGGGATCAACGGCGTTTTCAGTTTGTAGGCGCGCGCGCCTATTGCCGTTACCGGTAATGGTATTGATTTCGCTGTTATGGGCCAGATAGCGGAACGGCTGGGCCAGCGGCCAGCGCGGGACGGTATTGGTCGAAAAGCGCCGGTGGAACAGGCAAATAGCCGATTCCAGACGTAAGTCCGCCAAATCAAGGTAAAAGCGCGGTAGGTCTGCCGGCATGCAGAGCCCTTTATAAACGATCACCAAATTAGACAGGCTGCAAACATAAAAGCTGTCGTCGGTGACACGCTTTTCAATACGGCGGCGTGCCACATACAGGCTACGCTCCATATCGCGCGGACGCCAGCCGGCGGGAGCGTTGACAAAAATTTGTTCGATGCGCGGCAGCGAAGAGAGCGCGATATCGCCCAGCACGTCAGCATTAATGGGGACTTCACGCCAGCCGGCGATGGACAGCGTCTCGTTTTGCATCTCTTCTTCGACGATGCGGCGGCTGGCGCGGGCTTCTTCTTCGTCCTGACTCAGGAACATCATGCCAACGGCGTAATTTTTCGCCAGCCTCCCCAGCCGCGCTCCTGCGCCACCATACGATAGAAGCGATCGGGTTTTTGCAATAGCAACCCGCAGCCGTCGCCGGTCTTACCGTCGGCCAGGATCGCGCCACGATGCTGCCATGCGGGCCAGCGCATGAATGACGGTGCGTACGACTTTATGGCTGGGCTCGCCCTCAATGTGGGCAATCAGGCCGAAGCCACAGTTGTCATTCTCGTGCGTAGTATCGTACAACATATCGTGAACCTCCCCAGGCTCCAGCTAACTCACACAACCTGCTGCGAGGAGGCGAATCGGTATGAACGGCAGCGGATGGCAGGATGAAACCATCTCTGCGCTTTGCTGTCCCGCTCTCACTCAATACCTTTCGTGGCGGTCAGACACTGATAAACGACTAGTATTAAGAAGGAGTCTTCGATAACTGCATAAATATGACGAGTCGTTGCCCCGTCAGGATGTCTTCCAGCGGCCTTCCAAATTAACGATAATCACCACGCAGGTCAAATATCCATGTAAAGGGCGGTGATAAGGGAAATTTATGAATTAAATTTTTGATAAATAATAATAAATTATGCTTTTTACTCCCTCGTAAGAGAGGTGGAAGGGGGCTGGGTGATGCGCTGTCTCACTGTAGTGCAGCGTCACCATCTCTGCACCATGCTAGTGCGGCGCATTTTTACAGCATGATATTCTGTTATTGCCATTTTCTCCGACGCATGGCACTGTTTTTCAGGATTAGTGCGCATTTGAATGAATCATGGGGGCGGAATAAGAATTATTAATCCAGGGTAAACTGATTTAATTCTCTATTAAAATGCGTAATTATGAATAAGTTGCGGGTTGGGCAGGGTCATTGATCTCGGTCAGCGTTTGACGGCGGGGAAAAGCGTAAGCTGCGGGGTGATAGAAATACCGGATCTCCAGACTATGTAGTTACACCAATTAGTCAATATGTTTGGCAATGATCTTCAGCGCCGCTACGGCGAGAAGATCCATAAACTCAGCCTGCACGGCGGGTTTAGCTGCCCCAACTGCGACGGCACGTGGGGACGCGGAGGCTGCACCTTTTGCAATGTCGCGGCGTTCAGCGATCCAGCGAGGCAGTATTTTTCTGTCGTGACGGCCAGATAGCAGGGGTCGATCGCGCCAAACGCTATCTGGCCTACTTCCAGACCTATACCAGTACTTATGCAGAAGTGCAGCTATTGGACTGTCTTTATCGACAGGCGCTCAGCCACACCCACATTGCCGGCTTATGCGTGGGAACCCGCCCGGATTGCGTGCCAGCTTCAGTGCTGGCTCTGTTGGCAGGCTACCGCGATAGGGGGGTATGAAATCTGGCTGGAGCTGGGGTTACAGAGTGCACAGGATAAAACCCTGCGGCGTATCAATCGCGGCCATGATTATGCCTGTTATCAACATACACATTGCCAAGGCGCGGGAGCGTGGACTGAACGTTTGCACTCACCTTATTATCGGTTTGCCCGGCGAAGATGCGACGGCATGCCTCGACACCCTTCATCAGGTTGTGGCGCAAGGGGTGTCGGGCCTGAAACTGCATCCGCTGCATTTCCATCGGGTATCCGCCAATGCTCGCCGTCCCGTCAATACGGCGCCAAAGCCTCTGCAAACGTGATGCCATACCGAGCGCTCAAGCATGAATTAACACCACGTCAATACTGTGTGGCCTTGCCTGAAAAATACCGCTTATGACCCTGCGCCCTTGTCTAAGCAGACGTGGTACCAGGACCCGGCGCCAAGTTCCAAAAGAACCCGCCTTTTTCCGTTGCACGATCCCGGCCCCGGGAACGGGTGCGCCAGCGCCGACGGCGGCGCACCCGGACTGGTTCAGTAGGAAATATTTACGGTATGATTTATCTATTGTCCTAAAAGGAATCTCTCATGAAGCAAATTCGTCTGCTGGCCCAATATTACGTCGACCTGATGGTGAAGCTTGGTCTGGTGCGCTTCTCCCTACTGCTGGCCTCGGCGCTGGTGGTACTGGCAATGATCGTGCAGATGGTGGTCACCATGGTGCTCAGAGGCGAAGTGAAAAGTATCGATGTGGTACGCTCAATTTTCTTCGGCCTATTAATCACCCCGTGGGCGGTCTATTTTCTGTCGGTGGTGGTGGAGCAGCTTGAGGCGTCACGCCAGCGGCTGTCGCGCCTGGTGGATAAGCTGGAGGAAATGCGTAACCGCGATTTGCAGCTAAACGCCCAATTGCAAAATAATATCGCCCAGCTTAACCAGGAGATGGCTGACCGGGAAAAAGCCGAAGAGGCGCGGCGCCGGGCAATGGAAAAACTGACGGAGGAAATGGCACGGCGTGAACAGGCTCAGATTGAGCTTGAGCAACAATCTTCGCTGTTGCGCTCCTTCCTCGATGCGTCGCCGGATTTGGTGTATTACCGTAATGAAAACAAAGAGTTTTCCGGTTGCAACCGCGCCACAGAACTGTTGACCGGCAAAAGCGAAAAACAGCTGGTGGGGCTGACGCCGCGCGATGTTTACTCGCCGGAGATCGCCGAAAAAGTTATCGAAACCGATGAAAAGGTGTTTCGCCATAATGTTTCGCTCACCTATGAGCAATGGCTGGAATACCCTGATGGGCGCAAGGCCTGTTTTGAGCTGCGTAAAGTGCCGTTTTACGATCGCATTGGCAAGCGACACGGTCTGATGGGTTTTTGCCGCGATATTACCGAGCGTAAGCGCTATCAGGACGCGTTGGAGAGCGCCAGCCGGGAGAAAACCACCTTTATCTCTACCATCAGCCATGAGCTGCGTACGCCGCTTAACGGCATCGTAGGTTTAAGCCGTATCTTGCTCGATACCCAACTGACGGAAGAGCAACACAACTACCTCAAAACCATTCATGTCAGCGCGGTGACCCTAGGCTATATCTTCAACGACATTATCGAAATGGATAAGTTGGAGCGCCGTAAGGTACGGCTGGATAATCAGCCGCTGGACTTCACCGACTTCCTGATGGATTTGAAAAACCTGTCCGGCCTGCTGGTGCAGCCGAAGGGGCTGAAGCTGGTAATGGCGCCGCGCCAGCCGCTACCCCGCAGTATCATCGCCGACGGCACCCGCCTGCGGCAAATCTTGTGGAACCTTATCGGCAATGCCGTGAAATTTACCCGTCAGGGCGAAATTGTCATCCGTATCTGGCGTGAACAAGCCGACCATTTATGCTTTGACGTACAGGATTCCGGTATCGGCATTCCCGACGAGGAACAAGAGAAAATTTTCGCCATGTACTACCAGGTGAAGGGACAACATGGAGGCAAACCAGCGACCGGTACCGGGATCGGGCTGGCGGTATCCAAGCGGCTGGCGCAGGCCATGGACGGCGATATCACTGTCAAAAGCCATCCTGGCCAGGGTTCCTGTTTCACGCTAACGATTGTGGCGCCGGAAGTGGCGCAGGTGCAGGCGCATACCGAGGACGAGGAGGAGATGCCGCTGCCGGCGCTGAATGTATTGCTGGTGGAGGATATTGAACTCAACGTACTGGTGGCCTGCTCCGTATTGGAAAAACTCGGCAGCAGCGTGGAGGTCGCGATGACCGGAAAGGACGCGCTGGCAATGTTCGATCCCGACGAATTCGATCTGGTGCTGTTGGATATCCAATTGCCGGATATGACCGGTCTGGATATCGCCAGTCAGCTCAAGCGCCGTTATCAGGGACGGCAGATGCCGCCGCTTATCGCCCTGACCGCCAATGTGCTAAAGGATAAGCGGGAGTATCTGGCGGCCGGCATGGACGATGTGCTGAGTAAGCCGCTGGAGGTCGCGGCGCTCATCCAGGTAATAAAGACATTCTGGGACCCTGCCGACAGCGCCGGCGTCGAGGCGCCGGCCGTACAGAGCGCCGTAGACAAAAGCCGGCAGGTCCTGGACACTACCATGCTGGAACAGTACATGGAATTGGTGGGACCGTCGCTGATTCATCAAAGTCTGGCGATGTTTGAAAAAATGATGCCCGGCTATCTGGCAATCCTGGACTCCAACATGACCGCCCGCGATCAGCAGGGGATCGCGGAAGAGGGGCACAAAATCAAGGGCGCGGCAGGGTCGGTGGGCTTACGCCATTTGCAGCAGTTGGCGCAGCAGATCCAAAGCCCCGAATTGCCGGCCTGGTGGGATAACGTTCAGGAGTGGATTGACGAGTTGAAGCAGGAATGGCGTGATAATGTGCAAACATTGCGTGATTGGGTTCAACAGGCAGAAAAAAATGACCCCGACTTATGCTGCCGGGGTGCGCGAAGATTGCGCCAACACCAGGGAAACTGTATATCGTCGTCATTACTTAACGGCGGTTGAGGGACGGGGAAAAGACGTCCAGCATTCATGAATAAACCATAGCAAAACAAGAGAATAATGTTACAAAATCCATTAAAATTTGGGATGTAATACAGATTTTGTCAATGGAAATAACAAGTTCATCTACCAGACAGAAGGATTGTAGCCAATGAAACGGATCGGTGTCGTGCTGAGCGGCTGTGGCGTCAATGACGGCAGTGAAATCCAGGAGGCTGTGCTGACGCTGCTGGCCATCGATCGCACGGGGTTGGATGCGGTCTGTTTTGCGACCGACAAACCACAGTTGCAGGTCGTCAATCACTTAAGCGGCGAGCAGACCGACGAACGGCGCAATGTGCTGGTGGAAGCGGCGCGGATCGCCCGCGGCCAAATCCAGCCGTTAGCGGCGGCCAGCGCCGAAGATCTCGATGCGCTCATTGTCCCTGGCGGCTTCGGTGTTGCAAAAAACCTCAGCAATCTGGCGCAAACAGGCGCCGACTGTGAAGTGGATGCCGAGCTGGCGCAACTGGTGCAGGCCCTGCATTTGCAGCGTAAACCTTTGGGTTTTATCTGTATCGCGCCGGCGTTATTGCCCAAAATACTCGCTGTTCCGTTACGGTTAACGCTGGGCACCGATGTTGACGCCGCCGAGATGGTGGACACCATGGGGGCTATCCCCATGTGACGTGTCCGGTGGACGACATTGTTATCGATGGCGATAACAACATCATTACGACGCCGGCCTATATGCAGGAAACCTCCATCGCCGAGGTGGCCAAAGGGATTGATAAGCTCGTGGCGCGCGTGCTGGAATTTATCCCATGAAGCGCTGCAGCAGCCATCCGTTCCTGCTGCGGCGCCTCTGGCGCTGGCTATTGCGGGGTTGCTTGGCCTTGATGGCTCTGTAGCTGTTGGCGATAGTGCTATTTGCTTTCGTACCGGTGCCGTTCACCGCCGTCAGGCGGAGCGGCAGACCACTGGCTTAGCGGCGTTTCACTATGTCGCCCATTCGCGCTGGGTGCCGATGCGGTCGATTGCGCCGCCGATGGCGTTAGCGGTGATGGCGGCCGAAGATCAGAAATTTTCCCGCCACTGGGGGTTTGATATCACCGGTATTCGCGATGTGCTCAATCACAATGCGTGCAGCCGGCATATCCGTGGGGCGTCAACCCTGTCACAGCAGACGGCAAAAAATCTGCTGCTGTGGGATGGGCGCAGCTGGCTGCGTAAAGGGCTGGAAACCGGGCTGACGCTCGGGATTGAAGCGGTATGGACCAAGCGCCGCATCCTGACCGTTTATTTGAATATCGCAGAGTTCGGCGAGGGCATTTTCGGTGTAGAGGCCAGCGGCGCAGGGGTATTTTCTTAAACCCGCCAGCCGGCTGACCGCCGAAGAGGCGGCCTTGCTGGCGTCGGTGCTGCCCAACCCGCTGAGTTTGAGCGCCGACGCGCCCAGCGCCTATGTCCGCCAGCGGCAGCGCTTGATCCTGCGCCAGATGCTGCAAATGGGCGGTGATGCCTATCTGGTGCAGAACGGTCTGCGCTAAACCGCGGCTACTGCAAGTAGGTGAAGGCAGTGGTGACGTGTTTCACGCCGTTCACTTTACTGGCCATTTCCGCCGCGGCTTTGCCTTCGGCATTGGTCACGAGCCCCAACAGGAAGACTTCGCCGTTCTCGGTGGTCACTTTCACGTTAGACGACTTGACCGCGTCGCTGGCCAGCAGCTGCGAACGGATTTTGGTGGTGATCCAGGTATCCATGGACGCGCGTCCGAGCGATACCGGCTGCCCCTGGCGGATTTCGTTATACACTTCAGTCGCGCCGTCGACGCTCATCGCAATCTGCTTGGCGCGTTCGGCAAGCTCGGGGGTCGGCGCCTGACCGGTTAGCAGGACTTTGCCCTGATAGGCGGTATTGATGATGCGCGCGTCTTTCTTCAACTGCTGATCTTTGGCCAACGCGTTGGCAACCCGTGCCTCAAGGGTGCCGTCATCGAGTTGTGTACCAACGGTGCGGGGATCGGTGGCGGTTTTGGTGGCGACCGCGGCGGTGCCGACTACCACCGCGCCGACGCATCCTTGCAGCATCAGGGCTGTGCACAGCAGGAGTAATGGCGTATGTACCTTCATCTGGGCTCCTTAATCGTCCAGGTGGGGAAACAGCTTATTATCAACCAAATCACACAAACAATTCACGGTGAGCATATGCATCTCCTGGATCCGCGCGCTGCGATGGGACGGGATGCGGATTTCCACGTCTTGCTGACCCAGAAGGCCGGCCAATTCGCCGCCGTCGTAGCCCGTCAGGGCTATAATCTTCATGTCACGTGTGACGGCAGCTTCGACAGCTTTCACGATATCACGGCTGTTGCCGCGGGTGGAAATCGCCAGCAGGACATCGCCGGCCTGTCCGAGTGCGCGGACCTGCTTGGCGTAAATTTCGTCATGCTGGCGATCGTTGGCGATGGCGGTCAAGACGACGGTGTCCGCATTCAGCGCCATTGCCGGCAGGCTTGGGCGCTCGGCTTCAAAGCGATTCAGCATGCAGGCGGCGAAGTGCTGCGCGTTCGCGGCGGAGGTGCCGTTGCCGCAGCATAAGATTTTTTTATCGTCGAGCAGCGCCTGCGCCAGCACGTTGGTGGCATGGGCAATGGCGTCCGGCAGGGCCTCCGCCGCCGCAATCTGCGTTTGAATACTCTCGGTAAAACAGCCTTTTATTCTTTCCAGCACGTTTAACAACCTGATAAGTCAAAATGAATGGGGCGCCATTACGGTGCGCCGAAGGCGTCTTTCAGCCATTCAACCCGGCTTCCGGTAATGGCGATGATATCGAAACGGCAAGCGGCGGCATTTGCGCGGCGTGACACTTTCGGCGGCGGTGCCATAGCTGTCGCTGCGGCGGTAGCGGACTTCGACGAACACCCAGGTGAAACGATCTAACATGATCAAATCAATCTCGCCGCCGCGGATACGCATATTGGCGGCGACAAAACGCAGGCCGGCCTGCTCAAGGCGGCAGCGCGCGTACCGCTCCGCCTGTGCGCCACGTGAGCGGCCGCTTACTGCGCCGCTATCATTTGGCCACGCTGGTATTTCAGCCATGACAACGTCCTGTTGATCACGCAATCCGGCGTTGCCGACAGCGTGCCGGTTTCGCCCGCTACCTGGAAGCCCGGAATCTGCCGCATTTCGCTGAAGTGATTAGCCAGCGCCCAGGCATCTATGCCCATGGCGTATAGCCGCACCAGTGAATAATCGCCGCGGAACTGGGCACTGATCTGCGACAGCAGCGCCGGATGGGCGCCGGTCAGCAGCGGGATATCGCTGAATTCCAGCCCCTCCATTTCCAGACTGTAATCGGGCCCGGCATCGGCCTGATAGCTGCGCGAACTGGCATACAGCGCTAGCCGGGAGCGCGAACTGACGCGCATATCAATCATGGGCTTAATCAGCGCCAGTTCAACAGGGGTGGCGATGATATAAACCGCGTCGATAGCGCCGCCGGATGGCGAGACCGCGCCATTATCCTGCGGCACAGGGATGGTCAGGCCCGCGATGGTCACCGCTGCGCCAGCGGCCACCGGCGTGCCGGTCAACGAGATGCCGGAGCCGCTGTTAATGTTTTGTTTCAGCTCAGCGGAGGAGCCGAAGCGCTGTTCCAGTACCGTGGCGCCGCCTGCCTGATGCCAGGCGTCGGAAAACGCTTTCGCTATCCTATCGCCCAGAGCGCCACGCGGCAGCAGTAGCAGCGGTTGCTGCCGACCCTGCTGGTGGATGTGGTTGGCCGCATCGCGCGCCTCATCTTCCGGAGACAGGGCAAAATAACAGATGTTAGGCCGCGGCTGCAGGTGTTCAGGCTGATTAAGCGCCAGGATATTCAGCGTGCCGGCGGACGCGGCGACAGCATTATCGTTGTACAGCTGCTCAACGTCATTTTTCAGCAACGGACCGATTATCATGCTGGCGCCGTCCCGCTGCGCCTGCGCCAGCAGAGCTGGCAGCGGCTGGCTTGACGTATCATAAACCTTGACCGGTACGCCGCTGGCGGCGGAGGGCGCTGCCGACGGTTGGCCGCCGGCGCTCTGCCCGCTAAGGGTCGTTGCCTGGGGCGCATTGTCAGCGGCGGAGGCCTGCCCGTCGACGCCCGATGCAGCGGGGTCAGGACGGGTGCCGGGAGTGGTCACTGGTCCGTTCTGATTGGCGCTGCCGCCGGCCGGCTCTGTCCCCGCCGTACCGTCGTTCTGGGGAACGCCATCGGTGGACTGGCCTGCGGCGCTCGCGTCCTGCTCCAGCGCGCTTTGTTGAGTCGTCAGGCCGTTTTTAGCCGCCGAGAACCCTTGCTGAATCGCGTTGGAGAAAACCTGGGCCTGGCCGTTAAGCGGCAGCAGCAAAGCAATGCCCCCCACCGAGGACGAGGAATAGTTTTGCACCTGACTGAGCGGTGTAGGCAGAGTTTTCGCCGCCGGGTTTTGCGGATAGCGGGTCTGCCAGTCTTTGATGGCTGCCTGCAACAGCGTGGGATCCTGGCGATTGTCCTGGTATATGCGCAGCAGATCCAGCCAGCCCTGCAGTATGTTTTCATCGGCGTTAATCACCAGATTGCTCTGAGGGGACGGGAGCGATACCAGCGTTTGCCAGGTTTTATCGATATTTTGCTGGCGCGCCGCCGGATCGGTCAGCAACGGCGCTTGGGCTATATAGGCGCGCACCAGATCCAGCGAAGGCCGGCTTTGGCCGGCATTGATCATCGCTTGGGTATAGCGCAGACGCTGCGGTGCGTCGAGGGAGGCGCTGTCGATTTGCTGCAGGGCGGCAAGCTGCTGCTGCGCCTGTGGCAGGCGCCCTTCTTTGATCAGCGCGCGAATGGCGAGTAATTGGTAGTCGGTCTTGGTATCATTGCTACTTTGCTGCATCTGCTGCAAATAATAGTCGGCATTGGCGTTGGCCGGAATGGCCGCGTGGCCGGTTTGGCTTTCCGGACCCTGGGCGGTACAGGCGGCCAGAATCAACGAGGCCAGCACGACAGGAAGAAGACGTCCTGTTTTAAAAACCAATACATAAGAGTAAAGCATACTGTATCCAGTGATGTTTTTTTCAAGTTGCTCAATATTAAATCGGCAATCCGGATGAAACAATGAATCAACACCAACAAGCGGATATTTCCGCATCAACGCTTTATGTGGTACCGACTCCCATTGGTAATCTGGAGGACATCACCCGGCGGGCGCTGTCTGTCCTGCAGGGCGTTGATCTTATTGCCGCTGAGGATACTCGTCATACCGGTCTATTGTTACAACATTTTGCCATAAATGCGCGGCTGTTCGCGTTGCACGACCACAATGAACAGCAAAAAGCAGACATATTACTGGAGAAGCTGCAAGACGGACAGAGTATAGCGCTGGTTAGTGACGCCGGCACGCCGCTTATCAACGACCCGGGCTATCATTTAGTGCGCCGCTGCCGCGAGGCCGGTATCCGTGTGGTGCCGTTGCCGGGCGCCTGTGCTGCCATCACCGCGCTATCGGCCGCCGGGCTGCCGTCCGATCGTTTTTGCTATGAAGGCTTTCTGCCGGCGAAGCGCAAAGCGCGTCTCGATTCCCTCCAGGCGCTGACGCAGGAGCCGCGTACGCTGATTTTCTACGAGTCGACTCACCGGCTGCTGGAGAGCCTGGAAGATATGACGATCGCCTGGGGCCCGCTGCGCTATGTGGTGCTGGCGCGGGAGCTGACTAAAACCTGGGAGACGCTTTATGGCGCGCCGGTCGGTGAGATTCTGGCCTGGGTGCAGGAGGATGAGAAGCGTCGCCGCGGCGAGATGGTACTTATTGTCGAAGGCTATCACGCTCCGGACGACGTACTGCCGCCCGAGGCCCTGCGCACCTTAGCGCTTTTGCAGGTCGAGCTGCCGCTGAAAAAAGCCGCGGCGCTGGCGGCGGAGATCCACGGTGTAAAAAAGAATGCGCTGTATCGCTATGGCCTCGATCGGCAACAAAAAGCGTAACGCGGCGCGCTGAGCTGTTCCTGGCGCCGCATATCGCAGATGACAAGTGCCGGGAAAGTCCTTATACTGCGCCCCGGAGTTGACCAGACAGTCGCCGCTTCACCATCGTCCCCGCAAGGGGAAACAGGTGGGGGGGAGGAAAGTCCGGGCTCCATAGGGCAGGGTGCCAGGTAACGCCTGGGGGGTGCAAACCCACGACAAGTGCAACAGAGAGCAAACCGCCGATGGCCCGCGCACGCGGGATCAGGTAAGGGTGAAAGGGTGCGGTAAGAGCGCACCGCGCGGCTGGTAACAGTTCGCGGCACGGTAAACTCCACCCGGAGCAAGGCCAAATAGGGGTTCACATGGTACGGCCCGTACTGAACCCGGGTAGGCTGCTTGAGCCAGCGCGTGAGCGCTGGCCTAGATGAATGACTGTCCACGACAGAACCCGGCTTAACGGTCAACTCCACTCTTGCGTTAACCCCGTGCCTTATCCTGGCGCGGGGTTTTTTTGCCGTTGGCGTACGCCGGCTTAGGATGTCGGGCGGTCGTCGCCGGCCAAATCAATCAATAGCGCCTGCAGCGGTGCGGCGGCACGCAGCGTAAGCGGTTGCTCGTCATAGACAAAGGCGCCGTCGCCGCAGGCAAGCCGTCCGCGTGCACCCTGTGGCCCGCCAATCTCCCCCTGACCGTAGACCGATTGCAGATAAGCACGCCTGCCGTTGAGCGGCAGTCAGGCTTTCTCCAGCCGCCAGCGTCACCCGGTGTACCCACGCCGGCCGCCACCCGGACGGCGTGGCCATTGCTATCGCGGTATTCGGCTTCGCCGCGCAAGATGATATTCAGCACATCGACCGGCGGATAGGTCCGCGGCTGAAAGGCGGCGCCGACCGCCAGCACTTCCTGATTCAGCGCCCGCAGCGAGGCGTAGTGCATAAAGGCCGGGTCGAATAATGGCCGAAAGAAAAGGTATAGCGAGCCTGTAACCGACCGAAGTCCGCCTGGCCGCATTGTTGGGCTGTTCTGCAAGTAATCATGGCGTAATCTGTTTCCGCGGGGTCTGGGTAGAGTGTAAGCGGCTGGACGGCGGATTGTTAGCAAGTTAATCTGGAAGCCATATTCAAAAATCCTGAATGAGAAGATCCGATGGCCAAAGACCGGGCGTTAACGCTTGAAGCTTTGCGGGTGATGGACGCTATCGACCGCCGTGGAAGCTTTGCCGCCGCCGCGGATGAGCTGGGGCGTGTCCCTTCGGCGTTGAGCTACACAATGCAGAAGTTGGAGGAGGAGCTAGATGTGGTGCTGTTCGACCGTTCCGGCCACCGTACCAAATTCACCAATGTCGGACGCATGTTGCTGGAGCGCGGGCGGGTGTTTCTGGAAGCAGCCGACAAGCTTACCACCGATGCCGAAGCGCTGGCGCGCGGCTGGGAAACCCACCTGACGCTGGTGACCGAAGCCCTGGTCCCCACTGAGAAATTGTTTCCGCTAATCGATAAACTGGCGCGTAAAGCCAACACCCAGGTGTCCATTATCAATGAAGTACTAGCCGGCGCCTGGGAGCGGCTGGAGCAAGGGCGGGCCGATATCGTTATTGCCCGGGATCTTCACTTCCGCGCGTCGTCGGAAATTAACAGCCGCAAACTGTACGTACCGCTTGCTTAATGTCTACGTCACCAGCCCCGACCACCCCATTCATCAAGAGCCGGAGCCGCTGTCTGAGGTTACCCGCGTCAAATATCGCGGTATAGCCATCGCCGATACCGCCCGGTGCTGACGGTGCAGCTACTGGATAAACAGCAGCGTCTGACGGTGAGTACGATGGCGGATAAACACAAGGCGCTGCTCGCCGGGCTGGGGGTGGCGACGATGCCTTATCATCTAGTGGAGGTGGATATCGCCGCCGGGCGACTGCGGGTGGTAAGCCCGGAGTACAGCGCTGGGAGCGATATCATCATGGCCTGGCGCCGCGATAGCATGGGGGAATCCAAATCCTGGTTTCTGCGCGAAATTCCTAAACTGTTCAGCTAAAGCCCCGCGGCCATCCCTGGCGGTGGGGGATCATTCATCGTCGACGCCGAAACGCTGCGCGCGGCCGTGGGGCTCGCCAAGATCCTGCTGCGGTCCGATAGAAATAATGCCGTGGGGATTGAGCGTCGGATGGCTGCGGAAATAATGATGGCGAATATGGGCAAAATCCACCGTTTCGGTCACGCCCGGCAGCTGATAAATATCGCGCAGAAATCCTGATAAATTTAAATAGTCGCTCAAGTGCTGACGATCGCATTTGAAGTGGGTGTGATAAACCGCATCGAAGCGGATAAGCGTAGTCCACAGGCGTAAATCCGCTTCGGTCAGGCGGGGACCCGTCAGATAGCGATGCCGGCCGAGGAGCATCTCCAACCGTGCCAACGCCGCGAAAACCCCTTCTACAACCTCATCATAGGCCTCCTGACGGGTAGCGAAGCCAGCTTGGTAGACGCCATTATTTACCTGCGGATACACCCAGCCGTTAATCTCATCAATGGCGGTACGCAGATTGGCGGGATAATAGTCGCCGGCCAATGCGCCAGCACCGTCAAACGCACTGTTGAACATGCGCAGGATATCCGCCGATTCGTTGCTAACGATGGTTTGTTGCTGCTATCCCAGAGTACCGGTACCGTGACCCGGCCGCTGTAGCCGGCGTCCTCCTGCAAATAAAGTTGATACAGAAATGCTTTATCAAACAGGGGATCGCCGGTGGCGCCGGGGAAACCGCGGCTGAAGGTCCAGCCGTTCTCGAGCATGAGCGGATGGACCACCGAGACCGGAATCAAACGGTCCAGGCCTTTCAGCTGGCGCATCAGCAGGGTTCGGTGCGCTCAGGGGCAGGCCAGCGATACGTAAAGGTGATAGCGGCCGGCTTCAGCGCGAAAGCCGCTGCGTCCTTCCGACCCGGCGCTTCCGTCGGGGGGTGATCCAGTGGCGAAATTGGGACGCCGAGCGTTGAAAACGTCCGCCGCTGGCGGCTGTATCATACCATTTGTCCTGCCACTGCCCCTCTACCAATAATTCCATCTCTTCACTCCTTCCAACGTCAAGCTGTTCGACTGCGTGTACAGACGGCTTATTCATTGCCGGCCCGGCGGAGGGGCTGGCTTTCCAAACCGTCGTGCCGATGACTTACCTGAACCGGCGGAGTGCGGCGGCTTTCTGGCCCATCACGCCGGGTGATTGCCCGAATCGGCGAACCGTGTCGACTTTCCGGGCCCCCACGCTCATCGCACGTTGGAACCGGCGGAAGGTGCCGCCGCCCACTTTGCCGTAGCCGGCCACTATAAACAGTATAGGCATCAACACACGCGCCACCAGCAGGGCAGTATCATCTAATTTTTCATGGTTATCTCTTTAACGAGGTCAGCCGGCGCGACGCACGGCCAGGGCTTGAAAAGATGCTTTCCGGCCAGTTCTTCGGCGGAAGATTCATCGGATGCAGGCAGTGTAATGCGCGAGTAAGGCCGTTGATAGCGAGTAAAACTGTCAGCTTATATCAGAAAAATTGAATAAGTGTGGCGTATCAGCCTGGCCCAAGTAAGAGAGGGGATAACATAATAGTGTTAAAGATAAGAAGGTAATGGGTACTAGACGACCGGTCCAATTGGTGCTATTGTCCTCCTATGAACAGCGTGACAACCACAGAAACCAATCCTGTTCGGGACAGCATTCTGGCGCACGGCATGCGTATCATGGCCGGGAAGGGCTTTTCCGCCGTAGGGCTTAATGAAATACTGACCGCCGCAGGAGTGCCAAAGGGGTCATTTTACCATTATTTCGGTTCCAAAGATGCCTTCGGCGAGGCATTGCTTGACAGTTACTTTGCGGATTATCTGGCGAAACTGGACGCGACGCTCGACGTTCCCGGCCTGACCATGGCGCAGCGCCTAATGAATTATTGGCAGAACTGGCAGGACACACAGTCTTTTTATGACTGTCAGGGTAAATGTCTGGCGGTCAAGCTGGGCGCGGAGGTTGCCGATCTGTCTGAGGCTATGCGTCAAGCGCTACAGCGCGGGACCTCGGGTATCATCGATCGGCTGGCGCGGGCCATTGAGGGCGGTATGGCGGAAGGGTCGTTATCCGTTAACGGTTCGCCCATTAAGGTTGCACAAAGCCTTTACCAGCTATGGCTGGGCGCCAGCGTAATGGTCAAGATCGTCCGCCATACCCAGCCCTTTGCCACGGCCATAATGACCACGCGCCACATCTTGCATCTTTCTCCATGACCGGGGGAAAGGATAACAGCACTTCTGTGGAAGTGTTTTTTTATCTCTAGTTTCAAGACGACCGGTCTAATACAAACTTAACCACACGTTGGAGAAGCACAATGAAAGTAGTAATGGTTCTGACTTCACACGATCGGTTGGGGGATACCGGCCGCAAAACCGGCTTTTGGTTGGAAGAATTAGCCGCACCCTACTATGCCTTTCAGGATGCCGGCGCCGAGATCGTGCTGGCCTCGCCCAAAGGCGGACAGCCGCCGCTTGACCCCAAAAGCAATGAACCGGCTTTCTAAACCGAGCTTACCCGCCGTTTCGAGGCCGACGCGCATGCGACGGCGCAACTAGCCGCCACCGTGCGTCTGGATAGCATCACGCAGGCTGACTTCGACGCGGTGTTCTATCCGGGCGGTCATGGTCCCTTGTGGGACTTGCCCGTCGATACGCACTCTATCGCGCTGTTAACGTCATTTCTTTCCGCCGGCAAGCCGGTTGCATTGGTCTGTCACGCGCCGGGTGTGCTGCGTCACGTTCAGACCTCTGCAGGGCGGCCGCTGGTCGAAGGCAAGAACGTCACGGGTTTTAGCAACACCGAAGAAGAAGAGGGTGTCGGGCTGACTCACGTCGTGCCGTTCCTGGTGGAGGATGAGCTCAAGGCGCTGGGCGGCCTTTATAGCAAGGGGGAAGACTGGGCGCCTTATGTTGTGAGCGATGGCCTGCTGATAACCGGCCAGAACCCTGTGTCATCCGTGTCGACGGCGGCCTTGTTGCTTAAGCGCCTGAACGCAGGGAAGGCTGCATAAGTTTATGGCGACCATGAGGCGCTTCCCTCCCGACCGGCCGTGGCGACAAGGTATGTTGCAGGGCAGGCAATAAAAAAGCGGCCATGGGCCGCTTTTGACGATGATTAAGCCTGTGGATTAGCGGCTTTCGAGCGCTTTGCGCACCATTTTGACCGCGCCCAAAATGCCGACGCCGCGTTTGGCCCAGCGCACCAGACGGCTGTGGTGGCGAACATTATATAACGCCAACAGACTGGTGCCGGCAATCAGGTAACGACAAAGACTTAACACACGTATCCAGCGCCTGCCGCTGCTGCTGGATTTGCGTAACAGCAGCAACTTCTTGGCGTGTTTAGGTTTGCGTTCGCTCATTTTGCCTCCGCAATCCTGTCGCGCTGCTTATTTTTGACTTTTTCATCGTGCTTACGTTCGGCTTCTTCTTTCTTGATTTCATCCTGCAATTTTTCAAGGATGTTATGATCTACCTGCAGCTCCTCGCGCGTGGAGCCGAGCAACTAGGATTTTCGCGCTTTGGTCAAAGTCACCACCGCGCCGACGCCAATGCCGCCCAGGGATTTTCATGTACGTATTCATCTGCCTTGGTCGTTACCACGCGCGTTTGCTCCGCCAGACGCTCGCCTGCAGGTATCCTTCAGCGCGCTCTCCGCTTTGGTACGCAATTTTTCAAACTTTGCTTTGGGCTTTTGTGCGGAGCCACGCAGTACCTCTTCTAACGTGTCCGCCAGTGATTTCAATTCCGTACGTAAATGTTCTGAAGTGGCATCTTTGACCATTTTTAAACTCCTTCGACGGTTTGGCATTGGGGGCTTATGTGAAAAATCCCTTGTTCCACCTTGCCAATCATTAATTATTTTAAATCCGGCGACAGGGTCTGGGCATAAAACGCGGCCTGCAGCGGCGTGATAGATCACTGCACTGTGTGCGATAAAGCCAGGTTGTCATGCTAAAAGCCAGAAGGGTTTCTGATGTTTAGTGCTTAAGGTGAGCGTAGCCCCGGATCCGCCAAAGGGCAAAAAAGTGGTAACAATCTCTTAGGGTTAATCCGGTTAGGGACACGGCAGTCGGACAAAGCCGCCGGACAGGCTATAGGGCAGCGGCGCACCGCCGCAGAGTGTGATGCCGATGCGGGATAACCCGGCGTGCTCATCCCAGGAGCTCCTCGTCGGCGGACGGGCGGTAAAGCCACTGCCAGCCGCTGTAGCGGCGGCTTTTGAGTATCGCGTAACCTTCCGGCAGATGGTGCTGCAACACCAGCTGCGCCGCCTGTGCTTGTTCTGGGGTGTCCAAATGAATAATCATGCTGTCTTTGGCGGGGGTAATGCTTTTAACGCGGATGCCGCGATCCTCAAGCAACTGATAGAGAAAAAAGCCGTCTGGTAGCGATCCGCGCTCGTGGGCAACGGTAATTTGCAGCGTGCTGTCGTCACGGCACAGGGTCGGCAATAAAAGCGTCAGCGACACCAGCACGGCCACGGCCAGCAGACCGAGGCGAAAGCGCTTAATAAAGCCAACACAACCTGACTCTTTCATTATTCTTTATCCGAATCGGTAAGCCGTTTGCGGCGCCAGATGACGACCAGCGAACTCACCAGTCCTATCGTCAGCAGCGCCAGCGGCAGCAGCATCAGACATAGCATCAATTCCTCTTCATAACGCTGAAAGACAGGTGTTTTGCCGAGGATGAACCCCACCAGCGTCAAGATAAAAACCCACAGGAAGGCGCTGATCCAATTGAAAAACTGGAAACGCGAACTGCTCAGGCCGGACAAGCCGGCAATGGTCGGCAGCAGCGTGCGCACAAACGCGATAAAGCGACCTATAAGCAAAGCCGACAACCCGTGGCGATGAAACATCCGGTGCGCCCGCTGATGGTAGTGCGCCGGCAAATGGGCCAGCCAGCTTTTCACCACCCGGTTGTTCTCCAGCCATTTCCCCTGTAGATAACTTATCCAACTGCCCAGGCTGGCGGCGACGGTTAGAAGCACCAGCACCAGAGGAAAATTCAGCGTCCCCTTGGCGATCAGCACGCCGAGCAATATGAGTAAACTATCGCCGGGTAGAAAGGCGGCGGGCAAAAGACCGTTTTCCAAAAAAAGGATGACAAACACCAGCAAATAAATGGTCCAAACCAAACTTGGATCGGAAAGCGTTTCAAAATCCTGCTGCCAGAGGGCGTGCAACAGTTCCTTAAAAATATCCATTGTGTATTCTCAACCAATGACGGCATATTATGCTGCTGCCCGCCGCCGAGTCGGAAAAGAAGAAGCGGGTATATTAGCGTTGGCGCTTCTGCGTGGTCGCTTATCAGCCGCAAAATTTGGGTTTAACGCTTCCCTCTCCGCGCCGGCAAAACCCTTCCCTGCATTTGAAGTGAGGGATAAACCGCCCGTAGTGCGACGGCTGGCGAACCGGCAAAAGTGTAAAAAAACTATCCATACTGTAACAAAAGCAAATCCATTGAGACAGTGAAATATAGCCGAAAATGCCTCGTAATGAGTGCTTTTGACGTTAAAAATTCGTCCTGCGACATGAGTTTTACACCCGCTGACATAAACTCACGCTTACTGACTTTGCCTGAGCCCCCGTTACGCTCCCGGCGGCGAAAAAGAGCGGTGGCGGACCTTATGGCGCATGTGGCGTAGGCGAGGAGACCAACAGGCCGGCGTCCGTGAACGGCTCAACGCACCTCGGGTTAAGCGCCGCCGGCGAGTCCCCAGCCGACAAAACATCCTCAGCCGGCAGAAGGCCAGGCCCGAATGCGCGGGCTTAAATAATATATTCGCATCGCTGTAGGCCTGCTAAGTTAGCATAAAACACCAGCGGTAAAGATATTTATGCCAGCAGACTTTTTCGCTTGGGGGATAATTATCACCGTGTCCGACCCTTGACGATGAAGCTAACCGCTTTCCTTGGCGGCGATAATTTCGCGCTTCGCTACCTGTCACGCAGATTATGCTTTGATGCGGGTGCGCACTTTTTATTCTGTCGAATAAGTATCGGTAATTAAATATTACAATATTCGCGCAAATAGCTTAGTAAATATTTTACCCGTTGTTCGGACTGGCCTGGGGAGGGCTATTCCTGAAGCCTACAATCTGCGGGTGAAGGCAATTCACACTACTTTTTGGGGTATCATTATGTGGCCTTTAATAGGCATTGTTATTCTCGACTTTGCGTTGCATTTCAATCCATTGGTGGTCGTCACACTCGCGGTACTTATCACCGGGCTGACCAGCGGCCTGGATTTACCGGCGGTGGTCAGTGATTTCGGCACCGCCTATGTGCAAAATCGGTATATGGCGCTTATCTGGCTGGCGCTACCGGTCATCGGCCTGCTGGAGCACAACGGCCTGCGCGAGCAGGCGCAACGGCTGGTGACGCGCATTCACGCCGCTTCTCTATCGAGCATCCTGATATTGTATATGCTGATGCGGCAATTGACCGCTGTGCTGGGCTTGACCGCGCTTGGTGGCCACGCGCAGATGGTGCGTCCGCTGATAGCCCCTATGGCTGAGGGTGCGGCACGTAAACGTTTGGGATATCTTCCCCTGGCAGAACGGGAAAAAATCCGGGCGTACTGTGCGGCGGTCGATAATATCGGCGTCTTTTTTGGGGGGAGACATATTTATCGCCATCGGCTCGATCTTATTGATGAAAGGGTTTATGGAGCAAAACGATTATATTATTGAGCTGCTGAATTTCGCCGTATGGGCCATACACACCGCCTTTTTCGCCTTTATCATTCATAGCTGCCGCATGACATTCTACCAATGCGCACTTATCCGGCGCTATGCAGCGCAAAGCAAATCGCGGCCGTCCGGGGAGTATAAGTGATGACAATTCTGGACGCGCTTTATTTGTTGGTGGGCATTATGTTTGCCGCCACAGCAATAATCAACCTGCGTGATAGTTTAAATTCCAAACGCTGGAAAAGTGCCGGTTTTTGGGGCATCAATGCGATTATTTTTATTTTTGGCAGATATTTACCACCGCTGGCAAATAGAATACTGGTCATTGTCATGGTATTGCTCGCGGGGCTCGGCGGACTTGGTCGCAGCGGCAAACCTGAAACGTCCCTGGAGCAGCGAGAAGTACGCGCCAGCCGCTTTGGCAACCGGTTATTTATTCCGATGTTGCTGATTCCGCTGGTGACAATGCTCGGCACCTTTGCCTTCAAGAGCCTGACCTGGAACGGCGCGCTGCTGATACCCGCCGGATCCTCCACGCTGGCGCCGCTGGCGGCAGGACACGACGCTGGAAACGGTGCTGGTGGAAGGCGCAAACCGCTGGTTTGGCGGCGATCGCGCCTGTCAGGCCTGGGAGCCGGCGGGGGATGAGTTTTTATCGCCGACCCTGATTGAAGCGGTGTATATGTCCCGCTGTTTGCCGGAGGCGGAGTTCGCTGCCTGGTGGTAGGCGTTCCTGCCTCAGCTTGATGCACGTCAACCGGCGACGCTCTTTACCCCGGTCTTCGTCAGCGACTGCTTTGATAGCAAGATTGCCCACCTTGGCGGGTTGAACCTTAGTCGGGCCTGGTGCTGGCGTGCTCTGGCCCGGCAATTGGCAACGGCGCCGGATCACTGGCTACAACAGGTAGCGGCGAAGCATCTGCATGCCGCGCTGGCGCATTTGGACACCAACTATAATGGGGCGCGCATTGGCTGGCTACGTTCGCTCTGCTGACGCTGGAGGCCTAAGTCAGCGGCGGCACGCCTGTCATTTTACCCTGTTGGCCACGCTATCCAGGTGAACTACGGGGTTGTCGTTGAACATATAGCGGTCGACGCTCGATTCAAAATCGTCGGTGGTGGCGTGGAACAGCATCTGCTTGGTGTTTTCCAGATGCTGCCACATCGCCAGTTTGGCAGCGTAGGGATCTTTGCGGATCAGCGCCTTAAGAATTTGGTCATGATCTTTGCACCAGCTTTCAATCGCTTTGTCGTCGATATGTTCATGCAGCTTGATCCAGTAGGGATTATGCACCCGCTGGGACTACATCTGTTCCACTATGGACGCCATCGCGCTGTTGCCGGTGGCCAGCGCCACCTGAACGTGAAATTTCAAGTCCCACTGCGAATCGCGAAATCTGTCCTCATGACGGGCGTTCTCCTGAATTTCCATTAGCAGGACAATATCCTGTTTTGACACTTGGGTCGCGGCAAACTCGGCGATATTGCTTTCGATGAGCTGCCGCGCCTGCAGCATCTCAAACGGACCAGGCGTAGCGGCCTGAATTTCGCCGGCGGGCAACAACAAGTGCTTTTGCTGATTGGCGATGACATGGATACCCGAGCCTTTGCGGACTTCCACATAGCCTTCCACTTCAAGCATTATAATCGCTTCCCGCACCACCGTGCGGCTGACATTCATCTCCTCGGCGATATAGCGTTCCGCCGGCAGCTTCTCGCCGACCGGATAACTACCGGATTCGATGCGCCGTTTCAGTTCGGCCGCCAGCTGCTGGTATAATCTGCGGGTTTCAGTGGGTTCCATTTTGGATGCTCTTTACAATACACAGAAAGGGTGGCGCTCACGTTCAGCGGCTGGCGGGACGAAAGGGGGCCGGGCTGGAATGTTTGCGCGCGCTGTATCAGCGCATGCGCGACGACCATCGCGAACCGGGCAAGCTCAGCGAGCTGAAATTCGGGTTGGAATGCGGCGGATCCGATGGCCTTCAGGCATCACCGCCAACTCTATTCTCGGACGGTTTTCGGATTACCTGATTGCCAACGGCACCACCACCGTGCTGACGGAAGTTCCGGAGATGTTCGGCGCCGAGCGTATCCTGATGAGCCGCTGCCGCGATGAAGCGACGTTTGACAAGACCGTGCATATGGTCAATGACTTCAAGCGGTGCTTTATCGCCCATCAGCAGACGATTTATGAAAACCCCTCTCCCGGCAACAAAGCCGGCGGCATCACGACGCTTGAGGAGAAATCCCTCGGCTGTACGCAGAAAGCCGGGCAGAGCAAGGTCGTCGACGTTTTGAAATATGGCGAACGTTTGAGCGTACCGGGGCTGAACTTACTGAGCGCGCCGGGTAACGATGCGGTGGCCACCAGCGCGCTGGCCGGCGCCGGCTGTCATATGGTGCTGTTAAGTACCGGCCGCTGAACGCCTTAAGGCGGCTTCGTACCGACGGTAAAATTGGCGACGAACAGCGAACTGGCGGCGAAAAAACCACATTGGATCTATTTCGACGCCGGCCGGCTGATTCACGGTATGAGTATGGAAGCGATACTCACCGAGTTTGTTGATGTCATCGTCGCCATCGCCAACGGCAAGCAAACCTGAAACGAGATTAACGATTTTCGCGAATTGGCGATTTTCAAAAGCGGCGTGACCTTGTAATTTTTGCTAACGGTTTTTTTTCGGTTGTGACACGGCGTTTCGTAATATGAAACTACGTTTTCATTTATTTTCCCATTTGCAGGATTGAGATTTTCCTTCATGACGTTGTATTGGTTTGCCCAAGCGGTTGGTGGGCTGGCGTTTGTCGTCGGTATCACCATCTTTTTTAACCGCAACGAACGCCGGTTCAAACTGCAACTGGCGCTCTACAGCCTGATTATTGGTCTGCACTTCTTTTTATTGGGCGCGAACGCCGCCGGCATGAGCGCCGTGCTGAATACGCTGCGCACGCTGGTTTCCACCCTTACCCGCAGCCTGTGGGCAATGCTGGTTTTCATCGCCCTGACGCTGGCTCGGCTTACCGAAAGTCCGCTGGCGTAGAACTGCTGCCGATTGCCGGCACGGTGGCCAGCACTTGGGCACTATTTCGCTGTGGCGGTTTGACCACACGCTGCGTTATGTGTTGCTCCACGGCGTGTTGGGTCACCCACAATATCTGGCTCGGCTCCATCGGCGGCTCGCTGATAGAGGGCAGTTTCCTCATAATGAACGGCCTGGTGATTGTCCGTTTTCACCGGCTTATAAAGCAGGGTATCGCCCCTTTTATGACGGAAAACCGCGCCGTACCGATTCAGGTTCACGGCCTCTAGCGGACGCTGCGCATGCTCTAGAGGCGCCAGCCGCTATTCCTGCCTGATACGTGATTGCCGGCGGTTGACCCAGGCATTCAGCAGCAGCGTCACGGTCAGCGTGACCGCCACCATGGCCAGGGAAACGGCGACCGGGATATGGATGAAATCCACGATGAGCATCTTGATGCCGATAAACACCAAAATCACCGCCAAGCCATATTTAAGCAGCGAGAAACGCTCGGCCACATTCGCTAAAAGGAAATACATCGCCCGCAGGCCGAGGATGGCAAACAAATTTGAGGTCAGCACGATAAACGGATCGGTCGTGACGGCGAAAATCGCCGGTATGCTGTCCAGGGAAAAAATGACGTCGCTGAACTCCACCATTATCAGCGCCAGCAGCAGCGGCGTGGCGAACAGCAGTCCTTTGCGGCGGATAAAAAAGCGCTCGCCGTGCAGCTCATTGGTCACCCGAAGGTGATAGTACAGCCAGCGCACCAGCGGACGTTTGCCAATATCCTGTTCGTCATGGCCGGGCAGGGCCATTTTGACGCCGGTGAACAGCAAAAACGCGCCAAACACGTAGAGCCACCACTGAAACTCGCTGATAAGCCAACTGCCGGCAAACACCATGACGGCCCGTAGCCCGATAGCGCCCAGGATGCCCCAGGTCAGCAGGCGGCGCTGCAGCGACAGCGGTACGGCAAAATAGCTAAACAGCATCAGCCAGACAAACACATTGTCGGCCGCCAGGGTTTTTTCCAGCAAATAGCCGGTAAGAAACGCCAGCGCCTGACTATAGGCCACCACCCGGCTTTCGGTATGCAGTAAATAGGCCCAAAACAGGACGTTGAACACCAGTGCCAACGCGACCCATAGCAGCGACCACAGCGCCGCCTGTTTCATCGACGGCGGTTTATCGCCGGCCCGGCCCTGCATCATAAGATCCACGGCCAGCATGATAATCACAACGACAGCGAAGCTGCCCCACAGCAAGGTATTTCCGACGGTATGCATCTGAGAGTATCCTTCCACAACGAACAACGGCTGACGTCAGAAGGCGCCAGCCGTTGTTCACGGTCCGGGCTATAAGCGTGTCTCGCCTTCCGGCAAGGTCTCACTTACAACCCGCATGAAAATTCTGCAGTTGCCCGGCTACCGGATGCGTTGGCATCGTATTGACGGCTGGCCGGCAGAAAGTTACTCACCTTTGCTATAAGCTACGTTAATGTAAAAAAATGCAACCGTCAATATCATAACAGCACCGTTAAGACAGTGATGGACAAAACGCGCCAGCAGACCCTGACTGCGGGGCGTGGCGGCGATTTGCTCCTCCAGTTGCTGGTAATGATCGCTCCGTTCCGGCTCCTGCGTCATCATGCGCGCCAGGTAGCTGTGCATGACCGGCGCGTTAAATTCCGGATGAAACTGGGTGCTGATAACGTTGGGCCGATAGCGCAGGATTTGATGAGGATCATGTGCGGAGCGGCCAAGCACGGTAGCACCTGGAGGCAAAGTAAGTACTGAATGAGAGTGGACCAGATTGGCGTCGAAACAGCGGGGCAACGCGGTTAACAGCGCGTCATCTGCCGCCGCCGGCAGCAATTCGATAGTGTGGGTGCCCAGTTCCATGCCGCCGGGCAGATAGACCACCTCGACGCGCGCGTCGTGGACTTCGCCGGCCTCAATGAACATCCGATCGAAATTGCCGTGCTCGCGTCTGACCGACTAAGGTACATCGAAGGTCTGCAAAATAAGTAAGTGCATACCATCTTTCATCAGCTTTCCTCGCCATGCAATGAGTGGTCGGCCGGAAATACCACCCCGGTTTGACGGCGGATCTCGGTAAGCAGATGCGCCGTGCTGCGCGTTATTGCCAGTCCGGAATGGTCTATTTGCCGTTGCGCGATCCGATCGGCAAAGGCGTGAGCCTCATACAACATGCTATTGATATGCTGCAGCTGACCGAGATCCTGTTGATTGCCGTTGCGGGCAACCAGCGTCACACCCTGGAATTCGCCTATTTTCTCAATCAGCAGCGACCCGGTTTCACCCTGGATCTCACTGGGCAGCGTTGACTGGCTCACCTTGGAATGCAGCAAGGTAACGTCAAAATCACCGTAATCGAGAATCACCGTACCGTGTCCATCCACGCCGTTTTGCAGCAGTGACGCGCTGGCCTGGACCCGCGCCGGCTCCCTCCATAACGTCACGGCGGCCGTCAGCGGATAGAAGCCGATATCCATAATGGATCCGTTGGAGAACTGAGGATTGAAGGTATTCGGGTTCTCGCCGGCCAAATACTTGTCGTAGCGCGAGGGGTACTGACAATAGTTCAGCAGCAGAAAATTAGGCAGATAGGCGGTTTTAAACGCCTTGAACAGCACCACCTGATGCTTAAGTGCGCAGGCAATCATCTGTTCCGATTCCTCGAGGTTGGAGGCAAGGGGCTTTTCGCAGATAACGTGTTTCCCCTGGAGCATAAACAGCAAACTTTGCTGACAATGCAGGGCATTTGGGCTGGCGATATACACCGCGTCAATCAGGTCCGAGCGGGCAAGCTGCTCCAGGGAATCTAAAACACTGTTCGACCGGATACTCCGTCGCCAGGGTGTGGGCCTGCGTTAGCTGGCGCGAATAAATGGCGGTCAGTTTCAGCTTACCGCTTTCATGAGCGGCATCGATAAACTGACGGATGATCCAATTAGTGCCTATAACGGCGAAACGAATCATCTGAACCGACAACCTGCAGGTAAGGGAGGGTAACAGCAGAGTAACATGCCCATCCGGCAAGGCAAGTTTCCTGCAGCGGCGAAAAAAAACAGTATACTGCCGCCCTTAATTACCGTTAACCGCTTCATTTCATCATCAGGTAGGGCTTATGAGCCTTTTTGACCACCCGGCCGGCGTACTACGGCTGGATCGTTATCCGCCCGCCGCCGCAGGCGACAACCGGGCCGACGCTGATTTTCAATGACGCCTTCGGCGTGCGCGCTTTTTTGCGTCAGCGATTCATACCTGAGCCAGCTCGCGAACCGTCATAACCTGGTGCAAAACACCCTGGCGGCGGAACCGATAACACTGCTGGACAGCCTGGCGCCTCTGCCGCCGGCGCCCGGCCTTGTATTAATGAAAATATCTAAAACTCTGGCGCTGCTTGAGCAGCAATTGTACGCCCTAGGCCAGGTTATGGGTCCTGACACGACCCTCTTTGCCGCCGGCAAGATCCGCGACATGGTCGCTTGAGGGCACTCCGTATCGTATTTACAATCACGCCAATGTGTTCTCCCGGACATCGCTGGATATCGGTGCGTGTTTTTTTCTGCCGTATTTGCCGCAGGATATTGAAGGGACGCTGGTGGATCTGGGTTGCGGCAACGATGTCCTGGGGCTAATGGCCCTGGGGGCCAATCCGCGCGCCACGATACAGTTTGTCGATGAATCTTACATGGCAATCGCCTCCAGCCGGCTTAATCTTAGCGAGAACCGGCCGGCGGATTTACTCCACTGCCGGTTTCAGGTCAACAATGGCCTGGTGGGGGAGGCGGCCGACAGCATGCAGGCCGTTATCTGTAACTCGCCATTTCATCAACAACAGGCAATAACGGATCACATCGCGCGGCAAATGTTCCGCGATGCCCGGCGCTGGGCCTGCAACAGGGCGCCAATCAGAAATTCGTAGTGCTTAAAAGCGTAAAGACGCGCCAGGAGCGCTAAGAGGCGGCCAGCGCTACATTGAGTTTGTTGCTGCGCTGGACAATCATTATACTGCGCCAAAGACCGAGGAAAGGAACAGTCATGTTGTTGCAAGAATTAGAGACGCGTTTAGACGCGGCTTTTTCACTGCTGGAAAATAGCGTCCTACAGCGCCAGCAGGTGTGGCGGCAGGAATATAAGTCGTTGCAGCATCAATTGGAACAATGTCAGGCGCGCGAGGCGCGACTGCGGGAGCATAACGCGATGCTAGTGGGCAAACTTAATAGTCTTGACAGCTCACCCGATCGCACCCCATTGTTGCATAAGATAAAAATTATCAGTTCGCATATTGACGCACTGGCGAAAGACGCCGCAGCATTTCGCCAATCGTGTCAGCATTCTTCGGCCAGGTAATCGTTTTGCCCGATTCCCGACCGTTAGCGCATTGATGATCTGCCGCTGCGTCGTCCATACCTCTGCACTGGCGCGACAAAGCCCAGGTTAGCACTCCGCACGCCGTGCCGCGACAGGGACGGGACAGAAGGAGAAGCGAGGCCGCGCTACCATGGCTTGTTGCACCATTCCCCATTCATCCTGCCGGTAGCCAGTTGCCAGGCACTCCAGCATAAAATAACGGTGCAGCATCGTGCTGCTCAAGGTGCTATCTTCGCCGGGCGCTTGCGTCAAATCTGCGGCTTCCTGGCAATAGTCATCAAAGAGCTTTCCCCATAGCGCCGGGCCGGTAAAAAAGGCTTCCTTCGAGGCAAGACAGCGGCTGAAAAAATTGTACACATGAACTGCACAGTCGTTGCGCTGTTGAAAATGCTGTTGGAAGAAATAGTAGCGCCCGCGCTTTTTGGGGATCAATTGACCGAGTACCGCTTCTTTCAACGGTTCGGTGTCGCTATCGTCCAGGTTATCAAAGACGGCGAAATGCCAATAATCGTCCTTCTTTAACACCACGTCCGCGCTGAAATGCCCGGTCAACGCCGTCCTGGCATAAGGGCACACGGGGGTGGACATCATCGGCAACAGCAGCATTTGTCCCGACGACAGATGCTGGAGTTTCTCACGCGCCTGGTCGAGGCCCAGCGTCAGATCATCGAGCAGATAGCGCGCAACATCTCTGATGCTGTCCTGGTGCACCGGGTTGTAAAGCACGGTAGGGCTCACCAGCACATTGTCATGGGGCGCGGACAGTAGCGAAATGCTCTGATGCAGCCATGCCAGTCGACCTGCTCACCGGAATCGGCGATGGTGCCAAACTCTGCCGGCAACTGCGCCAATTGACAGAAATTTTGCCACAGCTCGCGCAGGGCGATTTCGCTGATCTTTGTCGGCTGTACTACCTGCCATTTTAACTCCATATGGCATAACCGCGCCAAATGCTCTAACGGCGGTTGCGGCACCTGCATCGCGCCGGAAGCGATGGAGAGGAGAACGTTATGGGCTGCACACGCCAAAGGGTATTGCACCGCCGTAAGTTCCCCGTCTTGCGCCATACGATCGCATAGCGCAAGCCCGAGACCCAGTGTCCCGCTGGCGGGTGCATGACCGTTCAACGCGACGTCAGGCTCAGGCGGCGTAGCCTAAAGTTGGCGATCATATCCGCTTTGTCGGCGGGGGAGAAACGGTAAAAGTAGTCTTCCTGACGGTGTTGCAGCGCCTGCTCTGCGCAGGTAGCGGTGGAATAATTTTAGCGGTGATCATCGCGGGTGCGAAAAGTGTGGGTTGCATAAAACGCGGCCCTGGTTAAATGAAATGAATGTAAGCCAACGCAAAATCCTACCCATCGGATTACATGCAAACCTTGGCGGGGGTAATGTGATCTGCTTGGCAACGCTTTACTGGATAAAGAAGACATAATAAGCAAAAAAAAGATTTGTCTTTTCGTCTACAGTGAATAACTTTCTTCGCAATTTATATTTAGTTAATCACTTTATCCATGCTTGCCGAAGAACGTCACGGCCTATGACGCCAGTTACAGACGAATTTTTGATCTTTATTGCGGCTTATTTTTTTCTCTGATATTGTTGCGATAAGCATAAATAAGTCTGAAAATGAAACGGGTGTTCATTGACTACACAGCCGTTCAGGCCTCTGAAAGATAAAACGGTTCAATCTTCACTTTAACAAAAGTTCTGGCGGTCGATATTTTCCAGGTAACTGTTTGCTAAGTGAAATTATCGCGGCTTGCCGATCGGTGGCGGGGGAGTCAGGATTTGCGATGGGCTGAGACCGAACAGAGTTTATACACAGCTCAATATCACTTGGGCAATGATGCGAATGTCTTGTAAACCGCATTCAAAGGGCATTTCTCCCCCACATACTTTCACCCGACCGATCGGGATGCGAAACAGATCGCGAACCATCAGACGGCCTTCAATTTCTGTTAACCAGCGGCCGTCGTTCACTTCATTGAACTGATAATCGACAATATAGCGTTTAGCCCCATCCATTAGCATGCCGGGTCGGACGGGGATATCCCGCTCGGGTTTAAACCAACCGATATCAAGGTAAAATGTCCCGGCGTCATAGATTTCACCTCTAAGAAGGTGCTTTGCCGGCACCTCCAGTGTTTGCTGCTGACTTTGATTGCGCGCGTTCGGACCGGCAAACATATCTCCCTGACCACCGGTGAGCCATTCCAGCCGGACACCGGTATCCACCAGGCACTTGACCACTAAATCGGAAGGGTATAAATCTCTTTTATAGCGCATGGAAAGATTGCTGGCCGTGATACCGAGGTGCTTGCAATACTCAATTTTAGTATCAAAACCATAGGCTTGGATAATTCTGTCCAGGACCGCACCGCCTCCTGCTTTAAAATTTATAGTTAACATAGCATGGTTTCCGCAAAGATACATTATTCCTTGTAAATTATTATTGGCATAACTAATATTAACGTTTAATTTTAACGGTTTATTCTTCCTTTTTGTTAATAAAGAATGATGCCTTATGCCGCTAGAATTTTCAATTAACCGCTTTACAGTGTTCAATCATAATGGTGACGCCATAAAAAACGGTGCACAACAGGCTGCCATGGGGCGACATGCCGACTGGAGAGCATCGCCTACTCTTAGAGATTAATTGACGGTGGATCTTGTCCCCCTATGCAATGGTTTTAGCTAAAGCCATCGGTGCCAGGGAAGCTGTATCTTTATTATCAAATTGTGCCTCCGGCGCTGTCGGGCGCTGCTCCTCATACTCACAAAGCGCTACAGGAACGGGTTCCGTAGGTCAACAGGGTTATCACCACCACGCGGTTGCGAGCGCGGGCCTCCGCCAACACCGGGAGTTATGCTTAAGTTGCTGCCGGGACGCCTGACGGCTGCGGATAGGGCAGGTAACCTGGGACTTGCCGGCGTACCCTTCGGCGCATTAAACCCGTTGAGGGGGCACAGTGCAGCAGAAATGGTAATGGCATTCCACGCATCTCAATACAGAAAATAAAGAAATTTTTTTGGAATATTTTGCTCCATTGTAAAGGAATTTACGCCAACAGGAACTCATGATTTCCCGGCTGAAGCGCAACTAATTTTTTATCCATGAAGGAATACAGATGAATAGTGGTTGCGCTTTTACAATTTCAACGTTATAAACATGATATTTCGCCTGATGTATTCGGGATGACCCTCTTTTTATTCTCGGGGCGATGCGACAATTTACAAAGAAAAATCATGTTATAACGAGGAGGATCAATGGACCTCACGTTTGATAAGTTGGTGTTGTTAGAGCGAATGGAGTTAATTGCCAGATTGACCACCACGGTAGAATGCCATGAAAGAGACAAGGAGATAGCTTTGATGATGATAGCAGAAATCGCGCAAAGCATTCTGGATTCAGATATTGTTCAGAATCAAAATAGAGAGGGATTGGCCTTTTAAGAAAAATATCCTCTCCGTTATTTTCTCGCATGACCGGATAATCTATTACAGGTTATCGATCTGTTTTAATCGACATATTGGCGATATTCTCATCATTGTCTAAACAGGGTCATGCAGCTTTTTGCTCCTGAGAAAGTTGAGGGTGCGCATTGATATGTCATCAAAGTAAATAGACCGTCTTACGTTCCCTGTTTCATCGGTCCGGATGGGGAATGTTAGCGGATAAACCCAACACGCATCGTGATCTTCGTTTCAACGATAGGAGAAAGGCACATTCTGACTATTTTCACGTAGCAATAGGCGCGTCAATACTCATTAATAAATGCATTCAGTGAGTGTAAAATATTACCATTAATTAATTTTATGTTGCCGGCGAAATTCATTGATACCTCAAAGTAAATGGATTTTATTGGAAGAGGAGCTAAGAGAATATATTATATTGCCAAAGCTGAATATGAAATTACCGATATTACTGATGCTACACCTGTAAAATAAGTTTTCCGCAAATTTATCATTTTTATTCATCAAAGAGCTCAGGGGAGACCAGCAACTCAATAGCCACCGATTCGTATTTGATCGCTGACGGGCCACATAAGGTAGTTGGTGTTCGGAGAATGAATGATGACACGCTATGCCGGCGGTAACGAGTGTCTCCGTCTCGCTTTTTCTAACGGTTTCGCTGTGGCGAAAGAGACAATAGGCAGACTGGGATGGCGATTTTGACAGCCAGTCATGGTGCTTATACCAGGGCAATGCCTCTCTGTGCGACGCTCGCACGGGGGGCTTCGGCAATGTTGTCGGCGGAGATAAAGGCGGTAGGCGAGCCTCTCGTTTTCGTTTAGCGGAGCCCATCGTCGGGCTAAGAGGCACTGTGGCCGCAGATGAAACGGCCGGCGATTCGGCCAGCGGCGGATTGTCCACGCCATCATCGGTAGGAGGCCGTGGTGGTTCGGGTATTGCCAGGTGGTTATGCATCGGCGTTTTCGTCGTAAGGACGCGATTTTCAGGAGGTTAGCGAGCTGTTGACCTACATGACGGGAGGGACGCCCTCTACCTGCTACCGCTTAATTATGGCGACCGTCCGGCTGTCGGCCAGGAACGGGCTGGTGAGCGGGTTGCCTAGCTGGGGCAGGGAAACAGGACCATCGTTCAAGTCAGCGTTCATTGGTTCACCGTTAAACCACCAGCCCTTGCGCCGTCTGAGGTTATCGCATAATCTGCCGATATAGCATCTACGCCGCTCGGTAGGGTAAAAGATCGGTTAAAATACGGTCGTCATGACCTCGCGTGAGAAAACAGGGGCGTGTTTTACGCGTAACTGGTTACGTGACGTGGCGAAGGAGTAGAGCGTCGCTCAGCACGCTTTTAGGCAAGATTGTCAGCATCGTCAGCGATAAACCGCCCTGTCGACAGCGCCTTAACATTGATGGGGCACTCATTACCCAGTGATGGTCTCTGTCGGTAAGCGGGGTCGGGCGATTCTCCTGAGGCTGGCGGGCAGGCGCAGGGTAATTTGGCGCTTAAGGGCCAATTAAGCCGCCAAATAACATACCTTATTCACTGAATGAATAGGTTTGACGATAGGTTTATTGTCAGAGGATGGCACAACGAATAGTTAATGTATTAAGTCGATTAACTATTTGTTAATTCAGCTCCCTTGATGATATCCTTTAAGTGCCGATAGTTAAATCAATAAGGAGAAATTGCCATGATGCACTGCCCCCTCTGCAAATCTTCAGCCCATACGCGTTCCAGTCGTTATTTGAGCGAAACAACGAAGGAACGTTATCATCAATGTACTAATATCAACTGTGGGCATACCTTTAAAACCTTGGAGAGTATTACCGGATCTATCGTCAAGCCAGGCGTGGTGGCCGCAGTGGTACCGCACGAATGTGTTAGCACGGACTAGTCTGGTCAGGAAATCCTATTTAGTAAAACACTCTTCTTTGATCTGCGCTCAGGGATTCGACATGTTTGATAGATGGAAGATGAAATATAATTTATTCTTGCTGGTCCTTTTATAGCGAGAGTGATTAATATTTTTCAGTAAGGTACTTAATGAGCCAAACACGTATAAAATAAGACGTAAGTCCTGAGCGCTCGTGATAAATTTTCCACTGAAATAATTAATTTTTTGTGATTTATCTCTCCGTATTTTTGTCATTTTCTGCCAGAAAGGGCTCTGCCGTATCGCCCTCTCTGTGTTAGAGTGAATAATAAATTTACACGCTTTTTAGAAATTGTACTACTGAGATGAACGTCTCTGGTTGTTACGTTTAACCGGGCGTTTATATTAGACGATTTTGCAATTGATTTGTTAAAAAATGGTTGCAGGTAAATAACGGTAACCGCTGGGTTACCGTTGCCGACCAATGAGAGATACATTGCCAATAGAAATGGCACAATTAGCACTTATTCCAGGCGGTAGAAAAAGGGGACGCTGAAAGATATGCGCGTTTTGCCGCGTCGCCAACGGCTGTATCGCGTAAACGTTTTATTAATGCTGCGCTGGTGTGGCGCGCTGACCAGCGTACCCGTGGTCGATCGTTAGTTATCGGTCCGGGCAGGACGCTAAAGGTTCCACTTCGTCACCGCCGACCGCAAGTAAACGCTATCTCCTGACGATGATGATGCGGTACCGTGGCAGATTAATCCATAACGCCGCCGGCGCCGATCGCCGGATTGTGCCACCTACGCTTGATGTGCGGATAAGCGTAAGGGAAGTCCAGGAGGTAAACGGCAATGATGACAGCGACGTGTCAAGCAAATGCGATCGATAAACGCGACTCGACATGCCTTGTGACGGCTGGGCTAAACGGCTAACTGACGTGCCGTCAACCATTCGACTCTGGCCGGATCCCGGTGTGAGAAGAACGCGCTGACGCCGCTGTCCAACGCTTCGATATGTGTCATCTCTTCCTCGCCGAGTTCAAAGTCGAAAAGCGCAATATTCTCAGCCATATGATCTTTTCGTACTGATTTAGCCAGCGAGACGATCCCTCGCTGCACGAGCCAGCGCAGGATCACCTGGGCCACGCTTTTGCCATAATGACCTGCAATAGCCTGCAAACGTGGATGGTGGAATATCTCCTGGCGCCCTTCAGCGAAGGGGGCCCAGGCTTCAGGTTGGATCCCCTTGCTTTTCATCCAGGCAGCGGCATAAGGTTGCTGGTAAAAAGGGTTAATTTCTACCTGATTTACCGCAGGGGGAATTTTGTTGAATGCCATGATATCGGCTAGACGATCGGGATGGAAATTGCTAACGCCTATCGCCCTGGTCTTGCCGGCCAGATACAGTTCCTCCATTGCACGCTAGGCGCCGTGAATATCGCTATAGGGTTGATGAATGAGGTAGAGATCCAAATAGTTGAGCTGCGGGCGATTAAGGGATCGCTCAAATTGTGCTTTTTCCCCCTCATAATTGGCATCCTGCAGCCAAAGTTTGGTGGTGACAAAAAACGCATGACGTTGCAACCCGCTTTGTTTTAAGGCGTTGCACACCTGAATTTCATTTTGGTATGATGCGGTGGTATCTATTAGGCGATAGCCTAAAGAAATGGTTTCCCGCACGGCACGCTCGCATTCAGCGGGGTGATTGATCTGATAAACACTAAATCCCACCAGCGGCATAGCAACGCCGTTATTAATGTTTTACTTTGCATACAATGACCTCCGTTTTTCCCGCCTGTTGACGCGGGCCTTGATGTGCACTCCTCCCGCGATTTGCCTTTTTGACTGAGGCGGGGGAAAGACAGGATACGTGAGCTGATGGCACAACATTAGGGGACAAAATGTGCACGCGTATATGAGCCAAGTTTATTAATCGTTGAGAATCGATATCAACCTTGGCTGAATTTTTAGCAGACGCTTCCGTTTGCATCAAAACCGCTACAACTCTTGGCGGCTGTACCGCTTCCTTGCGGATCGTAAGTGCGCTTGTTATCTTTGTCCCCCAATCAATGAATCGTTACAGCTCGGCGGATAGCTATGCACATCCTGAGACACCTTAACCGCGCCAAGAATGCGGCGCTGCGCCAGCTCAAATTCAAAGGACTGAACGCGTGGCTGAACATGACATGCCGTCCGCAGGCATGGGCACCGGACAAGATCAAACGGATCCTGTTGTTACGCCTGGACGATAAAATCGGCGATATGGTCATCACGACAGGCACCGCCCGACAACTGGCTGATAAGGGGTATCACATTTCGGTTCTTACCGGCCCTGTGTGCGAGGCGTTACTGGCGTACAGCGATGCAGTACACCACACCTATCGCTACGATAAGCGGATGTCGCTGAGCGTTCTGCGTCAGCAGCGTTTTGACGTGGTCATCGATTTTGACGACGTGCGGAATTACGAAAGACTACGGCTCTTGCATCGTTTGGCGCCGCGCTATGTAATCGGTTTCAATAAATCGGGTTCGGCGCGCTATGCGCCTCAGCTGGTTTGGCGGGATAGTGAACGTCATATTACTGAACGCCACCGGGCGGTGCTGGCGCTGTTTAACCTGCTGCCGGCGCCGTTTCGCTATTCGCTCGGACGCGATCCCTCAGCCGTCGACGCGTTAGCGCCTTACTTATCCCGTCCCTCCGACGAATGGATCATCGCCATTAATCCTTTCACCGGGTCTGAAGATAAAGATTTTTCCCGTGAACAGGTGGCAGGGTTGATTGCCCATTTGCGGCGGCGCAACGTGCGTTTTCGCGTGCTGTTGATAGGTCGCGGCGATTTGCTGCGGCGGTGGGAGTTAGCTGATGCGGCATTTATCGTCGACAGCACCATCAACACGGCGGTAGAGATCGTGCGCAGCGCCGATCTGGTCGTCAGTCCCGATACTTCAATTGTGCATATGGCCTGCGCCTTTAACACGCCCTTGGTGGCGATATACAATACGCGGCGGCTTAAAGATAGTGGGCTGGTAGGCTATAACATCTGGGCACCCCATTACGACAATGCGGTGCAGTTGGTCATCGATCAACCGAGTGTAAGCGACTTACCGCTAGACGCATTATGCTTGGCGGTGGATGACAAGCTGGCCGACATCACCCGCCAGCGCCGTAATGGGGAATTAACCCGGTGCCGCGCGGCTACCAGCGCTGAAGACTACCGCCAACGGTAACCAAAACAAGATCCATGTCTCGCGGGGATTGCTAATCATAAACATCCCCTGCGAGGCGATAAACAGCAGCATGAAAAGATATATCGCCGCTTCCAGGCGATATCCCGCTCTGAAAGCGCGCAGAGCGCATAACAGCCCGTAACCCAGCAGCAGCGCCAGGAGCGCCAGGCCAATGACGCCGCCTTTGTAGAGCGTACCGAGATAGACGCTATGGGCGGTGCTAATGTGAGTGCCATCGTAATTAATGAAATTCAGTTCGTGATTGAAACCCAGCCCCAGCCAGGGACGCAAGCCCACTTCCGCCAGAACATGGTGCCAGATACTCAGGCGCAATCCGGATTCATTGCTCAGGCTCTCAAACCGCATCAGCAGAAGATCGCCGACCGGCGTAAAGATCAACAATAGCGCCGCGAGTAGCGCCAGCAGCACGGCAAACCCCATCGCGCGCGGGGTGGATCGCCGCCAGCGCAGCGTTGCCAGCATGACCAGCACCAGAGCCAGTAAGGGGCCACGGCTTTGGGTCATAACTAGCATGACCGCCGGGATGACCGCCAGCAGGAGGTAACCGACGCGTCGCCGTTCCCGGGCGATGATCATGCTTAGCATAATGGCGATGGCGCAATAGCCGGCCAGGTCAATCACATTGTCGGGCCCGGGATTGAATTCGGAGACTTTGCGCAAATAAATGACCTTGCTGGCGTCGGTGGCGATGGTAAATACCGACAGGACGGTGACGCCGGCGATCGCCGCGACCATGAGCGTGTGCCGGCTGATATTTTGCAGCGCCAGCGACCCGAGCAAGGTGAAGATGATCAGGTAAACGCCGTGGGTCAGTGTAGAGATGGTCTCCCCCGCATCGCCCCCCCAGATATTACTAAGGGCAAAATAGACAGCCATCAGCGCTATCAGGCCTAATCCGCGCAGCGTGACCCGATCCTGTTGCGCATCGCGGTAAAGCTGACCGCGAAATAGCAGGCTCAATAGCAGCAGACCGCAGGAAAGATGGAACAGGTTGTTAACTTTGGTGACGTTGCAAAAAAGCGTGCTGAAAAATAAAAACGCCGTAAACATGATCAGCGTGACATTTTCTAGCCTGGAATATTTTTTGATCAACAGCATAGACATCTTTGCCTTAATTACACGGTTATGATGCGGATCAGCGCAGATGCCCATCTACTAGGAAAGAACACACGGAAAGCGGCGGCCATAAAGCCATCGTCATACTGTGGTCGCTGGCGTACCGGTCGGCAGCCATGCGGCATAGGGGTCGTCAAAATGAAACGCTCCATAAATTAATACAATCCCAGCTTACATAATCCTTGAAAGAAAAGAAAGATGGTAGTCATGGACTTCCTGAAAACAGACATATCCGGCCGTGGGGTACCGGCATCGTGATGACGCCATTATCGCGGGTAATCCCTCGATGCTGCTGCCTTGCAGAACATGAAGATCATTAACTCTTTTCCTTTATGGCGCTTTGGGCTATCGCAGATAACGACTCTTTTTTCTCACCGCACGGATGGGTTTTATCTTCGCTTTTTAGCGGCGTTTCTCCCGGCTGCACTTTTTTGCGCGCCGCCTGCTTAATGGCAGACGCCCGGGCATCGGGAGGCCACCCGTTCCCTTATCCTGCGTGAAATGCGCCGGGAACGTTCAGGGTGATGGACATTGGCTATTGGGCACAAGAGACGTTATGATAACTGTACTATTGGACTGACCAAATGGGCGACATTTGATCAGTCCAGTGTTATCGAGAATTGATAAGGTGAGCATGAGACTATACCAGGAAATTGGACAGAAACTGCGCGACGCTATTCAGCGAGGTGCATTTAAACCAGGCGATAAATTGCCTGCGGAACGTGATCTCGCGGCGCAATTCGAGGTCAGCCGCAGCGTTGTCAGAGAAGCGCTCATCCTGCTGGAACTTGAACAGTGCGTCAAAATCCGCAAAGGCTCCGGCGTCTATGTTCTGCCTTCCCCCGAGTCGACGTTGACTCCTGAGCCATTGTCGGACAGCGTGAGCTGCGGCGTGTTTGAGCTATTGCAGTCCAGGCAGCTTATGGAAAGTGAAATCGCCTCATTTGCCGCACTGCAGGCGAACAGAAACGACGTTCTGGAGTTGCGTAAAGCGATTGAGCTGGAGCGAGAGCAACTTTCCTCTGACGATACCGATGAGCATTTCCACTATCTGGTGGCGGCGGCAACGCAGAACGCTGCACTGGTGGCGATAATGCAGGAGAGCTGGAAACTGCGCAACCGGTCCGGTATGTGGCTGAACCAACATCGTGACACCAGCGATTTCAGCGCGCGCTGGGAATGGTATGAAGACCGTTTACGCATCGTGCAGGCGATTCAACGCCGAGACGCCCGCGGAGCGAAGCGGGCAATGTGGCAACATATTGAAAATATTAAAAATAAAATGCTCAAGTTGGCAGACACTACGGCGGCGGATTTCGACGGCTATATGTTTTCTTCGTCACCCCTGGAGAACGACTGATTGTAGTTCTCTGTAATTGGTCCGTCCGAAATGATTTTTTCGTAAATCTAGTCAGACCAATTATGTGTTATAATTCACACAACTACCTCAAGCGGCTTTACCAATCGCTAACGCCGCTATTATGCTGATTTTATCATTTCTGCTCTGGAAAGGGAGAAAGAGTAAATAGGCTATCTTTTTACGCTTCAATAACAAGCATGACGATTTGCGCAGGCGTCATGCCGACGATCCCCGATATTCACCTTGCCATTCGCGCTAATGGACGGTATCGCTATTGCTAAAATAAGAGAATGCGCCATGTATGATTACAGCCTTGCAAAATATAATCCGCTCGAAAAGATCATTACTTTTGATAATTTCAATCATGGCCATAATGGTTGGCTGGATTTGAGATCTAATTTTGTTAAATCCGATTTCGCGCCACATTCTGAAGAAATCGATCTTATTCATTGGGGGCCGACAATGCTATCGTCCGCCACTTTTCCGATGATGGGTACCCATTGCGCGCTGAGCGGAAGCCGGTCTCTGAAGTTGACCACGTGGGCCAACAGTGCCCCTATTGACCAGCCGCCGGCGCCGGGGAGTATAGGGCTGGCTATCAAACGCATGGAGGTACCTGGAAGCCTGGTTCACCTATCGCCCGAACCCTCTGTTGCCGGCATCGGCGATAAGGACGTCAGGGCTTTTGGTTGTTTTGTTGATTTACAGAGTCAGGGAAATCGCTGGATGCCCGGAGTGCGCTACGTCAACAGCGCTGATGGGGAACATATCAAGCGCTGGCAATATTTCAGGGTTAATGAGGGCGTTGATCATCGACGTTGGAACTACGGTCATGACGGTTGGCACAAAGTCGGCATTGATGGGCAGTGGTATGGTCAACGTCAGGCTGATGGCGTGGGGGACGGGTTTCAATGGATTGAAGGGGGAGATCAGGATCTGGTCGCCAATGAAGCGGATGACAAAATCAATTGGATGTATTTTCGGTTAACTATTGATGTTTCACGGAGGGAATATGTGGAATTACAATGTATGGATAAAATAATGGATTTGCGGGGAAAAAACCGACGCTGGCGCCAGAATATAAAGGCATTACGGGTTTATTGAATCCCGTTTTCTTCATCGAAACCGGCGCAAATCGTCGGGTCTTTCTTTACCTTGACTCTGTGGTCATTCCCACCGACGGTTACGTTAATCCTACGAAGTAAGGAATATAATAATGAAAGAGTTTTATACCTCGGTCATTGAGCTGCACCAGCCGATAAGCCAGCAATTTTCCAGCGAACCTTATGAATGCGGTTGGGCAAGTGAGGCGTTATTTTTTCTCACGGTCCACCCCGAGATCGCTGACTTTGACCATCTATTGGTCAGATCAAAAAATTCCCCCGATGGCGTGCATTGGACGGAGGCGCCTGGTGACGCCACGCTTATCAGCGAACCAGGATTAACCGCTATTGCATTAACCCAGTTTGGGGGATGGTTACGTCTTGAGATAGCCCTTGAAGGGGCAGCGCAAAAAGCAATGGTCACGTTACACTTGGCATTAAAGGGGTAGAGTATGTCCGATCCGAAACGTTCTGCCCTGGCTTCTATGGTCGGGACCGCTCTCGAGTGGTATGATTTCACATTGTACGGCATGACAAGCGCGCTGAGCGATAAGTTTGGCGCCAAAAAGGTTTTCCTGGCGTGATGGTACCTTTCTTCCTGCTGTTAAATACCGGGGAACAGGGGCCTATCTGGCTGGGAATGTTTCTGATCTACTGTTTGTGCAACGATGCCATGCTCGGTGCGCAGGCGGCCATGTTATCGGAAGCCTTTCCTCCCCATATCCGTTATACCGGAATGGCAAGCAGCCGTGAACTTGCCGGCGCTGTCGCCGGAGGCACATTACCCTTTATCGCCATCGCGCTGCAAAGTAGCGCCGGCGGTGAATGGTGGCAGATTGCTGTGTATGCCATTGCGCTGGCGGTACTGGCCGCGGTGGGGGCATTGCTGTTAAGTCACGGCCACCACGGCTGGAAAGATCAGCCAACACGTCACCCAACGGCTGCGGAGTATTAATCGTCGCTCGCCCGTTTAACGGGCGAGCGTTCAATTTCAAATTCCCTTCTCTCGCAGCGGCGATCCTGGCAGGTCTTCTTTTACCCCCTGGCGCGGGAGCGACAATCAGGCGCTCATAACAAAAAAGCCACCGCGAGAGGTGGCTTAACTTCATGATTTTAAATCTGAATTCTGGTGGCCCCTGCTGGACTTGAACCAGCGACCAAGCGATTATGAGAAAAAGTACGATTAATTTATCATTGCTCTATTTTTATTCATTTTCATTTATTTTAATAATTTACAGGTTTGCGATTACTAACCATAAATAACGATTATTCCCCTATTTTACTGTTCTGAGGTAGCCTATAGATACCGTCTTGCCAGTTATCTTGCAAGACATATTCCAGCATCGAACACCTGTCCTGATTTCAGCACTCCGTAAGCTTGTTGCAATAGTTTCTTCATTGCCGCACACACGACAACTTTCCCTGATTTATTACGTGCATTCATACGCTCTTTCAGCGCTATTATTGCTGGGTTATAGCGCATTGCCGTCAGGGCCGGCATATACAGGGCTTTACGTATCATGGCGTTGCCCACCTTTGATATCCGACTTTTACCTTTCCACAGCCCAGACTCCTGCAACATCGGATTCAGACCAGCCCAAGCCACGACAGCTTTGCTGCTATCGAACCGTGACATATCACCAAAATAACCCAATATCGTGCTACTCAACGCGCCAGCTATCCCAGGGATCGATTCCAACAGTTCCCTGTTTTGCTTAAGACTTGGATTGTTGCCTATATTCTTCAGATTTATTAGCCGGTTGACCAACGCTTTCAGCTTTCTTTCATTCAGCGGCAACGGTTGCCACAACACAGGAACATGCAGCTTACAATAACGTGCGATCATGCGTGCATCGCCTTTATCTGTCTTGTTACGACTCAGTTCACTGCAGCCGAATGATTTTATACGTGCTGGATTTTCCACGCTTACAGCGTAACCTGCATCAGCCAGGAAAGTAGACAATGGCTCACTGTAAGCACCTGTTGCTTCCATGCATATATGGCAGTCACCGAACGGCTCAAGCCATTTTTTCAGCGCATCGAAACCCTTAGGCGTGTTAGAAAAGGCTTTGGATTTGTAGGCTGCTTTACCTTTCCAGACTGCAACGTCAAATTTCTGGGAAGCAACATCAATGCCGACAGGGGTGAGAATTTGCACGTGCTATCTCCTTCTGGGTGAATCAGGAAACCGCCATGACCTTCCTTATAGATACGTGCTCCAGGCACAGGATACCGTCCAGTCTTGAAGGCGGGAGATAAGTCGTGGGGGATGAATCTATTGGACAGGCTCGAAGCCCGAGGGAGGGTTCCATCTCACCCACGACTTCCCGATGATCAGTCGGGGAGCATAATACCCTGAGTACAATGATCGAGATATAAGGGAGCCTGGTTTTGTTTGACCATGCACCAAGCGATTTTAGCGCGATTTTTATTGAGGGAAGGGAATGGAGCCTTTCAAGTTCACCAAATCAAAGCTCAGCGAGCTTCCTGCTGCACAAAAAGGTCGGCAGGACGAGTATTACGATAACCATGTGAGAGGCTTGCGTCTTAGAGTCGGTGCCACTGGCCTTAAGACGTTTTACGCTGTCAGGAAGGTCAAGAGCAAGTTCATCAGGACAGCGCTTGGCCGGTTTCCTGAAATCTCAGTAGAGCAGGCCAGAGAAATGGCGCTTGAAACGTTGGGTGGGATAGGAGCTACGGGAAAGAACCCAAACGAAACACGGAAGGAAACGCAGCGGGCAAATGTAACACTTAGCGAAGCGTTGGAGCTATATATTGAGACACGTGGAAGTAGGCTTAAAGTAACAACTGCTAATCAGTATAGGCGCTTGCTCACTAATTTTTCCTGTGATTGGTTGAACAGGCCAATAGCGAAGATTTCAAGAGATGACACTCAAAGCAGGCACAAGGCTATTACAGATGGTTTGGTATGGTTTGGAGCTAAGCTGGCTAAATTGCGCAAGGGAGCAGGAAGTAAAGCATAGGCAGATTTGTGGGGAAGAGCTTTACGGGCTGTTTATAATTTTGCTTATGACAATTACCGTGACGAAGAGGGTATCAAGTTATTGCCTGAACCTCCGACAATTGCATTAAGTACAAAACGCCAGTGGCATGGCCTAGTGAGAAAAAATACTCGTATTCGTAATCATGAGTTAGGGCGATGGTTACGAGCTGTTGACGTCGTCAGAGAAGAAGCGGAATTTAACAGGGATGACCATATAGCTGCTATTTGTGATGCTCTTGATATGGCTTTGTTTACTGGCTTACGTAGAGGTGAAGTATTTGGTTTAGAGTGGGATAGAGTGAATATTAATGGTGGATATTTTTGGATAGATAAAAATAAATATGTATTTGCTTCTGCAAAAGGAGGAAAAATTACTGATCCTCGTAAAGCTATAGGTAAAATCATTGAGCAGATTAAATCGAAAAATAACGACAATGAAAAACCGATTAACTTTACTTGTCACGATGCATGGAGAACTTTTGCGACTATTGCCGAGTTAAGTGGCGTTGGTACGTATGTATTAAAACGCTTAATGAACCATAAATCAGGAATGTCCTCTGATGTTACACAGGGTTACATAAGTTTTCCTGTAGAGGAATTAATAGGGCCAGCAAAAATAATAGAATGTAAAATTCTCCACGAAGCGGGGATTGAAAGAAATATGTCAAGTGTGGAAAAAATTCTAGAGTCGTTATCAAATGAGGAAGATCTTAAGAAATTACTAAAGGACAAGGTATGAAATGCTATCATCCAGAGTATACAGGTGGCAATGAAAAACCACATGTTAATGACATTATAAAGTTAATGATGTCAGAAATTAAACTATCAGGTATTTTATCTCCCGGGGTTGTAAAGATTTTTAATAGGTCAGTGCTTGTAACTGCAAATAAAAGAATGGACGTTTGTGGTGTTTTTGAAACTATTTTTATGTGGATAAAAAGTGTAGCAATGAAAGAGGTTAAGCTTAAAATACAGCAGCTTTCAGATGCAATAACAATAAAGTTTCCTTCTGGTAATATTTATGACTTACCTACAATCATCAAAAATGTAAAATATGCGAATAAAAAATCTCCATTCCTTTTAATAATGCTGAGATAAGTACATTTTCTACAAGTATTTATTTGGCGGAAATAGGACATACATAGCAATCCTACGATATTCTTACTGTCATTATAGATGAAATCGTGATGTGTAATTATATTGGTTATTTTAATTCTCAGTTTTATAAAGAGATCTCGGTGTTTGTTTTACATCAAGCACGGAAAAATAAAAATGTAGAATTGAATATTCCTGATAGAGATAAGCGTGGGCCAAGGAATAAACATTACAGTGAGGTTGTGAAGATTGTTAACCTTACTCTAGTTAAATATCCTGATGTTTCAACTTATTCACTCTCAAACAAGATATCTGCTTATCTTTCTAAGCACCGTGATATTCCATCAATACAGACGGTAAGGCGATGGGTGCAGAATATTCGCGATGAACAGATGCAAGTCCCACGTAAGCCATATACAAAAAACTTCAAACTAATAACAATTTAAGCTATTGATTAACAAGTGATCATTGGCTTAATGAGTATACTTTTTTGCCCTTAACGATTCTCATATTATTCTAATGATCATTTTATTTGCCTGATTTTTAAATTATCTTTTTCATCATGTTATCCCATTAACTAGGTGAAAAGATGAACTTGCAAGAACGTATGACTCGCAAAGAAGCTGCCGACTATATCGGTGTTACTTCAGCCACTATGGCTAACTGGGCATGCACAGGAAAGGTAAAAATCCCCTATTATAAAGCAGTGCTTAAGAAAGTTATTTATCTCAAGAGTGATTTCGATTAGTACCTAAAATCCACACGCCGCTAACAGGCGTGAATAAAAAGCATCGGAGAGGCTGAATGGACGGAAATTATAGTGGATATAGCTACTAAATCGGGGGCTGTTATGTTACCTCTAAAACTTACTGAAAAAAATATTTGACAAAGGTGCTTTATGGATCGCAAGATATTCACGTTGCCCCTCAATGGGCAACCGGGTTTAGCATCCCGAGTGAAGAAGCGAACATATGCCGCTTCAAAGTGCGGTTTTTTTACGTCCGAAACCTGCGTTGCGCCCCTATAATGGTGGGACGTAACGGGGGAGCCTTCGGGCTCGCCGGCTTCATCTTCTTCACCGGTATGCTAACCCCGATACGTCTCGCCACCTCGTTTAGCATCGAGGAGCGAGGTCCTTATGGATCCGAAGAAGAGGCCACAACACTATGGCTACCACCCAAGCTCGCCCTGAGTTTATTATACCTACTGGATTATCCCCGAATACGAGACCACGCCTTACGGCAAAGTGTCGCTCACACGCCAAGACCGCCGTACTTTCATCGCCATGTTTAAAGATAGCCACCTTATCTGGGCTGGCCGCAAGCTGGTTCGGGAGGCGGCCCATGGCAAAGCATTAAAAAGCCCCTCTTTGACCTGTCTCAAATACAGGAATTCAGTGATGTCTTCCCGGAAATGACGCCAGACCAGCTAGAGATAGCCATTCTGCTTTCGTTGGGCCTATCGCAGAAAGAGATAGCCGTAATACGCGGTGTTGCCCCCAAGACGATTGAAATCATGTTGGGCACGATAAAGAAAAAATTCGATTTCCCCTCCTTGAACAATTTGCTTTCCCTGTTTCAGGTGCGCCTGGTGTTCTTTGCCCTGAGCGAATGCAAACGCCATAGCCACACCCGGTCTTCGTCGAGCGTCGATAACGGCGATGAGGGGGGGACCCATGTTTAAAATCATGATCACCCTGATTAACCACGCAACCGGCGACCGGCACGAAATGGTGCATAACGGCCCCTACAAGACCCGCGAATCCGCCTGGAAAGACGCGCAGAGAATGGCCTATGTACACGAAGGCCGACGGCTCCGTCACCTATGAGTGCCTTGCAAGAATTGAGGAGGTCAGAAATGTATAAAATATTAGTTATCTTTCGTAATGTGATCACTGGCGAAGAAAAAATATCAGAGTACACAAAAATACAATTCGCCTGGAAAAGCTGCAAAATTTGCCCGTAGATTAATGGATGATATTACCTGCAATGGAACATACGCCGACGACAATGAATACACCGTAAAGGTAGTGAAGGTGAAACATGGCTGATATGTTTATTTCTTGTCCTTATATCGTCTATTTCTCCTGTATCGATCCTGACGATGAATATATGACATGCGATTGTATCGTCGAGGCGATCACTGCAATTCAGGCAACAGGTCAAGTCAAAACCTATTTAAAGCAGATAGGTTTTAGAAAAATAAAAATATCGAAATGCCATTTGGCTACACTGTATGATATCGAAAAAATGAACTCTCTAATAGACAGTTATATTGGTTTTAGAACAGAAAAAGACACGTTGCATCAAAAGAGGATTCTATAGAAGGGCATGCTAAGAAGAAAATATTTTTAGTGTATCAATAGCTGGAAAAATCAGTTGCAATATAGTGTCTAATTTATCTGAGGAATTGATAATGAAAAAATCACCCATGCTCTCATCAGCGCAGGTCATCGCTTTATCAAAAATTGGCAAAAAGCAGCCTGAAAGCCAGAGCGAGACCACGCATAAAAACCATATAAGCATTGAATCTTACCATAAATTCAATCGTTCGCGTGATGTATCCGTTTATATCTATCAGGATTTAATACGCCGTGAAATACACATTAGATACCCGGACTACATACCACATTTATTCAGTTACATTCATGACGATATTGTTGATATATTTGAGGAAATTAAGAAAAAAGGTCTGTGTGATGAATGGCTACGACAACAAGCCGCCTCTGAATCAATGAATACCACTGAATAAAATAATGAGCCAAATAAAAGCGCCCATGGGGGCGCTTTGGAGTCTGTTATGCATAGCCATCTGCATGGCGAAATTATACAACGCCTGATAAAGGAATTCCAGTTTGTCGAGCAAGGGGAATACCTGCGAAAAGGCATTTGCCCCTATTGCAAAAAACGCGAATTATTTACCAGTATTGAGAAACCCTATGTGCTGCGCTGCGGGCGGGAAAACAAATGCGGCAGCGAAGTCATTGTTAAAGCGCACTATGACGATTTATTCAGTCATTGGTCAGAACGTTACCTGCCCACAACAAAACAGCCCCATGCCGCCGCTGAGGCGTATTTACGCGAGGGGCGCGGTCTGGATATGGCCCTGATTGCCGGTTGCTACACACAGGAAAGCTATCACCAGAAGGGCCTGGGAACGGGACGGTGCGTTTTTCCCTGCCCGGCGGCACATACTGGGAGCGCCTGATTGACCAGCTGGAACGATTTGACCGCAAAGCCAACTTTGGCGGACGTTATGCCGGGCAATGGTGGTCGAGGGCCGCACAGGCGCTGACCGACCAAAAGGAAATCTGGCTGGTTGAAGGTATTTTTGACGCCATCAGCCTGAATCAGCATGGCGTGGCCGCCGTATCGTTGATGACCTGCCACAATTACCCGGAGAAGGCGTTACAGGCTTTGGCCGTGCTGTAAGATAACCGCCCGCGCCCTGTGCTCGTCTGGGCTCTGGACAGGGGAAACGCCGGAGAGCGTGCAATACGCAAGCATGTCGAACGCAGCAGGGCCGAAGGTGGAAAGCCAGGGCAGCATTGCCCCCTCGATGGAAAAATCAAGGAGGACTGGAACGACCTGCATCTCAAGGGAAAACTGACACCGAAGGACCTAGAGACCTATCGCTATTATGGCGTGCTGCTGATTGCCCGAAATGCGACCGACAAGGCGTTGCTGATATTTCAGCACACGGAGCGACATGAATTTCATTTTGAGCATGATTCCCGCCTGTACTAGTTCAAGCTTGATATTGATCGGCATATGAAGGCGGTTGAACGTATTCAGGGTGCGGAGCCGCATTTAAACGAACGGGAAGCCAAAGCACTGAAAGAGTCCGGTGCGGTAGCCGAAATTGCTAATTGCTACCCAACCCCCTTGTATTTCCAGAAATCCGATGCCACAGACGAAGCCTGGTAATATCTGCGCATTGATTTCCCCGGAGGTATTCCCCCAGTTAAGGCGACGTTCACCGCCGCACAGCTGGCGGCCCTGTTGGAAATATTGCCGATGATCCTGCCGTTGGATACAGAGCATTTGCGTTAAACACGGGAGGCCATCACACAACTGGCCGTGGAGTGGATAAAGGCCATACGGAGCGATCACCCGAAGGTACAGGAATTTTGGGAAACCTGTGATTATCTGGATGCACACGACCCTTGGGGGGTTAACCATTCCCCGGAGCCAGGTGCTATCGCCATCAACTTTAACCACTCTCGTGCGGTGGCAAACGAACACAGGCAGCCATCTTTTGACATAACGGAAATCAAGAAGTTGCTCAAAACGGGACGGTGACGCAAATTCTGCGGTATCAAAAGCGTGAGGAGCAAGGTTAATGCGGCTTGCAACGGCGCTCGCCCCCTCGTGCATTCTCAACGACTTCCCGAGGTTGTACGATGCTAGATATTTGACGTCGAGGGTTAACCGATTTCATTGTCTTCCAGATAGCCTGTCAATGCGCCATACGGCCAGACATGTCGGTATGGCGTTTTCTTTTTTCCACCCCATCCAAGTGGCTCTTCCAGCCTTCTGCCCTGTCCCCCCGCCATAACGGCAGTCACGCCATTCCCCAGACATGGGTGCTGGCTAAAATACCCTACCGGATGAACGCAAACAGATGCTGACGTTGATGGAAAAACAGGCTCAAAAAGGGACAAGCAATTCACAAACAAAATAAAAACATAAATACAACAAATCAGTCTATAAATCGTACAAATATAAAAGGGCTGAAAATTTTAGGGGGGGCTCGCAAAAGCGTTACAACCGTTACAAAATCAAAAATACACTCTATTATTATGATAAATAAGAAGAATTTTATATCGGCAAAGCGTTACAAAACCATTACAAAGGCGTTACGTGTAACGGTTTTAGTAACGCTTTGTAATGGTAAGGGCGTTACAGGTTTTTATTTTAAAAATCATTGCGTTATTATGCTGTTTTAGGGGATGTAATGGTTTTGTGAACCCCGCTCCGAAAATAGCGGCAGGGCATCCAACATACTGATAATATCATGCAGCGATAGGTGTGTGTCCTGATCAGGCCGCCGGCTGTTGAAGAAATTCCATCAGCGTCTTTCGCTGCTGCGAATTCATGCCTTTAACGGCGGCTTTAAGCCAAATGTCGGTGGTTTTTGCGCTCGGCGTCAACGTGTGGGAAAACGTAATATTTTGCACAAAGGTATGCCCACATTGCTTGTTGCTACAGGCACAATACTGAACCGCGAGCTCAGGATGAAGTCGAGCCGTTTTTTGAATAAACGCCGACGCGCCACACTCTTTTCATTAGTTTTTCATCGTACTTTACCCTCCATGCCAGTCAGTCTAAAATGCGGATAACATGATGAATTATATCATTTTTAATGCCATTTTCGTATCGGTTTTTGCCGCCTCCTCACCAAACATCAGGTGCAAATGCGCGGGGATCTCCGGGTCATGATTGACGGCATCCCGTAGCATGCGCTGAAGCGGGATCACCTCGTCCTGCCGGTAGGTTTCCCGCGCCTTGACCGGGTCGCCTAGACCCGCCGCATTGCTGGGAATAATCCCCGCCAGCCCGGCCGGGTAGCGATGCGCGTTTAACACATCCCGAGCGCTGATATTCTTGATATTGCTGAACTCATCTTTGGCGCTGATATCGCCGATGGGAATAAATTTGATGCCCTCGGGATCGCCCTTCGGAATACTGACAAACAGCGTTTTAAAATTCCCGACCCCTTTTCCCTGCTCAACGCATGCCATGATTTGTTCTTCCATTTCAGGACTGAGGTTCGGATCATTGGTGTAAATGATGCAGCCCGTATGCGCGCCGTTATGGTAGTAGAGACGCCGAAAAATGGTGGCCTCGCTGTTAAGTAGCGCCGAGTGGATCCCGCCGATATAGTCCGGCAGGCCGTAAATTTGCTGCTGCGGATCGTACTGTTGCAGGAAAATCACGTCCTCTGGCGGGTAAACTAACGGCTCGCCCTGTTGCAATATGACGAATTCGCCGCTTTTGCGCAGGCGCAGATAGAGTGAGGGCAGCGGAGCCAGGGCGATCACCTCGCCCCAGCCGTTGCGCACTTTCAGGATGGCCAGATCGCCAAAGGTCAGGTAATCAAACATGCCGGCCTTCAGCTGCTCGTGGCTCAGGCCGCCATCCCGATAATCGGCGGCCACCATATTGCGCCGGGCATAGAGCACCCCGCCGTGCTGGCCGTTGAGGTTCACCAGCTGCGCCAGCGCCAGCCGGTCAATGGACAGTGAATAGTGATCGACCGCGTTGTCGTACCAGATATCGCGGTAATCGGTGCCGGTGGTCAGTACCGGTTCAGGATTGCCCAGGGTGCCGGTCTTGATCATGCTCATATGCCGCTGACGGCTGACGGCGGCCTTGCCACTGTTGCGCGCCGCCTGACGGCGGGGTTGACGTTTTTTCATGGGTGTTGGCTTATTTTCCAGATGGATCAGCGGGATTTTTGTGGTTCAGCGGTTCGTTATCCGCCGAGTGTGAAAGTGCAAAAAACACATCCGCATGGCCGGTTTACTGGCTGCGATCGGCAATAAAGGTCATGCCGCCCCCTTTGGGCAGTACTGGTACGGCGAATAGACAGAAAGCTGGCGGCGATTTCCTTCTGCTCACCGTCCCATTCGATGCGCTGGCTTTCCACCAAATCGACCATTTTCAGCACCAGGCGGTTTTTGGTTTCCACCCCGTAGCGGATAGCCACGGTCTGACGTGGCGCGAAGGCTTCCACCATTTCAAACACACCGCTGCCGATCCCGGTGGTATCAATGCCGATATGCGTCATATGGTAGCGTGCAAACAGCGCCTTGATCTGGCTGGCCTGGTATTTCCAGTTCATCCCCTGCCAGTAGAAGGTCACCAGCACCCGGAAGCGTTCGCCCTCATACTGCGGCGGCGCCATAATCACAAAAGTGGAGGTGTCTCCAGAACGAGCCGGGTCAAAACCGGCCCAGACTTCGCGGTTGCCGAAGGGACGGGCAGCGTTAGGCTGATGATCTTGCCAGCGTACGGTCTCGACCCCGCACCGCTCCAGATCGCCAAAGCTGAACACGCTATCACCACTGTCCACAAACTGGCATTGATAGAGCATGTTAAAGGTATCGCGCGGGTATTTGCTGCGCAGGCGCTCCAGGCTGGCCAGATTGAAGCCGCCGGCGATAGCATCCTCCAGGGTAATAACATAGCGCCATTGCCCATCAGGACACAGCCGCCCGCCGTCGCGCAGTTCATCAAACGCCGGAAAGGCGATCTTTTTGCGTTTGGCATCGCCATGCTGCCAGGTTTCGCCGGTCCAGAACGGATACGCCTGATGCGCCTTGCTGCTGAGGGTCGAAAAATAGGTGGTGCGCCAGCGATCATGTGTTGCCATGGCACTGGCCACCTCGTTAAGTCGGGTAAAGTTCTGTATCCAGAAATACTCATCGATATAAAGATGGCCGCTGTAGGATTGCGCCGTGTTGGAATTGGTGGATAAAAAACGCAGCTCCGCGCCGTTGCTCAGACGAATAGGTTGCCGGTCAGCCGAACGCCAAAATCTGTTGAGCAATCGTGATGATATGAGAGCGAAACACCTCGGCTTGCGGACGGGACGCGGAAAGGAAAATGTGCGGCTCGCCCGTCATGACGGCGTTTTCCAGCGCTTCAAAGGCGAAATACCAGGTTAAGCCAACCTGGCGACTTTTCAGGATATTGCGCGTATTCTGCGTCATGTTAAGACGTAAATGCCGCTGGTAGCCAAACAGCACCGTGCTGGCGAAGTCGTCAAAATCGGCCTGGCTTAACCCGGAAATATCATTTTTGCAATATTTTCGCTTTTTCGTCCGTCCCTCTTACGCCCGCCCGCGCACCCGTTTCTGCTCCCACACTCCCTGCGGCATACGCTGCGAGTTTTTCCGCATGTTTGCTGGCCTGCACGCGTAATTTGCCGTAGTGCGCAAGCAAACTGTCCAGCTCACGTAACTCGCTGTCAGTCTTGTTATCCCGTAAGGTCAGCAGTTGAACGCGCCGATTAATCACCTCTTCAAGGCTTTCATGACTCAGCAGGTCGGCCCAGCCCCCTTTATCGGCCCAGTAATACACCACCCGCGCATTCGGCAGATTCAGCTCACGGGCAATTTCGCCCGGCGTCATATGACGTAAATAGAGCGAGCGCGCAACGGTGATGAGTTCCTCTGAATATTTAGCCATCGCTATCCATTATAGAATCATTGGGGAAGCCGTGTGTAAAAGGGGGATATTACCATCCGACCGGCAGTGTCGAGAGGATTAATTCGGATTTAACCATTAACCCATCCCCGCTTGACGACGGGGGAAATAGCAAAAAACAAGATAAGTTAACTAAATTAATGGTAAATATAAAATCCAGATGGTCGCTATTGCATTGCATGCGTTATTTTATTTTTCAATCAATTAAAACCATTATGGAAATCAATCCTGAAAATAACAATAAAGCTGGAATTTACCGTTTTCATTTGTCAAGTAATGGCTAGCGAAGGGTTCGCCTTCGGATAATATTTAGAAAATCCGAAATTTCCGAATTAAACATAATGCATAAAAACAACAAATGAAAAATACTGACGTCCTCTATTCACCCGACAGTGAAAAACACCGAGCATGGCAGAGCCACAATTAATGACAGACTGGATCTGTATTTGTGCTGAAGGCGAAACTGGCGACCGGCGCTATATTGAACGCGCCTGGTTGATGGATGCTGTAGAGATTTATGATCCGGCGTTAAAAACGGCCATGATATGGCCCTACCATGAGCGCGACCCTGAAAAGGGTAATTATGGTGAATGCTGGCCCTGCAATGTGAAGAGGGTGAGGACGGTATTATGCGGCTCTATGCCCGTCTGCGTCCCAATATCAAGCTTATGCTCGCCAATGCAGAGGGCCAACTGGTTTTCTGCTCGGCAGAATTTACCCCGGACGTTAATTTCCGGGGAACGGAAAAATCCTATCTGGAAGGGCTAGGGGTCACTGATGAACCCGCCAGTGTCTATACCGAACGGCTGCACTTTAGCCAGACTCGTCACCAGGGTTTGATTTATGCCGCCACGCAACCTTTCACTTTGAAAGGTCATCATATGAAAAAGCAAAAAACCGGCAGCTGGCGGAAAATCTTTTCCCTGGAAGAGCCGACGCCGGTAGACATGGACAAATTGCAGGCGCTGGCGGAAGCCGTTGCCGCACTGGAAAACCGCGTTGCCGCGCTGGAAGGACAGGCAGAGCAGACCGAAACCGCGGTAGAGGAAGTCAAGCAGGATGTCGCTGAAGTGCAGGAAGACGTGGAAACCGTCAAAGAGGTGGTGGACACCCAGGAGTTCAAACTGCTGCGTGACAACATTGGCGGCATCGTCAAGAGCTTTAGCAAGCTGGACAGCCGTATTACCGCGCTGCCCAACAAACATCCCGGCACTGGCCGCAAGCCCTTTAACTTTCTGTGATCTACCGGCGGTTATCTGTTCATCCTGTCGATAAGGAAAAACCATTATGCAATTAAATCAACGGGCTTATGCGCTGCTGGAGAAATACAGTGACGGACTGGCGCAGGCGTGCGGTCAGACCCGGACCGACCGTTATTTTTCACTGACCGATCCCAAAGAAACCCAGCTGCGGGACGCCATGCTGGAGGACTCGACATTCCTTAATCTGATCACCTGGCTGGACGTTGACCAGATTCAGGGGCAGGTGGTGAATGTCGGCAATCTCGCCGCCGCGCAGACCCAGGGTGTGCCGGATGGTTGTCTTAGCGGTGACGTTGCGGCGGAGGGAGAGATCGAGCTGAGTTCAAAAGCCTTTGCCATCGTCAATGCGAAAGCCCGTGCCGCCGGCAGCTGGCGGGGGATCGCCCCCGTGGATTTGATGTGGTACGCCAAAGCCGGAGAGGAAGAGCTTAAGGTGGAGGCATTTGGCTGCAAGCTTATCGTCAGTGATGTGCTGGACGTCGATCCCAAAGGCGGCAGCGTGATGACCCACAAAATAAAATTCCTTGTCACTTCACCGGATTTTGTCCGCCTGGGCGGTGTGCCGTATCTGGAATCCGCGCTGACACAAAAGTTAACGGGGTAATAAAGACCGTGCAGGAGCATGAAAAAAATCTGGTGTGGCTGCTGCTTATCGGTGCCGCCATCGCCATTGGTCGGATGCTGAACAGAGACGAACCCATTACTCCCCGGCTGTTTATTGCACGTGTCGTGCTGGGATCGGCGATCTCCGTCGCTGCGGGGGCGGTGCTTATCCTGATCCCAGGCCTGCCGGTACTCGCTGTAACGGGACTGGGGGCGGCACTGGGCATTCCCGGCCATCAGGCGGTGGAATTGTGGCTGCGACGCAAAGGCAGCCGTTGGTTATCTACGCGGGGTCGCCATGACATTGAGTGAAAAGCAGCATCTTTTTGCCGTCAAGGTGGCCCAGCTGGCAGGTGAGCACCTGGCGTCACGACAGCCTGGCGCACGCCGTTGCCGCCGCGTCTACTCAGGCCGCCGAACGCGCACGGCAGGCCATGGAGGCGGTGGCCAGTGAGGTCGGCCCGCGAGCTGGAGGAAAAACTGGATGCACTACAGCAGGCACAGCCAAAAGAAATCCGTACCGAAGTGGTTAAGCCGGTCTTTACTCGCGTGTGCGTGGCTGATGAGTTTGTCCGGCTGTATAACCACGCCAGCGCCGACGCCGAGCGTACCCTTTCAGGCCGGACTCCTGGTGAAATGCCCGGAAAGATTACCCCGCCTTGACGGCACGACAGGCAAGGCGCTGAGCGGCCCTTTACTGGATTATCTGGCGTTATACCCGCCCTGCGCGGCGCGGCATAACCAGTTAGTCGACAAAATTTATCAACGAGAGGCGTTAACCCATGAGTAAAGACAACAGAGCAAGCCACATTATTTTGACTATCAAAGGCCAGGAACTGGCGTTTGCCCCCAACACCACCGCCTACAACAACCTGATTAACGATATGGCGATGGATAACAAGATACGCCGCATTGTGGTCCCGGAAAGCAAGGCGGCGTTGGATGCGCTGCTGGCCCTGCAGGGTGCAGCCTTGCAGATTGCAGACGTGGTCAACAGCCAGTACGCGCTCAAGCTGGAGATTGAAATAAAAAACTGAGTCGGCGGTGTCAGGCTATTGACGGCAATACGATAGAGCAGGTGTTAACCCTGCGCCGTTATTATCTGCCCCATGAGGATGACAGCCCGGATAATCTTGCCCGCGCCGGTCTGGCTGGATAACCGCCACTGGGAGCATACCGGCATTGCGGTGGCGAATGGCATTGCCCTGGCATTAAAAGGCGATTAAATGAAGCAATTGGATTTTACCCTGAGCCTGATAGACAAACTGACCCGCCCGCTGAAGCAGGCGCAGGCGTCGGTCAGCGACTTTGCGGAAAAATCCCGCACGGCATTCTCCCATATCGGGCTGGGGGCGGCGGGCCTGGTCGGTGCCGGTTTGTCCATCAAGGGCGCGCTGGGGCCTGCCATGGCGTTTGATGAGGCGCTTAAATCCGCCTCGGCCAGGGGTATGGATGACAGCACCTTGGCGCGCGTGGGAAGGACGCCCTGGCCTTTAGCGCGCACTATGGCCGCTAGGCCACGGAGTTTATCCACTCAACCGAGGCTATCCGCGCCCAGGTGGGGGTACTCAGCCAGGACGAGCTGCCCCGCTTTACGGTGGCGGCCAATATGCTGGCGATGGCGGTAAAAAGCAGTGCGGGTGACGCCGTCGACTATATGGGCAGCATGTACCACCAGTTTGACAGCGTTGCGGAGAAAATGGGCCGCGTGCCGTTTGCCGAACAGCTGGCGAGCAAAACCGACTATCTGGCGCAGGCGTTCGGCACCCATATGCAGACCATTGCCGACCTGATGGCCGGCGCAAGGGGCGTCGGCGCCAACTATGGTGTCAGCATGGATGAGCGCGGCGCTGGGGATGCTGGAAAAATCCTCGGCACCGAGGCCAGCAGCAGCTATGAAGCCTTCTACAAGGTGGCTGAGGACGGCGCGAAACAGCTGGGGCTGAGCTTTGTCAACAGCGCCGGCCAGATGCTGAGCTTGTCGGAGATGCTGACTCAGCTTCAGAGGCGCTACGGCGCGAGCATCGAGGGCAATCTCAAGGCCCAGGCCGAGTTGGATAAGGCGTTTGGTGACGGGGCCAATGTCATTAAACAGCTTTACGGCAACACGGATGTGCTCAATCGGCATATCCATGCGCTAGGCAGCAATGACGGCCTGAAGCGCGCCCGCGACATGGCCGAGAAAATGATTGTGCCCTGGGACCGGCTGACCGCCATCTGGACGGCGATCCGCATTGCCATGGGGCGCACCCTGCTGCTGGTGTTAACCCCGTTTATCAATAAAATGGCTGACGGCGGGCAAAAACTGGCCCGCTGGTTGACGCTGTTTCCCCATATTGCCCGTGTGGTGGGCTATACTGTGCTGGCGTTTCTCAGCCTGGCCGGGGCTGGCGCGGTGGTGAATATCGCCATGGGCGTCAGCGCATTTGTTATGGTGGGCCTGAAAGGGTTGTGGTCCGCTCTGACCGCTATTGTGAAGCTCCATGTGGCGGCTCTCTGGTTGTATCACAAGGAGGTGCTGGCCTGGGCGGCCGTGATGCGCATGATGCGCGGCGTGTTGCCGCCGTAATGACCGGCATTGCCATGAATTTCATGTCCTGGCCTGGCGCTGATTGTGGGCGCGGTGGCGCTGCTAGTCGTGGGATGCCTTGCGCTGGTCAAATACTGGGATACGCTCAAGGCCACCATGATGCAGACCACCGCCTTTAAACTGATTGCCGCCTACGTCAGCGGGCTGGCAAGCCTGTTTACGCGCGCCTGGGAGGGGATAAGCGCAGCTGGTAGGCGTTGTGCGCCTACTTTACCGACTTTTCCCTGAGCGACACCTTCGCGGGCATGATTGACGGCGTGAGCGCGCTGTTTACCGGTCTCTGGGCGTCGGTGAAAGCCACTTTCGCCCGCACCTGGAACACCATAGCGGAAACCCTCAATCATCTGCCTGGCGTTAACCTGTCCCTCTCCGCCCTGCCGGGGGATAACACTGCCGGCGTCACCACATCAGGCCCCGCGCCGACGCGCCCCACGAGCCGCAACGCTGCGCCGACTGGGTGAGCATTACTCAGGACTGCGCCCATGCCCTGCTGGAAAGCGGCCTGTTAACCCGCCTGGTGGCAGAGCGTAGCCCGACCCTGCGCGCGGATCTGCTGATGCAGGTCACCCTGCTGCTGGAAGAGGACGAACGGCTGATCCCCGGCACTGTGTCAGTCAGTGAAGAAACACCGAAACGGCTGTGGGTGACAGCGCAAATCTATGATTTTGGTCGTATTGAGATGAGTCCCCGCTGTGACGAACAAACCCATGATTGATTACGAGCAGGCGCTAAAGGACAGCGGCATGCCGACCACTGAGCAGGCTATTCATCACGCGTTTGCCGAACAGGTGAGCGCCGCCGGGCTGGTGACCAATACCTCGCGCATGTCGCCGTTCTGGCGGCTGATTCAGGCGACGGTCACCACCCGGTGCTGTGGCTAAAAAATGCCCTGGTGTCGGTGGTGATAAAAAACATGTTTCTGGTGACCGCTGACGGGGCCTTTCTTGATGCGTTTGCCGCCGGTGTCAGCCTGTCCCGTAAACCCGCCACCGCCGCCCGTGGCGTGGTGCGGTTTTTCAAGGAAAACGCCGAAGCCGAGGTCACCGTTCCCGCCGGCACCGTTATTGAGACCGAACGCCTTAACGGCACGATTTATCGCCTGATGACCGAGGTGGATCATACCCTTGGCACAGGGACGGAAGACGCCCTGGTCAACGTCAGCGCCGGGCAGACCGGCGGGGGCAGAAATCTGGCGCCGGGGTATTACCGCATTTTACCCCACGCGGTGCCGGGGATCGCCCAGGTCACCACGGAAGAGGGCTGGTTGTTGACGCCGGAGGCGGATGCGGAATCAGATGACGAGCTGCGCGAGCGCTGCCGCAACCAATATAACCTGGCTGGGAATTATCACACCGACGCGGTGTATCGCAGCATGATAGAAGCGGTGGCAGGGCTAAGCATTGACCGTATTTTCTTTGAGCACGATGAGCCACGCGGGCCAGGCACCGCCAACGCCTGGTTGTTGCTGGATACCGGGGTGGTGTCAGAACCCTTTATTCAGGCGGTCAATGCGTACATCACCACCCAGGGTCACCACGGCCACGGCGACGATATGCGCTGCTTTGCCCTGCCGGATACCCGGCACGACCTCACCGTCACGCTGTTTGTGAAGAACAGGACCAATTTTACCCGTGAGGCGCTGACCACGTTGACGGCGGGCTGTGAAACCCTCATCCACTGCGCGTTTCGTGAGAATGCGGCCTATTATGTGAAAAAGACCTGGCCTCATGCCCGCTTTTCGTTTTCCTCGCTGCATCAGATGTTTGGGGCGCTGGATTCGGTCGCGTTCTCGCTGTCCGATATTGTCAGCGAGATGAATGTCCCGCGCCTGAGAACCCTGACGCTTGAGGTGAAGGATGCCTGATTTTTACAAACAATTAGACCAATTGCGTTTGCCGGTCTGGATGGACAAGGGCGAGCCGGCGCGCCTGTTACGTGCCTGCCAGGCTTTTTGGCGGCAGGTGTATGGCTGGCTCACCTGGCCGTTGCGCCAACTGGACGCCACCACCTGCGCAGCGTCACTGCTTAACGTGCTGGCCTGGCAGCGCGATATCAGCCGCTTTGACGGTGAGCCGCTGGCGCTGTTTCGTTTGCGGGTGCGCTACGCCTTCATCAATGCCCGCGACGCCGGCTCGGTAGCGGGTTTTATCGCCATCTTTGCGCGTCTGGGTATCGGCTATGTGGAAATAGTCGAGCGCCTGGACGGCCTGGATTGGGACGTGGCGCGGGTGCGTCTCAGCGACGGCCAGCTAGCCGGCCATCCTAATTTGCTGCGCCAGATTATCCGGCAGTACGGGCGCACCTGCCGCCGTTACCAGTTTGAGGTGATAAACGGCACTGACCTGCATCTGCGCGCCGGTTGGGTCGGTGGTGATTACCAGTGCTACAGCGCCATGCGGCCCCTGTCCCCGACACCCCCATCGAAAAAACCTGATGTCACAAACGATTATCACCCTTGCCTTTGAGCAATGGAAAGCCCGGGAAGCCGCCGAGGGAACGCCTGTGGTGCTGGATGAGTTTGTTTTTGCCCAGGTGCCGGGGCTAGATCCTGCCGCGCCCATCGACCGTAACGAAACCTTGCCGACCACTGAGTATATCGTACACCGCCAGGCGGTGAACAAGACCGGCGTCGTCAATCAGCATGCGGTGGTGTATGCGGTGACGCTGGGAACGGAGGTCGGCGACTTTGATTTTAACTGGATTGGTCTGGCGAACCGGGCCAGCGGCACGTTGGCGATGATTGTGCATGCGCCGGTGCAACGCAAGTGGGCCACCGCGAACGGCCAGCAGGGCAATGCCATTACCCGCTCCTTTTTGATGGAGTATAGCGGTGCGGCAACACAAACCGGTATCACCACGCCCGCCGAGAGCTGGCAGACCGATTTTACCGCCCGACTGTCCGGCCTGGATGAACGCCAGCGCCGGATTAGCCTTGACCATTAAGGCGTGGCCGCCTTTTTTGGTGAGGGCTTTCGGGTCCCGCGCAGCGGGCAGCGGTATACGGTCACCGCCGGTATCGGCTATATCGGCGGCCTGCGGACTGAACTAACGAAAAGTCAGCCACCTCTTACTGAAGGGGGATAACCGCAAGCATCTGGGTTTTCATAATCAGGATGGTAGCATTCGCATGTGGCTCTACAAAGACAAGGGCGGTGATGGCGTTCGGTTAAATAACGGCAATGACGGCGGCGGAGATTGGGTATTCAATAAAAACGGGCATTTTTACTCCCCGCAGGCCCTCCATGCCGCAGGGGCCACTTATCAAGAATATGGCAATGTTCACGGAGCGGTATGGGGCGGGCATCTCAGCGGCTGGGTAGAAAAACGTATCCGCGAATCCTCGGAATTCTAGGTAAATGGTGATAACTGGTGGTTCAAGGATAATCGACGCGGGCTTATTTTTCAGGGTGGTTTACGCATTGGCATCTATGCTGACGCCACAGAGCGTATTGGTCTTCACGTTCATTGCCCTAACCGCTTATTACATGTTTCCCTCTGCATTAAAAACTTTGCTCAAGGTTATGCGACGCAATATAACCAGCAGGTGGTCTTTCTTGGTGATCAGCATGACGGCTTTGACTGGTGCCACGGTGCCAGAGAGAAAGAAGTTTACTGGATGGCAGTGGGGTATTGACGATGGAACAATATAAATTTAGCGCCCGTACAGGCAGTTTTTTTCCGGTGTCGATGCTGAATGACTACATTAAAGCCGGTTCGCTGCCGGATGATTTAGTGGATGTAGACGAAACCACGTTCTGGCAATTCTGTGCCTCGCCCCCGTCAGGAAAGCAACGTGGCGCGAATGCCCAGGGGTATCCGGCATGGATTGATGTACCGCCCCCTACGCCAGAAGAGGCTAGACTGAGCGTGGACGTCACAAAACGCCGTCTGATGGATGAGGTGACTCGTGCCATGGCACCACTGGAAGATGCCGTAGACCTCGACATGGCAACAGATGCCGAAAAAGCGGCGTTGCTGGCCTGAAAAAAATACCGTGTGCTGCTAAACCGGGTGGATATCAGCACCGCGCCCGATATCGACTGGCCGGAGACGCCAGAATGAGGTGGCGCAAGGCAACACTGCGACTGGCGGATAGCCTGCCACCTCTAACCTGCACGGTTCTGCCAGTGCATCCCTGGACGCCGGGTGTGGGACGTACTGCCGCCTCGGGAAGCTACCTGAGTCCACAAAATGCCGTGCACTGGCTGGCGGCGGACGCAATCTGCACGTGATGGTGGTGATGCTCTGCGCCACCTCACAGCCGGAATTTATGTCCCTGCTCACCGCCTTTTCAGCGGTGTTACCCCTGCCAGTGCTGGGGCAGGTCTCGCGCATGGCGCAAACAGCGGCCACGCAGTCTATCACCTGCCTGCAGTTGCCCCCCCAAAGCGAGCGGCGGCTTACCCGCCCCGCTGCCGTTATCGGCGGGCACACTGCGTCTGGCGCAACGGGCCAACATCATGGCAGAGGCAAAGGCGGAGGTAGCCAGCGGGGCCAGTGTGGCGCAACTACAGGCTCACTTAACCGCACTGTCTGACGCGCGCCAGTCGGCCCACGAGGCTATCAGTCAAGCCCTGGGAGACCTGGGTCAGAACAGCGTCAACGCCTGGGTGTTTAGGGGCGAAGGACTGGCGGCTACCCTGGCGGCCAACATGCAAAAAGAGGTGCCGCAACCCGATGCAGTGATGACCCTGGCGACGCTGTTTGCCGGAGACGCGGTCTCTGCACTGGAGGCGATGGTCCATGACAATCATCACATTGGCCCTTGATGGCGAGGCACTGCCGCTCAAAAGCCTGATGGTGACGCCCACCATGCAGTTTCAGGAAAAAGACCAGTCGTGGCAAACCTCCAGCACGGCCAACGCGGAGCAGGGCATCAAGCCCAAGGAGCTGCGCGTCTCTGGCGTTATCCCGTTTACGGAGTCCGAGGGGCTAACGCGCCTGTTTGCCCTGGCTGGAGCCACCGAGGGCGGCAGGCTGAAGCGCTACCTCGTGGCAAATCATACCGCCCAGGCCATTAACTTCCGGCTGGCAACGTTTAGCGGCTCGATAGAGGCCCCGAAGCAGGACGGGAAACAAGCCTGGCTGGTGACGTTCACATTGCGCGAACATCTGAGTGTGCCCGAGAAAAAAGACGCGCGCGAAGGCAATTAAACCGCCGCCCAGAAACAAAGTCCGGGCAAGGGGCTAGCAAGCAGCACTTCGGCGGCAGAGAGCGACGAACAATTAAGCTGGTTTGAGCGCAAAGTCCTCAAACCCGTCAATGACGCGCTGGGGTAAGGGGATGAAACCGATTAAACGACTGATGTTGTCAGGGGGTACGGTGCTGTTGGTTGACGTTAACCTGATATTAGAGATAAGCGCCAGCGGGCGTGGATTTATCACCGTCCAGACGGAAAAGGATTACAGCGGTAAGCTGGTCCGACTGGATATCGGCTACCCTGAGCGTGTATTACGCTGGTTTACCGGTTTTGTTGAACGTACCCAGCCTGCCGGCAAAGGCTTTCAACGCCTCTTTGTCCGCGAGATGAGCGGCATCTTTGACCGCCCCTGGCTCTGTTCATTCCAGCATCCGACCCTGCGCCAGATAGCCGAGTGGATACAGGCCCAAAGCGGCCTCACCGTGGTCCTGCCGACCGCGTCAAATGACACCGATCCCCCATTCCCCATTTTACCCACAGCGGCAGCGGCTACCAGTTACTGGCCGCTATGGGGCCGGCATTTGCTATACAAGACTACCTTTGGCAACCGCTGCCGGACGGCGGTATTTACCTGGGCGACGCCGCGCACGCCCTGTTTGCTGGCAAACCGGTCTCTATCCTCCCGGAATTCAGCCAGACACAGGCGGCAGGCAATACCCTGACGCTGCCCATGGTGCCCAGCCTGCGCCCCGGCGTGCTCGTCAACGGCAAGCCGCTGATCTGGCAGGCTGTCAACCCGCTGACGGGAAAAACCACGGCCAAATCGTCCGCACAGCGCCAGATTGATGCAGCCTACCCGGAATTGTCCGCCGGGCTGCATCTGCCGAAATTTGCGCGGGTCAGGGGCAGAGCGAAGCGGTCAGCCGGGGTGACCTGGCCGATCCGTTCCGCCCCCGTTACGCGGTGGATGTTCAATTACTGGATGCGGACGGCAACCCGGCAGCGAATACGTCGGTATATCCGACCGTGCCGCTCCCCCTGCCGATGGCCGGCGTAGAATCGGGGCTATTCCATTTTCCGCCCCCGGGTACGCTCCTTGAAATCGGTTTTACCGAGGGTCGCCCGGATAAGCCCTTTGTGCGCCAAATCCTCACCCATGGCCAGACCTTGCCCGAATCAAACCCGGCGAACAGCTTCAGCAACAACGCGCGGAAGTGTTCCAGCGTGTCACCGTGGCAGGCGACTGGGAGCGTCAGACAGATCAGTCTATCCGCGAAAGCGCCCAGCACCGTGAAATCACGGCGGATAGCGAAAACCGGACGCTGGTGCCTGCAACACCACGGTACAGGCCACGGACAAGACCACCGTACTGGGCAGAGCCCGTCTTCTGGCCGGCAGTATTCAGCAGATCGCCGAGGGCGATTACAGTGTGGCGACCCGCGCAAACTATGTCGCCAGCATCGGGCAAAACGCGACAACGGACATCGGCGGCGACCTGATAGAGAAAATCGGTAATATCCGCCGTAGTCTGGCGACAGCGCGCCAGGAAGTGATCGCACCCGTTGTCTGGGTGGGTAGTGAACAGGTTAACGTGATGGCGCTGATGCTCGACATCCTGGACGTACTGCAAGCGCTGGCGCAACAAACCGCCAGCATACCCACAGCAACACCGGTGCGCCCCAGAACGCCGGCGAGATAGCGGCAACCGGAGCACAGTCTGACGCCTTACGCCGCCGGTACGCGCCCGTTATCGGCTGATCTCCCCGCACACCCCTGCCCGCATCACGCGGGCTTTTTTGTGGCTGCCGCTCACAGCACCTGAGCGCCCCGCCAAGCACCTCTTTGCCTCAAGCCATCCCAAACGCCACGCATTCCACTCCGTTCAACCACGGCGCGCCAGGGCCGCGTCATCGCCACGAAATACACGCATCCCCCACGGAAACGGCGCTACACTGCACCCGCCGCCTGCACACTTTGCAGCGTAAAATTTTTTCAAAATGGCCTACCGGCAAATCACCCCGCCAACCCGCGCTGTGCCTGGGCTTTTGGGCGAGAGGCAAAATTGTAAAGTGTGAAAAGAATTTCAGTTTTTTTCAATTTTTGACGCCGGAGAGATGCCCCACGTAAAGCACATCTCATTGACGTAACGAGGAAAATCATGGATTACGTGGCGCGCGGCATAAAATCATGGCTGAAAAGGCAAGACAGACTTTTACAGAAAACCCAGGCATGGCGAGACTTGCAAGTTAATGGGAGGCGAAGAAGACTTTTCAATTTTTTTCACAACCGATTGCTTTGGTTTATCTACCAACGATTCGATGCGCACATGCAAAATTTCAACAGCAATAATGCGGGTATGCATTGAACTTTGACATCACTCTTTCACTGCACCTTAGGTAAAATTTCCAGCACGATTTCGGCAGGCCGGCAGAGGCGGGTACCAAGAGGAGTAACAACTATCGGACGATTCATTAACACTGGATGGTGACACATTGCTTGAATCAGTTCATCTTCACTCAGATGCTGAGCGTCCAAACCTAACTGTCGGTATTGTGCTTCTTTGGAGCGTAATAGTTCACGAGCATGCATACCCATAACGCTAAGAAGCTCAAGGAGTTGCTCCGGGCTGGGTGGTTGCTTTAAATAAGGAATTATTGTCGGTTCAATGCCGCTATCGCGAATCAAAGTAAGCGTGTTTCGAGAAGTGCCGCATGACGGGTTGTGGTAAATCGTAACGTTTTTCATAACCCTTTCCTTTTATAGTTATGACTCTGTTTGTATGTTTTAGGCTAATCAGTATATAGCGACCAAGCCAGCTAGGTTAGTTACTCATACATTGTCTTGCAGCGCAAGCTTAGGAATCAGTACGCCAAGAAGGGGTAAATTCCCTTAGGCGAATTTATAACCGACATGTCAAACCACATGAATAATTTCTAGCGTTAATAAAATTTAGTTACTAACAAAATATTGGCAAAGTAATGTTGTCTTTGGACTAAATAGCGCGAAAATGGTAGCAAAACATGGAAGAGCAGAGACGGCAAGAATGGATAAAAATGGGCTACACCCGTATTTCTGCTGCCACTAACACGAAAACAGCAAAAAAACAACTGGCTTGAAAGTGTATTAAGTGTATTATTTATAAGATAAAATATGGTGGCCCCTGCTGGACTTGAACCAGCGACCAAGCGATTATGAGTCGCCTGCTCTAACCACTGAGCTAAGGGGCCAAGTGGGCGTTGATTATAAATGATGCCGCCAACCGGGTCTATAGTGCCTCCCGCCAGATGGATGATTTATCGCCGTTTTTTTGGCTAAAATCGTTAATTATCGGCGCCACGGCCAGAGATGAAAGAGAGGGTTCAATGATAGAAGATATTCTCCGGTAGGGGTTGAGGGGGGTGTTCTGCGGTATCAATCCTGGGTTATCCAGAGCGTATAAAGGTGTACATTTCGCCAATCCTAACAATCGCTTTTGGAAGGTCATCCATCTTGCAGGCTTTAGGCGCACCAACTGCCGCCGGAGCAGCAGCAGCGGCTGCTGGAAACAGGGTGTGGGATCACGATGCTGGTGACGCGGCCTACCACCGAAGCTTCAGAGCTGTCGCTGGCGATTTTAGGCAAGCAAGCTTACTGCTAGGCATTTGGGGTGAGAAATGCGCCGTGGGGGCGGCAGGAAATGCGCATTGGCGCCACGCAGTTGTGGGTTTTGCCTAACCCCAGCGGGCTAAATCGCATGAGCGCTGACGCACTACTGGCGGCGTATCGCGACCTGGCCGACGCGCTCCCGCCGCATTCGTTTACCGCAGGCTAGCGCTTTTTCCAGCGCTCATGGGCGGTGGGCAATAAAAAACCCCGCGGTGTGCTCTGCGGGGCGATGTTTTGAGCGCCTTAAGGAAAGAACCGCCAGCAAAACCAGAACTTAATCGTCCAGGAAGCTGCGCAGGACCTCAGAACGGCTCGGGTGCCGCAGCTTACGCAGCGCTTTCGCTTCGATCTGACGGATACGCTCGCGGGTGACGTCAAACTGTTTGCCGACTTCTTCCAGCGTATGGTCGGTATTCATGTCGATACCGAAGCGCATGCGCAGAACCTTGGCTTCACGCGCGGTCAGGCCGGCCAGCACATCGTGGGTGGCTGAACGCAGACTCTCCGAGGTGGCGGAATCCAGCGGCAGTTCGAGGGTGGTGTCCTCGATAAAATCCCCCAAGTGCGAATCTTCATCGTCGCCGATAGGAGTTTCCATGGAGATAGGCTCTTTGGCAATCTTGAGCACCTTACGGATTTTATCCTCCGGCATCAGCATGCGTTCCGCCAGCTCTTCGGGCGTCGGTTCGCGTCCCATTTCCTGCAGCATCTGTCGGGAAATGCGGTTGAGTTTGTTGATGGTCTCAATCATATGCACCGGAATACGGATGGTGCGCGCCTGGTCGGCGATAGAGCGAGTGATGGCCTGGCGGATCCACCAGGTGGCGTAGGTGGAAAACTTGTAACCACGACGGTATTCAAATTTATCCACCGCCTTCATCAAACCGATATTGCCCTCCTGGATCAGATCCAGGAACTGCAGGCCGCGGTTGGTGTATTTTTTGGCGATAGAGATAACCAAACGCAGGTTCGCCTCGACCATTTCTTTCTTGGCGCGTCGCGCCTTGGCTTCGCCGATCGACATGCGGCGATTGATATCCTTCACCTGCTCGATGGTCAAACCGGTTTCTTCTTCAATCTGCCGCAGTTTCTGCAGGCTGCGGTACACGTCATCATCGACTTCGTGCAGTTTTTCCGACCAGGGCTTGTTCATCGCCAGCGCGGCTTTGAACCAGCTTTCGCTAGTTTCATTACCGGCAAACAGCGTGACGAAATTTTTCTTGGGCATCTTGCTGATTTCGACGCACAATTTCATGATCAAACGTTCCTGGGTACGCACGCGATCCATCATGGCGCGCATGTTGTTGACCAGGTAATCGAACTGCTTCGGCACCAGGCGGAACTGTTTGAATACATCGGAAAGATTCAAAATCTCCGAGGCTGATTTAGCATGGCTGCGCCCGTTGGTTTTTATAACGTTACGGGTAATTTCGTACTGCTCGCGCAGCTCGACAAATTTTTGCCGCGCCAACTCCGGATCGATGCTGTTATCATCGTCCGTGCTGTCGTCGTCGCCGTCCTCTTCATCCTCGTCGTCGTCATCGGCGATTTCGTCGGCGGAGAGTTCGGAACCGATATGGGTCGCGGTGGGCGCCATATCTTCTTCCGCGTTAGGGTCGACGAAGCCGGTGATAAGATCGGACAGGCGGGCCTCGCCGGCTTCGACGCGGTCGTACTGCTCCAGCAGGTAGGTGATAGCCTCAGGGTACTCGGCGACCGAGCACTGAACCTGATTGATGCCATCTTCGATACGCTTGGCGATATCGATCTCGCCTTCGCGCGTCAGCAGCTCCACGGTGCCCATTTCGCGCATGTACATGCGCACGGGGTCGGTGGTGCGCCCAATTTCGGACTCCACGCTGGACAAGACCTGCGCCGCGGCTTCCGCCGCATCTTCGTCGGTGTCGGAGGTGGTTTCGGCCAGCAGCAGGTCATCGGCATCCGGTGCTTCTTCCATCACCTGGATGCCCATGTCATTTATCATCTGGATGATATCTTCGATCTGGTCGGAGTCGACGATATCCTCCGGCAGATGGTCATTGACCTCGGCAAAGGTCAAATAGCCTTGCTCCTTACCACGTGTGACAAGCAGCTTGAGCTGTGACTGCGGGTTTTGCTCCATAAGACGGTATCCACACTTCAGAGTAATATTCGGTGTTGGTTGGTGAAAGCGCATCACCAACAAGAGATCTGAGCTTTGTTTCGCGCCGCAGCCCAATACGGCATTGCGCAGGGTCTTGCCCTGCCAGATATAGGCAATTAAGCCTCGTCATTCAGGTTTTTTTCGCCAGCGCCTGATTCAGCGACCAGAGCTCCTGGCGTTCTTCGGCCGTCAGGCCGTGGGTCCGGTCGCGGGCGATAAGCGCTTCCTGGCGGTGTTCAAGTATGGAGTCGTAAAGACTCGCCAGGGTATCGACAAATGTCGCCTCGATCATCTCATCTATGATCATGTGGTTCCAGGTCGCCAGGGTTTCAAGCTGGGAGTAAGATTTATTCTCCCGATAATGCTCCAGCAACTGGCCGGTGGTTAACCCCGGTTGGGCCTGGCAGGTCTGCACTAATTCAACAAACAACGGCACGCCCGGCTGAATTGCCTGCTCCAGCCCCTGCACCGTAGGTACCAGGGCGGAAAGCCGCGGATGCTGCACCAGCAATCCTATCAGTATACGCATGGTTGTGCGTTTTATCCGCGACTGTGGTGAAATATTTGCCTTAAGGGCCGCCTTGGGCAGTAGTTTCTCCAGTTGACTGTCGTCAAGGATCCCGAGTTTATTGCCCAACTGCTGGCGCAGGTAGAGACGCAATGTCTCGCCTGGTACCTGGCCTATCAACGGCAGCGCCAGCGTGCTTAACTTGGCACGACCGTCGGGGCTGCTCAAGTCCACCTGTGGCATCAGCGTTTCAAATAAAAACGTCGACAGCGGCTGCGCCTGTTCGATGTACTTTTCAAATGCCTCTTTGCCGATTTTGCGCACCAGCGTATCGGGATCCTCACCGTCCGGCAGAAACATGAAGCGTAGCTGGCGGCCATCGGTCAAGTAGGGCAGCGCGTTTTCCAGCGCGCGCCAGGCCGCTTCACGTCCAGCGCGGTCGCCGTCATAGCAGCAGATCACCCGATCGGTGGCGCGATAAAGCAGTTGGATATGCTCCGCGGTGGTCGAGGTGCCTAACGAAGCCACCGCGTAGTCGATACCGAACTGTGCCAGCGCCACGACGTCCATATACCCTTCGACCACGAGTAGCCGGGATAATTCCGGATGCTGCCGCTGGGCCTCATACAGGCCGTACAGCTGGCGACCTTTATGAAAAATATCGGTTTCTGGCGAGTTCAGGTATTTCGGCTGACCCTCGCCCAATATCCGTCCACCGAAAGCGATAACCCTCCCGCGTTTGTCGCGGATGGGAAACATGATGCGATCGCGAAAACGGTCGTAGGTGCGGCCGTTGTCATTCACAACCAGCATGCCGGCATCGTTGAGCGAGGCGCGATCCTCCGCCGAACGGCCAAAACGCTTATCGACGTTGTCCCAGCCCGGCGGCGCGAAACCGATGGCAAAATGGTTGATGACCGCTTCGCTCAGCCCGCGCTGTTGCAGATAGTGGCGCGCATCCGATGCCGTCTGCGCCTGTAGCGCCTGTTGATAGAAGCCGCTGAGTTTGTCCATCAGCTGGTACAGGCTTTGTCGCTGGTGGCGCTTCTGCTGGTTCGGGCCGGTGCCCGTTTCATAGGGCACGTCCAGGCCGTGCTGGGCGGCAAGCTCTTCGATGGATTCGACGAACTCCAGCCGGTCGTAATTCATCAGGAAATCGATGGCGTTGCCATGGGTGCCACAGCCGAAACAATGGTAAAACTGCTTTTCGCCGTTCACGGTAAACGACGGGGTTTTCTCATGATGGAATGGACAGCAGGCGTGAAAATTCTTGCCCTGCTTTTTGAGCTTTACCCGCGCATCGATCAGATCGACGATGTCGGTTCGCGCCAACAAGTCATTGATAAAGACACGTGGGATTCGTCCAGCCATAAGCCCTGTCAGGTAAGCACTTGAACGACAACAGGCCGCGCAATCCTTCCGGATGGCACGGCCTTCGTATGCAACAGCTAAGTCTGCGGATATTAATCACGCGGCCGGGGTTGATCGCACCCCGGAAAATCAATACAGACGAGTGCGGCGTGCGTTTTCGCGAGCCAGTTTCTTGGCGTGACGTTTAACGGCGGACGCTTTAGCGCGCTTACGTTCGGTCGTCGGTTTTTCATAGAACTCGCGACGACGAACTTCGGCCAGAACACCCGCTTTTTCGCAGGAACGCTTGAAGCGACGCAGTGCTACGTCGAACGGCTCGTTTTCACGTACTTTAATTACCGGCATGTGCCTCTCACCTCGATAGAATTCGGATTTTGTCGCTGACCAGTGCCAGCCATTTTCAAAATGGTGCGGAATTCTACTCTAAGCCTGTCTGCTTTGTAAAGCGCCGCACTGCGTGATCTGACTTGCTGCACGTCGGTTGCCACACAACCCGCTGATGTCAGGCGTAAATTTGGGTAAAAAAGCGGGCACGAAATCGGCCCTGAACGGGGTGTCACGACGCAAAAACCCCGATCCGGCGGCGCGGACGTTCATAAAAACCGTCCGAGGGCAAGCGGCGGGATCGCTGTGGGCTACCGTGGGATCCTGCCGCTTGCCCGGCGATCGCCGGGTCGGCTTTTGTAGCATGACGTCCGACGAGAAGAAAGGGCTTTGCGCCAAAGCCGCCGTCCCTAGACCACGTAATGGCGCAAATATGGTAAACTGTGCGCCGCAAAAAAGGTGGTAAAGATTATGCGCGTATTGGGTATTGAGACGTCATGCGATGAAACCGGCGTGGCGATTTACGATCAACAACAAGGTTTGCTGGCTAATCAGCTCTATAGCCAGGTGAAACTGCACGCCGATTATGGCGGTGTGGTGCCGGAGCTGGCGTCCCGCGATCATGTCCATAAAACTGTGCCGCTCATCCAGGCGGCGCTGGCCGAGGCCGGCCTGCAGGCGTCGGATATCCATGGGGTGGCTTACACTGCCGGTCCGGGGCTAGTGGGCGCGTTAATGGTTGGTGCCACCGTCGGCCGCGCGCTGGCCTATGCCTGGGGGGTGCCGGCTGTCGCCGTCCACCACATGGAGGGGCATTTGCTGGCGCCGATGCTGGAGGCGAATCCGCCGGCATTCCCGTTCGTGGCGCTGTTGGTTTCCGGCGGTCATACCCAGCTTATCGCCGTGACCGGCATTGGCGAATATCAATTGCTGGGGGAGTCTATCGATGATGCCGCCGGCGAAGCCTTTGATAAAACCGCCAAGCTGCTGGGGCTGGACTATCCCGGCGGCCCGATGCTCGCGCGTCTGGCGCAGCAGGGCGTGCCGGGGCGTTACAAATTTCCGCGACCGATGACTGACCATCCTGGGCTGGCGTTCAGCTTCTCCGGGTTGAAAACCTTTGCTGCCAACACCGTGCGCGCCGGTGCCGATGATCACCAGACGCGCGCGGACGTCGCACGGGCCTTCGAGGAGGCGGTGGTGGATACGCTCATGATAAAATGTCGGCGCGCGCTCGATCAGACCAGATTCCAGCGGTTGGTGATGGCCGGCGGCGTTAGCGCCAATCAGTCGCTGCGCGCGAGTATGGGCGAAATGATGCGCCAACGTGGCGGAGAAGTGTTTTACGCCCGTCCCGAGTTTTGTACGGATAATGGCGCGATGATCGCTTACGCGGGCATGGTGCGGCTGCAGGGCGGATCTCAGGCGAGTCTGGCGGTGTCGGTACGGCCGCGCTGGCCGCTGGAGGAGTTGCCGGCGCTGGGCGCCTGAGTCAGTGCTTGCTTTGTTGCCGGTCGATATCCCGATCTTTTTGCCGGCGGTGCCAGATGCGGCTTTCCTGGCCGTGCCAGAGGCGCTGTATATTGTCGTGGTGACGTAGGAGTACCAGACAGGAAAGCATCGCCACCGGGAAGGTAAACTGCGGCTTGAACCACCAGACGTAGAATGGCGCGATCAGGGCGCTGACAATAGCCCCCAGCGAAGAGTAGCCAGAGAGCAGCGCCGTTAAAAGCCAGGTGCCTATCATCAGTCCGGACAGATCATAACCAATGGGCGCAATGGCCCCCAGCGCGGTAGCGACCCCTTTACCACCGCGAAAATGGAAGAAAATCGGATAAATATGGCCAAGACAGGCGGCGATCGCCACCAGACCCAGCCAGAACGGCGGCAGGCCGAGGCCGTAGCCTATCCACACCGGGATCATCCCCTTCAGGACATCGAAAACCATTACGCCCGCGGCCGCCAGCTTGCCGCCGAGCCGCAGCACGTTGGTGGCGCCGGGATTGCCGGAGCCGCTAGTGCGGGGATCCGGCAGGCGGGCGAGCCTACAGATCAGAATCGCGTTGGAGACTGAACCGCAGAGATAGGCGAAGATTATCATGCCAATCGCGATAGCATTCATAACCACATTCCATTTATCAACATTCGTTTTATTTCGCTATCTGTGGATAATACGCATATTCCCGAGGAAGTGGTATCCGATAGCCACAAAAACCGAGTATGGCACATGGACATTGTATTTATTGAGCAATTAACGGTAATGGCGGTGATAGGCGTCTATGACTGGGAACAGCAACGGTTGCAGAAATTGGTGTTCGACCTTGAGATGGGCTGGGACAACCGTCCGGCGGCACGTAGCGATGATGTTGCCGACTGTCTGAGCTATGCGGACGTCACCGACGCCGTGCTGTCGCTGGTGAGCGGCAAGCATTTCGCACTGGTGGAGCGCGTCGCCGAAGAGACGGCGGAGCGGCTGATGACCCAGTTCAAACTGCCCTGGATACGTATCAAAATCGGTAAGCCCGGCGCGGTACCGCAGGCGGCCAACGTCGGCGTTATCATCGAGCGCATGCGGCGAAAAATCTGAAAATAGCGCAGCGGTAATCATTTGGCCATGCGATTGCAACCAAATTACAGTATGTTTGTCTCAATTTGCGGGAGATTTAGCGGTTGGTCTGTTTACATACCGCCGCTTTTTTATTGTCGTGACTTTGAGGGAAACGTTGTATGGCGGATATGCACGAGTGGGTTATCGCGTTCATTCTGGGGGGAGTGGAAGGGTTAACGGAGTTTCTGCCGGTTTCTTCGACGGGACATATGATATTGGTCGGTAGCCTGCTTGGCTTTACGGATGATAAAGCCAAGACCTTTGAGGTCATCATCCAGCTAGGCTCGATTCTGGCGGTGGTGGTGGTATTTTGGCGCCGGCTGTTTGGTCTTATCGGTATCCATTTTGGCCAGGTGCCTCACGAGGGTATCGGCAGCGGTCGCCTGCGTCTCGGTCATATTTTGCTGGGCATGATTCCGGCGGTGGTGCTGGGGCTGGTGTTTCACGAGCAAATCAAAGCCATTTTTGCCCCGATTTACGTAATGTATGCCCTGGTGGTCGGCGGTGTGCTTTTGCTGGCGGGGGAATGGCTGAAGCCCAAGGTGCCGCGCGCGGCGGGTATCGACGATTTGACTTATCTCCAGGCGTTTCTCATCGGTTGTTTCCAGTGTCTGGCGCTGTGGCCAGGCTTTTCCCGCTCCGGCGCCACCATCAGCGGCGGCTTGCTGGTCGGCGTTAGCCGTTACGCCGCATCGGAGTTTTCCTTTATCCTGGCGGTGCCGATGATGCTGGGCGCGACGGTGCTGGATCTGTACAAAAGCCTGCCGTTTCTCTCCTGGCAGGATCTTCCGATGTTCGCTATCGGCTTCGTTACCGCCTTTGTGGTGGCGCTGCTCGCTATCAAATTCTTTTTGCAAATTATTAAGCGTATTTCGTTCGTGCCGTTTGCCATTTACCGCTTTATTCTGGCGGTGGTGGTGTATTGGATCTTGATTGGCTGATTGGCTGATTGGCTGATTGGCTGATTGGCTGATTGGCTGATTGGCTGATTGGCTGGCTAATGCTGTTTTTGCTGCGCCTCCGCCCGGCGCCATGGTTACGGCATGTCTGACGGCATATGCAGTATCTGACGCAGTATACGCGGTGCAGTAAGGGTCAGTCCTGAATGGTCTCGGTATCGCTATTCTCTTGCTGTCGCTTCCAGCTCGCCAGCGCCTGCTGGCGTCGCCGGTTGAGCTCCTCGCCGATCTGCGCGCCGCTGAATCCCGCCGCCATCACATCTCGCGCGCTGACTGAACTGGCTACGCGGAACGCGTCGCGCAGAAAATCCCCCTGCGGATAGGCATGGTTCTCAAACCCGGTACGGCCACGTGCGTCGGCTTCGCTGGCGAGGATCATCTGCTCCAGGCGCGCCGGTCGGCGCCAGACATCAATGGCGCTGAACAGTTTTATCAGTGTCTTTGGCGTCAGGCTCTGGGCACCGTGCAAAAGATCATGGTAGCGGGCCACGATCGTGGCCAGATCGCGCAGCGGATTGGGCACCTTCAGGCGCTGGCACAGCGCTTCCACCACCTTCACCCCCGCCGGGCCGTGGCCGTGGTGGCTGGGCCACAGCTCGCGCGGCGTGAGCGCCTTGCCCACATCGTGGCAAAGTGTAGCGAAGCGTACCGCGATATCGTCCGTTAACCGGGCCGCCATCGACACCGTCATCAGAGTGTGGATGCCGGTATCGATTTCCGGGTGCCATTTCGCCGGCGCCGGGACGCCAAATAGCGCGTCCACCTCCGGAAATAGCGCTTTTAACGCGCCGCAGTCGCGCAGGACCTGAAAATAGACCTGCGGATTGCGGGTTGCCAGCGTCCGCTCCGTCTCTTTCCAGACACGCTCAGGCGCCAGCAGCGGCAGCTCGTCGGTCATCTGCTGCATCAACGCCATCGTTTCCGGCGCGATGCGGAAATTCAAATGGGCGAAACGCGCGGCAAAACGGGCGACCCGCAGTACGCGCAGCGGATCTTCGCCGAAGGCGTCGGAGACATGGCGCAACCAGCGTTGGCGGATGTCCTGCTGTCCCTGATAGGGATCAATCAGGTTACCCTCGTCGTCGCGGGCGATGGCATTAATGGTGAGATCGCGGCGGCGCAGATCTTCTTCCAGCGTGACTTCCGGCGAGGCGTAGCAGATGAAGCCGGTATAGCCCTGACCGGATTTGCGCTCCGTACGGGCCAGCGCATACTCCTCGCGGCTATCGGGATGCAGAAAAACCGGAAAATCTTTGCCGACATGCTGATAACCTTGCGCGAGCATCTCCTGCGGCGTTGCGCCGACCACCACCCAATCCCGTTCCTTGACGGGGAGCTGTAACAGACCGTCACGCACGGCGCCGCCGACCAGATATTTTTTCACAATTCTCTCCTGGCAAAGCCGGTGTTGCCTTTATCGGTACCGTCCATTGAGTGTAGCCGTATCTCGCACGAGATTCATCGCCACCCGTGTCGGGGGCGGCTTAGTTCATCCAGCAGTTGTCTCTTTTGCGTCGGGGAATGATATGGGGCAGCAGCAAACCCAGCAGCAGGCCCACGCCAGCCACACCGCCGCCATACATGAACCATTGCATGATGATGGTACGCTGTTTGTCGTCAAGCTGGACCGCCGCCGCATTGACCTTTTTCTGTGCGGTCGAAAGTTGATCCTTCAACGCCTGATTCTGTTCCTTGAGATCGTTGATCACGCCGTCGCTGGTGGCCACTTTTTTCTGCATGTCGGCCGTGCGCTGATTCCAGCTCGCATCGATAGTATTAAGCTTTTGCGTCAGATCCTGCACCTGCTGCTCCAGCGCCGGCACCCGGGTGCGCAGGCTGGGCTGAGCGCTCAGCTGCTCCTGCGGGATCCAGGCGGTGCGCCCCTTTTCGTCGCGTACCTGGGCGAAGCCGGTGTCGTCATTCTGACATAGAAGCGTAACGGTGTCGCCGGAATTCAAGGTGCCGACAATGCGGTATTGATTACCCGGGCCGCTATGGATATAGGTCAGCAGGTTGTCTGAGACATAACGTGGCTCATCGGCGTTGGCGGCGCAGGCGAGACCCAAACCGACCGCGACGAAGTAAATATGGCGTAATTTCAGCATTAGTCCGTCATTTTTAAGCAAATGTAGCACGATAGTAGTGACTTCAGTTTGACGACGCAACGTCGGGTCCGAAATGAGAACACTCTTACTCTCGGACGGAGCGTAAAGCCGTTGCTGCCCCCACTACCCGATGATGCCGGCGTCTACAGGCCGGCGCCGCGCGGTGACGGGCGCGGCGTACCCTCTTCGCCGCCGACGGCGGGTGGGAGGGACGACAATGACAAAACGCGTCAAAAGCGATAAGATCTTTGGACCTCTCGTCACACGAAAAGTGCCGTTGGGCTTGTCAGTTTTGTCCATTAAGGCCATGATTAGGCATTAAACACTTGCCATCTTAAGCGATGAGTCGCCACCAGGGATGGCTTAAGCGTCAATGTATTTTACCGGTATGGCCATATAACACTATGAATGAAGAAATCAAGTTAAAATTTATCGTTCAGCCCGAGATGCTGCCTGCGTTGCGGCAGCGGTTATTGGCGATGGGCCATGACGGTAATGCGCTCCGGCAATTGACCAATACCTATTTTGAGACGGATGGCTTTGATTTGCGCCGCCACGGCATAGGGTTACGTATCCGTCAGGTGGACGGACAGTGTGAGATGACAATGAAAACCGCCGGCCAGGTCATCGGCGGCTTGCATCAACATCCAGAATTTAATGTGCCGCTGTCGGGGCCGACGCTGGATCTCGCTCGGTTACCGGCACAGACATGGCCGCCAGAGCTTGATCCCGCCGCGCAGGCGACGGTGGAGGAAGGTATGAGCGCGGCGCTGCACATGGCGCTGGATCATTGGCAATATCATTAGGAGCTTTGGTTGTTCGGGCTTGCGCCGGCCAAGGCCGGCGTGCTGGAGAATCTGGTCAGCCGCAAAGCCAGCTCCGTGGGCTGCTGGCGGATATCGTGCCGTTAATCGGCGCCTATCGGCCGACCGAGGTGGTGGCCTATCTGATGCATTGGACAGCGCTGCATCAGTCTATCGTGCAGCCAGGATCCGATGATAGGGAACATTTGCGGCGTCAGGAGTTGGCGCAGGTGGGGTTCTGGCTAAAATAGCGAGAGCCTTGTGTTACCACTCCGTCGGCGAGCCATGTTTGTCTCCAGGGAATATTGACCATGAATGCGCGACCATTACCGCCGCTCTTGCATAAGCAAGGACAGCAGTCGGCGGCCGGATTACCGGCGCCGGCGGACGATGCAACCCTTCGGGCGCTCGCCATGAGTGATTTCATCAGCGACGCGCTGCAAAGCCATCCGGCGTGGCAGCAGGCGCTAGTGACGGAGGTGCCGCAACCCGGCGAATGGCGGGATTATGCCGCGCTGCTGGCCGCCCGGCTGGCGGCGGTTGATGATGAATCCGCGCTGATGCGCGAGCTGCGCTTGTTCCGGCGCCGTATGCTGGTGCGTATCGGTTGGGCGCAAATTCTCGGCCTCTGTGATACCCGTGAAACCCTGACCCAGCTAAGCCAATTGGCGGAAACCTTGATTATCGCCGCGCGCGACTGGCTGTGGCAGGCGTGTTGCCGCGAGTGGGGTACACCCTGTGGCGCAGACGGCACGCCACAGCCTCTGCTGATTCTGGGCATGGGCAAACTGGGCGGCGGGGAGCTGAATTTTTCCTCCGATATTGATTTGATTTTCGCCTACCCCGAAAACGGTTTTACCCGCGGCGGCGGCCGCGAGCTGGATAACGCCCAGTTTTTTATCCGGCTGGGTCAACGGGTGATTAAAGCGCTCGACCAGCCGACCGTGGACGGCTTTGTTTATCGGGTCGATATGCGGCTGCGGCCGTTCGGCGATAGCGGGCAGCTGGTGCTGAGCTTTGCCGCGCTGGAGGATTATTATCAAGAACAGGGCAGGGATTGGGAACGCTACGCGATGATCAAAGCGCGGCTGATGGGCGGCGATGGCGATCCCTACAGCCAGGAATTGCGCAGCATGCTGCGTCCATTTATCTATCGCCGCTACATTGACTTTAGCGTCATCCAGTCGCTGCGCAATATGAAGCAAATGATTGCCCGCGAGGTCCGACGGCGCGGGTTGAAGGACAATATCAAACTGGGCGCCGGCGGGATCCGTGAGATCGAGTTTATCGCCCAGGTGTTTCAATTGATTCGCGGCGGCCGCGAGCCGCGCCTGCAGTCGCGCGCGCTATTGCCGACGCTTGAGACCATCGGCGCGCTGGGACTGCTTACGCCGGCGCAAAGTGCCCGTCTGAGTGCGGCCTACCTCTACCTGCGACGGTTGGAAAATCTGTTGCAGGGCATTAATGATCAGCAGACGCAAACGTTGCCCGCCGACGCGCTCAATCAGGCGCGCCTGGCCTGGGGAATGGACGAGGCGGACTGGCCGCAGCTCACCCGCACGCTGGACGCCCACATGCAAGCGGTCAGGGCGGTATTCGATGAGCTGATTGGCGACGATGCCCCCGACGCTGAAGATAATGATACGCCCGGCCCGGCGGTCGTGCTGTGGCAGGAGCCGATGTCGCAAGCGACGGAGGTTGACGGGGAAGGCGTTCCTTGGCCGCGTCTGGCGCAGTATGTCGCCGATTTCCGCCGCGATGTCGCTAAACGCACGCTAGGCCCGCGGGGCAGGGAAGTGCTGGACGCGCTTATGCCGCGGCTTTTGGCGCACATCGGCGAACGGGACGCGGCGGACGAGGCGTTTGCTCGTCTGGCGCCGGTGTTGCTTAGTATCGTCTCTCGTACCACCTACCTCGAGCTGTTACTGGAGTACCCCGGCGCGCTGGGGCTCTTGACTCGTCTTTGCGCCGTGTCGCCTATGATCGCCAGCCAATTGGCACGGCATCCCCTGCTGCTGGACGAATTGCTGGACCCCGCGACCCTTTATCACCCCCCGGCGCCGGCGGCCTATGGCGACGAGCTGCGCCAATATCTGCTGCGGGTGCCCGAAGAGGATGAGGAGCAGCAACTGGAGGCGCTGCGGCAATTCAAGCAGGCGCAACAGTTGCGCATTGCGGCAGCCGATATTGCCGGCGTGCTGCCGGTAATGAAGGTCAGCGATCATTTGACCTATCTGGCGGAAGCCATGATCCAAGCCGTGATTCGGCAGGCGTGGAAATCAATGGTCGTGCGCCATGGGCGGCCCTCGCATCTGCATGACGGACAGGACGCCGGCTTTGCGGTCATCGGCTACGGTAAATTGGGCGGCTGGGAGTTAGGCTACAGCTCCGATCTGGATTTGGTGTTTTTGCATCAGTGCCCTGATGACGCCGTGACCGATGGACCGTGCGTCATCGACGGACGGCAGTTTTATTTGCGGCTGGCGCAGAGGGTCATGCATCTGTTCAGCATCCGGACACCGGCGGGGGTTTTGTATGAAGTGGACGCACGGCTGCGGCCATCCGGCGCCGCCGGGATGCTGGTCAGTACGCTCTCTGCGTTCGAGGATTATCAGCTTAATGAGGCCTGGACCTGGGAGCATCAGGCGCTGGTGCGCGCGCGGATGGTGTACGGCTCCCCAGAATTGCAGGAAGGTTTCAACACCATTCGCCGTCGCGTGCTGTGTCTTCCGCGCGATCCCGCTACGCTGCGCCGGGAGGTCAGCGAGATGCGCGCCAAGATGCGCCAGCACCTGGCCAGCAAGCAGACAGACGTTTTTGATATCAAGACCGACGAGGGCGGTATTACTGATATCGAGTTTCTGGCGCAGTATCTGGTGTTGCGCTATGCCGCGGAAAAGCCTGAACTGACGCGCTGGTCGGATAATGTCCGTCTCTTCGAGCTGGTGGCCAGGGAGGGGATCATGGACGGCGATGATGCCGATGGGCTGCGCGCAAGCTACACTACGCTGCGCGATACGCTGCACCATCTGGCGTTGCAGGCGTTGCCCGGCCGGGTGCCGGAAGCGCAGTTTGCCCGCGAGCGCGCTTTGATTGTCCGCTGCTGGCGTCAGTGGCTTGATTGAATGGCGGCGCAGGCACAGTGGTCTTTAAGGGCAGCGCGCCCCAGCGTCACACTTAACTTCGCGCCCGCCGCTGGCAAGGCTCGATTAAGCGGCGGAGGCTCCGTCGCCGCAGGGGGCGAATTTTTCCCCCCTGTGATATGATTCTGACCCTTGAACAGGATCTCTTTGGAGCGAGTGGATGAAAGTGACCTTGCCTGATTTCCGCCGGGCGGGTGTGCTGGTCGTGGGCGATGTGATGTTGGACCGATACTGGTACGGCCCCACCAGCCGGATCTCACCGGAAGCGCCGGTGCCTATCGTAAAGGTGGACGCCATTGAGGAGCGTCCCGGCGGCGCTGCTAACGTCGCGATGAATATCGCCGCGCTGGGCTGTCATTCGCGCCTGGTCGGTCTCACCGGCATTGATGATGCCGCCCGCGCTCTGGGCGCGCGACTCAGTGAAGTAGACGTGACCTGCGATTTTGTCGCCGTCGCGACCCATCCCACGGTTACCAAACTGCGGGTGTTATCGCGTAATCAGCAGTTGATCCGTCTCGATTTCGAGCAAGGTTTCGACGATGTCGACGCAGCTCCCATGATAGAACGTATTCAGCTGGCGCTGCCAAAAACCGGCGCGCTGGTGTTATCCGATTATGCGAAGGGCGCGCTGGCGCGCGTGCGCGAGATGATCACACTGGCGCGCGCCGCTGGCGTGCCGGTGCTTGTCGATCCCAAAGGCACGGATTTTGACCGTTATCGGGGCGCAACGCTGCTGACCCCGAATTTGTCAGAATTTGAAGCGGTAGCCGGGCCCTGCAAAGATGAGGAAACGCTGGTGAGCCGCGGCATGAAACTTATCGCCGACTATCAGCTATCGGCGCTACTGATTACCCGCTCGGAACAAGGGATGACCCTGTTGCAGCCGGGTAAGGATCCGCTGCATTTACCCACGCAGGCGCAGGAAGTTTACGACGTCACCGGCGCCGGCGATACGGTCATCGGCGTGCTGGCCGCCGCGCTGGCAGCGGGTAACAGTCTGGAAGACTCCTGTTTTCTGGCCAACGCCGCCGCGGGCGTGGTTGTTGGGAAATTAGGCACCTCCACCGTTAGCCCAATTGAGCTGGAGAACGCCATTCGCGGCCGCGCCGAAACTGGCTTTGGCGTCATGACCGAAAGCGAGCTGAAGCAGGCGGTGGCGGTGGCGCGTCAGCGCGGCGAGAAAGTGGTCATGACCAATGGTATTTTCGATATCCTGCACGCGGGTCACGTCAGCTATCTCGCTAATGCCCAGCGGCTGGGTGACCGGCTTATCGTGGCGGTAAACAGCGATGAATCCACGAAGCGTCTGAAAGGGGAAAGCCGTCCGGTAAATCCCCTGGCGCAGCGTATGACCGTTCTGGCGGCGCTGGAGGCGGTCGATTGGGTAGTGCCTTTCAGCGAAGATACGCCGCAGCGGCTCATCGCCGATGTGCTGCCTGATGTGCTGGTCAAAGGCGGCGATTACCAACCGCACCAGATCGCCGGCAGCAAGGAGGTCTGGGATAACGGCGGGGACGTGCTGGTGCTGAATTTTGAAGACGGCTGTTCCACCACCAATATTATCAACGCCATCAAACGCCGCGCTGGGCAGCGAACGGTTGTCTGATAGCGGTGATGTGACCCGCCCGGTATGGTCAGCCGTGCACGGGTAGAGACGCGCCGCGCTGGACGGCGGTCAGTTACGCGCGGGCGATGATGCCTGCTGCTGGTGGCAGCAAGCGGCAGCGGCGATTATAGCTTTTTAAAGGTGTCTTTAGCCGGTTTGTCGTCCGCGACCCCGGCATCCGGCGCGGTGCGATCCGCGGGAGAAACGCTGGTAGTGTCGTCTACGCCGTTCACGCCCGCAGGCTTCTTACCCGCCCCTGGCGCCGCCGGCAGGTGTCGCCGGGCTGACGACCGGGTCGCTTTTCGGCATGGTTTCCAGCGCATTCAGGCGCAGTTCCAACTGACTCAGTTTCTCCCGGGTGCGTAACAGCACCTGGGTCTGTACGTCGAATTCCTCGCGGCTGACCAGGTCCATACGGCTGAACTGGTTTTGCAGCAACTGACGGATCTTTTTCTCCACATCGTCGCCCAGATCGCGGATGCCTTTGGGCAGCGACTCCTGTACCTGGCGGGCAAGCTGTTCAAGTTTCTTTGGATCAATCATCGTCGGTTCCCTAACTGGTCAGAATGGGTTAAGTGTAATGTTTGTTTCCCCTGAGTGGAAACAAAATAATCTATTGAAATTATGCGTTTGCTAATTGCCTTGGCTGCGGGTTGGAGCTATAGTATTTCTGCTTATTCTCAGGGCGGGGTGCAATTCCCCACCGGCGGTAAACCTGGCTAAAGTATTGCACAGGAAGCCCGCGAGCGCTCAGGTTGCATTGCAGTCTGAGGTCAGCAGATCCGGTGTAATTCCGGGGCCGACGGTAATAGTCCGGATGGGAGAGAGTAACGACGTCCAGGCGGGCTACGGCCCGATATCGTTATTATTTGGCCCGTTCGCGGCCGCTCCTAAGTCTGCCCTGATTCTGGTAACCCATAACAATTATGAGGTTTTATTTACCATGAATCAGACGCTTCTTTCCGAATTCGGTTCCCCGTCCCAACGCGTGGAAAACGCTCTGGAGTCGTTGCGGAATGGTCGCGGGGTGCTGGTACTGGACGATGAAGATCGTGAAAATGAAGGCGATATGATATTCGCCGCACAAAACATGACCGTCGAGCAGATGGCTCTGACCATTCGCTACGGCAGCGGTATCGTGTGCCTGTGTCTGACCGAAGAACGCCGCCAGCAGCTGGCGCTTCCGATGATGGTGGAACGTAACAGCAGTCATTATCAGACGGCGTTTACCGTCACCATCGAAGCGGCTGAAGGGGTCAGCACCGGGGTATCTGCCGCCGATCGCCTGACAACAATCCGGGCCGCCATCAAAGATAACGCTAAACCTACCGATCTCAACCGCCCTGGGCATGTCTTCCCGCTATGCGCGCAGCCGGGCGGCGTGCTGGTGCGTGGCGGTCACACCGAAGCAGCGGTGGATCTGACCACTCTCGCCGGCCTGAAACCGGCGGGCGTGCTGTGTGAAGTGACCAATGACGATGGCTCTATGGCGCATGCGCCGGAGATAATCGCCTTTGGACGGCGTCACAACATGCCGGTGCTGACCATCGAGGATCTGGTGGCCTACCGTCGCGCCCTGATGCGCGAAGTGAGCTAACGTCCTGCGGATCCGGCGTGATAGTCGCCGGCGTCCCGCACTAATGCCTGCATTTCCGACCAGGTGTAAATGTTGACTTAGCCTGTAGGGAGTTGAGCGGCGGCAACCATCGCCACGGCGATATCCGCCGCCGTAATAGCGCGGTATTTTTGCGCTCTTCCGCGCAATACGAAATTAAGCCGTGGCCAGACACGATTTAGCCCCTTCTCCAGCGGATCTCTAACCCAGAACTCATGCCGGGTCGGAAAACGTGCGTCCGGGCGGCGTGCAGAGCGATGATATCCCGTTCTACTTCCCCTTTAACGCGCAAATAGGCTGCGTACGAGCCGACGCTGGCCCCCGCCGATGACACCAGCGAGATTGAGTGCGCGCCATGCTCAAGCGCCAGCCGCGCCGCCAGCAGCGGATAGTCGTGATCAATACGATAGTACTCCCGCGGATCCGGGCTGTTTTTGCGCGTGGTGCCGAGGGCGATAAACAGATCCTCCGCCGCCAGCGCGGCCGCTCGCGCCGCACTACCGCAGTCACCTGCTGATAGGCAGAATGGCGCAGCAGAGTGGACAGCAGGTGACCGCCCACTAATCCGCTGGCGCCAAATAGCAATGCTGTTTTCATGGGGGGCCCCAGTTATTCAATTTTCCTGATTATCTTCATCATGGTTATATCGGTTCATTGCACGGTGAAAAGGTGTAATGTGATGCCATCAGCCGCCGCAAGCGGCGCACAATGAATAAGGATACACGATGAGTAGCCCACGCATGCCTGCCCTTTTCCTCGGTCACGGCAGTCCGATGAACGTACTGGAAGACAACCGCTATACCCGTAGCTGGCAGCAACTGGGCCAGACGCTGCCGTGGCCGGAGGCGATATTGGCCATCTCGGCCCATTGGTACCGGCAGGGCACCGCCGTGACCGCCGTGGCGCAACCGCGCACCGTGCACGACTTTGGTGGTTTTCCCCAGGCGCTGTTTGACCAACGTTACCTGGCCCCCGGTTCGCCGGCGCTGGCGCAGCGGGGGCAGTCCCTATTGGCACCGGTACCGGTGCAGGCCGACATCGACGAATGGGAACCGCATCCCTTGATCGCTTATCAACAGCACCAGGATGCGGCGCTGGCCAATCCCTCGCCGGAGCATTTTTTGCCGCTGCTCTATGTGTTGGGCAGCCGGATAGGCGATGAACCCGTCTCGGTGCCCGTGGACGGTATCACGCTGGGCTACATCAGTATGCTGTCGGTGCAGGTAGGCTAAAACGGCGGCGCGGCGTCACCGCGCTGCCGAGGCAGAATCAATCAAGAATGATGTGGGGACAAAAGCGGGAGAGATCCTGGGTAATGATTTGCCGGTCTTCGCGCAGGCCGATGCCGCAGGGCTCATCGTTAACCAGCCAACTGCCGATAACCGTGTAGCTGTCGCCAAAGCGGGGCAGAGGGCAAAACGCCTGTACAATCGAGCCTTCCTCGCCGTAAGGACCGTCTACGCGTGCGGTTTCACGTCCCTGCTCGAAGACGCGCACGTTGGCGCCCTCGCGGGAAAACAGCGGCTTCACCACGTAATTGTCCATCGGCGGGTAATCGTCTTCGGCAAAATAGGCCGGCAGCAGGTTGGGATGGTCGGGAAACATCTGCCAGAGCATCGGCAACAGCGCCTTGTTGGACAAAATGCATTTCCAGGCCGGCTCAAGCCAGCGCACGCCGGCATCCTCCAGCTTGGTAGAGAACATCTCGCGCAGCATGAATTCCCACGGATAGAGCTTGAACAGGTTGCTAATGACCTGATCCTGCATATCGGTGAACTGCCCTTTCTCTCCCAGCCCCAGCTCCTCAATATAAAGAAACGTATTGGGCAACCCGGCTTCCGTGGCGCAATCCTGCAGATACTGCACCGTGCCGCGATCTTCTTCGGTGTCCTGGCAGCAGGCCAGGTGCAGCAGGCTAAAACCGTGCTGCGACTGAAGTTCAGCGAAGCGGGCGATAAGCTTCTCTTGCAGGCTGTTGTATTGATCGGCATTGGTTGGGAGCTTGCCGGCGTTAATCTGATCTTCCAGCCAGATCCACTGAAAGAACGCCGCTTCGTACAGCGAGGTCGGCGTATCGGCATTGTTTTCCAGCAGTTTGGGCGGATGCTGGCCGTCATAAACCAGATCCAAGCGCGAATACAGCGACGGCTGACGCGTTTGCCAGGCGTTGCGCACGAACGACCAGGTGTGGCGGGGAATACGGAATTTGGTCATCAGCTCATCGCTGGCCACGACCTTTTCCACTACCTGCAAACACATCTGATGGAGGTCAGCGGTAGCCTCCTCCAGAGTCTCGATTTGCGCCAGGGTAAACTGATAGTAAGCATCTTCACACCAATAGGGTTCGCCGTACAGGGTATGAAAATTAAAGCCGTATTCGGTGGCTTTTTCCCGCCAGTCCGGTCGTTCGTCGATAGTGACTCGTTTCATGTCCCGTTAGCCGCCCATGGTGCGGTGGGGCGTAGCGCTGCTGCTGCGCAGGGCGTTCTGCTTGGCGACGGTCTCGCCGAAGCCGCCGCGGGTGATGGTCTGCGTGGTCGCCGGTTTCGGCGCCAGGGCGGTCTTCGGTACCGTCATCGAACGACCGCTGGTGGACGCCCCGTAGTTGCGGCCTCTGGCGTCGACAAACTGGCCGCGCGCCGGACTGTTGGCGGCGAGTGAGGTGAACAGCGGCTGCTGTGAATAGCCGCCGACCATCATGCGACCCATCATGTAGCCCGCCATCAGCGGCATCCACATGCTGCCGCTGTGCTGAGACTCCGCCGCCATGCCGGCCTGGGCCGGGACCTGGGTACATTGTTCTTCACCGAATTCCGCCACACAGTCGGCGCGGGAGGCGTATTTGGGCGCGGTTTTCACCGCTTCCTGCTGCGCGGCGTTGTAAGCGGTGGTGCACTGTTCGCTTAAGGAAGGATTGGCGCGGGCGCAGTCGTCACTGTTCATGTACAGCGAGACGTTTTCGTCGCTTTTTTCACAGCCGGCCAGTACAAAAACGGCACCGACGGCCAGCGCGACGGGCGCCATGCGGTAAGCGCGCCAATGCTTGCGAAAGCTGGCGTGATTAATCTGTTTAGTGCGTTTCATTATTATCCTGCTTTATTGATATGAGATCGACCTAGAGAAAGTCACTGTAGAATAGGGGAAAAACGGTGAAAAATGAAGCATGGAAGGTTTGCGGCCGGCATCTTTACGTAGTTATACACTTCCCTGTGATCGTCTCCGCGGGCAGTGACGGGCAACGGGAAGCGCCGGCGGCCGTCAGGGGAAAGCAAAGGTTCGCCCTGACCGCCGGGAAAGAACTTAATGCTGGAAACGATTACGTCCGCTAGTGCGACCGGTGCCGGTGGCTGGCGCGGTCGTCACGCTGGCCGCGCGCGGCTGAAAGGCCGTTTGCGCAGCACTGGCGCCAGGCGACGTCGTACCGGTACCATCGGCACGGGCGTCCTGCGAGGCATTTTCCGGTGCTACCGTCTGGGGATCGGTCGGCACCGTTTTACCGAGCGTATTATTCAATGTCACCAAATCCGTTTCGTTTAGCGTGCCGAGAGCGTATTTCAGGTTCAATTGATTGATCAGGTATTGATAGCGCGCCTGGGAGAGATTCCGCTTGCGATCATAAAGCGTTGTGGTGGCATCCAACACGTCAACGATAGTGCGGGTGCCCACCTGGTAGCCGGCTTCCGACGCGTCCAGTGAGCTTTGCGCCGACACCACCGCCTGTTCATAGGCGGCAATACTGCTGATGGAGGCAGATATGTTGTTAAACGATGAACGCAGGGTCATGACCATAGAGCGATGCACGCTTTCAAGCTGTTCGCTGGCGCTGACAAAACTGTACTGCGCCTGCTTCACCTGGGAGGTTACGGATCCCCCGCTATAAAGTGGCACGTTCAGACTCAGGCCGATAGCGTTGCCGCCGATATGCTTATTGGGATTGGTCACAGAATTGTTTCGCGAACCATTGTAGTCGCTATTGCTGACTGTTGACGAGGCGTTAAGATCTAAAGTCGGCAAATGGCCTGCCTGATAGTAACGGATATCTTCACGAGCCAAATCCTGCGACAGGCGCGCCGATAACAGGCTGAGGTTGCGGTTTTCCGCTTCTTTTAACAGGCTGGTGATCGCATCGGGGTGTTGGGTCTTGAAACTCGCGATATTAAGCGTCGCCAATTGCGGATATTCCATGCCGGTAATCTGGCGCAGTGCTTCCAGCGCATTATCCAGATCGTTGTGGGCTCTGACTTCGGAAGCCAGAACGGTGTCATATTCCGAGCGAGCATTTTGCACATCCGTAATGGCGACCAGACCGACGTTAAAGCGCTGGGTAGTTTGGTCCAACTGGCGATAAAGTGCCTGCTTCTGCGCCTCGGTATATGACAGTGTATCAATGGCGTTCAATACGTTAAAATAGGCGGTAGCGGTATTGATAATTAACGATTGCTGGTCCGTTTGATACGAGACATCCTGAATACCCGCCGTTTTTTCCTGGAGGGTCAGGGCACGCCATTTGGACATATCGAAAATGGTCTGGGTCAACTGCAGCGCGGTGCTTGACTCATTAGAATTGATATCACGGTTGTCGCGAAAACCCTGGGTATAGGTGTAATCTACTCCCAATCCCAATTGAGGCAGCAGCGGAGCGCGCTGTTCATTAATCTTTTCAAAGGCTGCATCACGATCGGCGGCGGAGCGGCGAAGATCCGGGTTGGAGGATCTGGCCTGCTGATACACCTGTAGCAGATTTTCTGCCTGACTCATTGCACTGAAACTACCAAGACTCAGTCCAATAAGGAGGGGGAGCAGTTTCTTCATTTGCATTCCTTTTGAAACAGCAAAATTGCTATGGTAGAGCTATTAGAAAAATAGTGGCTAATTCTAGCAGACACTGCCGGACGGAATAGGTGGCTTAACGTGCCATGCCGGCGCTATTTACAAAATCTATCATAAACCGCCAGATTCCGGCAGACTGATTTAGCCAGCCTCCGGGCGGCGTTATTTGCTAATAGGAGCGTTATAATGACCTCATCTTTTGTCACCCCGGTGATATTTGGCGGTGATGATGTTGAAATGCTTTCGCGCGAGACGCTGTATGACGGTTTTTTTAAGATGGAGCTTTACCACTTCCGCCACCGGCTGTTTAATGGCGGCATGAGCCAGATGGTAACCCGGGAAATTTTCGAGCGCGGACATGCGGTGGTCCTATTACCTTATGATGCGCGGCGTGACCAGGTTATATTATTAGAGCAAATCCGTATCGCCGCCTATGACAGCAGCCCCACCCCCTGGCTGCTGGAGCAGGTTGCCCGGCGCGAGGCGGTGGAGGAGACGGGACTCACGGTGGGCCGCTGCAAACGGATGCTCAGCTATCTGGCCAGCCCTGGCGGCACCAGTGAATGTCTGACGGTCATGGTGGGGGAGGTAGACGCGCTGAAGGCCGAGGGTATCCATGGACTGGTGGAAGAAAATGAAGATATCCGTCTCCATGCGGTAAGCCGCGAACAGGCGTACCGCTGGGTGGAGGAGGGAGTGATCGATAACGCCGCCTCTGTCATTGCCCTGCAATGGCTGGCATTACACCATTAATCCTTGCAAAGAGAGTGGGCCGATTAATGATGAAGCGCTACACGTCCGATTTCCCTGAAATGATGCGGTTGTGCGAAACAAACTTCGCCCAGCTGCGCCGGTTGCTGCCGCCGATTAATGAGGTGGGCGAAACCGTCGCCTATCAGGTGCATGGCGCTAGCTACCGGCTGACTATTCAGGAGTCCACCCGCTATACGACGCTTGTGGAAATCACCCAAACTGCGCCGGTCGCCAGCTACTGGAGCCTGCCCTCGATGACCGTCAGGCTTTATCATGACGCCATGGTTGCGGAAGTGTGTTCCAGTCAGCAGATCTCTCGCTTCAAAGCGCGTTATGATTATCCGAATAAAAAGTTACATCAACGTGATGAGAAACATCAAATCAACCAGTTCCTTGCGGACTGGCTACGCTATTGTTTGGCGTATGGTGCCATGTCGGTTCCCGTTTGTTAGGCAGATTTCGATAACCAAGGACAATCTTTGGAAAGCCTGTTGAAACTTCCTGTGGCGCGTGGGGCCAATATCAGGATTTTACAAATCACCGATACTCACCTATTTGCAGGTGAGGACGAGACGTTGCTCGGGGTGAAAACGTTTCGCAGCTACAGCGCGGTGCTGAAGGCGGTACAGGCTGAACAGCGGCATTTTGATTTGGTGGTCGCTACGGGCGATCTGGCGCAGGATCACTCGCCGCAGGCTTATCGGCATTTCGCCGCCGGCATAGCCCGGCTGCCTGCGCCCTGTGTCTGGCTGCCGGGCAATCATGACTTTCAGCCGGCGATGGTCGATGTGCTGGCGGAGTGCGGGATTTCCTGCGCCAAACAGGTGTTGATAGGCGACGAGTGGCAATTGCTGCTGCTGGACAGCCAGGTTTACGGCGTGCCTCACGGCGAACTGAGTGACTACCAGCTCGAGTGGCTGGCGCGGGCGCTGGCCAGCCAGCCTGAGCGCCATACGCTGCTGTTGCTGCATCACCATCCTTTCCCCTCCGGCTGTATCTGGCTTGACCAGCATAGCTTGCGCAACGCCCATATGCTGGCGGAGGTGCTACAGCCCCATCAGCGGGTGAAGACCCTGCTGTGCGGCCACATTCATCAGGAACTGGACGTTGATTGGCTGGGCCGGCGCGTGCTGGCGACGCCTTCCACCTGCGTGCAGTTCAAGCCGCACTGCACCAATTTTACCATTGATACCCTTGGTCCCGGCTGGCGCTATCTCGACCTGCTGCCGGGCGGCCTGCTACAGACCGAAGTGCACCGGCTGGACGGGGCCGAACACCAGCCCGACACCGATTACGAAGGCTACTGATGGCGACGCTGCTGTATCTCCACGGGTTCAATAGTTCCCCCTTGTCTGCCAAGGCCAACGCCCTCGGTGCCTGGCTTGCGCGCCATCATCCCGAGATTGAGCTGCTGGTGCCGCAGTTGCCGGTTTATCCCGCCGACGCGGCGGAAATGATGGAAACCCTGGTGATGGAGCGGGCCGGGGAAACGCTGGGGCTGGTCGGATCGTCCCTCGGTGGCTATTTCGCCACCTGGCTCTCGCAATCCTTTTTGTTGCCAGCGGTGGTCGTCAATCCGGCGGTGCGGCCGTTTGATCTGCTCACGGGCTATCTGGGGGAAAACCTGAACCCCTTCACCGGCGAGACATATGTTCTGGCGCCACGGCATATCTATGATTTAAAGGTGATGCAGATCGACGTGCTGGAGTCGCCGGATCTTATCTGGCTGCTGGCGCAAAGCTGCGACGAGATCCTCGATTATCGCCAGGCGGTGGCCTACTACACCCACTGTCGCCAGACCGTCGAGTCCGGCGGTAACCATGCATTCGTGGGATTTGACCATTATTTCTCCTCTATCGTGCATTTTTTGAGGCTTACCGTCGGGTGAGGTCGCAAACCGGGCGGCGCAGAATATCTGCTTCCCGAAGGCCGGCCTTTGCGGTAGGCTCTCCAACAATTTGTCACGAAATATGATTTAAGCCATGACTCAATCAAGCTATAACGCCGACGCGATAGAAGTACTCAGCGGACTGGAACCGGTCCGCCGCCGCCCGGGGATGTACACCGATACCTTGCGGCCCAATCATCTTGGACAGGAAGTCATCGATAACAGCGTCGACGAGGCGCTTGCCGGCCACGCCCGGCGCATTGATGTGATTTTGCACCCCGATCAGTCGCTGGAAGTCACCGACGACGGGCGCGGTATGCCGGTGGACATTCACCCCGAAGAGGGTGTGCCGGCGGTGGAGTTAATCCTGTGCCGGCTGCATGCCGGTGGTAAGTTCTCCAACAAAAACTATCAATTTTCCGGCGGTCTGCACGGCGTAGGCATCTCGGTGGTCAACGCCCTGTCAACCCGGGTCGAGGTGACGGTGCGCCGCAACGGCAACGTATACCGCATTGCGTTTGAAAACGGCGATAAAGTCGAAGACCTGAGCGTGGTCGGTACCTGTCCCAAGCGTAATACCGGTACCAGCGTGCATTTCTGGCCGGACGAACATTTTTTCGACAGTCCCCGCTTTTCGGTGTCGCGCCTGACCCATTTGCTGAAAGCGAAGGCGGTACTGTGCCCTGGCGTGGAAATCGTTTTTCAGGATCGGGTCAATAATACCGAGCAGCGCTGGTGCTACGAGGCGGGTCTGACCGATTACCTGAATGAAGCGATCAACGGGCTTATCACGTTGCCGGAGACACCCTTTGTCGGTGCGGTGAGCGGCGATACCGAAACGGTGGATTGGGTGCTGTTATGGCTACCGGAAGGGGGGGAACTGCTGACAGAGAGCTATGTCAATCTGATCCCCACGCCCCAGGGCGGAACGCATGTAAACGGGCTGCGTCAAGGGTTGTTGGACGCGATGCGCGAGTTTTGCGAATACCGTAATATTCTGCCGCGCGGCGTCAAGCTGTCGGCGGACGACATTTGGGAGCGCTGCACTTATGTGCTCTCGGTGAAAATGCAGGATCCGCAGTTCGCGGGCCAGACCAAAGAGCGTCTATCGTCGCGGCAAAGCGCCGCCTTCGTTTCCGGCGTGGTGAAAGATGCCTTTATTCTATGGTTAAACCAGAATATACAGGTGGCGGAACAACTGGCGGAGCTGGCGATCGCCAGCGCCCAGCGGCGCCTGCGCGCGGCGAAAAAGGTGGTGCGTAAAAAGCTGACCAGCGGGCCGGCGCTGCCGGGCAAGCTGGCCGACTGTACCGCCCAGGATCTGGTGCGTACGGAGCTGTTTCTGGTGGAAGGGGATTCGGCGGGCGGATCCGCCAAGCAGGCGCGTGACCGCGAATATCAGGCGATCATGCCGCTGAAGGGGAAGATTCTTAACACCTGGGAAGTCTCTTCCGATGAAGTGCTGGCCTCCCAGGAAGTACATGATATTTCGGTGGCGCTGGGTATCGATCCCGATAGCAACGATTTAAGCCAGCTGCGTTACGGTAAAATCTGCATCCTGGCGGATGCCGATTCCGATGGTCTGCATATCGCCACGCTGCTGTGCGCTTTGTTCATGCAACACTTTCGCAAGCTGGTGGAAGAGGGGCATGTTTATGTGGCGATGCCGCCGCTCTACCGTATCGATCTGGGTAAAGAAGTTTATTACGCCCTTGATGAGGAAGAAAAAACCGGTGTGCTGGAGCAGTTGAAGCGCAAAAAGGGCAAGCCCAACGTACAGCGTTTTAAAGGTTTGGGTGAAATGAACCCGTTGCAGCTTCGCGAAACGACGCTTGATCCCAATACCCGTCGGTTGGTGCAGTTAACGGTCGGCGCGGACGACGTGCAGCAGACGCTGGCGATGATGGATATGTTGCTGGCGAAGAAACGTTCGGAAGACCGTCGCAACTGGCTGCAGGAAAAGGGCGACGAAGCAGAAATCGAGGTCTGAGCGACTGGCACTGCCGACATGTCCATCAGACGTCGTGGGTTTCCGCTTTATGGCGTCATGCTTAGGAGCCGCTTTCTGACGTTATACTTACGAGCCGCTCATCGCCAGCGCTATGCGGTGGCGGTGGCCCGAGGGGGCAACCTGCAAGACGCCGTCGAGCTGTTTTTTTACCTCCCCAGTCCTCTCCTGACAGCGCCGGATTTCGGTGTTAAAGGCTTTTAACAGGCACTTTAGGCTAAACCTCCCCTTCCACGGCAGGCGCCGACGTTAGGTTGCTGGCGTCGGGCGTCGGTGTTAGTATTTGGCTATCAAGACATATAGATGGCTAGATTCCCGGACGGCACCTCTTCGGCGGATCATACAAGGACGCTTATGCGGAAAACATGCAATTGGCTGAACTGGTCGCCGCCTGTCGTTGGATAGGGGCGAAGGGCTGGAGCCCGGCTACCGGCGGCAATATGTCGCAGCGGCGAGACGTGCACAGCTGCTATATCACCGAGTCCGGCCTGGATAAAGGCCACCTCGACGCCGGCGATTTTCTCACGGTGGATATCCAGACTGGCGCGGCGCAGCCCGGCCGCCGGCCTTCGGCTGAAACCGGCTTACATACCTTCCTTTACCGGCGATTTCCCGAGGTCGGCTGCGTTCTCCATACCCATTCGGTCAGCGCAACGGTGCTGTCGCGGGCGGAGCAGGGAAGCACTCTGCGATTGTCCGGTTACGAGATGCAAAAATCGCTGACGGGACAAACCGATCATCGTGAGGAAGTGGCGATTGCCGTTTTTGATAATTCTCAGGATATTCCTGCGCTGGTGCAGCGCATTGCCCTGCAAGATGCGCTAACCCCCCTGCGCTATGGTTTTTTGATGTGCGGGCATGGCCTGACCTGCTGGGGGCGGGACGTGCGCGAGGCCCGGCTCCATCTGGAAGGTCTCGAATTTTTGTTTGAGTGCGAGTGGCGCCGCCGTCTGCTGGAGGCTCAATGATCCAGGCGGTGATTACCGATATTGAAGGCACTACCAGCGATATTCGCTTCGTGCAAGAGGTGCTGTTCCCCTATGTCCGTGAACGTTTGGCGGAGGTAGTGCAAACCCGCGCCGCTGATGCTGAGATCGCACAGGCTTTACAGGGGCTGCGCGCGGAGATCGGTCGGTATGATGCCGACAACGCGCACCTGTTGACGGTGCTGTACGGTTTTATGGCTGAGGATCGAAAATCATCCGCGCTGAAAACCCTGCAGGGCATTATCTGGAGTGAAGGCTATCGGTAGGGGCTGGTGCTTGGCGTTTATTCGTCGGGATCGGTCGAAGCGCAGCAGCTGCTGTTTGGCCATAGCGTCAAGGGCGATCTGCGACCTCTCTTCAGTCAATATTTTGATACCCATGTGGGCGCGAAACGGCACTGCGACTCCTATCAGACTATCGCCGCCGAACTGGCGCTGCCGCTGGAGGCTATTTTATTTTTATCCGATGTTTATCAGGAGTTTGATGCAGCCCGTGCTGCCGGATGGCGTACCTGTCAGCTTATTCGCGACGAGAATATCGCCGGAGGCAGCCATCCGCAGGCGCATCGTTTTGATCAGATAAACCTGCAGGAGTTTGTTTAATGAGAGCACTGACCATTTATTCTGATACTGATGCCACGGCACCGCGTTGGCAAAGCCACGAGGGTGACGCCATCCAGCGTGAGCTGAACGCTATCGGCGTGCGTTTCGAGCGCTGGCAGACCGATCGCGAACTGGGGGCGAACCCCGACGCCGATACGGTTATCGCTGCCTATCAAGATGCGATCGATCGCCTGGTGGCGGAAAAGGGCTATCAAAGCTGGGATGTCATTAGCATGCGCCCGGATAATCCCCAGCGCGAGACCCTGCGCACCAAATTTCTGGCGGAGCATACCCATGGCGAGGATGAAGTACGGTTTTTAGTCGAGGGCGCCGGTCTGTTTTGCCTGCATGTACAGGGAAAAATCTATCAAATACTGTGCGAAAAAAATGATTTAATCTCGGTACCGGCCGGCACGGCGCACTGGTTTGATATGGGCGAAGCGCCCAGCTTTACCGCTATCCGGGTGTTTGACAACCCGGAGGGGTGGATTGCCCGTTTTACCGGAGATGCTATTGCTGATGAGTATCCGCGTTTGGTGCGTTAAGTTAGCGGTAGCGGGCTACTCATGGCTGCAGTGCCCGCCTGACCGGTTCGGTCAGCGTCTGCCGGTAAAATAACCGCTTCCCCGGCGCGACACCGCCTTAGCCTAACGGCCGGCTGAACAGCCCTTCTGCTACCTGCTGCGGCGTCACGATGCCGGTATCCAGCACCCAGCCATCAATAAGCGCCGCCGGCGTGACGTCGAAGGCCGGATTGTAGACCTCCGCCCCGGCCGGCGCCCACTGGCACTGGCCGAAGCTGCCGGCCACGCTGGTTACCTCGGCGTCGTCGCGCTGCTCAATGGGGATGGCCTCGCCGCTGGGCAACGGGCGTCGCAGGTGGTATGGGGCGCTGCCACACTAAAACGGCACCCCGTGCCAGCGGGCCAGTACGGCCAGGCTATAGGTGCCAATCTTGTTGGCGACATCGCCATTGGTAGCAATTCTGTCGGCGCCGACCCAGACGGCGTCCACTTGGCCGCGCGCCATGAGGTCGGCCGCCATGCCATCGCATATCAGCCGGTAAGGTATGCCCTGTTTGCCCAGCTCCCAGGCGGTAAGCCGGCCGCCCTGCAGCAGCGGTCGGGTTTCATCCACCCACACCTGGGCGATATTGCCCTGACGGTGGGCGAGAGCGATGACGCCCAGCGCGCGGATGTGCTCTACCAACTGCGCCACATTCTCCGCTGGATGCCAGCGCTGCTGCTGCGGCAGCGCCTGCTGATCCAAAATCCATAGCTGATTATCCCTCACCTACAGGCTGGTAGTGCTAAACGTCCGCATCGCTATTATCCCTATCTGGTTATTGCATCTGGTTTGCTATTCTGCGAACATGCTATCAAGATGTATAGACGTCCACATGGTTTTACGCCTTTACGGCCTTTTGCAGCTCATCAGGGAAGTCGCTATGACAGCTTACCGTACCCTTACCGCCGATGACGCGGTAGTCTATGCCCGCCGTTTTGCCGGCCTAAGCCACCCCGAGACGCTTTGCGCCGCGCAGGAGGTCGGTGACGGCAATCTTGATTTGGTGTTTAAAATTCTTGATGCTGATGGCGTCAGCCGGGTCATCGTCAAACAGGCGCTGCCGTATGTCCGATGCGTGGGTGAGTCCTGGCCGTTAACGCTTGACCGCGCGCGTATCGAGGCGGAAACGCTGTTGATTCGTGGCCGTTATTGTCCGGCTCATACGGTGAGGGTCCTGCATCATAATCCGCAACTGGCGACGATAGTGCTGGAGGATCTTTCCGACCACCGTATTTGGCACAGCGAGCTGGTCAAGGGCGGCTGGTATCCTGAGGCCGCCCGCCAACTGGGCGAATATCTGGCGCAGACGCTGTTTCACACCTCTGATTTTTATCAGCCCCCCGAAGAGAAAAAAACGAAGTTGCCCGTTTCGCTAATCCTGAGATGTGCCGGATAATGGAAGATCTGTTTTTTTACCGACCCCTATCGCGTCCATGAGTGCAACTCCTATGAGCCAGAGCTGGCGCAAGACGGGGCGGCGTTGCGTAACGATCGGGAACTGAAGCTCCGGGTGGCGGCGCTGAAGCACCGTTTCCTGATGAAAGCGGAATCGCTGCTGCATGGGGATATTCACATCGGATCCCTTTTTGTCGCCCACGAACGACTGAAAGTGATCGATGCCGAATTCGGCTACTATGGTCCGGTGGGCTTTGATATCGGCACCACGATCGGCAACTTGCTGCTTAATTATTGCGGTTTGCCGGGGCTGTTACCGCTGCGCGAAGCCGCGGCGGGACGCGAGCAGCGTCTGCGTGACGTCCAGGTGGTTTGGCAGGCGTTTAGCGAAGGGTTCCGCGCCCTGGCGGCGGAAAAGAGCCGGGATGTCGCGCTGGCTGAACCGGGTTATGTACAGCTGTTTTTGCGCGAAGTGCTGCAAGATGCCATAGGTTATTGCGGCACCGAACTTATCCGGCGCACGGTGGGGCCGGCGAACGTGAGCGACCTTGACGGCATTCAGGATGCCGGGATGCGCCACGCCTGCCAGCGCCAGACGCTGGCGCTGGGCAAAATGCTGCTCCTCGCTGCGCCACAGATTCACGACGCCGCCACGTTGGATGCCCGCATACGTCAACATGCCTGAGCGGCTGCCGTTACCTGGGGCCGGGCGCCGGTTTTTCCCTCGCACGCACGGCCCGCACCGGCATGGGCGGAATGGCTTTCTGTCCGGCGCTGTCCGTTGCGCGAGGGACAATTTTCTTGCTATTGATACGATAAATCCTGATTCCTCTTCTATACTTAAATAACGATATCATGGAATTATGGTCAAAACGATACTCACTTAACAAGAAGGAACAGGGAATGAAAATATTTCTGTGGATAATTGCCATTATTTTTATCGTCGGCCTGCTGACGTTGACCGGTGTGTTTAAATTGATCTTCTGATGCCGACCGGCGCTAATGGCATACCCGTTAGCGCCAGCCTCCTGCCGCTTCGCCTCGCGTAACGTGGGGATAAAAAGAGTAAGCTGCCGCTTACCGCCTTTCGGTCATGACTGCCGACTTCAGGCGTTACGTTTCTCCAGAATATGAAAAGTCACATCCATCACATCGTCACGAATATTGGCGCGGTGGGCATCCATATGCGCCATTTGCTGGTGTTGCTCCAAATGACGGATGCTCTTCCATTGTTCCAGCATAAAGATTGAGTCGGGTGTGGTTTTACGCCACGGTATTTGCGCTTTATAGTCGGTGAGCAAGGTGTATTCGCCGCATCCGTCTTCGGCCAGTACGTTTGGCCTGAGCGATTCGATAGCGGCTAAAACCGCTTCTCTTCGTCCCGGTTTGACTTTGATTTCTGCAATTACCGTGATCATCGCTTCCTCTGTTTGACATTCGTTTGGGGGCGCCAATAGTTAACCAAAGACGCGGGCCGGATGCCCGTGATATTTTATCACACCCGTGATTCGACCCACTTATTATACTGAATGCGTCGGCGCTTTAGCCACGCCAACCGTTTGGCGCCCGCGCGAGTACTGTGACAGCGAGGGGGAGTATAGGGTAGTATCATGTTCACGAACCCCATACCCGCGGTGTAGGGATGTGATTGCTCACGTGGCCATACCGCGGTCAGAGGAAATAATCATCAATGAGCGAGCTGACTCATGACGGCGCCGAACGCCTGGCGCTGCATAAATTTACCGAAAACGCGTACCTCAACTATTCCATGTACGTCATCATGGACCGCGCGCTGCCGTTTATCGGCGACGGGCTCAAACCGGTGCAACGCCGCATCGTCTATGCCATGTCGGAACTAGGACTGAACGCCAACGCGAAATACAAAAAATCGGCACGCACCGTCGGCGATGTCCTGGGTAAATACCATCCTCACGGCGACAGCGCCTGTTACGAGGCTATGGTGTTGATGGCGCAACCTTTCTCCTATCGCTATCCAATGGTGGATGGCCAGGGCAACTGGGGGGCGCCGGACGATCCCAAATCCTTCGCCGCCATGCGTTACACTGAATCCCGCTTGTCCCGCTATGCCGAAGTGTTGCTCGGTGAATTGGGGCAGGGCACGGTCGACTATGTGCCCAACTTCGACGGCACGCTCGACGAGCCGAAAATGCTGCCGGCGCGGTTGCCGAACGTGTTGCTTAACGGCACCACCGGCATCGCGGTAGGGATGGCGACCGATATACCGCCGCATAATGTCAATGAAGTGGCCGCCGCCGCGATTGCGCTGTTGGGCAATCCTGCCGCTACGCTAGAGCAATTGTTGGAACATGTTAAGGGACCGGACTTTCCCACCGAAGCAGAAATCATTACCCCGCAGGATGATCTGCGCAAAATCTATCATACCGGGCGTGGCTCCGTGCGGATGCGCGCGTTGTGGACCGTCGAGGACGGCGAGGCGGTCATCAGCGCATTGCCGCACCAAGTGTCCGGCGCCAAGGTGCTGGAACAGATAGCAAACCAGATGCGCGCAAAAAAATTGCCGATGGTTGAGGATCTGCGCGACGAATCTGACCATGAAAACCCGACCCGTCTGGTCATCGTCCCGCGCTCTAATCGCGTTGACCTGACGCAGGTCATGAACCATCTGTTTGCCACTACCGATTTGGAACGCAGCTACCGAGTCAACATGAACATGATCGGGCTGGACGGCCGGCCGGCGGTAAAAAATCTGCATGAAATCTTGTCGGAATGGCTGGTTTATCGCCGTGATACCGTGCGCCGTCGCCTGAATTTCCGGCTGGAAAAAGTCCTGCGCCGGCTGCATATCCTGACCGGCCTTCTGGTGGCTTACCTCAACCTGGATGAGGTGATCCACATCATCCGTACCAAGGACGAGCCAAAACAGGTTCTGATGCAGCGCTTCGAGCTGAGCGAGACGCAGGCCGATGCCATCCTTGAGCTGAAACTTCGCCATTTGGCCAAACTGGAAGAAATGAAGCTGCGCGGCGAACAGGATGAGCTTGAGAAAGAGCGCGACAAAATCCAGGCGATCCTCGCCTCGGAACGCAAGCTGAGCAACCTGCTGAAAAAAGAAATCGAGGCGGACGACGCCGCTTACGGCGACGCGCGCCGCTCGCCCCTGATAGAGCGCGGCGAGGCGAAAGCGCTGAGCGAAAATGAGCTTATGCCGTCGGAGCCGGTGACGGTGATCCTCTCGACCATGGGCTGGGTGCGCAGCGCCAAGGGCCACGATATTGATCCGAGCGGGCTCGGTTACCGATCCGGCGATAATTATCTGTCGTCGGTGCGTGGCAAGAGCAATCAGCCGGTGGTATTCATTGATTCCACCGGACGCAGCTACGCGCTGGAACCGGCCTGCCTGCCTTCGGCGCGCGGCCAGGGCGAGCCGCTGACCGGTAAGCTGACGTTACCGCCGGGCGCGGCGGTTGAGCAGATGCTCACCGGCGCCGACGAGCGAAAACTGTTGATGGCCTCCGATGCCGGCTACGGCTTTGTGTGCAGTTTCAGCGATCTGGTAGCGCGCAATCGCGCCGGTAAGGCGCTGTTGACCTTACCGGAAAACGCCAAAGTCATGCCGCCGTTGTGGCTAAACGGCGCGGCCGATAAGCTATTGGCGTTAACCGAAGCTGGTCGCCTGCTGATGTTCCCGGTCGACGATCTGCCGCAGCTGTCGAAAGGTAAAGGCAATAAAATCATCTCCATCCCCTCCGCGGATGCGGCGGCGGGCAAAGATCGTCTTGCCGGCCTGTATCTCCTGTCAACCAAAGCTTCTGTGACGTTCTACGTCGGCAAACGCAAGCTGACTCTGCGACCGGAAGATTTGCAGAAATTCAGCGCCGAGCGCGGGCGTAAGGGGACGCTGTTGCCGCGCGGACTGCAACATATCGACCGGGTGGAAATCACCGATCCTCTGGCCGGCGTCGGCGACGAGGAAACGGCCTGATAGGCACACCGACCGGGCGACGTCCGGTCGGTTTCTCTAGGCGAATAGGTGATGATCTTCTCTGTTTTCAACCGCCACCCGGACACGGGGGGAATAACCGTGTATTTTGTTAGGAAGCCGGTATACTAGCGACGGCTGAAGGTTAAGAGGTAACTATGCTCGCTATTGTTCGCACCATTCTGGTGATGCTGTTGTCGATATTGATCTGCGTTTTTGGCTTGATTTATTGCTTGTTCAGCCCGCGAGACCCTCGTCATGTTGCTACCTTTGGCCGCTGGTTCGGCCGTATGTCGCCTCTGTTTGGCATTCGGGTGGAAGTCCGTCGTCCTGAAGGCGTGACGCTGCCGCAAAATTGCATTTATATCGCCAATCATCAGAACAATTACGATATGGTCACCGCCGCGTACGTGGTGCAGCCCCGCACTGTCACGGTGGGAAAAAAAAGCCTGCTGTGGATACCGTTATTCGGACCGCTTTACTGGCTCACCGGTAATCTGCTTATCGATCGCGATAACAGCGCCCGCGCCCACAACACGCTTACCGAAATCGTGCAGAGCATTAAAAAGCGCAATATTTCCATCTGGATGTTTCCGGAAGGCACCCGCAGCCGCGGTCGCGGTTTGCTCCCGTTCAAAACCGGGGCATTTTATACCGCCATTGCCGCTGGAGTTCCTATTGTGCCGATTTGTGTTTCCAATACCTCAAACAAAATTAAACTCAATCGCTGGTCCAATGGATTGGTTATTATCGAAATTTTGCCGCCGGTGGAAACGTCAGGCTACAGCCGGGAGCAGGTGCGCGCGTTGACCAGACACTGTCGGGATGTAATGAAAAACAAGCTCGACGAACTGAATGCGGAAGTGGCTCGGTGGGAATCCCTGGAGCGCTAAGCGCGCCCGACCCGCGACGCCGGGGACGCGGCCCGCAGTGCAGCGTCGCAGCAGGCCGATGCCGAGCGTGCCTCCCCCGGGGCGGCCGTCGGAGCCATAACACTGATGCCGTGGTACGTCCAGAAAAAGACCCTGTAGCGCTGTTGCTCCCGGGGTAGGATTGACGATTTTTCGGCCTGTCCCAGGCCGGACACTACGAGAAAAGCTTTGCCGTGTCTAATGGAGCAGATATGTCACTTAGTCGGCGTCGGTTTATTCAGGCAACGGGGGCTACCCTTGCCGCCAGCGCGTTGCCGCTGCAGGCGCAAGCCGCCGAAACGCCCGTTGCGCTGCCGATCCCCCCTTTGCTTGAGTCGCGCCGTGGCCAGCCGTTATTTCTAACGCTGCAGCGCTTGCACTGGACCTTTGCCGCCGGTCGGCGCGCCGCCACCTGGGGCATTAACGGCGGCTACCTTGGCCCGACGGTGCGGGTATACAATGGCGATGACGTCAATATCATTTATAATAACCGCCTGACGGAACCCGTGGCGATGACCGTCAGCGGCCTGCAGGTGCCCGGCACGCTCATGGGTGGGGCGGCAAGGATGATGTCGCCAGGGGCGGATTGGTCGCCAGTGCTGCCCATCCGGCAAACGGCCGGCACCTGCTGGTACCATGCCAACACCCCGAACCGGATGGCGCCGCACATCTACAACGGCCTGGCGGGGCTATGGCTGGTGGAAGACGCGGTCAGTAAAGTGCTGCCGCTGCCAAACCATTATGGCGTCGATGACTTCCCGCTCATTATCCAGGACAAACGGCTGGATAACTTTGGTCAGCCGGTCTATAACCCTCCCGCTAGCGGCGGTTTTCTCGGTGATACGCTACTGGTGAACGGCGCGCAGAGCCCGTTTGTGGAAGTGTCGCGCGGTTGGGTGCGTCTGCGGTTGCTCAATGCCTCAAATTCCCGGTGCTATCAGCTGCAACTGAGCGACGGCCGCGCCATGCATGTCGTTGCCGGCGATCAGGGTTTCCTGCCGGCGCCGGTCCCGGTGATCCGACTGTCGCTGGCGCCGGGCGAGCGGCGTGAAATTCTTATCGATATGTCCAAGGGAGAAGAGGTGGCCATCACCGCAGGTGAAGCGGCCGGCCTGATGGACAGGGTTCGCGGCTTTTTTGAACCCTCTTCAATACTGGTCAATACCACGGTGTTGACGCTCAAACCGACGGGGCTGCTGCCGTTGGTCACCGATAACCTGCCCATGCGTTTGCTGTCCGACCAGCTCATTGACGGCGGTATCAGCCGCACCCGCGAGTTTTCGCTCGGCGGCTCTACGCCTGATATCAATGGTGCGCTATGGAATATGAGCCGTAACGATTTCCAGAGCTTACAGGGCAGTTTTGAGCGCTGGATAGTTCACACCAATACCCCGCAGGCGTTTCATATCCAGGGCGTGGCTTTTTTGATTAAACGTGTTAATGGTAATACGCCGTTACCGGAAGATCAGGGCTGGAAGGATACCGTGTGGGTTGATAACGAGGTTGAATTGCTGGTGTGGTTTCCACAGGTGGCGCCGGATCACTTTCCTTATCTCTATTACAGCCAGACGTTGGAGATGGCCGATCGCGGCGCCGCGGGGCAATTTGTGGTACGGCCCCAGTCTGTGGGGTAACGGCGGCCTACAGGCTGCGCCGTTGTTCACAGGGTACAGCCTGAACGCCATGGGCGGCGCACGCCGATAAGGCTGCCGGTGCCAGCGTGGCAGGGACGCTGTCTGCGCCGGTCTCGATCACTGCCATCACTCGGCCACCGAAGTCCGGTACAACCGGGCTTCTCTATGCCGAAGTTCGGCACAACCTGGATGGTCGGCGTCAGGTAAATCCTCGCATCAGACTGCCGCCATGGTATCCGGATGTGAACCCAGCCGTTTGCCGCAGTCCAGCTTGGCGATGGCGTCCAGGTCATCTTGCGCCAGATTAAAGTCAAACACAGCAAAGTTGGCGCGGATCCGCGCCGGCGTTTTGCTATATTTTTCCGCAAGTTCACGGATGATCGCCTGATCAAATACCCCTTTGCCCCCCTGCGCCAGAGGGCTCTAAGATTCGGTCAAAATCTGGTGGCGGGCATCAAAGGTCCGCAATGCCTGTTGTTGTAACAGCGGATGCAGCTCGATCTGATTGATTACCGGCACCACCCCGATTTCATCCAGCAGGCGCTGAAGATGATGCGGCTCAAAATTACACACCCCAATGCTCTTTGCCAGCCCTTCCTCCTTAAGCCTCATCATCTCGCGCCAGGCTTGTGCATAGTTATCCTGGCTGGGCACCGGCCAATGCATCAGATAAAGATCGACATAATCCAGCCGCAGCTTGGTCAGACTTTGCTCAATAGCCTTGGGCACTCTGGTTTGATCACCGTTCCATAGTTTGGTGGTGATAAACAGATCTTCCCGCGCCATCGTTGCACCCTGCAGCGCCTGACCGACACCCTCTTCATTTTTATACATCGCCGCGGTATCAATGGAGCGATAATCGGCATCCAGCGCCGCCTCAACTGCACTGACGACTTCCTGGTTAGTGGCTTTCCAGACACCCAAACCCAATTGTGGCATGGTGTGTCCATCATGGAATGTGACCGTGGGTTGCGTTGTCATGATTTCTCCTTTTTTGTCCAACCGCCACACCCACGCGGGGAGGCGAAGGTTATGAGTAAGGGAATAGGTTACGCCGAAAGCCAGTTATGGAGCGGATTTCCACTCGCCTGCCTCGCGCGCGACAGGCGTTGGCGCTCATGTGCAGTGACGCGCTTAGGCGTTTTTGACTCGCCGCCGGCGGATAATCAGCAGCACGCTGCCTATCAGGCCGGTGACCAGCAGCACGAGGGGAAGGATAATTAATGCCATCATCACCTTATCCTCATGATGCTTAACCATCGGCACATGGCTGATGGCATAGCCGAGCGAAACCAGCACGGTGACCCAGATTAGCGCGCTTAACCAATTGAACAACTGGAAACGGGTATTGCTAAGGCCGGAGATGCCGGCCATTGTGGGCAACAGCGTGCGCACAAAAGCTAGAAAGCGACCGACCAGCAGCGCGGTCAGGCCATGGCGATTAAACATGGTGTAAGCGCGCAAATGATAATGGGCAGGCAAATGGGGCAGCCAGCTTCTCATGATACGCGTGTCTCCCAGCCAGCGGTCTTGCAGGTAGCTAAACCAGCAGCCAAGGCCGGCCGCCGCGCTGAGAATAATCAGCGTGGGAAAGAACGCCATAACGCCTTTGGCAACCATCGCACCTGAGAGCAGCAGTAGACTATCACCCGGCAGAAAGGAGGCCGGCAGCAGTCCATTTTCCAAAAATAGTGTGGTAAATATTACCCCATAGACCACCCAAATCATCTGGGGATCGGCCAAAGCGGCAAAATCCTGATGCCAGAGCGCCCGGATAATCTCTTCTAGTAGATTTATCTCAACCTTCTTACTCACATTTTATCGACAGCTTAGCGCCACGCCGGATTGCAGTCCTTGATCCATCACCCAACCAAACATTTTTTTAATCTATTTTAGTCAGCAAAGCGTCAACCGGCGATGAATCGGCGTATAAACGCGATTTCATCACTTAGATGACGCGATGCGGGCGAAGCCTGAGGCTAAATCGTCGATCAAATCCTCGCAGCTCTCCAGGCCGATATGCAGTCGTACCAGCGTGCCGGTGAAATCGACGCCGCCGGCGGGGCGGATAGCCGCCAGTTCTTCCGGCTGATTCGCCATTATCAGTGATTCAAAGCCACCCCAAGAGTAAGAAATACTAAAGTGTGTAAAATGATCCAGATAATGTGCCAGTTGATCATCGCTTAATCGTTGTTTGAGGACGAAGGAAAACAACCCGCTGGCGCCGGTAAAGTCCCGAAGAAAGGCTTCGTGGCCTTTGCACCCCGGCAGCGCGGGATGATTGACGACCGCCACTTCCGGGCGTTGCGTCAGCCAGCGTGCCACGCGCAGGCCATTTTCTTCATGCTGTTTTAACCGTATGCCAAGGGTACGCAGCCCTCGCTCGGCCATATAAGCGGTATCGGCGTCAACCATCTGGCCCATCAGATAGGATTGCTCGCGTAATTGGTCCCAGCAGCGCGCGTTGGCCACGGCGGTGCCGATCATGGCGTCGGAATGGCCGATAAGATATTTGGTGCCGGCCTGAAGAGAAATATCAACCCCCAGATCCAGCGCCTTAAGCAGTACGCCTGCCGCCCAGGTATTATCCAACATAATGATGATATCGGGATTTTTGGCGCGCACCGCACGCACAATGGCGGGAATGTCTTGTACTTCCATGGTAATGGATCCTGGGGATTCCAGCATCACCACCCGCGTATTATCCTGAATCAGATCGCCGATATCCGCGCCAATGAGCGGATCGAACCAGGTGGTCGTGATATTCATTTTGCCGAGTATTTGCCGGCAAAAGTCCTGTGTTGGCTCATAAGCCGAACCGGTGACTAAAATATGATCGCCCGCCGAGACGAAAGACAAAATCGCGTTGCTGACCGCGGCGGTACCGCACGGATAAAACGCGCAGCCGGCGCCGCCTTCCAGCTCCACCATCGCTTGCTGGAGGGAAAAATGGGTAAGCGTACCGCGCCGACCGTAATACAACTCGCCGCTGGCGCGTCCCGCCGTGGCCTTTTTCTTGTGCTGGACGGAATCAAATACCAGCGAGGATGCCCGCTGGATAATCGGGTTCACTGAACCCTGCGTGAAAGCAGGTTTTCTGCCGGCGCTTATCAGCACCGTTTCTAATTTCTTCGACGTCATTATGCGCGCTTTGCCTTTTGCCAGAAATTTTATGCCGTACGTGGCGGCGGAGATCATCCGATTCAGGTTATCACTTATGTCGGGCGCGGGGCAGACGTTTTGCCGGCCTTTTCGTTATTGGATCCCTGCGGGCATTGTGGTCACGCTTGACCGCTTGCGGGCACCCCAAGCTATCTCAACGGCACTTTTACCACCGCGATAGGGTTTGATGGTGCGGTGACAAATTTACCCTGACATTACCCCGCGCGTGACGTGTGCCAAGCACAAATAATAATGAGAACTACTATCAATTCTTATCTCATTTGCTATTATTCTGGCTGAATTATTCTTGGATCAGTATTGGGTGGAGGACAGCGTGAAATCGGCTGTTAAGCAACAGAACTTATCATTGAGCGGTGCATCAACCGGACAAGGCGCTGTATTCGCCCCGATGTTGCGCGCCATTTTCCTGAGCCTGCTTCTGGGCTCAGGTGTGGCGGGCAACGCCCTCGCCGCGCCAGCCACTGCCGCCACGCAATCTGATGCCGCCGCGGCCGACGCCGGCGCGGCCAATACCACCCCGGCGCCTGCCGCCGCACAGCCGGCGACCAGCGGGCCGTTATCGATGCAGGTTCCCGTGGGGGCGACGCCTGCGCAACAGCAACTGATGCAAATGGATCTCTCCGTTTGGGGCATGTATCAACATGCTGATGTGGTGGTGAAAATTGTCATGATCGGCCTGCTGCTGGCTTCAGTGGTGACCTGGGCATTGTTTTTCGGCAAGGGCGCCGAACTGCTGGCGGTCAAACGGCGCCTGCGCCGTGAGTTGCTGCTTTTGAAAGACGTGCGTAGTCTGGATCAGGCCACGACAGTGGCGGCGAATTTTTCCCCCCGCAGCCTGAGCGTCAGTCTACTGGCCGAAACCGCCAACGAATTGGATCTGTCTGCCCGTCTCAGCGACAACAACGGGATAAAAGAGCGCGTGGCGTTTCGTTTAGAACGTCGGGTAGCCGGCGTTAGCCGCGCCATGGGGAAAGGTAACGGTTTTCTGGCCACCATTGGCGCAATTTCGCCCTTTATTGGCTTGTTCGGCACCGTTTGGGGCATTATGAACAGTTTCATCGGTATCGCCCATACTCAGACCACCAATCTGGCGGTGGTCGCGCCCGGTATTGCTGAAGCCCTGTTGGCGACGGCCATCGGTCTGTTTGCCGCCATTCCGGCGGTGGTTATTTACAATGTTTTCGCCCGGACCATCGCCGGTTACAAAGCGATGGTAGGGGATTGTGCCGCGCAACTCCTGCTGTTGCTCGGCCGCGATCTGGATCTGGCCGCCGAAGCGGGCAGCCAAGTATCCGCGCAGGTGACTAAATTTCGGGTTGGATAAGTAATGGCGATGCATTTAAATGAGGATGTTGATACCGACGGCGAAATGCACGATATCAACGTTACACCTTTTATCGATGTCATGCTGGTGCTGCTGATTATTTTCATGATTGCCGCACCCTTGGCAACGGTAGATATCAGGGTGGATTTGCCGAACTCCACCGCGAAGCCTCAGCCGCGGCCGGCGGACAAGCCGTTATATTTATCGGTTAAAGCGGACAAACAGCTCTATATCGGCGATAAGACGGTAACTATGGCGACACTCGCCCAGATGTTGGACGAACAGACCCAGGGCAATAAAGAAACGCCGATATTCTTCCAGGCGGATAAGAGCGTGGACTACGCCACTCTGATGTCGGTAATGGATAGCTTGCGCAAGGCGGGCTATTTTAAAGTCGGGTTGGTGGGATTGGAGTCCCCCGGTCAGGGGTAATGTGCTGGCACACCCTGTCGCCAACGTCTCTATTAGCGTTCTCCTGACTCGCCAAAACGCGCCGGCCGCACCCGCGGCCCGGCGTCTGAACAGCTAACGTTGCCGTTGGTCGATGTGATGATGGGCCCACGGCCCCGCCGGTCAACCTGGCGCGCAACAACTTCCCTTATACAAGGCGACCCAGCCTATCCTGTCGATTCCCCAGTTCTCTTCTAAACATGTCACCGTCAAACGCGATGAGCGCCGCCGCTCCTGGTCTTTCCCTTACCCCAAATGATTGCCCCCGGTGATGCCATGCACCTCCGCCGTCATAAGCTGGATTCCTGCGAGGCGAGATACACATAGATCGGTGCCAGCTCCGCGGGCTGCCCGGCTCGGCCCAGTGGGGTCGAGGTACCTAATGAAGGGAGCGCCTCGGTGGGCTGACCGCCGGCCACCTGTAAGACGGTCCAGATGGGTCCCGGGGCGACACAATTGACGCGAATGCCTTTCTGCGCCACCTACTTGGCCAAGCCGCGGGTAAAGTTGAGAATGGCGGCTTTTGTCGAGGCATAATCCAGTAGCGTCGGACTGGGTTGATAGGCTTGAATCGACGCGCCGGGCGGCAAATGGGGCAGGGTGGCCTTGATCATCCAGAACAAAGAGAACACGTTGGTTTCAAAGGTTTCACGGAACTATTCCGTGGTGAGATCGGCGATATCTTCCACCGCGGTTTGCTTTCCGGCCACCAACGCCAGAATATCCAGTCCGCCTAACTGATTCAGCGCGTCCTCCACTACTTTGACATTGACCGATTCGTCGCGCAGGTCGCCGGTGAGCAAGACCACTTTCCGACCGGCTTCTTTCACCAGCTCGGCTACCTGTTCGGCATCTTTATGTTCGCTGGGATGATAAGCGAGGGCGACGTCGGCGCCCTCTCGGGCAAAAGCGATGGCCGCTGCGCGTCCGATATCGGAGTTGGCGCCGGTCACCAATGCTTTGCGGCCTTCAAGACGAGCGCTACCGCGATAACTTTTTTCACCGCAATCAGGAACGGGTGTCATGTCGGTTTGCAGACCGGGCGGATTTTGCTGCTGCTTGGAGAAGCCGTCTTTTGAATATTGAGTCACAGGATTCTGCATTTTATATTGGTCATAATCAGCCATTATTATCTCAATATGTTGTGAAAGTTATGCTGATAGATAGCTATAAGGTTAGTTAATGTTTGCCAATTTTTCTAATTACTATCAGGTTAAGTAAATTCGTCGATGCCAAATTATGCTTAAGTAAATAATATAATAATTTTCGGTTAAAAAATCTCATGTGTTTTATATGCATTTTCTACGAAAGTGCCCTATTATCAGCGCGACGGCAGCGTTCTATAAGAGATTTTAAGCAAAGAAGTGAGATTGCTTCAGCGCGCGTTTTTTGGCTATGATGGAATCGATGTGATTGTTCTTATCATTCCCTTCTTCCTCAGCCGATCTCTCCTCTGAACCCTAATTTAATATAGTCATTTTCGCCGCTAAGGACGCTAATAACCTGAACTTTAGTACAGGTTGTTAGTTAATTTCTTTACTGATACTATAAATACGCTTTAAATATCTTCTGCTCATTTTTATTTATAATGATAAAAGGATTGTCTATGTTTAATTTAATCAACGTAGAATACAAGGATATAATAAATGACAGGCTGGAGGAATTATATCTCCTGCGCAAAAGGACGTTTAAAGATCGTTTGAACTGGAAGGTTTCATGTAAAGGAGAGCGTGAATTTGACGAGTACGATAACGAAAACACTCACTATCTGCTTGGGTGTTATAACGGTGAATTGATCTGCAGCGTACGGTTTATCAGCATGAAATACCCTAACATGATTACCGGCCCCTTTCGCGATTTTTTTCGTTACGAAGCGCCAGCCGATGATGCACTGTTTGAGTCAAGCCGCTTCTTTGTCGATAAAGACAGAGTCAAGTCGCTGACCGAAACGAAGCTGCCTTTTTGCCATCTGTTGTTTCTGGGAATGATAAATTACACCCGCGCCGTCGGGATGAAAGGGATATTGACGGTGTGCAGCCGATCGATGTACACCATTCTTAAACGCAGTGGCTGGCTCATAGAGGTTCAAACCATTGGTAGCTCTGAAAAGGACGAACCTGTCTACCTGCTGCGGCTTCCCATTGATGACGATAGCCAGGCAAATTTAATCAAATATATTCGGCGCTATCATTATTGTGATGAATATTACCTGAAGAAATGGCCGGTTTATCTGTAATAGTTCCTTGTAAATACCCATCAATGGATAACGCTTGACCGACTTATGACAGATATTGATTGTCAATGGCGTGAGCTATCCGAGGCCTTAAAGAATAATGTCCGGCAATATATTCCTTGAGCCATTGACAATGCGTTAGATAGCTATTCATTAAAATTAAGCAAGTGCAGGTCCGTCGCTTTTTTGATAGCGTGTTTTGCATTAATGACGTCGAGCTTAACAATAAGGTTGCCAATATGGAACTTCACGGTACTTTCTGTTATGCCCATAATAATGGCGATTTCACGATAAGTTTTACCAATACTTGCCCAATGCAGCGCTTCGATTTCGCGAGAGGTCAGTCTTTTTTCTATTTTAGTATTTGATGTGTTGGTCTGCTGCGCTTTCTCAGCCAGGAACCGGTTATGAATGGAAAGAAATAGCAGATATAAACGATCCTCATGGTCGCTAATACATTTCATCAACTGGTCGGGATCGCTTTCAGTATACAGGCTAAGCATAGCCAGATTATTTTCATGATCGTGCAGAGGGAAAGTATATCCGCGAGTAATGTTGTATTCTGAGCTTTGGGCGAAAATATTACTTTTTTGGTGTTTGGTCTTCTTGAAGTAATTCTTTTGCCAAGGAAAAGACATAATCTTTTGGCTGGCAACCAATAGAACGGGATCTTGCTTATATAATTTATTTTTCATGTATTTCTCTACCCATTCTTTCGGGTAGTTTGAATAAATGACAGGTTTTTCATCCTGGGATTTGTTGAAAATAAAATAGGCGAAGCGGATAGGCTGATTGATATTCATTTCATGCTGGAGAAGATCATGAATTTCTGCGGTGACCAGACCGTTTTCCCGAGATGTAAATGGCTTAATTATTGAGAACATTTTGCTTCTCATCGTTTGATTTAAGTGATAAAGGCAGTATATTGAGGCGCAAAAGGATAATTTTCTGGGCAAAGACTGCCAACAGAAAATGAGCAACAGACAAACCATGCTCGTCAAGGGTTATGCGTACATAAAAAAATATAGATTTTTATTAACTTATTTGTTTAATAATTTTTTATATTCTTGACACGAAAAAAATTTTGGCTAATGTGTGTGTCGATAAATATATCATGTATCTATTATTTAGTATCATGTTATTTTCACAATAAGTCAAATTTTATTGTTGGGAGGGTATTTACCCAAAAGTAACTTAAATAATCATTAAATATATAATAATATGAACTTAGAATCTAATTATCTGCCTATTTTTTTGGCGGCGCGCGATGATGCAAACATGCCGCACCCGGCGAGGCTGACAGGTGTGCGGGTTTACTTTATACTTCTTCATGCCATCGAGGTGACTTCCTCTTTGCTGGGAGGTACCCGCGCATCAAGACCGACATCAGGAAAGAAGAATATGCGCAGGATACTTGAAATCGCGGTGCCGGCGAGGGTTATGAACAATTATCGTTTTATCTTGTAGGGGGGATTCCTTTCCTCTTCTTTTATTTTGTCCATCGTGGTGGTGCTGTTTGTTTCCCAGCAAAATAGTAAAACGCAGGCGCGTCATGATATCCATAGCCTGGTCGGTTTTATCGATACCGTAATGGACAATGGCGATAAGGCCGCCCAACAGGCGCTGATGCTGGCAGGGTGCCCCTGTGCGACGGTGCTTGAAACGTTAAGCGGCCTTGCCAGGCAGTATCCTTTGCCGCTCGGTCAGTTTGGCGGCTCAAAATGGCCTCTATTGTTCTCCGCTGCCGGTAACCGTGATAAAAGAGGCGCTGGCACCCATGCCCGCCGGTGGAAAGGGGCGGCGCTAAGCTTGCATGCCGGCCCCGCTGCGGCGGAGATCGTATTGCAACAGCGCCGGGGACAACCGCGCGCGGTGGTCATCATCGATTCCCACACTTTGCGCACAATAATGAATACGCTCAGCCCGTCCCGCCCGGTGATTCTGGCGATAGGAGACACCTTACTCACGCCGGCCGGTACGCATACTCCCCTCGGCGCTCAAGACCCGCATAGGCATATTGTTACCGGCGCTTCGGCGCGTTACCCCTATCGATTGCAGGCGGTGATGACCCCGGGAGTGCCCTGGAGTTATTTTCTCATTAACGACGGACATATGATTTTGCTGGTTGCCGCCATAGAGCGCTGATGATGGCGTTGTTAATTCATCATATGATGCTCGGCCTGAAACGTAATGAATTCGAGGCCTACTACCAGCCTGTCATGAACGTTGCCCGAGGCTATTGTTCATGCGTGGAAATTCTGGTTTGCTGGCGACGACACCCTGTGGATGGGATTATCTCGCCCGACGTTTTTGTCCCGCTGGCCGAAACTTCTGGCTTAATTCTCCCATTGACGGCAAAATTAATGGCGCAAGTGGCGGATGATTTGGCGCAACATTGGCGTGCAGACGACGAAACGCTCCATGTCGCGTTCAATATAGCGGCTATCCACCTGCAAAGCGATTACATCGTCAAAGATTGTCGCCAGTTTCTTCATAAGGTGCATCGGCGCCGTATTCTTTTGGTACTGGAGCTGACAGAGCGGCAGTATATTGAATTTAACGCCGCGACCCGCCATGTTCTTGCCTCGTTACAAGCCCTTGGCGTTATCATTGCCATTGACGATTTTGGCACTGGCTACTCGGGGCTCTCATACTTGGGCAACATGCAGATTAATTTATTGAAAATTGACCGTTCCTTTGTCGCAATGATAGGGCTGGAGGACAGCGCCACCGATCTGGTCACGGGTCGCGATCCATTCTCACTCTCGCTGCCAGCCACCGGGCATTTGCAAAATCAAGTTAACTACGGACTGCATTAATAAGTGTTTAGCTAGTGTGTGGTAATATTATTTTTAATCTATCTATTAATTTTTAACATTATGATTTAAATTATATGAAATTTTATTTATTGGCGTTTTCGGATTTGCGAACCAATACTATTAGCCCTTGCGTAGACAGAAATCGTTACGCTGCATCATTATTTCTCAACGTCTGAGTGTGCCGTCTGCGGTTTGATGCTGAGGGAATACGTGTCCTGTTTTCTGAAGGGTATGGCGTCTTATCATCATTATAGTCATACTTTGAATGTTGTTTGTAATTTTGAATGTTGTTTGTAATACAAGCAACTGTCTTGAACGATAAAATTATAGAGAAACGTGATGGTACGATTCATCCCACTCTTCGTTCTTTCTGAGCATCGCGTTCAGGATAGTCAGAAGTTTACGTATACAGGCAACCAGAGCGACTTTTTTGGCTTTTCCCGCTGCAAGCAGCCGCGTATAAAATGCTTTTATCACCGGATTAAAGCGGGTTGCGACAAGTGCGGCGATATAAAGCGCTGTTCGGACTCCGCCCCTTCCGCCAAAGATGGTTCGCCGGCCCCGCATGGTACCCGAGTCCCGGTTTATGGGAGCAACGCCTACAAGCGCGCTGATGGCTCGTCTCGAGAGGCTACCCAGGTCGGAAACCTCCGCCAGCAACGCTGCAACCGTCATCGTACCAACCCCTTTAATACTGCTCAGTCTGGCAGCCAGCGCTTTGATGATGATATTGATACTTTTCCTGCTCTGTGGATGAACGGGATAAAGACGGTTACGCTCAGCAATCAACATCGCTGTTAGCTGGCGTCGGCGCACTACCATCGCAGCAAGAACCTGACGCTCCGCATCCAGCATGGCACGGATAAAGCGTTCCCGCCCTGGATGTCGATTAGTGACCTCCGCCATTTGTGCAAGCACCCGTGCATTAATATGGTCCGTTTTTGCCAGATAGCCCATAGTGCGGGCAAAGTCACGAGCCTGTCTGGGATTGACCACCGCGACGTCAAAGCCTTCAGTCTGAAACGAGCAGGCCACGGCAGCTTCAAGTCCACCAGTGGCCTCTATCAGAACCAACACCACCGGATACTTTCTCAGTTCATCAGTAATAGCATCAAAACCGTCCGTCAGAGTCATTACTGACCGTAAACTGAGCAATATCACTGCTGGCAGCAATGTCCAGTGTCGCTTTAGAAACATCAATTCCCACAAAAAGTGGATTTGGCAGACTCATTATTACCCATCCTTGCAAATACGTTATGGAGTACGGACAACTGTTCGGGTTTCAGATGAGTGGCTCAGTATAGGCGTCATTAGCTTCTCTACGGGCTATAAACCCTGGGATGAATCAGACTACATACACCTTGCCAAATCTATTCGTCACTATGCTAACTAAATTTCAAGATACAAGGGGGGACGCAACAGCCACGGCGACGGCAGAAAACCCACTGCGGCAAAATAATTTGCGTCCCGGTCCCGGAGAGTAAGACGCGGGGCATGCGTTCTGGCGGTGATGCATCAAGCTTGCGACCGCCTGCGTCAGGCGCCGTTTTCTTCTGCGTCGCCCTGCTCCCCGGTCTTTATTTCACTAGACGCGCGCTGCCTTTATCTCATCGGACGCGAGCTCTCTCTATCTTACCGACGTGTTCGACAAATACTATTTGTTTCCCCCTCGTTACTGCCTCCCCTTACGACAGCGTACTGTTGTGGTACGCTTGCGCACACTGTAGCCGCGCCAACTAAACGCTTAGTCACGCGGCTTGCTTCGAGTGAGTCGTATCTGGTGGGCGAGGCGATGGATAATGCCCATGGCGCCGCCGCAGATGCTGTCCACGGCTGCTCCCCTGGTCGTCAATGGATGGACCAGAACGCGGGCGCCTTAACCCCGCACCGAGTCCTCTAAACGCGATGGGCAGGGAGATTTTTTCAGCAACGGGGAATTCGCTACCTGCGCTGACGGTCAATTTAGGCTACTCTTATCGCCATTTTTTAACGGGACTGCCGGACGGCGGTGATATTGAGGGATTATGAGGGGAGAACAACAGGGGATGAGCCGATGTCTTGAGGCCCGCCACATAGAATTAATCGCGCTGGGCGGCACCATCGGCGTCGGTCTGTTCATGGGGGCGGCGAGACGCTGCAATGGGCTGGTCCCTCGGTTTTGTTGGCCTATATCATCGCCGGTATCTTTATCTTTTTCATCATGCGCTCCATGGGGGAAATGCTCTACCTGGAACCGATAACAGGCTCCTTTGCCGTTTACGCCCATCGTTATATGAGCCCCTTCTTCGGCTACCTGACCGCCTGGAGTTATTGGTTTATGTGGATGGCGGTGGGGATCTCCGAAATCACCGCGATTGGCGTCTATGTGCAATATTGGTTTCCCCACCTGCCCCAGTGGCTCCCGGCGCTGGCGGCGGTAGGATTGGCGGCGGTGCTTTTATATGGCGAGATCGAGTTCTGGTTTGCCTTGAAAAGATCACCACCATCATCGTCATGATTGTGGTCGGGCTGGGCGTGATTTTTCTCGGCATAGGCAACGGCGGCCAGCCGGTAGGGCTGGCCAATCTGACCGCGCGCGGCGGTTTTTTTGCCGGCGGCTGGAAAGGTTTTCTCTTTGCGCTATGCATTGTGGTGGCCTCATATCAAGGCGTTGAGCTGGTTGGCATTATGGCGGGGGAAGCAAAAGATCCGCAGGTGACGCTGCGCCGCGCCATTAGCAATATTCTTTGGCGCATATTGATCTTTTATGTAGGCGCCATTTTTGTCATCGTCACGCTGTTTCCGTGGAGTCAGATCGGGGCTAACGGAAGCACGTTCGTGCTGACCTTCGCTAAAATCGGTATTACCGCCGCGGCGGGAGTGACGGTGTCGATCGTCGTGCTGCTTGTGGGCTCTTGCCTGAATTATGTCATTCCCAATCCGCTCCAGGTTTTTGTCTACATTTATAGCGCCATCGTGTTGCCGGGCATGGTGCCGTGGTTTGTGGTGCTGATAAGCCAGTTGCGTTTTCGTAGACGACATCACCAGGCGATGCGCGACCATCCTTTCCGATCGGTGTTGTTTCCGTGGGTGAATTATATCACCATGGCGTTCCTGTGCTGCGTGCTGCTGGGAATGGCGTTAAGCCCCGACACCCGGATGTCGTTGACGGTCGGCGGTGTGTTTTTGCTGAGTATCTCCCTGATTTATCGCCTGTGTGGCCTTGGCAGGCGCAGTACTCCCTCCCGCTGCTGTCGAGCGGCGGTATAGCAACGGTAATGGGGGCAGTGGTCTCCGGCGCTAGCGGGCCAGGAGACGCGAGTCGTCGTGGTGTAACACGCGTTGTACCACTCGCTTGCGGGCGTTCTGGCCGCTGCGGTATATTCAAAGGCGGCGCGTTGGCTCGAGTGACGTCACGGGATGCTGCACCACCTCACCCCGAAAGGGGGTGGGAGCGTTTCCGCCGCGGCGGCGTAATGAAAAATGCCGACGGGCGCGCGGGTCGTAATTTATTTCCTTTCACCTTTATTTTCCATTTTTTCAAAAAAATGAGAATCCACGCACCGGATTGGTGCGCTGGTCCCTCTACGCTTAGGAAACCGACGGGGTATCAGGCCGCCCCATTGCCTGCCCGCGGTTGGCCCCCCTTTGCCGATATGGCAGAGATATTGCTTGGCTGACTGGCCTGAGCAATCGTGACCGGCGGTTGCGTGTTCATCATCTGTCTTCATTGGTTAAACGTTGTTACTGCAGAGTTTGTTGCCGATGAGTGCTGCAAGTCGTTCCAATAAACCAGCTTTAAGAAACACGATAATGTCTCTGAAACCGATAGCACCTCTGCTTGCCGCTTTATTGTTAGGCTGTCTTGGCACGGCGTTTGCGGCCCATGCCGATATCACCGTCGCCGGGCCGTTTTCCGGCCCCAACGCAACGTACGGCGATCAATACTGGCGCGGCGCCAGCCAGGCCGCGGAGGATATCAACGTCGCCGGCGGGATTAACGGCGAAAAAATTACCCTGGTGCAGGGGAATGATGCCTGCGAGCCCAAACAGGCGGTCGCGGTGGCCAACCGTCTGGTCGATCAATCCCATGTCGCGGCGGTCATCGGTCATTTCTGCTCGTCTTCCACCATGCCGGCCTCGGAGGTGTATGACGATGCTGGCATTCTCGCCATCACACCCAGATCCACCAACCCGCAAATCACCGAGCGCGGTATGAACACTATGTTTCGTATGTGCGGCCGTGACTATCAGCAGGGGGCTATTGCCGCCAGTTACATTATCGACAAATTGAAAGCGTCCAAAGTGGCGATTATTCATGACAAAGATACCTACGGCCAGGGATTGGCTGACGCCACCAAGGTCGCGCTGAACAAAGCGGGCGTTAAAGAGGTGATGTATGAAGGGTTATCGCGCGGCGAAAAAGATTTCAACGCTCTGGTGACCAAAATACGCTCGGTGGATCCGCAGGTGGTGTATTTCGGCGGATGCCATCCCGAAGCCGGGACGCTGGTGCGGCAAATGCGTGAACAGGGTGTGAAGGTGACGTTTTTCTCCGGCGACTGCATCGTCACCGAAGAGCTGGTGACCGCCGCGGGAGGTCCGCAATATACCGATGGGATATTAATGACCTTTGGATAAGACCCGCGCTTGATCCCGGCGGGCAAATCGGTCATTGAAACCTTCCGCGCCAGCAAATTCGAGCCGGAGGGTTATACCCTTTACGCTTACGCTTCGTTGGGCGATTGCCGCCGCGTTCAAAGCTACCGGCGGCAGCGATTCCGCCAAAGCCAGCGATTGGCTGAAATCCTATTCGGTGGACACCGTGATGGGTCCCAAAAGCTGGGACAGCAAGGGGGATTTGAAAGTCTCCGATTACGTGGTTTATCAGTGGGATAATAAGGGAAAATATCAGCAGGTGCCTTAACCGCGCGGCATATACCTCCAGGGGCGCGCCGGCATGATAAGCCCGGCGTGCTGTCATCGCAGAGCGCCGTGAGGTGTTCTGTTGGGCCAGACGGGACCGCTTATCTATGGAAGCATTTTTTGGCAGCAAATGTTTAACGGCTTAACCCTGGGCGCCGTTTATGGTCTTATCGCCATCGGCTATACCATGGTGTATGGCATCATCGGCATGATCAATTTCGCCCATTGCGAAGTCTATATAATCTCCGCCTATTTGTGCGCCATCGGCCTGGTGCTGCTCTCTTTCTTTGGCGTGTCCTCGTTTTCACTGCTGATTTTCGGCACGCTGGTGGTCACCGGGGTCTACGGCTGGGTCATCGAGCGTATTGCTTACCGCCCCTTGCGAAATTCCACCCGGCTGGCGCCGCTGATTTCCGCTATTGTTTGTCACTGATATTGCAAAATATGCACAAATCAGCCAAGGCCCGCGCCAGCAGGGTATTCCTACGTTGCTTAATGGCGTCGTCAAATTTTCACTGGGCGACAGCGTGGTGCAATTGACCTATACCAAGGTCTTTATCCTGGCGGCATCGCTGGTGTGGATGTTGGTGCTGAACTGGGTAATCACGCATACCCGGCTCGGCCGTATGTGCCGCGCGACGCAGCAGGACCGCAAGATGGCCGCCATGGCCGGGTTGGCGGGGGTGTTAATTACCATGAACTACGGCACGTTTGATTTCTACGCCGGCTTTATCATCGGCATCAAAGCCTTCACCGCCGCGGTGCTCGGCGGGTTGATCCTAGGCGTGGCGGAAGCGCAGTTTTCCGGCATGGTTAATTCCGATTACAAAGATGTGTTTTCCTTTTCTCTCTTGGTGGTAATCCTCATTTTCCGGCCCCAGGGCTTGTTGGGGCGGCCTTTGGTTGCCAAAGTATAGGAGCGGGCCTGATGGCCCTTGTTATTTTCGGCCCTATGGTAGGTGTGGTATTGAACGGTTACCGTTTTGATTTCCACGGCCAGCGCTGAGCCTTATTGGCAGACGGCGCCGGGCAAACGCTGGCTGTCTCGCTTCGAGGGGGAGAGGGATGGAGTTTTTATGCGCGCGCGCCGGAAGCCAAAAGCCCACTGAGCTGGATGGCAGCATTGCTAATCTTGCTGGCGGCGTTGTTTCCCTTTGTGGCCACCAAATATCTGCTGACGGTCGGGATCCTGGGCCTGATTTATGTCCTGCTCGGCCTGGGATTAAATATCGTGGTGGGCCTCGCTGGCCTACTGGATCTGGGTTATGTGGCGTTCTATGCCATTGGCGCCTACGGTCTGGCGCTGGGATACCAGTACCTCGGCTTGGGCTTCTGGTCGATGCTGCCGCTGTCCGCCATTATGCGGTGGCGGGAGCGTTGCTCGGTTTTCCGGTCCTGCGGATGCACGGTGATTATCTGGCGATTGTGACTCTGGGATTTGGCGAAATAATCAGGCTGGTGCTGAACAATTGGCTGGCGTTTACCGGCGGTCCCAACGGCGTACCGGTGCCGTCACCCACGTTTTTCGGACTGGAATTTGGTCGCCGCGCCCGGGAGGGCGGCGTACCTATTCATGAGTTTTTACACACAAACTACAATCCCAATCTGAAATTTATTTTTATCTATACGGTGCTGGTGTTGGTGGTACTGCTGGTGTTTTACATCAAACACAGGCTCACCAGGATGCCTGTCGGTCGCGCCTAGGAAGTGCTGCGCGAAGATGAAATCGTCTGCCGCGCGATGGGGCTGAATAATGTCCTGGTCAAGCTTTCGGCCTTTACGCTCGGCGCCTCTACCGACGGACTGGCGGGCGTGTTTTTCGCCAGTTACCAGGGATTCGTCAATCCAACCTCATTTACGTTTTTTGAATCCTTGCTGATCCTGGCCATTGTGGTACTAGGCGGTCTGTGATCCACCCTCGGAGTGGTGATTGCCGCCTTCGTACTGACGGTTGCCCCCGAGCTGCTGCGTGGTTTTGCCAAATATCGGGTGCTGTTGTTTGGCGTGTTGATGATGATTTGGCGGCCGTGAGGCCTGATTCGCGTCAGCCGCAGCGGTTTCACCCCGCGTAAGGGGGTAGCGCCATGACCGAGTCGATACTGCGCGTGGCGAATTTGCAAATGCGGTTCGGCGGTATCCGGGCGCTGAATGATGTCAACCCGGACGTGACGAGTGGCTCAATCACCGCGCTTATCGGCGCCAACGGCGCCGGAAAATCCACGTTACTCATGTCCATCTTTGGTCAGCCGCGTATCGCCGGCGGGGCGACGGGTGTTTCCCGATATGACGGTGGAGGAAAATTTATTGATGGGCAATATCGCCATCGGCACCCGCTATCAGGCCGAGGATTTGGCGCGCATGTATCACCTGTTTCCCCGGCTGGAGGAGCGACGCGGCCAGCGTGCGATGACGCTCTCCGGCGGCGAATAGCAAATGCTGGCCATCGCCCGCGCGCTGATGAGCCGGCCCAGGCTGCTGTTACTTGATGAGCCGAGTTTGGGACTGGCGCCCATTATCGTCAGGCACATTTTTCAGATCTTGCGAGAATTGGTGGCCGGGGGAATGACGCTCTTTTTGGTTGAGCAAAACGCGCATCACGCGCTCACTCTGTCCGATCACGGCTATGTCATGGTGAACGGCCAGATTCGACTAAGCGGCCCTGGTAAGGCGCTGCTGGGGAACGAGGAGGTGCGCAAAGCCTATCTGACCGCTGCCGGTAGTCCCGTCCTGTTATAAAGGAAAATAACGCTAATGCATGATTATTTAATGTATTTATCGGCAACGGAAACAAATATATATACAATTCCTCGGGGTAAAAGTGTTAAAGTAATTTATAATTGATTTTTATTAATAATCAATATTATCAAAGAAATACACTTAACCCAGGATGCCATCATGGACGCCAAATCAAAAAAATAGCTAGAAGAATTACGGGCGAGCAGCCGTAGTGAGCATGCAACGTTACTTATGCCTTCTTCGGATGCCATCGCTCCCCGGACCCTGGGCCAGCTCATGGCCGATACCATTACCGCGGTGATTGGTACCTGGACCTTTATTATTATCCAGACCATCATCATCGGCTGGACCAGCTATAACCTGCTGATGGGAAAAAGCGGTTTTGACCCTTACCCTTTTATCCTGTTGAATTTATTTTTATCCTTTTAGGTGGTCTATACCGCGCCGGCGATTATGATGAGCCAGAAAAGGGAAGGCGAGGTCGATCGCTACCGGGCGGAAATCGCCTCTAACGTCAACGTGAAGTCGGATCTGGAAATGTACGCGCTACACGATAAAATTGATTACCTGGAAGGGGATATCGTTACCTAGATTAAAGAGCAGTTGACGGAGATATCCCTGCAATTGGAGGAAATCAAACGCCAGCATCGCCCGCAATAACCTTTGCCAACCGATCCGTCGATGCATTTATTCGAAGAACATAGTCAGGGAATTTGATTGGAGATAAATACTTTTTATCGCTAGGATCGCTTCTACTATCAATCATAAGAACGGTACTTCCCATGTTCGCTTCTCTGAATAACGGCTTTTCCCGCCTGTCCGACCATCTCGATTTCGCCAAGCTGTTGCTGCGGCTGACCTTCGGGATCCTGATGCTGTTTCACGGCGCGTTCAAATTGCAGCACGGCGTGGGCTGGATGGATAGGCGGCATGCTGGCGCAGCACGGGCTGCCGGCGTTCATCGCCTACGGCGCTTATATCGGTGAAATCGTGACGCCGCTGATGATAATCATTGGTTTTATGGCCCGTCCCGCCGCGCTGATTTACGCCGTCAATCTGGTAGTGTACACCCTACTGGTGCATATCGCCGATGTCTTTACCCACACACAAGTCGGCGCCTGGAAGCTGGAAACGGAGGCGCTATACTTCATGGGAGGCATTATCATTATGCTGTTTGGCGCCGGCCGCTATGTGCTGGTTAGTAACTCCCGACTTCAATAGCCCTGTCGACCCGTCACGCTGGTCGTCGGCTGATGGGTATTCTTCATGACGTGACCCGACTTTATTCGCCACTGGCGTAAATTGGAAGATGATGGTAACGATACGTATGAGGGCGATAGCGAGCGTTTCAGATTCGGCGCGCCGCTCGGACGGGCGCTGGGCCTGACCCGCATCGGCATCCACCATGAGCGTTTACCGCCTGGCCGGCGCAGCACTTATCCCCATGCGGAAAGCCGGGAAGAGGAGTTCGTCTATGTTCTGGCGGGTACACCCGACGTCTGGCTAAATGGGGAATTATATCCCCTGTTGCCGGGGGATGCGGTCGGATTACCTGCCGGCACCGGTATCTGCCATACCTTTATCAATAACACTGCAGACGAGGTCATGCTGCTGGTGGTAGGCGAAGCCGACAAGCCGGAAAATCGTATCCGTTACCCTATGAATCCCGATTACGAGGCGCGCCGACCGCTGGCGGGATTACCCCGATCTCCCTTTCGGCGATCACGACGGCAAACCGACGACACCACGCCCCTGACACCTACGCTGAGACGTGCCTGTGCCAGTTGGGGGAGTTGTCAGCCGCGAGCGGCGTGATGCCAGATTTGCCCGAGGGCGGTTGCGATGCGTGCTTTGCCTGATCGGTTTTAGCGCCAACCCTTCAGAGCCGCTCATGGCGCCCTGTTCGCTGCGACGCAGTAGGCTTTGCTGTGAAAGCGTCTTCAGCGTCAATCGCGCGCGTCTTCAAACGCTTATGGATACCATGGGAAGAATAATTCACCAGCGGAGATAAAGTACACCTTGTCGCCGGGCAAAAATACCATGATGACGATGGTGGGAAATGTGCCCGCCCGCTGATAAATTAGTTTTTCGACGGGATCATTGAACCTCTTTTATTCAATTACAGTAGCAAATAACACTACGTCAGAATAATGCCGTTTCCCATAAATAATAGCCGGAATAACAGTGCCAATATACCCGGCGGCATCATCGGATCCTGCGCGCGGCCGATGGTGACGGATAAACCTGCGTGGGCAACGGCCACCGGTTATTATCCCTTTTTTAATCTTAATGCGCCGGTTTATTCCTGCGGTTGAACGCTGAATGAATAAGATCGATATCCGTTATAAAATATTAAACAGATCCTTTTGATGTTTATTCTTCGTTAAGGAGTCAGGACTTATAGTGCCCGGAAATATGATATTTACAGGGTAACCGCCGTGAGCCTCGATCCACTTTTTTCTCACCTTAAGACCGGCAACGGAATTAACAGGGCATCTCCTTCCGGGCGCAGCTGGCCGTCGCAGGAGTATGCGCGTGTCTGATGCCGCTCACTTGAGCTCGGTTTCGGTCGTCATTCCCATATTCAACGAGGCGCAAAACCTGCCGGCGCTGCTGCAGTGTACCGACGCCGCCTGCCGCCAGCTTGGCCTGTGTTATGAAATTATTTTGGTGGATGACGGTAGCCGTGATGGCTCCACCGCATTGCTGCGCGCTGCCGCCCAGGCTCCCGGCAGTCGGTTTGTCGCAGTGCTGTTGAACCGCAACTATGGGCAACATCCGGCAATTTTGGCCGGTTTCAGTCAGGCGCGGGGGGAGGTGATCATCACCCTTGATGCCGACCTGCAATCGCCGCCGGAAGAGATTCCGCGCATGGTCAGTATCGCCTGCGAAGGTTATGACATTGTGGGTGCTATACGCGCCAACCGGCGTGACGGCTGGCCGCGCCAGCTGGCTTCATGCGCGCAGAACCGCCTTATCCATCACGTCACCGGCAAAAGCACTGCGGACTATGGCTGCGTCCTGCGGGCGTACCGGCGGCCAATCGTCACGGCGCTGCTGCAAAGCCGCGAGAGTGGCATCGTCCCCATCCTGGCGAACCGGTTGACCGAGCGCATTACCGACATCGAGATAAGCCATGCGCCCCGCAAGCAGGGCATGTCGCATTTCAGGACGCTGTACGGTCTTTATCGGCTGTACGATCTGGCCGCGACGCTGATGACCGCTCCGCTGAGCGTCATCGGCGGCCTCATCGCCCTGGCCGGGTTCTGCATGGGTATGGGAATGCTCCTGCTGCGCGGTTTGCTGGGCCAGGTGTGGGCCGGCGACGGGGTGTTTACGCTTTTCGCCTTCCTTTTCACCTTTATTGGCGCGCAGCTTATGGCGCTGCTAGGTGAATATCTTGGCCGTATTTACCAGACGCTGCGCGCACGACCCGCTGCGGTGATCCAGCAGGTCATTGGCGCGTCTCCTGCCGATCGCGACGAGTTTATGCCATGAGCCGGGAATGCAAGGCGGGCGGAGCGCGGAGCGACGTCGTCTGGCGCAGGGGCAAACCCGGCGTGTGCGCCAAAGGGGCGGTGCCATTGGTCGTCCATTTTTCTCACCGTGGAAACCGACCAGAAAGCGTGGAGCGCGGGGCGGGCCTTTGGCTGGGCCTGCTGGCGGTATTTTTTGTGCTGACCTATCTGGTACCGCTGGAAGGGAGATTGCTGTGGCAGCCTGATGAAACCCGTTACGCCGAAATCAGTCGGGAAATGCTGGCCAGCGGCGACTGGATGGTGCCTCATTTATTGGGGTTGCGCTACTTTGAGAAGCCGCTGGCAGGCTATTGGATGAACAATATCGGCCAATGGCTATTTGGCAGCACCAACTTCGCGGTGCGTTTCGCGTCGGTATTTAGTACGGGCCTTAGCGCGCTGCTGGTGTTCACTGTGTCGTGGACGGTGGGGCGTCAACTGCGTCAATCGCTGCTGGCGGCGCTGATTTTCCTGTCTCTGCTGCTGGTCTTTGGCGTCGGCACTTACAGCGTGCTGGACCCGATGATCGCCTTGTGGCTTAACGCCGCCATGGCGGCGCATGTCTTCGCACTGCGTGCCGACCGCCGGACCACCCGAGGGGTCGCCTGGCTGCTGTTAGGACTCGCTTGCGGGCTGGGTTTCATGACCAAAGGGTTTCTCGCCCTGGTCGTCCCGGCCATCGCGGTGCTGCCGGTGGCGCTTTACTACCGGCAATTGAAGGCTACGTTGGGTTACGGGGCGCTGGCGGCGCTGCTGGCGGTGCTGGTCAATTTGCCCTGGGCGCTGGCGCTGTCGCGACTGGAGCCGGATTTCTGGCACTACTTTTTCTGGGTAGAGCATATTCAGCGCTTCGCCGCAGAGAATGCCCAGCATCGCGCCCCCTTCTGGTTTTATCTGCCGGTGCTGGCGCTGGGCTCGTTGCCCTGGCTGGGGTTGCTGCCGGGCGCTATGGCGGCGGGCTGGCGCGCGCGCCGGGTACAGCCGGAACGCTTTTTGCTGTTATGCTGGGTTGTTATGCCGCTGCTGTTTTTCAGCGTGGCGAAAGGGAAACTCCTGACCTATATCCTGCCGTGCATGGCGCCGCTGGCGCTGTTGCTGGCGGCCTATGGTCGCGAGTGCGCCGACAAGCTGCGCAGTAAAGTGTTTGACGCCAATGCGGGGATTAATACCGCCTTTGCGCTGTGCGCCATCGTCGCCTTACTGCTGGCCGGAAGCGGCCTGCTGCCGTGGGCGCGCATCTACTCTGTCGGCGAGTGGCCGCGCATTGTTATCGGTACGCTGGTGTTCGCCGGCTGGCTGTGTTTTGCCGCGGTGTCGCGACGCTCGCAGGGGGACCGCTGGGCGCTGGCGGCGTTTTGCCCGCTGCTGCTCAGTCTGCTGGTGGGGCAAATCATTCCTCAGCGCATCATAGATGGCAATCAGCCGCAGGAATTTATCCGCCGTTACGAGACTACGCTTAACCAAAGTCGTTATGTGCTCAGTAATCATGTCGGTGTCGCGACGGCGCTGGCCTGGGAGCTGGAGCGCAACGACGTGCTGATGTATGACGATAAAGGGGAATTGGCCTATGGTCTGGAATACGCCGATGTGCAGGGACGCCATCTGAGCCGTGACGATTTTCCCCACTGGCTGGCAAAAGAGCGTCTTAAAGGGGACGTGGCGCTACTGCTGCTGCTGGATCGCAGGCAAGATTTACCGCCCGGCCTGCCGAAGGCGGATAAAGTGCATCGCAATCACCGCATCGCGCTGCTTCACTATCAGCAGTTGCCCTGCTGCGAACAGTAAACGGCCTGGCTTTGGCCGGCGTAAAGAGGGTATTTTCCCGGCGCGAATGGCATTAATGGCGCAAATGAGGCAACGGGCACGAGTGACACGAAGGGTGCGCATGGCGAGTAAACGCTTATGCCAGTGCGGATAGCGTACATGAGTTGTTGTGCAGTAGATGATGCAGGTGAGCGATTTTTTTTGCAGCGGATGGCGCAGGCGCGGTGCTTTTCCGGAGCGGGTGGAATTGCGCCACGCTTCGGACACGTACGCATTATTTATACAGTTCGGCGGTGCCGCTCAGAGTATCAGTACCCCCGGCGGACGTAATGCGGTAGAAGGACGCGTTTGCTTCATCGGCCTTGGCCTCCAATTGCTGTTGCAAATCGGTCACGCTACTGCTGTAAGTGGTAGCGGAAACGGTGCCCATCGGCTGCTGTCCGGGCGGCGGTGAGGTGACGTCCTGCGCGGCCAGAATTGGGAATGAATAGGTCGCCAGAATAAGCGCCGTCGCGGCAATAAATGTCATTTTCATATTAGATTCTCTCTTTAGGGATAAGTAACAATAGCCACCCTGTCATGACGATCGACGATGTCTCGGCGCGACCGCAGGTGACGCTGTCTCAGGTTTTTTATTGTCGTTTATACGTTCGGTGCATTTCGCTTTGTTTTCCTACCGGAAAGGGGTTCGTCAGGCTTTCCCTCAATCCTGCGCCAGACGTTGCCGCGCTTTGCCATTGCTGTTATGCCGAGGCCTTACGGCGGGCGTCCGGGGCGGGTTAGTTCGGAAAGCCTGCAAGGCGCGCGCTAAGGCTGTTGCCTTTGTTTTCCTTTACTGCATACCTCGGCCGCTATGGGGAAAATCCCCGTCGCGAATTAGCGATAGTAAAAGGGTAGGCCCCATCCCCATTCGCGGCCATAAGCCGACAATCAATGAATTATTGCCTATTTGCCGACCGCGGCGATGCCGAAACCGGTCCGTGCAAGACGTGGTTATCCCGGCTGAGACCGCTTGCTTTCAAGGGAATAAATTCGCTATTGTTGTATAACTTTCTATATAATGATAAGCAGAGACAATGAAAAGACACCTTTTAAAGACGGTACTTGCAGGGACATTTAGGCATTTTACTCTCAGTGCAGGTGCAGGAGGCGAACGAAATCCGCGTCACCTATGCGGGCTCAAAATGGGGGTGGTGATGGATAAACACCTGGGGCCGGCATTCGCCGAGAAAGAGCATCTTACCTACCAGGGGTAGGGGCAGGGCGCATACGGTATAGCGCGCCTGCTGGCGTCAAAAAAAGTCGTGGCTGACGTGTTTGTTTCCATCACGCCGGGACCGATGGATATCCTTAAGCAGGCGGGACTTATTGATAGCGCCGTACCGGTGGCCAGCACCCGCATGGTCATAGCCTACAACCCCAAAGGGAAATTTGCGCCGGCGCTGGCCGCGATCAAAGAGGGCAAGCCCGACGCGCAACCGTGGTGGAAAGTGATGCAAAGCCCGGGGCTACGCTTTGGCCGCACCGATCCGGTCAGCGATCCACAGGGTCGGAACATCATCTTTACGCTCTTGTTGGCGGAAAAGTATTATCAACAGCCTGGTTTGGCGCACCGTATTCTTGGCGACGTGCAGAACCCGCAGCAGGTGTTTGCTGAAGGGGGCCTGCTGACCCGATTGGAGGCCGGACAGGTTGACGCGGTTTCCGGCTATGAGAGCGCGACGATTTCCGCTAAGCTGCTTTATATTACGTTTCCGGATGAAATCAATCTGAGTAACCCCGATATGAGCGAGCAATGGTATAGCAAGGTCAGCTTCCCGGTTCGCGATGCGGCGGGCAAAGAGAAAGTCCTGCACACGCAGCCGCTGGTGTTCTATGCGGCGGTGCTGAAAAATGCTCCCGATGCGCAGGCAGGACCCCGTTTCGTCACTTTCATGCAAAGCGCGGCCGGTCAACAGCTGCTGAAGGATAACGGTTACGGCCAGCCTAAAGGCGGCGTTCTGTATCCGTAACCTTTGATGATTTCCCGCCCGATGTCGCCGGCCGGCTGGTTCGGCGTGCCGGCGCTGCTGTTGCTGGCGCTTCCTTTTATTACCCTCCTTGGCGTCATGTCATGGGGGGATTTTCGTCTTGCCTATGGCGATTGGAATGCCGTCGCGGTGTCGCTCGGTCTTAGCGCGCTTTCTGTGCCGCTCATTGTATTGCTGGGTATGCCGCTGGCGCTGTGGCTGGCGCGCGGCGCTTCGCCGCTGCGTCGTTGGGCCGAAGTGCTGGTGCTAATCCCCCTGCTGACGCCGCCGCTTGCCTTGGGTATTTTGCTGGTCTCGGCCTATGGCCCTTACAGTACCCTGGGCGAAGTGCTGGCAGCGGTCGGGCTGGCCCTGACCAATAATGCTGCGGCCTTCGTGCTGGCGCAGATCTATGGCGCGCTGCCTTATTTCATCCTGTCAGCGCGGGCGGCATTTGAGAGTGTGCCGCCGTCGCTTGAGGACGCGGCCAAGGTGCTGGGCGCGCCGCCGCGGCAGGTGCTATGGAGAGTAACGCTGCCGTTGGCGCGGCGTGGTCTGGCCATCGCCTGGGTGCGCGCCGTAGGCGAATTTGGCATTGTGTTGGTGTTTTCCTATTTCCCGCAGGGGATATCCGTCAAGCTGTATATCAACCTGCAGAACGATGGCATTAATGCGGTGTACAGTCTGATATGTTTGTTGCTGGTCTTCACGCTGCCTTTCCCTCTTTGGTGTCTGGCGACGGGCCGCCAACGGCGCAGGCTTATCTAAATCTCCCCCTCCGGTATTCCGGCAAAGACAGGGCTCGATTGCCCTCAGGGTTAACGGACTGCGCCGGTCAGCGTCGTTACAGAACGTGTTGAACCTCTGATACAACCGGCCGTTGTCCCAAGCAACCCATGCCCTACGGAGCCAGCAGGCTCAAGCCGCTTTCAGATATCCTTCAGCCTGAACAGGCGTTGCAGGGCGATTCGGACCGGGTCGCTAACGGCAACCTCCCGGTACCCTGGGATTCTGGTCAGCCAGCCTTTTTGCATAAATAACGTTAGCAATGCCGTACCAGCGTCCCTGCCAGATGATAACGCCTTTCGCTCCAGTCCAAGCAGGGGCAACAAGCCTTACGACGGGCGCGCGGGGACAGGGTCGCGCCAAGGCGCTGAAATTGTGCATTGCCAAGCGGTGTCAGAGCCGTCCCTTCCAAAACCAACCAGTTCTCTTCTTGCAGGTAGTGGTATATTTTGACGGCCAATTCCCCAGCCAGATGGTCATAACAGGTCCTGGCATAGCGCAAATGTTCAGGGGTTCGCGAGACCGGCGCAGCGTAGGCGTGCATCGACACGCCCATCAGATTTTCCACAAGCCCGGCTATTTCCGGCCCGGCGAGACGTTAGTATCGGTGACGACCCTGCGCCAGGCACATAACCAGTCCCTGCCGCAGAAGCCGCGTAAGATGACCGCTGGTGGTGGACGGGGCAATCCCGGCTGCCGCGCTGAGCTCGGTGGCGGTCCATGTGCGGCCATCCATCAGGGCGCAGAGCATACTGATCCTTGATGGGTCAGAGAGGGCGGTTGCGACAGAGGACATGGCGTTTTCCAGGTCGCTTGCCAAGTGCCCTTCAGGGGCAGTTTTCGCCAGGTTCATGCCGATGTTATTTCCCATTCTCGGGTCACCTCTTCTGCCCGGCTATCGTTGTCGATAATAAGAATGAGCCGGTTATTGTGATCGCTATACTGTACCAGTATATTCACGCCGCTGCGGGCGAGGGCATCGGCTATTGAGCCCAGCTCGCCGGGCCGTTCCTGCCGTAATTTTCTTATTAATGGGCGAGACAGGCTTTCGACTTTAAAACCGGCTTCCGTCAATAGCCGGCGGGCCTTTTCCCCGTCTTCAATCAAAAAGTGGGCATGCCCTGCCTGCGGCGTCGAAAACACGCTGCCACCTTCCGGCCCCACCCCGTGTCGGCCCAGCAGTTGACCAAGTGACGCAAGTGAGTCGTGCGCATTACTGAGAACAACGTGGAATCATACATGATGGTGCCTCTGCTTATCGGCGGTGCACTCCCGGAATACGCGGGCGACGCGTATCCGGTAAAACGAGAAAATCGATGCTTTACCTTCTTTCTGGGCTGCCTGATGCCTGAGATGACGTTTCCAGCCGGCCACGGATTCCTCGTCCTCCCACCAGGAAAGAGAAAGAATTTTCCCGGGCGTCGTCAGACTCTGGAAACGTTCAAGAGCGATAAATCCCGGTACCGTCGAGATCAAGGGTTTCAGCTCCGAGGCGAGCTGGAAATAACGCGCTTGTGCTTCTGCTTCAAAAAGAACCGCAATCATGTGAAAACTCTATTAAAAGCCTGCAGCCAGTATATTGCCGTTAAAAACCAATGCTTCGGCGTGAAGCGAAATGTGACGTATCGGCGGAGAAAGGGGCTGCACTCACTCAGCTGCACGGAGCCAATGATGGCGTTGATCGAGCGATGAAGGGAGCCGTAGCGGGGGAGAGGGAGCCGGACGCCTTGTTGCCGCTTTGCGGCATCATGACGCCCGCTGAGGTTTAAGTACCAACGAATATTGCCAGCAGCGCCGGCTGGCCCGACAGGTACGCCGGTAGCGTCGGCGCTGCGGCAGCGCGGCGAATTATCGCGAAATTATTGCTACTAGTAACAATAGACGGTAAAACTAATGCCGCTATGGCACGGGTCACGTCTTACCCGGTATGACCGCAACATCACAAACAATTAAAAAAACAATTAAGGATCCCCCCCCCAATATGTTGAACAAAATTACCCGCCTGTTACCGCTGTGGGCTATTTTACTGTCCATCGCCGCCTATTATACGCCAGGCAGCTTTACCCCGATCGGCGCCTGAGTAAGCACACTATTGATGCTTATCATGTTCGCTATGGGCGTGACGCTGCGCTTCGCCGATTTTAAGCGTGTGCTGTCCCGGCCTGCGCCGGTGGCCGCCGCCACTTTCCTGCATTATCTAATCATGCCGCTCGCGGCCTGGATCTTGGCCTGGCTCTTTCGTATGTCGCCGGATTTATCCGCGGGGATGATCCTGGTCGGCAGCGTCGCCAGCGGTACCGCTTCCAATGTGATGATCTATCTGGCGAAAGGGGATGTGGCGCTGCCGGTCACCATCTCCGCCGTGTCGACGCTGGTCGGCGTTTTCGCCACGCCGCTGCTTACGCGCCTGTATGTCGATACGCATATCAAAGTGGACGTGGCGGGCATGCTGATGAGCATTCTACAGATCGTAGTGATCCCGATTTTTGCCGGATTAGTTATCCATCATCTGTTTACCGCGATGGTCAGGAGAGTCGAGCCATTTTTACCAGGGTTCTCGATGGTATGTATCCTGTTAATCATCATTGCGGTGGTCGCCGGCAGCCAGAGCTTTATCGGCTCGGTGGGTTTGATTGTGATCGTGGCGGTCATTCTGCATAACGGCATTGGTCTACTGGCGGGCTATTGGGGCGGCCGGATGTTCGGCTTTGACGAAACCACCTGCCGCACGCTGGCCATGGAGGTTGGCATGCAGAACTCGGGTCTGGCGTCGACGCTAGGCAAAATTTATTTTACGCCGCTGGCGGCGTTGCCCGGCGCGCTGTTCTCGGTATGGCACAACTTGTCTGGTTCAATACTGGCGGGCTACTGGTCGGGCCGACCCATCCCCAAACGCGATAGCGCCGCTGCTAAAGAACAACGCTAGCCGTTCCCGTTCCACGCGCTCCTCGCCAGGCCCTCTCAGGGCGGAGACGCGTTACTCTCCGCGGCGAAAAAGTCGCCTTCCCAGCCGGCCATCGATGATAACCAGGGCTAGCAGGATGATGGCCATACCCGCCAGCTCCGTTCCCTGTAGCCGCTCGTGCAGCACCAACCCCCCTCATCAAGTTGGCGCTGACCGGAATGAGAAAAGTCATCAGCATCAGGTTTAGCGTGCCAGCGCGGTAGACAACAGCGCCAGGCCGGCGATAGCCCCCCAGGTAATTCCATGCGGAGACGGTAGGGTCCACGGCCGGTCGGCAAGTAACGATAGCGGTAGCAGCACCAGCACCGAGGCGCTGACCTGGCCGCAGGCGGTGAGCAGCGGATTGAGGCCCATGACGGCAAAACGACGGCCGTAAACGCCGGCGCAAGCATAGGACAGCGCCGCGCCCAGTACCGCCAACTGCTCCGCCAGGCTGCTGGGGGCCGCCGCCCGTCATCTGAGTATGACCGCCGCCTCCGGCGAGCTTTGCGTCACGCCGGGAGCGGTCAGCCTGAAAATCCGGGAATTGGAGACGCGGCTGGGGGGTGTGCTGTTTCAGCGTCCAAAGCAGCACGGATTCGCGGCTGAAAAAGTAGCGCCGAAAGCTTTCCCGGTTGCCGGTGCCGGGCCAAATCTCCTGCTGATGCCAGTCGCGGCCAATCGCTTGCCGCAGGGTACGCGCCAGACTGTAATCCAGCCAAATAATCAAGTGCACCTGCCGCCATTTAATGTCGCGGCTGCGATGGTAGTTGCCGTCCAACACCCCTGTTCCAGGCGGCAAAAAAAATCCTCATCGTTGCTGGGGGTCCAATTCGGCTGCCAGAACAACGTGTCCATCTCAATATAGGGGATTGCCAACTGCGTCGCCAGACGGCGGGAGGAGGTAGACTTGCCGCTGCCGCTGGTGCCGACCACATTTATTTTCATCTGTCACTCCTGACGCGAGGGAAAAAGGGTGAGCGCCGGGCGCTTTCATTGGCTCGCCGCCGGACGGAGAATCGGCGCTGGGCAGCCGGTCGGTAGTGTCGAGGGTGCCACGGCGCAGGGTCTCAGCACGCTTATTTGCCGACCGGTATTGTCGTCATGCTTGGCGCAAGGACACGTCAGGCCGCCGTTACCCTTCGGTGCTAAGACGCCTCAGACCGCAAGGTCAGCCAGGTGGTCGCCGCCAGCAGAATGGCAAGCAACACGGCCGCGGAACCCATATCTTTGGCGCGTCCCGCCAGCGGATGCTGTTCAGGACTAATACGATCGACTAACGCTTCAATGGCGCTATTAAGCAGTTCCACCACGGCCACCAATATGACGGGAAGAATAAGCAATAGCTGGCTGATGGCGCCAACATCCAGCCAGCAGGCGACGGCAATGGCAACTGCACCCAGTCACCTCCTGCCGAAAGGCCGCCTCATGGCGCCAGGTGGCGTAAAGGCCCTGTACCGAATAGACCGTGGCCCTCCATAGCCACATCAGGCCGGTATATTTCTTATTCATAATGCTCCGTAATAGAGGCGCCATGGCACCCAGGCAAAAACGGTATTGATAGCATAAAGAGGGTTGCCGGCAGGGTGATGACGAAATAAAATCCGGCCAATGCACACTATGATAACAGATACCGCGCGTGACGTATGCCAGGGGAGTCAGCAGGGCGTCACGCGTAGCTTGTGTAATCACCGGCGGGCAGAGGAATATCGGCTATGAGGGTGTTTGTAGGAGAGCAAAATGGCTTAAGGGCAGGGCTGCGGATGATGTTCACCTCCAGCTTTGCGCGGCACGGAAGTTATTTTTTTCGGCAGCGAGGTAAGCTGATGAGTCGCTCGCGGGAGATGAAGCAAACCGGCGGGTAACGTTTCCCGCACCGGGTCCAGTTGATTATTATCCGCCGGTAGCCGCTTCAAGCTATCCGGTAGGTTGGCAGGCATGGTGTGCAATAATGCCCTCTCATCTGTAGATGAATCAGCTTTTCAGTAAGTGTTGGGGTAGGGCGGAGCGTCGATTATGGCTAATACGTATTTGCATTAACCGGCGAGGTCAGAATCAGCGCGCCAGCCTGCGCTGAGGCGCTGAGCTCACAACCGTGATAATCAACGCGAGATACCGCCGTCTGGCGCTTATCATATGGGCGTCATGAAGGCGGGGTTAATGCAGACCTGAGATAAAATCCACCAGGAAGAGCAGGCTTGCCAGCACCACCGAGGCGCGATAAGCGAGGATAATAAAATAGTGTACGGGATAATTACCAATATATTCTGGGCAGGGATAAAAAGCGGTCACTTTATTGATGATGAAATTGCTGCTGCCCATGAAACACAATATCAGGGCAGCCACAGCATACAGGTACTAAAAGCAGGGCGACCACAAAAAGAAGGAAATTGGTTTTGGCCCAGGTCAGAGAAGTTCTCTCAGGTTGTAATCCAGGATCCCGCATCGTCTTCTTGTATCTTGAAATTTAGTTAGCATAGTGACGAATAGATTTGGCAAGGTGTATGTAGTCTGATTCATCCCAGGGTTTATAGCCCGTAGAGAAGCTAATGACGCCTATACTGAGCCACTCATCTGAAACCCGAACAGTTGTCCGTACTCCATAACGTATTTGCAAGGATGGGTAATAATGAGTCTGCCAAATCCACTTTTTGTGGGAATTGATGTTTCTAAAGCGACACTGGACATTGCTGCCAGCAGTGATATTGCTCAGTTTACGGTCAGTAATGACTCTGACGGACGGTTTTGATGCTATTACTGATGAACTGAGAAAGTATCCGGTGGTGTTGGTTCTGATAGAGGCCACTGGTGGACTTGAAGCTGCCGTGGCCTGCTCGTTTCAGACTGAAGGCTTTGACGTCGCGGTGGTCAATCCCAGACAGGCTCGTGACTTTGCCCGCACTATGGGCTATCTGGCAAAAACGGACCATATTAATGCACGGGTGCTTGCACAAATGGCGGAGGTCACTAATCGACATCCAGGGCGGGAACGCTTTATCCGTGCCATGCTGGATGCGGAGCGTCAGGTTCTTGCTGCGATGGTAGTGCGCCGACGCCAGCTAACAGCGATGTTGATTGCTGAGCGTAACCGTCTTTATCCCGTTCATCCACAGAGCAGGAAAAGTATCAATATCATCATCAAAGCGCTGGCTGCCAGACTGAGCAGTATTAAAGGGGTTGGTACGATGACGGTTGCAGCGTTGCTGGCGGAGGTTTCCGACCTGGGTAGCCTCTCGAGACGAGCCATCAGCGCGCTTGTAGGCGTTGCTCCCATAAACCGGGACTCGGGTACCATGCGGGGCCGGCGAACCATCTTTGGCGGAAGGGGCGGAGTCCGAACAGCGCTTTATATCGCCGCACTTGTCGCAACCCGCTTTAATCCGGTGATAAAAGCATTTTATACGCGGCTGCTTGCAGCGGGAAAAGCCAAAAAAGTCGCTCTGGTTACTCCGCTCCAGATGGGCTTCCAGTGACATTACAGGGTCCTCGCTATCGAGAGAAAAAGTGTTCCGGCGCACAGCAGCGCTAGCAGGTACAACGCACCGGTCACGATGGTGCCGGTATGGTGGCGCAAGTCTGCGCCCGTCAGCCGGTAGCGGTGCTGCATACGTTTAAGGTGGTTCATGGTGGATTTCCGTTTTTAGATTGTTAAAGAGCGGGCGGTTTATGCGATTTGATTATTTTAAATAGCATATATAGTATTAATGCTTGTTTTCGCATTTTAATTTCTTTTTCGCATTAATATCCTCGAGAGAGGGTTCCCCTGGCTTTTCAATTAGTCTGGGTAGTACAGTGAATCTTTGACTATGCCTGCCACGTAGAACATTTTTTTGATAGTGTGCGCATCTAAGCGAGTTGGGGCGTGTTTTGAGTTGACGGAAAGCAAGTTAACGATCCCATCCTTTTGAAAAAGAAATATTTTTATCATTACTTCGCCCTGTTCATCTTGAACCAGTACTTCATCCCCCGGCTTATATCCCCGATTGGGTTCTACCACAACAAACTCCCCGTGTTGTATCCGAGGCATCATTGAATCCCCTTGGCACTTGAGTGCAAATGCATCTTTATCCTTTGTTGGCCACAGGACATAACCATCCCCTTGACCAACTGCATATTCTTGTAGATCCCAGTAGCCACCGCCACCAAGTTGTGCTGTACCCAGCATGGGTACTTTAGTAAATGCCAGAGGAATAGGCTTATCAGGGAAAATTTCAGTTTGTGGGATCTCTTTCGGTTGATGATTATCCTTGAGAGTTAAATCCTTATATAACAAATCATTAGCCTCTACATTGAAAAATTTTGCAATGTTTTGGACCACTGCCAACCGAGGACTTTTGACTTCACCATTCAGCATCCGATGCAATGTAGGCTGAGGCATCCCTATTCGCCGTGATAATTCAGCAACACTTTTTACTTGCTTATTAGACATTAAGCTATTGATATTTCTTTTTAATTTTTCTGTCCCTAAGTTCATCTGTATGTCTCCAAATATAAATATATTCTTTTACGCATATTATAATCGGCTAAAAATAAAATTTTCGCATTTTTATTTCATATACGAATTGTTATTTTTTATGCGTTTTATAAATATTTTGAGAGTTGACATGATGGATAAAAAAACACTACAAGAAGTAGTTAGGTCTCTACTGGAGCTTGGATTCACCCAAAAAGACCTAGAAAAAGACACGGGGTAAAACAACCTTCAATAAGTCGGATACTGACGGGCAAGAATGCTGACCCTAGAATATCGACAGTGCGTGCTTTGGAGCAGTTTTACCTAACACAAATAGCAACCTCTACCATCACCAAGGCCAAATGACCCATGGCGATTCGCTACACACAGGGGCGAAACGCTAAGGATAATCAGCCACGCGACAGGAGCGCCACGGACTTCACTGCGTTTGAGAAGTCCGTGCGCAAAAGCTGCGTGCGTATCGGCGTTAAATCCATTGACACCAAAGGCATTAGAGAATAAAAAGCGGAACTTGCCCTACCTTTGGTGCACGTTCAAGCCGGGGATGCCGCGACGGCGCTGTGATACCAGTGCGGGTGACCTGTATGTGCTGCCGCTAGACCTTGACGGCATCAGCGAAGAGGGCTGGCAGAGCGTCAAGTCGGCGATATCGGACTATCGGGGCTTTTCCTACACCACTGCCAGCCACAAGCACCCGGCGGTGAATGGCGAAAGCCGTATCCGCATTGTGCTCGAACCGAGCCGCCCGATTACGGCGGCGGAAAAGCCTAGAGTGTTGCAGCAGCTGCAGGCGCACATCATGCACGTTGTCATGCTGAACTACGATGGTCCGGTTCGCTGGGATGACAGCGTTTACGGTTCGGCGCAAATCATCTATCTGCCTGATGAGAACGCCGAATTTGAGAGCTTCAACGGGCGACCGGTTGATGTTGACACGTTGCTGGCTGAGGCAGCGAAAGGGGAAGAGTGCGATCGCCTGCCGGCATCCGATACCAATTCCGTTGACGATTTAGAGCGCCTTGTGCAGCTGGACAATGTTAACGATGAGACGTTCGACGATATCCGCTCCGCCCTGTGGCACCTCGATGTTATCGCGGACGCTGAGGGTAGTTGCGGGCGCTATTTGGCATGGATTGCGATGGGGAACCGGCTGGCGTGGTTCAAAGGTACCGAGTACGAAGAGCGGGTGCGCGAACTGTGGATCGAATGGTCCGCCGCCGCCAAGTGGGATAACGACGCACTAAAAGCCGATCGTACTGGTTATCAGGCCATCTTTAAGCGCACGGGCGATGCTGGCTGGATAAACCCCGGCTCTGAGCGCATGAAGCATCCCGTGGCGGTGGTGGAGGATTTTGAGGACCTGGGCGCGGTTGAGGCGGCGAATAAAACGCCGTGGCCAGCCTTTGTGCGCAAAGACAAGACCGGCGTCATTAAAAACACCATCGATAACGTCAGCAAGGCTGTTGCGCGGCCTGATTTCTGCGGCGTGCAAGTCTGCTTCGACCAGTTCCGCGATGAAATTATGCTGGCCGAGGAGGGCGATAACCAATGGGTGCCCATTACCGGCCCCGATTTTAGCAGACTGCGTATCACTCTGGAACGGCGGCAGTTTGACCCGGTGAGTAAAGAGCTCAGCGGGATGCAGTGTTGCTGGTTGCCGATGAGAACCCGTTCGATAGCGCCATCGAGTGGTTGAACGGAGTGGATTGGGACGGTGTGCCACGCGTGAAAACTTTCTTCGAGACGTATTTTGACGTCGAGCCGTCGGAATATACCTCTGCGGTATCGCTTTACGCCTGGACAGCCTTGGCGGGCAGGGTGTTATCGCCCGGCTGCAAGGCGGATATGGTCCCCGTTCTGGTGGGTGAACAGGGCTGCGGTAAATCCACCGGCATTGCGGCGTTGTGCCCAAATACCGTGAATTCGCCACACAGTTCTCGCGCCGTCTGGTGATGTTCGGCACTACCAATCAGGAAGAGTTTCTGGCCGACGAAACCGGCAATCGGCGTTGGTTACCGCTGCGCGTTGGTAAGATGCGTTTAGACGACATCAAACGCGATGTGATGCAGCTATGGGCCGAGGGTACAGAGCTCTACAGGACATTGGGCGGTGTGCAGTTCCGGGCGGGATGCTGAGCGACTGGCGAGCGGCGTACACGAACAGCACATGATTAAGGATGCCTGGTTTGAAATCGTCGAAAGTTCGATGGGATAAGGCGTTTTGGGGTCAAGGGCGCCTCGTGGGTGCAGAGCGCCTACGAAGATGCCCTAAATCGCGCCCGTGCGGCTCGTAGCGAGTTTCTATGGCGGAAAATAAGCAACCACAGGTTTAGAGTGAAATGCGCTTAGTACGACGCTCAGTGTGTTTTAGCGGATGTGAACAATTTACCGGTTTGCGATACATCGCCTCGCCAGTGTGTGGGGCGATAGTGTTTCTGCGGTTCGCAACACGCGAACGCACCGAAAACTGTCAAAAAAGCGTCTTTCACCGGTAAAAGGCTGCCAAACGGATTTCGCCATTTTGTTAACAAATCAGTAACATAAAAACCGGCCATTTTCGCCGGGCTAAAGGCCCCTTTTTGACAGGCTTTATGCGTTTACGCGATGAGTGGTAATGCGTCGGTGCGGGTAAGACTCATTATGTTAAATACCGGTCAAAATCGGGAAATATTAGTTCAGCTGGTATCACCCCCAACAAATACTGTTTTTATATACAGTATCTTGGTGGTATAATCGTACTCCCGAAAGCGAAGACGTTAACAACTAGAGAGCTATACCATGTATCCGATTGACTACAATTCATACCGTGCTGTAAAAAGCTTTAACAGTCGCGTACGTTTCCTAGTAATGCACTATACCGCAGGTAATTTTAAAAGTTCAGTCACTACGCTTACCGGCAATTCAGTCAGCGCGCATTACCTTGTCCCCGACCCGTCGGATAAAACCTACATCGACGCTGGGTTCAAAGATATGCGGACATTCAACCTGGTGGACGAAAACGACAGGGCTTGGCATGCTGGTGTAAGTGATTGAGCTGGGCGTAGTGGTCTCAATGATACTTCTATAGGCATTGAAACGGTTAATCTTGCAACGAACAACAATGGTGAATTTGTTTTTCCGCCTTTCCACCCACAGCAGATAAACGCCATTATTGAGTTATCAAAAAACATTGTGCAACGCTACCCGGATATTACCCCTGTTAACGTTGTAGGGCATTCAGATATTACGCCGGGTCGGAAAAGTGATCCGGGTGCGGCTTTCCTAATGGAAGGAGCTTCACGAGGCGGGTATCGGTGCATGGCCGGATGCAGATACCGTTGAGAAATACACGGTTAAGTTCATCTCACAGGGGGTACCTGAACGTAGCGCCATTATCAATCTACTGAATAAATACGGCTATTCTGTCAAAGCTGCCAATACAGCGGACGGTTTTAAGCAATTAATCAGGGCATTCCAGCTGCATTTCCGCCAAGAAAATTATGATGGCGTTCTGGATACGGAAACTGCGGCGATACTAGCTGCGTTATGCGAAAAGCACAAAAACATCAAAAGCTAACATTCCACTAGTAAACACTTCAAGGCTGTGCTCCGGCGTGGCCTTTTTTCTGACCGATAGTCACCCCCGGACCAATAACCCCGATAATCCCAATGGAAAAATTTACTACCGGCTATGCCTATAGCTGGGCCCTTGTCACGTGCCTGCTGGGTGCGTTCTCGCTCAGTGAATGGGCATTGATTACCGGTATCGCCTGTACGCTGGCGACCTTCCTGCTGAACTGGATTTACCGGCATAAAGAATACCGTTTTAGGACGAAGCGCGACTAATGAATCCCGAGCTGCGTAACCGAGTGATAAAAGCCACAGTAGGCGGCGCTATCGCATTAGCGACCGTACTCATCCAATGGCACGAAGGCGTGCGCTACACGCCCTATCGGGATTCCGGTGGTGTGTTGTCGGTCTGTTATGGGCATACCATAGCGATATCGTTCCCGGTAAACGCTATAGCGCTGAGGAATGCCAGGCCCTACTGGAGAGTGACCTGAAAGCGGCAATGGCCGTCGTTGACGCCAATGTTACCGTACCACTGACTGAGAGCCAAAAAGCTGCGCTGGCCTCGTTCGTCTACAACGTCGGCAGCGGGGCGTTTGTGCGCTCTACGCTACTGAAGACGCTGAACGCCGGAGACAGAGCCGGTGCCTGTGACGAGATGCGGCGCTGGAAGTATATTGACGGCAAGGTCTCGAAGGGACTGGTCAGTCGGCGGGCAGTAGAGCGCGAGTTTTGTACTGAAGCCTCTGTCATTCTTTAATCCAAACCAATGGGCCTCGCATTCCGCGGGGCTTTTTTTCGCCTGCGCATCCTCGTGCGCATAAAACCAAGAGTCTTTCGGGATATGAGCCTGAGACAGAGTGGCGGTTTCATCGCTAACCCCTCTTGGGCCACTCATGTCTACGAGGCAGGCTCTATCACCAAAAGGAAATAAGCGATGCAATTAGTAGAAATAAAGAAATTTGATCTTGTAGCGAATACTATGGCGATTGCTGAAGGTGTTAAGAAAGATCATGACACCATTATCAAGCTTGTTGACCGCAACAAAGCTGATCTGGAAGAGTTCGGGCCATTCGGATTTGAAATCCGTATGGTTGAAAGAAGTCAAGGCGGTGGCAAGCCTCTTCGTGTTGCATTTCTCAACGAGCAGCAAACTACACTCTTAATTACCTACATGCGCAACAATGATGCTGTTCGTGCATTCAAGAAGAAGCGGGTTTCCGAGTTCTTCCGTATGCGCAAGGTATTAGCGGGCAGGAAGATGGATCGCAATACTGCCTGGCTTGAGTACCGCCCAATGACCGATACCATCAAGCACGAACGCGAAGCACAGGGGAAAACCATCGCGCCACACCACTTCAGCAACGAGGCTGATTTAATAAACCGCATTGCACTTGGTATGACATCTGCGAAATTTCGTGTCCACCATGAAATAGGTAAGAAAGAGGCCATCCGTGACTATCTGACACCAGAGCAGATCCACTGCATTACCGAATTGCAACGCGCCAATACGGTATTTATTGGCATGGGCTGGGACTTCGAGCAACGCAAGGCCACGCTGATGGGAATATTCAACAAAAACCATCGTCAGCCATTGATTGAAGAACAGCACCTTCCGCCGGAAACGATGGTGCCCAAAGTCTCGGGCGGCATTCCGCGCAGCGGCAAGGACTTTAACGGTATCCTCAATGAACTCTCGGCGATGGGTCGCTGGGCCAATGCCGGGGCGGGCTACCCGTTTGATGCGGCGTTTGCCAACGCCATCGGCGGTTATCCTGCCGGTGCGAAAATCCCGAACGTGGAGAACAGCGGTTTCTGGCTGAACACCGTCGATAACAATCTGGATAATCCCGAGGTGGCAGACGACCGGCTGACGGGCAGGGTACCGGCAGAAAACTACGGTATTGCCACGCTATCCGGGCTGGTAAAGGCGGATGTGACGCTGACCACGTTACAGTCGGCCAAGGCGCGTATCGTGCTTACAGGTGAGCTGAAGGCCAATATGGCGGTCATTTTCCCCGCGTGGCAGACGAGCTGGACGGTGGTGAATCAATGCACGGGCAGTGGCTCGCTGATTTGTCGCACGAAAGCGGGAGCGGGTGTTTTGGTGCCCAAGGGTGAGTCGAGAGAGATTGTTGGCGACGGCAGTGGCCTTGTGCCGCGTATCGTGAATGCGACCACTTCGGTTGCGGGCATCACCCAACTCAGCAACGCCACCCACAGCGACAGCGAGACGATGGCCGCCACGCCCAAGGCGGTGAAAGCGCTCGCCGATACTCTCAGTGGTGGCCGCCTGCTGAATATCCAGTCCTTCACCAAAAGCGGCATCTATACTCCCACGCCGGGGACACGGAAAATCCGCGTGAAATGCTGGAGCGCTGGCGGCGGCGGTGCAGGCATGTCCAAACAAAACCGTGGTTCGGTAGCCGGCGCGGCCGGGGCCTATGCAGAGGCGTTACTGAATGCAACGTCGTTTTCGTCCGTGAGTGTTGAAGTGGGTACGGGCGGAGCCGCATCGGCAGACGGTGTTTCACTGGATGGTGGCTATGGGATCTTATGTTGATGAGAATACGCGCTATGCTTCCGGTCGTGGTGGCGATGGCCTGATTATTGTCGAAGAGTACTCATGAAGGAACACACAGGATCGTATGCGCTGATACCTGAAAACAGAAACAGGGTTGAAAATATCATTGTCTCCAGCGATGACTATCAACGCCAAGGCTACTACGCCGTCAGGTACGACGAGAAAACATTTTGTCAGCCAAGGATGTATTATAATAAGCTAAATGGTTTTTTCTATGATGATAATGGTTTTACAATGATTAGAAATGCAATCGTAAATCCACCTGTGTAGCTTGTAGTAGAATAAGAAGCAGGTCTTACTGCTTCTTTGATTTAAACGGCATGATGAGGTAGCTACAATGTATATGAATACATGAAAAAATATAAATGTCAATATATACTGAATATTGGTTTCATAGATTATTTAATAGATATGCCGTTGTTGTATATATAAAACGTCATATCTTTATGAGTTAGTATTTCATCAGGCTCTCCTAGTTGATGTTTTACTCCGATTAAGCATCTATCTAAGTCATGACACTCTTCAACATCTTTCATGATGGCAATAAAAGTTCTTCCTTTATGACTATTATTATACCAATATGTGAAAGTCTGGGCTCGTCCTGAAAATATTATAGAGCCGTTTTTTTTATCGAACATTACAGGTCGTTAATGTTATGCCATCCTGAAATCCAACTGACAGCCAATGCTTGAGTACCCCAATAAGGACCATAACCATAGGTTAGGTTGTTCTCCTTAACAAAGGTATATAATTGATTTGTGGACCAGGGTAGTAGTTTTTTGGGTTCTTGAGTATGAGAATAAATTTGAGATAAGATAAAATAGCGATAAAAAATACACTAATTATTTTTTGATTTAATGACTACGGTAAATATAATAGAAAGACCTAAATATATTATATTCACAAAAAATCGAGCATGTTTTTCTGCGCCTTCAGCAGAACCAATGATAAAGGATAGCATGATGCCAAGCAAAGATAATGTAATGAGTATTTTTAATGAGCTGATTACATGGGATTTGTATATTGCATAAAATGTAAGCAATAAAAATATAGATGCAGACAGAATGTAGGTTTTGGGATTATTAATAAAAAAGATATTAACCATACCACCGAATCCATACATTAGCCAATATATATTACTAAACCATTGCGGAATAGGCCCCTAACGAAAATGATACTACAGAAATCCCAAGTGCTTTCTCTATTACATGGCTAAATAGTAATATCCCTGTAAATATCATTAAGGTAAATGATAGAATATCTTTTTCTTTTTTATAAAATGCTTTATATGTAATGGAAATAAGCAATGGCAAATAGTATGAAGGAAGAAACCAAGAATCTGATACAGCTGCAATTATTGAAAAAAACAAGGAATGACATCCTTTACATTTATAGTTTTTTTTGTGTTAAATATAAAAAGTAAAACACAAAACAAACCATAGAGATTTGTAATGTTATGCGATGCTGGCTGAGCAATGTATACTACACTGAAAGCAAAGCTTGATAAGATGGGAGCTAACAAAAAAGAAATTTTTTTTCGTTTCATTGTAAATTTTATTATAGTTGTTGATGCTCCAAAAAATAAAAAAGGATATAATGTATTGGATATACAGATAGATACCAACTATCCGTTGTTCGCCCCCAGTACTTTAATGCTAAAATCCCATATTTACTTACTTCATTCCATGTGGTTGGTGTATTTGCAACATCTCCGTCAGCAGAAAAATGAAAGGTAACAAAAAAGCAGGAAAAGAAAAAGCAAATTAAGACATTCACCATTATGAATATTTTTGTATTTAATGAGAATGTGTTCATAGTTAATGTCTCTTTTTAGCTATAACATATCTAGGTCTGTTTTTTGTTTCAATATATATTCGTTCAATATATTCACCCAGCACCCCGATACCGATTAATTGCACTCCACCAATAAATAGAATGGCTACCATCAATGATGGATAACCTGGGACTGGGTTACCAAATAGTAATTTGTCAACCGTCATCCATAGGCCATATAGAAAAGAAAGTGAAGCGACACCAAAACCGATATACGTCCACATTCTTAAAGGGATAGTTGAAAAAGATGTTATCCCTTCAAGAGCTAAATTCCATAATTTCCACCAACTAAACTTGCTTGATCCGGCTGATCGCTCAGCACGAGTGTATGTAACCATTTCTACTTTTCCGCTCATCCATGACAGCAAACCTTTCATGAAAAGGTTACGTTCAGGCAAACACGTAATATTTTCTACGACTTCACGTGATATCAAACGAAAGTCACCAACATGTTCTTCAATTTTTTGCGTGCTGATTTTGTTGTGTAGTCTGTAAAACCATTCTGCCGTTTTTCGCTTTAATTTCCCATCAGTCGTACGGTCAATGCGTTTAGCCAGTACAACATCAGCACCTGCTCGCCACTTCTCAATCATCTGTGGTATGATATTTAACGGATCTTGTAAATCTACATCAATGGATATAATTGCATCTCCAGTGGCATGTTCTAATCCTGCGAAAAGTGCAGGTTCTTTACCAAAGTTTCGAGTAAAGCTGATAGCCTTAACCATTGGATCAGATATTTCTAATACATTAATCAAGCTCTCAGTATTGTCTGTACTACCATCATTAATGAACACTACCTCTATATTATATTGATTTAGCTCTGGAAATTCTCTTACCGATTTATAAAAAATCGGTATGGATTTTTCTTCATTAAAAACAGGGACAACTAACGAAATCTTCATGTGTTATCCGGCTTTGTTGAATAAATATAATTTTTAGGTAATCGTCTGCTCAGATCACTACCGTCATTTCAACATCTGCACTCCATGGCAAAGCAAAAGTTTAAAATAACCAACTGGTCCACTTAAACAAAGCTCTCAAGCAGCGCGGGGCTCTGACGATATGGCTGGATGAGTCGGCAATTGTTGCATGGACGGAAAAAACAACGCCTGAACGGCGGGCGTGGCCGGCCGCTTCACTACACAGATATGGCTATTTAAACTGATGGTGCTGCCGCTAAGATACCCAGACTACTCGCTGATCAGCAAGCGAGCAAAGACAGTTAAGATCAGCATAAAAACGCCGACCCGTGGTGAAATCTCACCTCTAGTCATTGACGGAACCGGCCTGAAGGTCTTTGGCGAAGGCGAATGGAAAGTCCGACAGCATGGTGCCGACAGACGGAGGGTGTGGCGTAAGCTGCATATAGCCACAGACAGTGTAACGCATGAGATTATCTGTGCTGACTTATCGCTCAGCGGTACGACGGATGCTCAGGCCCTACCAGCTCTGATAAACCAGACCAGCGGAAAATCAGGGAAGCGTCGGCTGATGGCGCTTACGATACCCGCTACTGTCATGATGCTCTGCTGAGGAAGAAAATAAGGCCTCTTATTCCTCCACGAGGTGGGGCGCAATATTGGCCAGACCGATACCATGAGCGTAACTACGCCGTTGCGAATCAGCGTCTAAGCGGCAGTAACGATGTATGGAAAAAGCAAGTGGGCTATCATCTAAGTCTGCGTGACTATGATGCGAAGGTAGGTGAGGCAATGGCGATGGTCAAAGCGCTTAACAAAATGACGCTGTTAGGAATGCCGAACAGCATCCGGATCGCATAACAATCGATCTGCTAGGGGGGGCGTAGTCACAAGTTCTGATTTATTCAACAAAGCCGTGTTATCCTTAAATACCAAGTGTTTTGCACTGAAGTAACCAATCACCAAGCTTATTACAGAGAATGATATTAACATGAACATAGGAGATGTATTACAACGATCGCCAACATATCCCGAAAGGATACTCAAAAAGCCCATAATACCTATGTAAATCATATAGCCTGTTGTTGTAGGGCGCTTTTTGAAGGTTAGCTTTGAATTGACGAAGAAAGAAAAAGTAACAGCAGATATGAACGCTACAAAATTGCTAACTGATTGCTCATACTTGAATGCATCTATCATGCATAAAAAAACAACCCAATGTATGGCTGTATTGATTATACCAATAGTGGTGTATCTGATAAATTTAGAGGGCACAGAATATCCCTTTGCCCCAATCTTTCTCTGGGACTGTCGGTTGTGAAAATTTAGCGTAGAAATTATCGACTCATCAAATCATCCAGGTCATGATCGGATAGGGCAGTGCAAACCTTTACGACATCATGCTCCATACCACGGGCAAGCATCTGGCAAGCGATACTGCGTGCAGATTCCTGACGCCCTTTCTGCTCGCCAAGCTGGATGCCCTTAGCTTCAAGCTGCTCTGCAATGGTCATGATGTCCTCCTGATAGTCAGTGGCTTTGGCGGCGATATGCTGTAGAAATTGCGATTCATCCGAAGTATTTCCCCGCTCTGCAATATAGTACATCAGGCTACGGAACTGTTCTTTCGGTATCGCTCATAGATTGAGCAGGCTAGCTATATCAGCGGCTAGCTCTAGCATATCCCGCGCTCGGATGTGCTTCTGTACTAACTCTAGCAGCGCTACCCGCTGATGAGACAGTATTTGATCATCCGGCATAGCCGTGATATCAACCAGCGAGAATGCTTGCCTGTAGAATGATTCTGCCAGTTCAGGGTCAGTAAAGCAATCGAGCCATTGGGTCAGCGTATCGGTGAGCAAGCTATCGATTCACTCATCACGCTATCCACGTTCTCACGCTTGCGCACCAGTTGCCGAATGGTTCGTCTCTCAGCCTCTACCATAGCAGATTGCAGGCACGATTAGGTGATTTTGTCGAGGCGAGGAATGTAAGCTGTACTGCATGGTTATGCAAATTACGGAACGAGTTATTCTGAAATATTCTGAAGGGTAAGAAGCTACTTATGTAACCCCTTGAAATCGTGGTGCCCGGACTCGGAATCGAACCAAGGACACGGGGATTTTCAATCCCCTGCTCTACCGACTGAGCTATCCGGGCAACGGGCCGCATTAAACCGTATTGGCTCCATTTCGTCAACGGGTTTATCCTGGAAATACGCGAAACAGCTGCCAATTGCTGAGTTTTCAGGCAAAATGGGGAAAATTCAGCTTAGGGTGCCGTTTTTACGGCACAGCGCCAAACGTAGAATATCCTCCTCCAGGCGACGTGCAACCGCCACATCCTGGGCGTTGTGTTTGACCAGCAGTTTACTCAAGCAACCTTCAAGCACCAGCTCCATTTGCTGAGCGACCATGGTCGGATCGTCAGCCTCTAGCTCTACCAGCAGCGCCCGGGTGTAGCGGTAGGACGCGTGTTTTTGCCGTTCAGCCAGCTGATGAATGGGGTGCATTGTTTCGGGATAAAAGCTGCAGGCGGCGATAAACAGGCAGCCGGGGTAACGCTGTTGCTCAACCTGTTCTGCCAGAATACGATAGCGCGCCAGCAGTTTTTGCTGTGCATCCATCTCCTCATCCTGCAATACGCGGCTGCGCCAGTCGTCGACCTGGCCGGCATGATACGTTAGGCAATCATGATGTAACGCTTCCCGATCCGGCCAGTAAACGCTCAATTCCGTTAGCGGCAGCGTCAGTTCATCGGCCAGCATCGGTAATGAAACCCGCGCGAAACCGCATTGTTCAAGTAGGCTTAGCGCCCGATCGCGTATGTGTTCTCGTTGCACGTTTCCTCCTGCTGGTTAACCGGCGGTTGCCTTGCCTGAGTGTCGCTCACGGGGCCAGTTTCCGCAAATGTCGCGTAAAATCTGCCGCGTTCATATAACCGGTTAGCCGCGAGCCGGGTATTTCGTGGCCGCGGCTATCAAAAAACAGAATCGTCGGCAGACCTATCACCTGCAGTTGGCCAAGCAGCATTCTTTGCACCGGCGCATTGGCGGTGACATCCGCCTGGAGCAGAGTGAAGCGGCTCATTTGTTCTACGACGGCGGGATCGCGAAAGGTATATTTATCAAACTCTTTACAGGCCACGCACCAGTCGGCGTACAGATCCAGCATCACCGGCTTGCCGGGCGCGGCGTTGAGTGCCTGGGTGATTTGCGCTAGCGTTTGCACGGGCTGGAACACTGGAGCAGCGCCGGTCGTTGATGTCATGTCGGCCGGTGCGCCCCAGAGCCAATCCTGTAGCGGCCGAGCGCTTATCAAGGTCAGGCCCAGCATTAGCACCGCCAACCACCGGGCGCCGCGCCAGCGGGCCTGCAGGCACAGCAGGAAGCCCCAGCCGAAAAACGCTACCCCCAGCAGGCTCCAGAGCCGCGTGCCCCAGCTATCGCCCAGAACACGCTCCAGCAAGAACACCGGCAGCGCCAGAATAACGAAGCCGAATCCCTGTTTGACCTGCTGCATCCAGGGGCCTCTTTTGGGTAGCAGCCGATGGCCGAACAGCGCGACCAATATCAAAGGAATGCCCATCCCCACCGCATACAGCCACAGGGTGAAACCGCTGAACCACAGATTACCGCTTTGGGCGATGTAGAGTAAAATGGCGCTCAGCGGCGCGGTAGTACAAGGGGAACAAAACAGCCCTGCCAGCGCGCCCATGATAAAGACGCCGGGTAAGGTCCCCTGACGCTGGCGGTTGCTCCATAGCGCCAAATGGGTCTGTAGCGCCGAGGGGAGTTGCAGGGTAAAGACGCCGAACATCGACAACGCCAACAGAATAAACAGTGCGGCAAGCCCGATCAGCAGGGCGGGCTGTTGGAGCACGGCCTGAAATTGCAGGCCGGCGGCGGCTACTGCGACACCTAATAGCGTGTAGGTGATGGCCATTCCCATCACGTAGACAACGGCCAACAGCAATACCCGAGCGGTGCTGAGTTGCAGCCGGTTGCCCAGAATCACCGCGGAAATCAGCGGATACATCGGCAGCACACAGGGTGTGAAGGCGATACCAATCCCAATAAGCAGAGCCCACAGCGGGGAGAAGGGCAGGTTATTGCTTTGGGGCGGGGGCGCCGGAGTAATAATGCCTTGGCCGCCGGCGGGCGGCGGTGCCGGAATGAGGGCGGTGCTTCCTATACCAGTCCCGCTTGGCGGTGCTGCGGCTATGGCCGACAACGGGATCACCTGGGTTTCCGGCGGATAGCAAAAGCCCGCTTCCGCACAGCCTTGCCAAGTGACGCGAAGCTGACTGTCGTTTTGGGCCTGCGCCAACGGTAGCGTAATATTCAGCTCATCGCGGTAGATAGCTACATCATCGCCATAAAATTCGTCATGGTGGCGGCTGCCGGCAGGCAACGTGAAAGCTCCGAGGGTCGCATTGACCGGCTCCAGCCGGATCTGCTGGCGGTACAAATAGTAGCCGGGATGGATGTCCCAGCTTAGCGTTAATTGCGAACCCTGCTGGCGGAAGTCGAAGCGAAACGCCTGTTCCGCAGGAATGAACTGGTTGCCGTGAGAATTGCCGAACAAGGCGGCATGGGCGGGCAGCAGCGGCAGGCACGTCAGGCATGCCAGCAATATCAGCGTAAAGCGTCGTTGAGCCATGATAGATAATCGGGATCGCCGCCTATGACGGGCATGACCAATAACTCCGGGGTTTGATAGGGATGATGGGCTTTGATTTGTGCAAACACCGCTTGCTGCAGGGCCGCATGGCTTTTGATAAGCAGCTGCACCTCGGCCTCCTGTTTGAGCGCGCCCTGCCAGTAATAGAGCGATGTGGCGCCGGGCAACAGCGTGACGCAGGCGGCGAGTTTATCGGCCAGTAAGCGCCGGGCGATGGCGTGGGCACAGACGTCATCGGGCGCAGTGCAAAGGATGAGACGCCAGCCCGGATCGTCGGCCTGTAGGCGTTTACCGCCCGGCTTGCCCTCTGGGTTATCTGCCATTATCACCCCTTGTATGGAAAACGCTGGCGGGCATTATAGCCTGTTCGCGCCGCCGGCGACAGTGCAGGGCTCAGGACGGGGTGTCGTCGGGATAGCGCTTGGCCTTGTATTCCGGATGCATTAGGTTTTGCAGCGAGAAAATATCGCCCAGCTGCGCGGCGCTAAGCAGACTGCGCTCAAGCATGGCCTCCCGCACGCTCTTCCCGGTCTCGGCACAGATTTTGCCGACGATGTCGCCATTATGATGGCCGATGAACGGATTGAGATAGGTCACGATGCCGATGGAATTAAAGACATATTGCTCGCAAGGCCTGATTGGCAGTAATGCCGCCGATGCATTTATCCTGCAGGTTGTAACAGGCATTGGTAAGAATATGCAAAGACTCGAACATCGCCTGGCCGATAACCGGTTCCATGACGTTCAACTGCAACTGACCCGCTTCCGCCGCTATGGTGATACAGGTATCGTTGCCGATGACCTTGAAGCACACCTAATTCACCACTTCCGGCAGTACGGGGTTGACTTTAGCAGGCATGATGGACGATCCCGCCTGCAGTTGGGGCAGATTGATTTCGTTGAGGCCGGCCCGCGGCCCTGAGGACAGCAGCCTCAGGTCGTTGCAGATTTTAGATAGCTTCACCGCCAGGCGTTTCAACGCGCTATGGACCATGACATAGGCGCCGCAATCGGAGGTGGCCTCAATCAAATCCTCTGCCGGCACGCAGGGAAGGCCGCTAATCTGCGCCAGTTTTTCCACCGCCAGCGCCTGATACCCCTCCGGGGTATTGAGCCGGGTACCGATGGCGGTCGCTCCTAGATTCACTTCCAGCAGCAATTCCGCGGTGCGCAGCAGGTTTTTGTTTTCCTCTTTGAGTAATACGTTAAACGCGTGGAATTCCTGTCCGAGCGTCATGGGGACCGCGTCCTGCAGCTGTGTTCTGCCCATTTTCAAAATACCGGCGAATTGCTGCGTGTTCTGCTCAAAGCCCGCCCCCAAGTAATCGATCGCTTCCACTAGGCGCTGGAGCGCATGATAAACCGCCAGGCGAAACCTGGTGGGATAAGCGTCATTGGTAGACTGACATAAGTTTAAATGATTGTTGGGATTGAGGAATAGGTATTCTCCTTTCTGATGGCCCATCAGCTCCAGGCCGATATTGGCCAGCACTTCATTAGTATTCATATTGACCGAGGTGCCGGCGCCGCCCTGAAATACATCTACCGGAAACTGATCCATGCAGCGGCCACGGACCAGCACCTCATCGCAGGCGCGGGCGATGATATCCGCGATATCGCGCGGCAGCGTCTTCAAATCTTTATTGGCCAGCGCGGTGGCTTTTTTGATCATCACCATGCCGCGTACCAGCTCGGGAATATCGCTGATACGTGTGTTGCTGATGTAGAAATTCTCGCTGGCGCGCAGGGTATGAATGCCATAATAGACGTCAGCCGGCACTTCGCGGGTGCCAAGCAGGTCTTCTTCGATACGGATGAGGGTTGACATGCGTCTTACTTGTAATTGTCGTTCTTTATCATTAATGTTAAAATAAAATGGGTTAATATCTACTATTTGTAGTGTCTTGAACTGACGTTGATTTTATTTTTGCCATTATATTCTGTCATTAAGACAAGACCATTAAGTCGATCACGCTTAGTTAATCTTTTTTATTTAACCAGTTAGCGTCAGGGGCATATTACCCTGCCGGGCCACGACCCGGTGTCTCGCTTGAAAAGTGTCTTAAGGGATACCATTACATTAAGACAAGCCGGCAACAAGGCTCATTTTTTGCGGTGGCGAATTTTCGCCCTTTCGGCCGGCGTTTTTCGCCGCCGAAATCGACAACACAGGAGAATTCGGTGCGCTGGATACCGTTAATCGTTATTTTTATCATTACCTACATTGAGATTTCCCTTTTTATACAGGTCGCTCATGTGCTTGGCGTGCTGGCGACGTTGTTGCTGGTGATCGCCACCTCTTTTATCGGCGTATCGCTGGTGCGCGCCCAGGGGCTGCGCATTTTGGGGCAGATGCAGGTCAAATTGGCCCGCGGAGAGAGCCCCGCCGGCGAGATGATCAAAAGCGTTTCACTGCTGCTGGCGGGATTTTTGCTGCTGTTACCCGGATTTTTCACCGATTTTCTCGGATTGCTGCTCCTGTTGCCGCCAACACAAAACCTGTTGACGTTGCGCCTGTTGCCCTATCTGCGTTTCCAACGTGGGCCGGGGACCGGGGGAGACACCTTTGAGGGAGAATATCATCGCCATGACCTTCCTCACGACAGGTTAAACGACCGGCGCGACGACGAGAAATAACGAAAAAAAGAGGCTAAAGTGAAAATATATAACTTATTGATTAAATTAATTTTAAATCTATTATGGCGAAAATTTGATCGCTTAAGTGAAAATTTTTTTTTTTACCCCCTTGAAGCCTCACCGAACGCCCCCATTTTAATCATCACGAGGCCGGGCATGACGTCATGCCCGGCATTCATCCCAAAAAAACTGATACGGACTTTCTCAAGGGGAGCTATCAATGAAAATTCGTCCATTACATGATCGCGTTATCGTTAAGCGTAAAGAAATCGAAGCCAAATCTGCGGGCGGCATCGTGCTGACCGGTTCCGCGGCGGGCAAGTCCACTCGCGGTGAAGTACTGGCTGTGGGCCGTGGCCGTATCCTGGAAAACGGCGAAGTGAAAGCGCTGGACGTGAAGGTAGGCGACATCGTGATTTTCAATGACGGATATGGCGTGAAGGTTGAGAAAATCGACAACGATGAAGTGCTGATCATGTCCGAAAGCGACATCCTGGCTATCGTTGAGAAGTAATCCGCGCGTAATCATCTGAACTGAACGAATTTAAGGGAAATAGAAATGGCAGCTAAAGACGTAAAATTCGGTAACGACGCTCGCGTAAAAATGCTTCGCGGCGTAAATGTTCTGGCCGACGCGGTAAAAGTGACCCTGGGTCCTAAAGGCCGCAATGTGGTTCTGGACAAATCCTTCGGCGCGCCGGTCATCACAAAAGACGGCGTTTCGGTTGCACGTGAAATCGAATTGGAAGATAAATTCGAGAACATGGGCGCCCAGATGGTGAAAGAAGTTGCCTCCAAAGCCAATGATGCTGCGGGTGACGGCACTACTACAGCAACCGTGCTGGCCCAGTCTATCGTCAACGAAGGCCTGAAAGCCGTTGCCGCCGGCATGAACCCGATGGATCTGAAGCGTGGTATCGATAAAGCCGTTATCGCTGCCGTTGAAGAACTGAAAAAACTATCCGTACCTTGCTCCGATTCCAAAGCTATCGCTCAGGTAGGTACCATCTCCGCCAACGCCGATGAAACCGTCGGTACACTGATTGCTGAAGCTATGGCGAAAGTGGGCAAAGAAGGTGTCATCACCGTCGAAGAAGGTTCCGGCCTGCAAGATGAGCTGGATGTGGTGGAAGGGATGCAGTTCGACCGTGGTTACCTCTCCCCGTATTTCGTCAACAAGCCGGAAACCGGCGCCGTTGAACTGGAAAGCCCGTTCATTCTGCTTGCCGACAAAAAAATCTCCAATATCCGCGAAATGCTGCCGGTGCTGGAAGCCGTTGCCAAAGCAGGCAAACCGTTGCTGATCATTGCTGAAGATGTTGAAGGCGAAGCGCTGGCGACTCTGGTGGTGAACACCATGCGCGGTATCGTTAAAATCGCCGCCGTCAAGGCTCCGGGCTTCGGCGATCGCCGTAAAGCCATGCTGCAGGACATCGCTATCCTGACCGCGGGTACCGTTATTTCCGAAGAAATCGGCCTTGAGCTGGAAAAAGCCACCCTGGAAGATATGGGCCAGGCCAAACGTGTCGTTATCACCAAAGACACCACCACCATCATTGACGGCGAGGGCGACAAAGCGCTGATCGATAGCCGCGTTACGCAAATCAACCAGCAGCGCGACGAAGCCACCTCCGATTACGATCGTGAAAAACTGCAAGAACGCGTGGCCAAACTGGCAGGCGGCGTTGCGGTTATCAAAGTTGGTGCCGCTACCGAAGTCGAAATGAAAGAGAAGAAGGCGCGCGTTGAAGACGCCCTGCACGCGACTCGCGCTGCAGTGGAAGAAGGCGTAGTTGCCGGTGGCGGCGTGGCGCTGATTCGCGTAGCCAACAGAATTGCTGAACTGCGTGGCGACAATGAAGATCAGAACGTCGGCATCAAAGTCGCGCGCCGCGCGATGGAAGCGCCGCTGCGTCAGATCGTCGCCAACGCCGGTGAAGAGCCTTCCGTTATCGCCAATAAGGTGAAAGCGGGCGAAGGTAATACCGGCTACAATGCGGCTACCGAAGAGTACGGCAACATGATCGATATGGGTATCCTGGATCCGACCAAGGTAACCCGTTCTGCGCTGCAATATGCAGCTTCTATCGCCGGTCTGATGATCACCACCGAATGCATGGTGACCGACCTGCCGAAAGAAGACAAGCCTGACCTGGGTGGCGCAGGCGGCATGGGTGGCATGGGCGGCATGGGTGGTATGATGTAACCCCCCGCACCGTTAGTTGCTCTGAAACCCCTGGCTTGCCGGGGGTTTTGTTTTTTTGGTAAAAAATTATCAACGAAGGGGGTTTTAAGGTATAAACTCAGGGCGTCCACAGGGCGGCTAGCCGAACAAATGGGGTAGGTCGCGACGGCGGGAAGCGTGGCGCGCACAGCAAATAGGCCATACCCTACAGGAACTCATGAGGAAAAAGATGCGGACCAAATTCTTAATGATGCTTTGTGCCGGCAGTCTGTTGGTGGAGGGATGCGGCAGCACACATGAATTAACGGCGGCCGGCCAGTCGGTGCGTTTCACTGATGAACAGCCCGGCAGCGATTGCCGCCTTTTGGGCGAGCTTACCGGTACCCAGAGTAACTGGCTTTCCGGCCAAAACGGCGAAAACAGCGCCATGCGCGGTGCGGCCAATGATTTGAAAAACCGTGCGGCCGCGATGGGCGGCAACGTCATCTACGGCGCCACCAGTCCGGTCAGCAAGAAAGAAACCTACCTGGCAAGTTTTGTGCCGCTGGACAGCAAAATTCAAGGGCAAGTCTATACCTGCCCGTAATGCCAGGCGGCAGCGATAGCTGCGTTTGCCGGCATCTGTGCATCGTCGGTCTTTAGCAGGCCATGGTGCGCTACCCGGCTGCATGCCCGGGCAATGGTGCACAGCCCGGCATGCTCCATGCAAGGCGCGTCGGCCGGCGCACTGGCGCGTAACACGGCGCGCCGTTACGCCATCAGCGTTGCCGCAGTCCCAGATCCAGCGGCGTCTTGCTGCGCTCTCCGCCGATTTCCCGCGCCAGTCGTGGCACCAGATAGCCTGACACTTTCTCCAGCAGCTGCTGCATGATCTCCCGTGCTTGCTTATCTTCAACCATGAAATGCGCCGCCCCCTGGACCCTGTCCAGAACATGCAGGTAGTAGGGCAGAATGCCGGCGGCGAACAAGGCTTCACTCAGCGCCGCCAGCGTGTCGGCGCTATCATTGACCCCGCGCAGCAGAACGCTTTGGTTAAGTAAAGTCACTCGCGCATTGCGCAACCGTGTCATACTGTCGCACAGAGCGGCATCGATTTCGCGCGCATGGTTGATGTGCGTTACCAACACTACCTTGAGCCGGCAGCCGGCCAATCGCTGGCATAGACGTGCGGTAATACGGGCCGGAATCACGACCGGCAGCCGACTGTGAATGCGCAGGGTTTTCAGGTGGGGGATCTCTTCCAGCAGGCAGATAAGCTCATCCAGCTCATGATCTTTAGCCATTAACGGATCGCCGCCGGAAAGGATGATTTCATTCAGTTCGGGATGCTGGCGGATATAGGCTGCGGCGCGCAGCCAGTTTGTTTTGTTGCCCTGATTTTCCTGATATGGGAAATGGCGCCGGAAACAATAGCGGCAATTGACCGCACAGCCGCCTTTTACCAGCATCAGCGCGCGGTTTTGGTATTTGTGCAGTAGGCCGGGTACCACGCTGTGCTGTTCGTCCAGCGGGTCGGTGCTGTAGCCCGGCGTCGGATCGAACTCCTCGCGCGCCGTAATCACCTGGCGCAGCAGCGGATCGTCCGGGTCGCCCGTCACCATGCGCGCCGCAAAAGCGCGGGGGACGCGAAACGGGAACAGGCGCCGCGCCTCTGCGCCTTCGCGCAGGCCGGAGTGCCCCTCGAGCCTGAGAAGCTGAAGAAGTTGCATAGGGTCGGTAATGACATCGGCAAGTTGATGTAACCAATCTTCTCTAGCGGACGTATTTCGGGTTATAATATGCGCCATTTTTTGGCTTAATTACCAAGTTTATATTAAGATAAGAGGACCACCATGGCGTCTTATAGTACCAATGAATTCCGTTCCGGTCTTAAAATCATGCTTGATGGCGAGCCGTGCGCGATCATTGAGAATGAATTCGTGAAGCCCGGCAAAGGTCAGGCGTTCAACCGGGTCCGTTTGCGTAAGCTGGTTTCCGGCAAAGTGTTGGAAAAAACCTTCAAATCCGGTGACTCGGTGGAAGCCGCCGATGTGATGGATATCAACCTGACTTACCTGTACAACGACGGTGAGTTTTGGCATTTCATGAATAACGAAAACTTTGAACAGCTGGCCGCCGATGCCAAAGTGGTGGGCGACAATGCCAAATGGCTGGTGGAACAGGCCGAATGTGTGCTGACCTTATGGAACGGTCAGCCGATTGCCGTGACGCCGCCTAATTTCGTGGAGCTGGAAATCACGGAAACCGATCCGGGTCTGAAAGGCGACACCGCCGGCACCGGTGGCAAACCGGCCACGCTGACCACCGGCGCGGTGGTGAAAGTGCCGCTGTTTGTGCAGATTGGCGAAGTAATCAAAGTCGATACCCGCTCCGGCGATTATGTCTCCCGGGTTAAATAACGCCGTGCGGAAAACGCCGCCCTCGTGGCGGCAGTTACTGATTTTTGGCATTCGTGGGATGTGAAAACCATGTTGGCAAAGATGATTAGATTGTTGCTGCTCGCCGCTTTGGCATTAACGGCGTTGGCCGGGTGTAATACCACCCGCGGCTTTGGCGAATATGTCCAGGCGGGTGGTGAGGCGATTCAGTGCGCAGCACAGTAACGGCATCCCGGTAGCGTTCAACGTATCACCTTGGCGTAGGGCACCCTGACGGCGTCCCGGGTGATTCTGCACTGGCGATGCCCATCTGGCGATACGGCCATAGGAGGTACTTGGCCGTATCCCTTTGCACCGATGGGGCGTTTCACTCTCCCGTTTTGTTCCCACCCCTTTCCGTCTTTTTATTACCCCTGCGTTAGCTAGGTTCCATGCTACACACGCCTTTTTCATGTCCAGGGCTTGTGCGTCGCCCAAGGCCCAGTTTTGCCGTTGGCAAGGGTCAATTCCTCGTCAGTTATCGCGCTCACCCCTGTCATTGGCGCCCGCGTCACCTGAGCGTTGTGCTCGCTCCCAACCGCGCCTGCTTATCGCGTATGGGATGGCGCAATTGGGGTTTAGGGTGAGAGTGGCGGCATCTCCTGCTTAACCCAAATCAGGTTATCCACCGGGAAATCAAGCTTCCTTGCGGTTTCCAGCAACGCTTGCCTGGCCCGGACGTCCAGCGTTGGGGTACGCGACAGGAGCCAAAAATAATCGTGGCTCGGCCCGGCAACCAGCGCATAATGGTAATCTTCATCCAGCGCGATCACGTGATAACCCCCGTAAAAAGGGCCGAAAAAAGACACCTTGAGCGATGCCGTCTTGGGTGAACCGAGGAAGCCTTGCCAATACTCTGTTGCCAGCGTTGTTTGCGGCAGAATAACCCTTATTGATAACCTGAATACTGCCGTCAGGCTGTAGGACATATCGGGCGGTAACATGGCTCAGACCGAGCTCAAAAGCATGATCAAGCCGGGCGATTTCATCCAAGTGCCTAAATACCGTTCGACGGTAAAATTTTCCACCGGGCGCACGCCGGCGGGCGGCGATACGCTACAGGATAAAGACAATAGCGAAGAGAGGAGCAGCGAAAGGTTTCTCCATGCAGACATAGCGCATAATCCATGAGGGAAATGAATGCTAAGTGTAGTATTTGGCCGGGAATAGCGTGCCGGAATGATAAATAAACCGCGAGCGGGGCCTGAGGTCAAGCACGACATGTGGTTGTATTAATAATGGAAAGCGTCAGCGCGCTGCCTGAGAGCGTGCGGCAGCGGTTGTAAAGCGCGACGCGATGTTTGTTTGCACTCAAAGATACAGGTAGACTGCATCCCCTGTTTAACGGAGGGAAAGCTATGAGCGATTCGGCCAGCTGGCAACCAAGCGCGCCTATTGCCAATTTATTAAAACGCGCTGCAATTGTGGGCCAGATCCGGCGGTTTTTCAGCGATCGCGGATTACTCGAAGTGGAAACGCCGGCAATGAGCCAGGCCACGGTGACGGATATCCATCTGGTGCCTTTCCAGACCTGTTTTATCGGACCGGGAGCGGCCGGCGGCATGCCGCTGTATTTGATGACCAGCCCCGAATATCACATGAAGCGTCTGCTGGCGGCCGGGAGTGGTCCCCTTTTCCAGCTATGCCGCAGTTTCCGTAATGAAGAGGCCGGCCGCTATCATAATCCGGAATTTACCATGCTTGAGTGGTATCGCCCCCATTACGATATGTACCGCCTGATGAATGAAGTCGACGATCTATTGCAGCAAATCCTCGATTGCGATAGTGCGGAAACGCTCTCCTATCAGCAGGTTTTCACTCGCCATGTGGGAATCGATCCCTTATCGGCTGACAAAGCGCAGCTGTATGACGCGGCGGTCAAATGGGATCTTGGTGAAGCGGCCTCGGTGGAGGACGATCGCGATACGCTCCTGCAGTTATTGTTTGCGATGGTGGTGGAGCCCAATATCGGGCACGATAAGCCGGCTTTCGTTTACCATTTCCCCGCCTCTCAGGCCGCGCTGGCTGAAATCAGCACCGAGGATCATCGGGTTGCGGACCGGTTTGAAGCGTATTTTAAAGGTATTGAGCTGGCGAATGGTTTCTGTGAACTGACCGACGCGCGCGAGCAGCGTCAACGCTTCGAGCAGGATAATCGCAAGCGGGTGGCGATGAAGCTGAGCGAGCAGCCTATCGATGAAAATTTACTAGCGGCCCTGGCTCAGGGGATGCCGGAATGTTCCGGGGTGGCGTTGGGCGTGGACCGTCTGGTCATGCTGGCGCTGAAGGCCGATCGTTTGAGCGATGTCATCGCCTTTGCGGTGGAACGCGCCTAAGCGCTATCGCTGTGACTGCTTCTCTGACCGGCGCAGCCGGTAACGAAGAGGCTCCCCCCGTTTCCCGACGCCGCCGCTATCGCCTGCGTCCGTCGGCACCGCTGTTTTGACTTCGCGGTGCCGGCGGGACCTAACGCTCAGCCGCTGGGGCCGGGGGGCAGGTACTCCGGCCGTCAGAGCGAGCCACTTTCCGCCTTGATCTGATCCCGGCGCAGCTGAAAGGGCGGGAAGGGCAATTCCATACCGTGGGCGTGATAGCCTTCCAGAATCAATGCATGCACCTGGTGGCGCAGCGGCATACGATGTCCCATTTCTGCCGCATGCATACGCAGCTCAAACAGCGGCAAGCCCTGCTGTAAATCCACCAAAAAGGCCTCCGGGGCCGGCAACTCCAGCACCAGCGGACAGCGGCGCGCCGCCTGCACCAGAATATGGGTCACCTGTTCAATATTGGCCCTCGCCGGGGCGGGGACGTTCAACACCACGCGCGTGACGGTATCCGACAGCGACCAGTTGACGAATTGTTCGGTGATGAAGGCCTTGTTGGGGACGATGATTTCTTTTCGATCCCAGTCGGTGATCGTCGTGGCGCGGGTATTGATCCGGGTAATATTGCCGGTCAGGTTACGAATGGTCACCGTATCGCCGATACGGATCGGTTTTTCAAACAGAATCATCAGGCCGGAAATAAAATTGGCGAAGATCTCCTGCAGACCAAACCCCAGCCCCACGCCTAAGGCCGCCACCAGCCACTGCAATTTTGACCACTCGATACCTATCATGGAAAAGCCGATAAGCCCGCCCAACAGCATCAGGCCATATTTGGTCAGGGTGGTAATGGCATAACCGGTCCCGGGGGTTAAATCCAAATGCTGCAGCAGTGCCAATTCGAGCAGTGCGGGTAAATTGCGCACCATCTGGGTGGTAATAATGAAGACAAGAATAGCGATCAGTACCGCGCCGAGCGTAATCGGCTGGATGCTATCGACCCCCTGGTTAGTTGAAGTGGCATCCCACAGGGTGATATTTTCCAGGAAGCCAAACGCCGAATGCAGCTCTGACCACAGTAAAATTACCGATAACAGCGCAATCAGCGTCAGAATTGAGCGTACCAGCTGCAGCGACTGTGCGCTGATGGTATCGAGATCCAGCACCTTCTCATCGACCTCGGCGGCGACCTCATTCAGCTGCGATTGCGACAAATCTTCCTCATTACGCGCCCGCTGGGCCAGCATTTCCGCGCGTCGCTGTTTGGTGCGCTCAAACGCAATGCGCCGCCGCTGAATGAACATCCAGCGGCGGATGATGTGATAGATAATCAGCAATAAAAACCAAATCGATACCGAGGTTTCCAGCCGCGCCAGCAGCGCTTGCGCCGTCGCCAGATGCCCCAGGCACGCCGCGGCGGCGGCAACGATAGGCGCGCAGATCATCAAATTCCATAACGAACGATTGACGACGTTATCGCCGGCGCCGTGCTTATCGAGATACAGCGGCAGGCCGGCGCGTTTCAGGCTGCTGGTGACCAGCGCCAGACAGACGCACAGCAGCAGAAAGCATAATCGGCCCAGGGTGCCGGCAAACTCCCGTTCGCTGTAATTATCAAAGGAGATCAGCGCCATTATCAGCGGTACGATCATGCCAATAGACAAGGTGTAATAACGCAGCGCACGCTTGACCTGCTGCTTTGGCCAGCCGAAATGCACGACGAATAGCCCTTGCGGGCGGGCGAAGTGAGCGCACACCATGAACACCCACAGCACCGGCACCGTGGCGCTGACGCCGTCGCCGATAGCCACCGCTACCGGATAGGGCCAGGAGTGACGCAATCCATATCCCAGCGCTGCCCACAAGACCGGGAGCGGCAGGGCGACCAGCACCGACCAGAACACATTGCGCAGGGTCAGGGAAAAATGATCTTGATTGACTTTCCCCACCCGGCTGCTGGATCGATCGAGAAAGGCATGATAATGCCGGCGTGAACTGAGGCTGAAACCGACCAGCAGCAGCGCCCCAAAGAGTGGGATGAGCATCTCCTGGCTGGTCAGCATCATGCCGAGCGCGTGAGTCAATTGGCTGAAGGTGTCCAGGGTCACCAGCCGGCGCAGATCAAGTCCCACATGCAGCGGATAGGAAAGCGTAATCGGGCTTACGTCCGCCACCCAGAATAGATAGCGGTGGGCCGCTTCCTGGATCTCGTTCATCGCTTCTTCAAGCTGGCTATTGGCCACCTTCAGCTTGGTGAGCTCCAGAATCTGAGTGTCGCACCCGGTCAGCAGCGCATTAAGCAGGTTGCGCTGGGTGGTGAGCTGCGCGTCTAGAATGCGGCGTTGCGCCGGCGTCAGTGGTGAACCATCGTCCTGTGCGCCTTGGGTGAGCTGCGGCAGCTTGTTCATCAAATCTTCAAAATGCAGGCGCTGGACAAGCAACTGAGCCATATCGCTATCAAGCTGCTGCGGCTTCGGCATTTCCGGCAGTCTGGATACTTGGGCGCGCAGGGTTTCCCCCAGCGCCGGTGATTCATCCAGCCATTGCGCCTGCTCGCGCAGCGTGGTGAGCGCCTGGCGCACCTGCAGGGTTTGCGAAGCGGCCTGACGCTGTTGGGAGGCAATAAGATCCATGCGCTGCGCCTGTTGATTTAGCGCTGTGGAAAGTTCGCGATTGGTTTGCAACTGGCTGCCGATTGACTTGGGCAACTCGCCGACCTGCTCCGCCAGCATTTCGGTGTGCTCAATGGCCTGCTCCGCCTCCTGCTGACGCAGGCTGTTGAGCTGATTGCGCAGCGCCTGCTGCTCCTTATTCGCACGGTCATGGCGTTTTTTCAGCAGTTCAGCACTCAGGCGCGACAGCTCCTGGCGGTTATTGGCGCTCAACTGGGCGAAATCCAACTCTTCCACCTTCAACCGGCGGGCGGCCTGTTCCGCCTGCAGCGCGGTGGCCTGCGCCTGTTCCAGCGGCCAGCCCGGCGTGGGCAACGCCTGGAGCTGCTGCTCCACATCGTTCAGCGCCCTGCGCGCCTCAGTCTGTTGCTGGGGCAGCAGGCTCAGCGAGTCGCTGATGGCGCGCGCCAGGTCCTGCTCCTGCTGTAGCTGACCGGCTAAATCCATCAGCTGGCTATTGGCCTGCAATAGCCGCTGATTCAATTCGCTGCTGGCGAGTTTGGGGCTGAGCGCGGCGGGTTCGTCCGGTTCGCTGTCTTTTTCGTCGCGCAGCTGGCGGGTAAGCGCCGGAAAATCATCAATAGCCTTTTGATATTCCCTGATTTTGGTGCTGGACGCTTTGCCTTCAGCGATGGCGTTCAGCGCTGACTGCAGCGCCTCGACAATTGCCGCCTGATTTGGCGCGGTTTTGTCGTCCTGCGCCTGCTGCAGATCTTTTTTGATCTGCCCCTCGTCAGGCAGATTGGCGGCGAAGGCCGGGGAGGCCAGTAGCCACCCCAGAAGGAAAATCGTAATCAGGCGCAAGGTGAAAACTCTCAAGTTAACCGTAGGTGAATCAGGTCAGCGGGCTGTCGGTTTGCGCGATGCCGTGGGCCAGTCGCTGACCGACGCGGGTGACGTAGCGGGTATACAGATGTTCGCCCAGCAGAACATTTTTGCCGGCAAACAGATTGATGACGGTAGAACCCAGCTTAAAGCGCCCCATCTCCTGGCCTTTCAGCAGTACCACCGCCCCGTCGGCGTCCGCCTGAGGGTAGCGCCAGCGCTTGATAATCCCCTCCCGCGGCGGCGTAACGGTCCCCGCCCACACGGTTTCAATGCTGCCGACAATGGTTGCACCGACCAGGATCTGCGCCATCGGACCGAAATCGGTATCAAACAGGCAGATAATCCGCTCGTTGCGGGCGAACAGATTGGGAATATTCGCCGCCGTCAACGGGTTCACCGAAAACAATTCCCCCGGCACGTACAACATTTCGCGTAACACGCCGTTGCAGGGCATATGCACGCGATGATAATCGCGCGGGGCGAGATAGGTGGTGGCGAAACTGCCGTCGCGAAACCGTGTGATCATGGACTCATTGCCGGCCAGCAGCGCTTCCAAGCTGTAGTGATGCCCCTTCGCCTGGAACACCTGCTCGCCCTCAATGGGGCCGAGCTGGGAAATGATCCCGTCCGCCGGCAACACCAGCACGGCGGGGTCGGCATCAATGGGCCGGGCTTCATCGCGCAGCGGCCGGACAAAAAATGCGTTAAAGGTGGGATAGGTGGCCACATCCGGCTGCTGTGCTTCCTGCATGTCGACTTTATACCAGCGCACAAACAGAGTAATGACCCCGCGGGTTAGCCAGCCGCCCCGGCGTTCAGCGCCCCAACCGGCCAGCTCCGTCAGCCAGCGCTTAGGCAGTAGGTGTTGTAAAGCTATCTTTATCCTGTCCAGCACGGGGACCTCGTTCCTGTTATGTGTTTAGCCAAAAGGGACCGCATTGTACCGGCGGCGGCGTTAAAAGTCAGCGATCGGGCCATCAAAACGACTTACGGGCATTGACCTGAGCCATACTGTCGAAGATGCGATGATAATTATCGAACCGCTCGTGGGCGATGGTGCCGCTTTCCACCGCACCCCGAATCGCGCAGCCGGGATCGGTATCATGCCGGCAATCGCGGAATTTGCAGGTGCCCAGATACTCCCTGAATTCGATGAAACCGCGGGCAATGCGTTCCGGCGCCAAATGCCACAGGCCAAGTTCGCGCACCCCTGGAGAATCAATTAGATGACCGCCATGGCTGAAATGATACAGCCGGGCGGTGGTGGTGGTGTGCTGCCCGAGCCCCGAATTATCGGAAACGTTATTGACCAAAATCTTCTCATGTTCCGGCGGCAATAGCGCATTAAGCAGACTCGACTTACCCACCCCCGACTGGCCGGTAAAAATACTCGTGCGCCCGGTCAACGCCTCCCGGAAAGGATCCATCCCTTCGCCGGTTTGGCTTGACACCATCAACACCCGATAGCCGATGCGGCGATAGATAGCCATCAGCTGCTCCACTTCCGTGCGGCTTGCCGGCGTCAGCAGATCGATTTTGTTCAGTACGATGAGCGGCTCTACCTCCACCGTTTCGCACGCCACCAGATAGCGATCAATAATATTTAAAGACAGCTCTGGCAAAAGGGCGGAGACGATGACGATTTGATCCATATTTGCCGCAATCGGTTTGACGCCATCATAGACATCGGGGCGCGTCAGCACGGAACGGCGCGGATGAACCGCCTCAACGATACCGCTAACCCCGGACGGCTGTTCGCTGCCGGCGCGCCAGACCACCTTATCGCCCGTGACCAGGGATTTCAGCGTCCGGCGCAGATTGCAGCGATAAATGCGTCCGGCGGCGTCCTCCACGTCGGCATGCATGCCGAACCGGCTGACAACCACGCCCTCCTGGGCCTCGCCCAACGGCTGGTCGTCCCAATGGGCGGCGCCGCGCTCGCGCTGCTGCAAGCGGCGCTGATGATTGGCCTGTACCCGGCGCTCCTGACCTTTGGACAGTTTATTTTTGCTCACTGCGCCTCACTTAAACGGATGAATCGCCCGTGGCGATGAAAACGGCTATCATACAGAGTATTCTACCAGATAAGCCGTAAAATCCCTTGCTACGAGAAAATCATGCCGGTAAATGATAACAATCTGATTTGGATCGATCTGGAAATGACCGGGCTTGATCCCGAACGCGATCGCATTATCGAGATAGCGACGCTGGTCACCGACGCCAATCTGGCTATTTTGGCGGAAGGTCCGGTATTGGCCATATACCAATCCGACGCGCAACTGGCGCTGATGAATGACTGGAATGTTCGCACCCACACCGCCAGCGGGCTGGTTGACCGGGTGCGGCAGAGCGCGCTTGATGAAGAGGCGGCGGTGGCGCAGACCCTGGCCTTTCTCGCCGACTGGGTGCCCGCCGGCAAATCGCCGATTTGCGGCAATAGTATCGGTCAGGATCGGCGCTTCTTGTTCCGCTATATGCCGGCGCTTGAGGCGTATTTTCACTACCGTTACCTGGATGTCAGTACGCTGAAAGAATTGGCGCGCCGCTGGAAGCCGGAAATTTTGTCCGGGCTGAAGAAAAACAATACTCATCAGGCGCTGGACGATATCCGCGAATCGGTGGCGGAGCTGGCCTATTATCGCGAGCATTTCATCCGCCTGTAGTCCGTGGCAGCGAAACCTGCATAGCTGTGGTTATTTTTACGCCAATCGCACCGGCGAACGCCTTTTTTAACGCTGAAAGGCTTGCAGCGGTGCGCGATTCCCGTATAATTCACTCCCCGTAACGTCAGACTTTCACGTTACGCCCAAGCGGGAATAGCTCAGTGGTAGAGCACAACCTTGCCAAGGTTGGGGTCGCGAGTTCGAGCCTCGTTTCCCGCTCCAATTTCTTCCTTTCATGCGTTAGACAATCAGTCGTTCATCCGTTCTCTATGCTTACGCGTGTACTCTCTGCTGAACTACGCCGCCAGGTTATCTTTCGTGACGTCCGTACCGCGTTTCCCTTGAGGACGCTCTGCTAAAGGCGCAAGGAGAAAGCGTTGATATTGGGGAACTGTTGTTGATGGTGCCCGTGGCGCTGACATTATGCACATTATGGATAACTTTGAGATGTGTAAATATTCCCTCGAATCGCAACACTACGCTTTTCGGCAAGCTGGGCAGGTGGCTCTGTGCTGAGGCGACGCCAAGCGTCAGGTCGGCATATAACAGGGGATAGACGACCGCGTTGGGTTTGACACCCGCTATATTGTAGACACAGACAAAGTCATCACTGTATGCGATAGCCAACAGGGCATTTAATGGCGCAAAGGCGACGGCCGTCGCCTGAATGTGGTTCGGCGCGGAGGAAAATTTTCGTAATAAGATGCTGTAACCGAGATGCACCTGAAATAATACTATCGTGGCGCTATCATTATTTGCATAGCCTAAAAAGTCATGCTCCGGGCTAACAAATAACGGGCTAAAACCCTGATCCGGCTGCCAGACATATTGCTTATCTACCGCATTGCGCCATGAAATGCCATCCGCATAAAAATACCTTCCTGCATTGTCGATAAAGCTTAGGGTAACGCGCTTGATATCCACATCATCGGGGATAGTAAACCCGTGGTCGGCCGTAATCACATTGTCATAATGGTCAGAATAAATCGTTTCCGGGCTGTTCAAGCGATGGAAAGAGAGGTATCGCTTTTCATCGAGGGTCACAAACCAGCCGTAATTGGGAGCATAAACCGCGAAGACGATTTTCGACGTGTCCCGCGATCGATTGAGGGTAAAGATCCCCAGATACGGCGTGTAGAATGTGACGGTTTTGCGGTAAATTTCGGTAGTGATTTCAGCCTGCGGTTTGATATCGTAAGTGAACTGTGATACAATGGGTAAAGAGGCTTTGTCTAATTCCAGAAACCACGAGCTCATCCCCTGAGTACCGGTAATCACCTCGCCATAAAAGACATCTTCGCTGTGAAATAATCTGTAAGCCGTAGGGGGGTAATGTTGTCTTTTTCTTGTATCCACATGGCGTCATGAGAGCCAAAGCCGCCGGCGGCCAATCTGCCTGACGCCGCTTTGCCATTAATGTAAGCATTATTGAGCGTGAGCTTTTGCTCAAGGCGCATTAACGCCGTCGTCGTGCTGTTTAACAGCGGGAAAATCTGACGCTGCCAGCTGAGCCATAATGACAATACGGGATACCGCGAGCGTAGCGCCATGGCATCGAGATGCATCGACCATGAGTAGATCTGCGCGCTGGGTAAAGACAGCATTGCCATGCGCTCGCCGGAGGGCATGCGTTGCAAAATCGCCGTTTGCCGTAATCGCAGCGAGAGCTCATCACCTGATAAAAATTGCGCATGCATGTCGGCGAGTGTGGGGACTCACCTAAAGTGATCCATTTGATAGCTGAAAGATAAAATTAAGCAAACAACTTGATCCATTCTAAAGTCAGTATAGTCGCGTTCAAAGTATGTTCAAACTCGAACTAACTTTGAATAAACTAACAATAGTTAGTTAACATTTTGCGCATGTTAGCTAGCTTCCTTATTTTCTAAAGTACTTAATGTCATCCCTGATTCGTGTTCATGAATACCATACTCCTGTAAAATATTTTTTTGTTTGTCCCTGGGTAAATTGCTAATTTGAAGTGCAATGTTCATAACTCTAGGTGATACCCCGGGAGCTTGCTCGGCTTCGTGTTTTGTGAGTTGACTCGAAACTTCATGCATAACTTGTTGTAATACTTTTATTTTTCGATCTCCAGATAAATACTTAAACAAGTTTATCAATAAGTTAAGTTCTTTGTCGCATTGTTCTTCTTCGACATTTTTGTTCGATATTCGAACTTCATCACAACTCTGTTCACCGAGAAGCCAGGCAATACTCTTCCCCGTAACTTCAGATATCTTACTTATCGTAGTCGCTCTAGGGAATGCATCACCATTTAAGTACTTTCTAATCATCGTCTCAGACACACCACATTTTCGAGCAAATGAGCTATTTGTCTCTCCGATCATACTCTTCTGTAAGTTCTCTCTAAATAGAACTTTTTCGATATCATCAAAAGAATAATTTTTATTTTTGCTCATAAAATCACCACATTTTTATCTATAAAACAATTAAGTTAATAATGATTCGATAAAGTTTGAAAAAAGTGTTTATTATAGAACTTTTTTGGTATAGTCTTTTACCGTAACCGGTTAACATTTAAGGATCGCAGAATGTCTCGAGAATTCCAAGACTCTTGTACCGCCGACTGGCATAGAGAAGACGTAAAAGCAGCGGTCAGAAAACGCGGCAAGACGTTAAGCCAGCTTTCCCGAGAATTCGGGCTGGCATCAGATACGTTACGCAACGTCTTTCGGTATCACTGGCCTAAAGGTGAACAGATCATCGCGCAGGCTATCGGTGTGACGCCTCAAGCCATTTGGCCGAGTCGTTATGTATAAAAATACCCGCAGTTCAAGGAAGCGGTATGAACGGAGAGATCTGGGTCACCGTTCAGGAATGCACGGGGTTACCGGGACTTCCCAGCAGTGCTCCCAATGAATGTAAGCAGAAAGCTAGAAACCTTTGTTCAGGATAATGCGGCTCTGTGCCGCAAGCGCGAAGGGAGCAAGGCGATGAAATACCATCTTTCCGCCCTTCCGGCTGAAATCCGGGCAGCGGTGTTAAAATGTCGCAATCAGATAGAAACCTCTCAGGGTCTGATCACCTTGCCTAAGAAAAAGCAGGTCAACCCCCGAGCGCGCTTTTTTATGGCGCTGCTGGGAAAGTGCTACTACTGCCCAGCGGGACCAGGCCGGCGAACGGGTCAAGGCCGTATTGCTGATGCATGAGCTGGTACAAAGCGGGTTGAGCGTCAGGGCTGCCGCACAGGCAGCAGGGCATTCGCTGGAGATGTCCGCCAACACGTTACACCGTTGGTACGGCAAGGTGAAAAAACAGGCGTGCCCGGATTAGGGACCTGCTTTACTGGATAACCGCCTACTTGAGCGTAAAAGCGCAGTCAGGGCCAATTTTCATGATGACGCCTGGGAATTTATCAAAGCGGATTACCTTCGCCTGGAAAAACCGGCACTGACCAAGTGCTACGAAAGACCTTGCCCGCCCCACCGCAGTTTGTGAAAGCGGCCACGGTCAAGGAGATATGGGCGGTGTTCCAGTTTGTCCGGCTGGCGCAGTGCATGAATGTGATTGTCGGGGTGCCGGGGGTGGGTAAAACCTTTGCCGCCCGCCAGTACTGCCAGCATGCTAATACCTGGATGGTGACCTTTTCCCCGGCCCACGCCAGCATCACCGAGTGTCTGCTGGAACTGGCGGAAGCGCTAGGTCTTAGCGACCTGCCTAGAAAGCCGGTGCCTTGCGGGTGTTGTCGCACACCCTGCGCCAGGCATGGCTGATGGCCAGCGGTGATGCCCAGGACTAACTGGGGGGAAAAATACATCAAGGCGGCGTTCAGGGAGGTGTATACCGATACCGACCTGCTGCCGGCAAGGGGGTGAGTATGGGCGGTGTGCTCTTTACCGACAGCAGCCGGACGCCAGGTGCTGCTCAATACCCGGCGGGTGGTGTCTGTTTCGCTGGAATCGTCACACAGTCTGTTAGTGTCGTTTGGCAACCGTGGGGGACGCGCTCTATGTACTGCCGGATGCGCAGGAGGTGATGATGCAGTTATGTCATGACATGAACCAGTTACTCAGGAGAGCCAGTGATGAATAACCCTTTACGCCATGAAGTCCGCGCCCTGCGGCGTATGGCCCGCTACGCACGTTATAACTTTGATAATAGCATCCGGCCATATATCACCCTGTCACGCGGGGCAACGCCGTACCTCTATCTGGACCGGTATGAGATGGCGGCGGCGACCTTACCCTCGGCCAAGCAACATGATTACCGGTGGCAGGGATTTGATGTGGATGTCTGGGAAGCGCTGCAACTGGGGTGCACTCTCTCTGGCCCAAGCCGGCGTCAGGCGTGGTACACCGCCTGGCACACCTTACGGGTATTGCTGTCCGGGCGGGCAGTACCGTCCGGATCGGGGCCGGTTTTATTGAGCAAGCTACTGTGTGAGGCTCGCCTATCAATGAAAATGCTGAAAAGGACAGGTCACAATGATGAACATGTTTGATGCCATAAACGCCGTGCGCAGCCGGCTACGTCAGGCGGGCAGTGACATCCTGCATACCCAGCGTTACTGCCAGCGCCCCTTTATAAAAATCACCCCGCCGGTACGCCCGGAGGAGAGGGATAAAGCGACGGAAATCACCCTTTACTGCCAGGGAGAGCGCCGTCAGGTGTACGCCCGCCGGATTGAGGGGTGTCTGGTGTATTGGGAGTGGCCATGACTGAAGACGACGTTGTGGCAGTGCTGTTTTTTTATCATCATACCGCTAGCGATAGCCGCCAGTGATAATCGCAAAAAGTAAACATGAGACTGACGATGAACGAGCTAAATATCACGCCCTCCATCCCGGCGGGCTACCGGCGCAACGCACAGGGTCACCTGGTGCCCGCTGACACTATCAAGCCCGTTGATAAATTGAGCGACGAGCTGGTCAATGCCCTGTTTGACGAGGCGCGTCAACTACGGTGTCAAATGGCCGCGTTCAAACAGCGCGCCATGCAGCAGATAAGCGATTTTATCGACCTGTCCGCCGCAGAGTACGGCGTCAATTATGGTGCCACTAAAGGTAATGTAACGCTGACCAGCTTTGACGGCGAGCGAAGTGTGCGTAGAGCCGGTGGATGAGCACCGTATTTTTGATGAGCGTATTCAGGTCGCAAAAGAAAAAATAGAGGCCTGTATTACTAGATGGTCAGGCGGTGCCGATGCCAAATTGATGGCGCTGGTCAACCGCGCTTTCAATGTCAATAAACAGGGCTATATTGATATCAATAGCGTGCTATCACTACGAGACCTTGATATTACGATGAAGACTAGCAAGAGGCTATGCGTGCCGTGACGGACTCAATAAAAGTCAGCGGCTCGACCCGTTATATTCGTTTTTATCAACGGGAGGAGAACAAATAATATACACAATTGCTGCTCGATATCTCCAGACTGTAATGCCTTTTTAATCGATGGTTTTAAATCCGGTGCGTGCGTCAGGGCTTCGTGAGCGCAAAATTTAGCCGAGGACATATTATGTCAGTGAATGAACAGTCTATTTATGATGCCGCCCTGGCACGGTGGGGCCATGACCGGCAAATGTTAAAAATCATTGATGCCTGCAGCCAACTAGCCGGGGCGCTATCACGTTTCCTTACTCATGAGCAGAACGTCGGGCAGGTCTGCGCGGCCGCCGTCGAGGTTGACATCATGATTGAACAGCTACGCTCTGGCGGCATGGGGGCAATAATGGAGGATGAAAAAATTCGCAAATTGCACCGCCTCGCCCGGCGTCTACTGCCGCAAGATTCACCGCAGACGACGGACGCCACTTTCGCCCCCGACAACCTTATCAACGAGGCGCTGGATGCCGGCGAGCAGGCGTTGGCCCTCTATAACCGTGGCCGCAGCACCGCCGCCGATAAGCGTCTGGCTGCCCGGTTTATCCGTAAGGCGGTCGGGCATTTCTGGCATGTAGCCCAGCATTGCATCAGTGAAGCACAGCGTGAAGCAACACCGTCCCGGGAGGTTTCAGCATGAGCAATATTGTGATGAAACAGGTCCTTGAACAACTGCATCTTACCCCGCGCCTGACCTGTAGTGACCTGGCTCAACGCACGGGCTTCAAACCCGGTGAGTTGATTGATATGCTGCGCCGGGCCGTGCTGGATGGCGTGCTAACAGAGCTTAATGGCTTCTATGCCCTGGGCAGTCCGACCACAAGCCCCCGTCCTGGCTATCCCTGGGTGGAAGGTCGGTTGTTGCCCGATTGGGTTGCGCTGCTGGCTATCGGCGCAAAAGGCTGTGAGCAGGTTTGCGTGGTGGCAGAAACCCAGGACTGGGCACAGAAAAAAGACGGCGTGCCCGCCTTTATGCTGGCGTATCTAACACTTTCCCCCACCCGATGCCGCTGCGCCAGCAGCGGGCAGAATATCAGCGCGCAGGTGCTGCGCTATTTACCCTTTGACCCGACGCCGGTCTCGAGGAGGTAAGTATGGAATTATTATCCATTCCCGTCGCCCAGTGGCCGCCGCAGAACCATGACCCTCGCCGGCTAAAGATGTTTATCCATCCCGAGGTGCTGGTTCAGGTATTCGATGAAGGTAACGGCATTTACCGATTGACGGTCAATCTGCTGGCCCTTGGCGGTAACGAGCGCTGGAAAGACGGGATATCGTGGGACAGCCTGCAAGAGATTAAGGATTCGGTCGGTTTTGCTGGGCAGGATGCGGTCGAGGTCTATCCCGCCGCACAGGATGTGGTCAATGTCGCTAATATGCGGCATCTGTGGGTTCTGCTGGAAAAGCGGCCTTTTGCCTGGAGACATGAGTCATGATGCTGCGAAACAGGAGAGAATACGTGGACCGCTCAACACTTATCAAACTCATTCACCTTGCCCGGCGTCAACTCCAGCTTGATGACGAGACCTACCGCGCGGCGCTTGGCAAGGTGTGTAGCACAAAAACCAGCTGCCGGGATATGACCGTACCCGAGCTGGCCAGGGTGCTGGAGGCGTTTAAGAAAAAGGGCTTTAACGTGCGTTCAAAGCCCTCTTTACGCGGCGTTAAACCCGCTTCACCGGTCAAATCCTGTCCATCTGGCAGACCATGCACCGCCAGGGATTTGTACAGTCGGACACTGAAGCGGCGCTCAATGTCTGGATAAGGCGTACCACGGCCAAGGAAAACGGCGGGCTGGGGGGTGGCGCAGCTGGCCTGGCTTAATCAGGATAGTGCGCTGGCCGTCAAGGTGCTTGAAAGCCTCAAGTGCTGGCACTGGCGCTGCATGCTGGCAAAGCTTCCGCCGGGTACGGCGGTAGAAAGTTATACCCGTGTCTGCGACCGTTAATCAGGCACAGGCATAATCCACGCGCACAAATCCCGCCGACCCGACGGGGTTTTTTGTATACTGAGTACCCTATTAACCTCCCAGCAGACGAGGTTACGCATGCCCCTGGAACAACCGGATTTATTGCAGGATGCACCGCACCTTGACCGTATGGAGACCGTGGCGGAGGAGACCCCTTGCAGCGCCAGTGGCCGCAGTTGCTGGGCGCTCTGGTGGATGTGATGGACAACGAGCTGCAACGCCAGGGCTTTGACCCAGAACGGGCGCGCAAGCAGGCCGCCGCGCTGGCTGCCTATACCGGCGGGCGCAATTATTACCTGCCCAAGGGCGATACCCTGTTTAACGCCTTGCGCGATGATGAGATATTCAGCCGCTGGTTCAAGGGGACCCGCATCGAGAGCCTGCGCCGCGAATACCGGCTCGGTCAGCAGCAGATTTACCATATTATCGCCACCCAGCGCCAACTCCACGCCCGCCGCACACAGCCAGATCTCTTCGCCCACTGACCCCGCGACTCGCCCGGACAATCGACTGGCCCCCATGGGACGGATTGTTAACGGAGCGTAATCCCTTCCCTGTCGGTTAACGCCCTATCCTTGTGCGCATCAGCGCGTTAAGGAGACCGCTATGCCCGCTTTGCCCGAACCCTTGCGTAAAAAACTGCTGGCCCTATCCGGTGCCGGCGCACTGGCGATGGCCACCTGCTATACCGCGTTCTGGGAAGGTCACGCCACCGACCCTATGCCGACAGTGGCGGCGTACTCACGGTGTGCTACGGCCATACCGGTGGCGACATCACTCCCGAGACGACCAAAACGCCGGCGCAGTGTGAGGCCCTGCTGGCGGCGGATATGCGCCAGGCTTTCGCCGTGATTGACCAGCATGTCACCGTGCCGCTATCAGATGGGCAGCGTGTGGCGCTCGCGGCGTTTATTCACAATGGGGGCCTTTGCGCGCTCGCCCCTGCTAAAGCGCATCAATGCCGGCGGCCTGCGATGAGCTTTGTCGCTGGGTCAAGGTGAATGGCGTCACGCTGAACGGTCTGGTCAATCGGCGCACCGCCGATGAATGGCTGTGCCGGCACGGACTGCCCACCCCCGAGGATAAATGGTGACAGGCAGTCTGAGAGTCGTATTCACCCTGTGCCTGCTGGCCTCCCTGTTAGGGGCCGGTGGCTGGCTCTGGCAGCGTGAACGCCTGCGTGAAACCGTGCTGTATACCCTGCGTCAGGAGCGCGATGCGGCCTGGCAGGCGCTCGCCGAGCAGCGGCAGACGCAGCAGGTTTTTCATACCCTGGATCAGACCGTCGAGCATGAAAAAGAGCAACAATGCGGAGAAAGTGAAAAAGGCCGCCAGCAGGTGCGCCAGCGGTTATCGCGGGTCAATTGCATCCGTGAGCCTGTGCCTGGCCCTGTGGCTGACCGGGTGCGCCGCGACGCCCGTCTGCTGACGGTAGAAACCCGCCTGGGGACCACGCCATCCGCGCAGACGGTGCATGCCCTGAAAGTGGAAATCACCGAGCTGCGCGGCGATTTGAAAGAGACCCGCGCCAGCTTGCAGGCGGTGACGCATCAGCTGGAGTTACTGGTGGAAAAAGCCCTTTACCGGAGTGACGGATGATTGACGATATTTTGACGCAAGACCAGTGCCTGGTGATAGTGCGTTCACTGAATGATTATCACGGCGAATTAAATGAATCGGTGTTTCAGGACTGCCTCGAAGCCTACGGTCATAAGGTGTCGCGCGCCTGCGTGCGCGTGTTGCTGGCCTGGCTGGCGAAGCAGGACCTGTTGCGACTCGACACCTTACCCGGCGGCTATCTGGTGGCCCATCTGTGCGGGAGCGGGCAGGAGGTCGCTGAGGGTCGCGCGACCGTGCTGGGTGTGAAGAAGCCGCGTCGGCGCTAAGGGGGAAGGGATGGGAAAAGCCACCCGAGGCCGTCCCGGCAAGGTCAATGTGCTGCCGGAAGATATCCGTAAACTTCTTTTTACGCTGCTACGGGAAAAGCGCATCACCCAGCTGCAAATTCTGGACGAGGTAAACCGCCTGATTGAAGCGGCCGGGGTACCCGCCGGATCAGAAACTCTCGCGTAGCGCCCTGAACCGGCTGGCGAGTGAAAACGAGCGCGTGGCGCGGGATTTACGCGAGCTGCGCGAACAGACCAGCGCCCTTACCGCCGAACTGGGCGAAAAACCCACCGGCGAAACCTCGCGACTGATTATGGAGATGGCGCGCTCCCTGCTGTTCAAGGGCATACGCAAGCACCAGATTGCCAGCCGGGATAACGACGATATTGATATTGATTTTCTGAAAGAAGCCATGCTGGCCGCCCAGCGCCTGGAGAGCACGGCAGAGATGAGCCACAAGCGCGATGCGGAAATCCGCCAGGCCTATGCTGAGGAAACGGCGAATGCCGTCAGTGAAGCGCTACGTGGGCAGGAGGGCATGAGTCACCAGATGGAAAGCAAAATCCGCGACATTTTGCTGGGTAAAGCCTAATGCATTTTTCAACAGTTTGATTTTTCATGTAAATTGCCAATGCAAACCGCTGAACAGCCGTCCACTATGCACCGATTGACCGATCCGCGCAAAATTGACTTGCGCGAGGCCACCCTTGCCTGCGGCGTCGATGTGCCCGAATCACTGTCGTTACCCGAAAATGAACCGGTATTTTTGCCTTATCAACAACGCTGGTTCCTCGACGACAGCCCGGTGTGCATTGCCGAAAAATCCCGCCGTACCGGCCTGACCTGGGCCGAGGCCGGGCGTAACGTCATCACCGCCAGCAAGTTGCGGCGCGATGGCGGACGCAATGTGTTTTACGTCGGCAGCAAGAAGGAGATGGCGCTGGAATATATTGCCGCCTGCGCGCTGTTTGCCTGCGCTTTTAACCAGCTGGCCCAGGCCGATGTTTACGAGTCCACCTTCTGGGACAGCGAGAAGCACGAGGAAATCCTCCAGTACATGCTCCGCTTTCCTCACAGCGGCTTTAAAATTCAGGCGTTAAGCTCTCGCCCTTCCAACCTCCGAGGCTTGCAGGGCGACGTGGTGATTGACGAGGCGGTGTTCCATGAATCCCTTGAAGAACTGCTCAAGGCGGCGCGGCTGGATGTCCTGAGTGCGATCCGTGACGAGGTGGATAGAGCAAAATCACAGGGAATATCCCGGTAGGAGTTTATCAACATGCTGACGCCCCGGCTGCAAAAGCTCGGGTGGTGGAGGAAGCAGGTCGTGGTGGACAGCCAGGGCAATGCCGAAGCCGTGCAACTGGGCAGCGCCCGCCGTCTGGCGACGATATATAACGTCAATACCCGCCCAACGGGTTTAACTGCCGTTGCCGGGTACGCGCCTTGTCAAAACGCCGACTGAATGAGTTGGGCCTGCGCGTTACGGAAGATGCCGGTCAGCTACACACTCATGAGGCAGAGGCGGGTGTCGATAAGCGTAGTGGGGAAATCGTCACCACCCCCGTTACCACCTTTGATGATGGCAAGGTAAAAATGACGCCGGATGTGGGCTGGTCCTATCACCCCGGCGCGGCGGCGTTCGGTGTTGACCAGACAATGATCCGCAAACTCCTTGAGGTCAAAGACGCGGCGCTGCGTGAAGCCGTGGTGCAGGAGCTGAACAACAAGCCCGGTGCGTCAGTTGAGTTTTTCGCTGTGGGCCACGCGCATTATGCAAAGCCGGCGTGCCGGTAACGGCATTCACACGCTGGTTTTTTTGCCGGAAGCCATCGCCCGTGCGGTACAGGCGCGCACTGGGCAAGCACCGCCCCTTCTGCTGGCGATGAGCGAAAAAACCTGTTGCATGCCGACAGTGACAAGCACCATAAAACCGGTGTGTCACATTGTTGCCCGAGGATGTGGTCGCACTCCTCCCTGGCTTGCTGGCAAAGCCGCAGGCCGTATTATGAGATAAACGCCACAAAAACCTGATTATCATTGCGAAAATCTCTGACGACGGACACATGAAAATTGCTGTGAATGCCCCTTACGGTGTCAGGAAACATCCTGATAGCCTGGATATAGTCATTAATGCCTATCGTGTCAAGCTTGATGATCTAAAATCGGATATTGCAGGTGAAAAATTGGAATTATTGGCGGGAAAGCTGGATTAGGTCGATGGTAGGAGTCGAACCTGCATACATGCCGCACCTCGAAAGGCTCACACCGCTTTACCGTTAAGAGTACATCGATCTGTATGTATATTAGTCACAAAGCCCCTGGAGGGCAAGATGTCGCAGACTGAATTAACCGCAGTGATTGATCGCAAGCGTCTGCAAACCCTGTTTGCTGAACTGTAGCGCCTTGGCGACGACGGCAAGGCGATCACCCGTATCGTCGCCGCCAGTCTCCTTTCCTACACTGAGCAGGCGTTTGAGCGCGAACGCGCGCCGGATACTGGGGCGGCCTGGGCACCCTTGAGCGATCCGTATCGCCGCTAGCGTGAGCGGCACGGCTATAGCCCGATCAAGGTGTTGACCCGCGAGGGCGATATGGCGTGCTCGGTGAGCATCGACTGGGGCGATAGCTGGGCGCGTATCGGGGCCAATGCGCCGCAGGCGGCCATCCATCAGTGGGGCGGCAAACCGGGGATGCGTCCGGGGCCGGCAGCTATCCCGGCCCGACCGTTTATGGGACTGGATCCTACCGGCGAGCGGGATATCCTCGACACCCTGGCACAACGCCTGTCCAAAGCCCTGCACCCATAAGCGCCAGTGCGCCCCACTACGCGATGATGACGGAGAAGTGGCACCTTGAAAAAATCTTTTGAACGCGCCACGGCGTTTTTGAAGGGGTTTTGAACGGGGTTATGCAGGCGATCGCCCGCCGGCCATGTCCGGGCGCGTGACGGTTACCCCGAGACGCCCGCCGAGGGCTGGCTGATTAACGAGGCCGCATTTAACCGCATGGTGGCGCGGGTGGTGGCGCTCAATCAACCTGTCAAAATCGATTATAACCACCAGACGCTGTTTAAACCGGAAGCGGCCCCGGCGGCCGGCTTTGTTCCGGCTACACCGGCGAGTTTTCGCTGGGACGACAAGACCGGGGTCTGGGTCAAGCCGGACTGGAACCCGCCGGCGCTTGAGCGTCTGAAAAACAACAAATTCCCCTATTTTTCGCCGGTGATGGGCTATGATGGGCATGCGCCCAGTGGCCGCTCTGAGCGCCGAAGATATCTACCAGGCGTTAACTGTTCCCCCTTCCTCCCCTAAGGAGCCTGCAATGAATCAATCGTTAACAGCACTGCTGGCCGCGCTGGGCCTGACGGTGCCGGCGGGCGTCGAGCTGACCGATGAGGTCGCCACCGCCGCCCTGTCCGCTGACCTGAACGCGCTGAAAACCCAGGCACCGACGGAGGTAGTGGATTTACGCCGCTATGTACCGGTCGATACCTATAACGCGGTGCGTGAGCAGGTGGTGTCACTGTCTGCCGACCTGGGTAAGACCACCCTGGCGCAGACGCTGGACAAGGCCGAGCAGGATGGGCGGATATTGAAATCCGAACGACCCTACCTGGAATCGCTCGGCGACCAGATTGGCGTGACGGCACTGTCGGCGCAGCTGGCGACGCGCCGGCCGATAGCCGCACTGACCCGGGTGCAGACCGAAACGTTGACGATGCCGCCCACAAACCGTGAAAAAATCGCCACCGTCGCGTTGTCGGCGGATAGAGTTACAGGCCGCGCGCGTGCTGGGGATGACCCCGGCGGCGTTCCAGAAAATCAAGACCGAGGACGCACAATAATGCCAACCCCGATTACCCCGTCGCAAATCACTGCCCTGATGACCGGCTTTCGCAAGGAGTTTCAGAATGGGCTGGGCATGGCCCCATATCACTACCAGCAGGTGGCGACCACTGTGGCCTCCACGTCAAAATCCAATACCTACGGCTGGCTGGGGCAGTTTTCCGCGTTCCGGGAGTGGGTCGGCTCGCGTAGTATCCAGCAGATGAAGGTCTATGGCTACGCCATCAACAACAAGACCTATGAAGGCACGGTCGCCATTACCCGCGATGATTTTGAGGATGACAATCTCGGCTCATATAGCCCTCTGTTCCAGGAAATGGGCCGTGCCGCCACCGCACAACCTGATGAACTGGTGCACCGCCTTGCGCGACGGTAATAAAACCGACTGCTATGACGGCAAACCTTTTTTGATAGCGAACATCCGGTGTATCCGAAGGTCGACGGCACCGGCGACGCGGACAAGGTGGCCAACCAGTTTATCGAAAAAACCGGCAGCGGCGCGGCTCAAAGAGAGAACGACGGTGCTGTGTGGTATCTGCTGGACTGCTAGCGTGCACTCAAACCACTGATTTTCCAGAACCGCCGCCCGCCCGAGCTGCTCGCATTAACCAAAGTGGATGAGGGTCGCGCGTTTACCGACAACAAATTTGTCTTTGGTGTCTCGGCCCGGCGCAATGTGGGCTACGGCTTCTGGCAGATGGCTTACCGCATGCAGGCCCCCCTGACGCTGGATAACCTCTGGAAAGTCTGGAGCGCCATGCGCGGCTTTAGTAACGATGGCGGTCGCAAGCTGGGTATTCGTCCGACCCATCTGGTGGTGCCGGTGGAGCTGGAGAAAACCGCCACCCAGTTACTGGAGCGGGAATTACTGGCCGAGGGCAGTACCACGGTCTCTAACGAAATGAAAGGCAAGCTGACGCTGCTGGTCGCAGACCTGTTGTAAACGCGCGGTTAAATCCGGTTTAAACGCCCATGAAAGGAGAGTTAACGCATGTATGCCAGCGAGCAGGATTTACGCGTCCGCTATATCGGCCCGTTGATAGAAAGGCTGGTCGACGGGCGCAGCGATGAGGCAGCAGCCCGGCAGAAGGTGAGTCAGGCGCTCACCGATGCCAGCGCCCTGATGGACAGCTTTATCGCTGCCCGTTACGCCCTGCCGCTCTCGGTGGTGCCGTCGGTGCTGAAACAGCATGCCTGCACCCTTGCGTTTTACTACCTGAATGACGAGCGGGCCACTGAGCAAACCCGCCAGAGTTATCAGGATGCGCTGCGCTGGCTGGAGGCGGTGAAAAAGGGTGAGCTGCCGCTAGGGGTGGATAGCGATAACCAGGCTCCCGACAGTGCCGACCTGCCGCAGATGCAGGCCGATGCGTCGTGTTCGGACGCAGGCAGAAGGGGTTTATCTGATGATTGTTTCCACCGAAAACGCTTTGCTGGAGCGGCTATAGCTGGAGCGGCTATATGACGTGTTTGACAACACGTTGCGTGATATCGCCACCCATCCCGGCGACTGGAGCGAGGAGGGATTGCGTGATGTGCTGCTTATCTGGTGTGGCTGGGGGCGCAGGCCGGTCAGGTCAAAGGCGTGATTGACAGTCGCTTTGTTTTTTACGTGGTGGCCGATGTTATCAACGGTGCCGAGGGCGACCGACCCGGCCTCTACCAGATAGTGGCGCGGCTAATAGCGGGCTTATCGGGTTTTCGTCCGGCAAACGACGGACCGATGCGCTTTGAAGAGGGGCGCAACCTGTACACCGAGAAACAGGGAAATTGCGGCGTGGTGCTGTATGGCACCTACTTTACCTGCGAGGAGCCGGTGATACCGTTGATTCAGGATGACGGCATGGATGAGTACCTGCGCCATTATCAGACCTTTACCCAGAAGGACGGCAGCCCGCCGTTCGCGGCCCATATAACCCTGCGCGGGGAGAGCCACGACAATGAATGACACCGACAACACCGCGATGCGCTTCCCTAACCCCTTTGACTTGCCGATGCTTTTTGTGGTGCCGGCCCCGGAGCGCGCGGTGCGCGAACCCTATTCCATGCAGATGTTACCGGATGCGGGGGCCTGGGTGCAGCGTAATGGCTTCTGGCTGCGCCGTCTGCGTTTCAAGGATGTACTGGACATCACGCCGCCAGCAAAACCGGCGCCACCCGGCAAAAGTCAGCCTCTGCCGCCTTGAGTAAAAAGGATACGCCTCATGACGATGAGCTTTAATGAAATCAGCGCCGGGGTTCGCATACCGCTGACGCATATTGAGATTGATAATTCGCAGGCCGTCACCGGCACCCCGACCACGCTGACCCAGGTGCTGATGTTGGGTCAGGCCGCCATCAAGGATGGCAAGGTAGACGGCAGCGGCGCAATAGACACGCCGGTACGCATCACCCGTGCCGATCATGCTGCGACACTCTGGGGCCAGGGATCCATGCTGGCAGCGATGGTGAAGGAATTTTTGACGATAACCCGGATGCGGTGTTAGCCGTGATAGTGCAGGGTAACGGGGCCGGAAAGGCCGATACCGGCAGCCTGACGTTATCGTACCAGGCGCAACAGGCCGGGGTACTGAATGTCTATCTCGGCGGTGTACGGGTGCGCGTCACTGTGGAGAAAGGCCAGCATGGTAAGGCGGTGGGTGATGCGCTGGCCAGTGCGATAAATGCCCTGCCGTCGCTGCCGGTGAACGCCGTGTCTGCCGCGCCGGGCGGTGAGAATGTCACTGCCGATCAAACGGTGGTGACCCTGACGGCGCGGTTTATTTCTGAATACTCGGCGCAGGATATCCGCCTGAATTATTACGATGGCGAGATAACGCCCGCCCGGGCTGGCAGTGACAATTGCCGTGCTGGGGGGATACCCGGTATCACCATATCGTCATGCCCTGGCTCGATACCGCCAACCTGATATTACTGAGCGAGGCGCTGCGCGATCGCTGGGGATCGACCAAAATATCTGACAGCATCGCCTGGGCGGCCCATACCGGCAGTCTGGGGGAAATCACCCGGTTCGGTAAGACGCGCAATGATTTTCTGCTGACCTGTAGCGGCATTCAGCGCCCCCCCGAGCCGGCCTATCTGTGGGCGGCCAGCCTGTGCGCCATTGGCGCAAAACACTTAAGTCTCGATCCGGCACGCCCGCTGCAAAGCCGGAGCCAGCTGCCGCGGCAGGCTCCGGCATTGTCTGACCGGCTGCGCTCCAATGAGCGTAACCAGCTGCTGTATGACGGCATCGCTACCATGACCGTGGGGGCCGACGATGGGGTACAGATTGAGCGGCAAATAACCACCTATCGCACCAACGCCTACGGCGATCCGGATCCGTCTTACCTCGATGTGAATACCGTGGCGACGCTGTCTTATCTACGCTATTCGACCCGGGTACGCATCACCCAGCGCTTTCCGCACCATAAGCTGGCCAACGATGGTACGCCGGTGGCACCGGGGCAGGCGATGGTGACCCCGGCCATTATCCGTACCCAGTTGCTGGAGCTGGCGATAGAGTGGCTGGAGGCGGGGCTGATTGAGAATTTCGAGAGCTTCCGCGACAGCCTGATTGTCGAGCGTAACAACAATGACCGTAACCGCGTAGACGTGCAGTGCAAGCCGGATATTGTTAATCAATTTCGCATTTTCGCAGAGCAGATCCAGTTTATTTTGTAAGGGGGCACGATGGCATTTGGCAAACTGCAATACCAGGGCAAGGCCATTGTCCGGGTTAACGGGTAGGAATACCCGACGATGACGGGGGCCACCTTTACCCCGTCCGGGGAAAAACGCGAGGAAGTGACCGGCGTACGGGTTTATGGCTATAAGTCAACACCTCGTGCCGCTACGCTGGAATGTAAATTTCCGGCACGGGGTGATCTGAGCGTGGAAGTCATCAACGGCTGGCATGATGTCACGCTGGAGTTTGAAGCCGATTCCGGCGAAACCCATATGATGACCAACGCCTGGAGCAACGGGGAAGAGTCCCTGACTGACGCGGGAGAAATCTCCGCCAAATTTACCGCCATTCGCAGCCAGCGCGTGGCGTAAGGAGCGAGCATGACCCAAAGTATGGAAACCCTGGCGACGGCGGCCCACGAGGTTGAAGGGGTGTCGCCGGATATCGCCAGCGTCGCCGACGAACTGGCGCGCGGGCAACTGACCTTGGTTGACGGTCTGGTTACCGGCAGCGGTGACGACGAACAGCGCCACACGGACGTCACCCTGCGGCCATTAACCGGCAAGGACATTATTGATGCCGAATTGGCCGCCGAGCGGGTGGTGCAGACGGCTAACGGCTCGGAATTAGTGCGTTCGCCAGCGATGGTGGAGTTTGAGCTGCTGCGCCGGTAGGTTGCCCGGCTGGGCAACCTCAACGGCCCGTTGTCGCTGCTACAACTGAAAAGCCTGTCGGCGCGCGATATTGAACGTCTTATCATCGCCCAGCGTCTGGGCGGCCGCGCGCTGGCCGGACAGCTGGCGGCTGATTCGGGGCGACTGGATGCAGTGTCGGGAAAAAATTGAGGAAGCGTCGCTGATGCTCGCCACGACCACCAAATCGGGCGTGGAATGGGCGCTTTCCCTGCCGTTAATCCGGTTCTGCCAGCAAGCCACCCATTTATTACAGCGTGAGTAAACGATGGCAGAAAAAAGTCAAAGCCTCCGTCATTGTTGACCTGCTGGGCAACCTACCCCGGCAGGCGCGGCTGTTCGGTCAAAGTCTGGTCGGCATGGGGCGGCAAGGCGGCGCATCCCTGCACGGTCTCGGTCTTCGGGCGAATACCCTGGGGGGGGGGCCGCTTGACCGGCTGGGCCATCAGGGCCAGCGCACCTTTAGCGGTCTGCTAGCGTTCTGCGCCTGGGGCTGGCGTCGGTGTCATCCGGTTTTGACCATCTGGAGACGCGCGCCAAAGCGGCCTATGGCGGCGTAGCGCGCCTTTACGGGCTGCTGGCCGGGGGCGCGGCGCTGTATGGCCTGAAAAAAGCCTTTATCGACCCGGCGGCGGCGATGGAAAACTACACCATTCGCCTGAACTCACTGAACCATCACGATAAAGCCCAGACCGACGCCGACCTGAAATGGGCGGTACAAAATGCCAAGGACACCACCTGGGGATTGCAAGGGGTAGTGCAGGAATACACCTCCAGTCGGGGGTTTTGGCATGAGTCGTGAAGAAGCGCGCCACTTTATTACGATGCTGGAATACCAGGAGGCACGGCTGGACGCTGCCGGAAGCCCAGGGAGCTTCCCTTCAGCTTAAACAGATGTATTCGCGCAAAAGCATACAGGCTCAGTATGCGAGCCTGCTGACCGGCTACGGCATTGATGTCTATAGCGTGCTGGCGGAAAAGCTCGGCAAAAGCCGTAACGAACTGACCACACAGGGTAAAAAAGGGTTACTTGGGCCAAAAATCCATTGAATTGCTGTTCCAGACGCTGCTCGAGCAGGCCAAAGGGGCGCAGAAAGACGCCATGAACTCCTGGACGGGACTCACTTCCCAGTTGGGCGATGTCTGGCAGCAGTTCGCCGTCAAGGTGATGAATCAAGGGCCATTTAAACGGCTTAAAACTGAGTTAAAAGACTTTCTGGATTTTGCCGGACAAGCCCAGGAAAGCGGTTTGCAGGACCAATGGGCCAACAGGCTGGCCAGTAGTTTTAATGGCGTATTCGACAGCGCCCGACGGGGCGTCACGCTGTTTAAAAATGGCCTTAGCCGGGTCAATGCTGAGTTGATGGCGTGGCGCAAGGCAGGTTATGGCGACACCCTCGACAACGTCGCCGCCGACAAGGCCAAAGCCATTCTGGCGATTTATGTCGCCTCGAGCTGGCCCGTGTCGGCATGGCGATAGCCCGTCCCGCCTGGGGGCTGGCCCGGCACCGTTTGCGATGGGTGGCGGTATTGGCGCGCCGGTGAGCGTGTTTGTCACCACCTGGCCGGCGGGCGGCATCGGGGGTGGCAGTGATACTTATGTCGCTGGCCCCGACACTGCTTGATAAAAATGCCAGCGCCGAGGATAAAGGCGGGGCGCTGGGGGCGGCAAGCGGTGCGACGGCGGGCGGACTCGTCGGCGCCATCGGCTGCCCATTGGGGCGGTGGTCGGCTCGATGCTGGGCAGTGTGCTTGGCGAAAAACTCGGCGGCTGGTTGGGCTATATCTACGCCCGATGGGACAGAAAAGACGAGCAACAGGCGGTGCCACAGCCAGTGAAAGCCCAGGCGGACATGCGTATTGCGCTGGCCCCGGGACTGGTGCTGCAAACAGCGCCGCCACCGACAGCAACGCCTTTGGCTTACAGCTCGATGTGTATAACGGCGACAACTACCGTATTTATTGAGGTGCGCAGATGAAAAGTACCGGCCAGGGCCGCTTTCGCAGCGTGCCTTTTTGGATTTACAAAGAACAGCGCAGTCGTAGCGGTCGCCGGGTGGTGCGGCGGGAATATCCGCTACGAGAACACGGCGGGGCGGACGATTTAGGGAAAAAACTGCCTGAGCACACCTTCACCCTGTCACTGACAGGCGATGATGCGCAGGCGCAACGGGTACGACTGACGCAGGCGCTGAATGCGCCGGGACCGGGCGAGCTGTTGCCCCCGGACTGGGGTACGCTGCGGTGCTGGTTGATAATTTTGAAAGCCGCTACAGCGTCGATAACCAGCGTTTGGTGGAGTTTACCGTCACGATGGTGCCGGTTTCCGATGAGACCGCCCCTACGGTTGCGCAAGATACCGCCGGGATCGTCAATCGCCAGGGCGACGGCACGCTGGCCTCACTCTTTTCAACCCTGGCTGACGGCTGGCAGACCTCGCTGCATGACGCGCAGGCGTTGATGGCGTGCGTCAACGAGAAAGCCAACACGCTGGAAAGCGCCCTCAATGGTCTGTGGCTGCTGGCTGATATGCAGAGCTTTATCGCCTCGTTCACGGTCCTGCGTGGCAATATCCAGGGGCTTATCACCACCCCCGACCGCCTGGCGCTGGCCTTTAAGGGGATTTTTCAGGGCATACAGCGCCTGCCGGCTTACCCCCAACCGGAGCAGATAAAAAACCGGGCGCGCGCGCCGGTCTCCCCGAAGCCCGGCGCACTCTAGCACCAGATAGTCCAGCTGGCCGTCCGGCTGGACAGCGCTCTGGTCCGTCAGGACCGCCTGCACGATATGCAGGGGCTGCAACCGGCCACCCGCGCCACGGTGCAGCTGCTGCAAAATATGCTGCGCCTGGTGGTGGCGGTGGTGCAGATGTTGTCGTCCCTGCTCACCGCCAGTCTGGCGGCGGTCAGCCAAAACGCACCGGCGCAGGCGTTACCGGGCCTAACCCAGGCAGCGGTGACGACAACCGAGCCGGAGCTGGTGACCCTGTACCGTATCACCGGCGATGCGCGTGACACGGCGCGCTTTATTCGTCGCAACCGGCTGCGTCATCCGCTGTTTGTGCCGGGTGGCGAGCGCGTGGAGCTGCTCGGTGGCTGAGGTAGCATTGCGCATCGACAACCGGATTTTCACCCACTGGCTTTCGGTTAGCATTACCCGGGGGCTGGCGCGTCTGGCCGGGGATTTTACCCTCGGGATCATGATGCCCGGCTAGGCGTTGCCCGACAGCCTGCGCGCGGTGGGGCGCTCACGCTGACCCTTGACGGGCAACCGGTTATCACCGGTTACCTGGACAGCGTATCGCACAAGATGGGGACCGACTCGGCACAGGTAACGATAAAGGGCAGGGATAAAACCGGCGATCTGGTGGACTGTTCGGCGGTCTATCCGGGCGGTCAATGGCGTCTCAGCACACTGCAACAGATTGCGCAAGACCTGTGCAAACCTTTTGGCATCGCGGTGCGCTGGGCGGTGTCTGACCCCGAGGCCGCCAAACCCTTTACCTCCTTTACCATTGAACGGTCTGAAAGCGTGGCGGATGTGCTGAGCTGGGCGGAGCGTCACCGTGGCGTTTTGGTGACCAGTAATGCCGACGGCGATCTGGTGTTTACCCAGGCGGCGAACACCCCCACTGACACCCTGCGGCTGGGTGAAAATCTGTTGTCCACCGAGTACACCGAGGACTGGCGCGACCGCCACAGTCAGTATCTGTTTAAAGGCAACGGCGGCGGCGGTGGGCACGCCGGCGACGCCAACACCAACGAGTTGCGCGCCGCGCTCAAGGGAGAAAGCGACGACCCCGCGATTGTACGTTACCGCCCCAAAGTCATTCTGGCTGACAGCAAACTGACCCCTGCCATCGCACGAGCGCGCGCCATGCGGGAAAGCCGCCGGGCATTGGCCCAGTCAGAGCGCTTTACCGCCGTGGTTAAGGGGTGGCGGCGCGAAAGCGGCGAACTGTGGCAGACCAATCGGCTGACCCGCGTCATTGCGCCGCGTCTGTCCATGATCAGTCGTGACCAGGCGACCGTGCTATTGGTAGAAGACCGCCGTCATCGACCCACCGGGCTGCCCGCCGGGGATAGCGGCCTGTATCATTATGAGGGGCATCGCCTGCGTCTGACCCGGGACAGCCGCTGCATCATCACCTGTAAAACACTGGAAGTGGTCGTCGAGCAGGAGGCGGTGTTTAACACCCCGACAGCGCGTTTTACTGATGATGTGGTGATTGAGAAAAACCTGACGGTGAAACAGAACATGACGGTTGCCGGGGACGCTGAGTCCCAAGGTGCCTTTTCCGCGCCTGCTGTATCGGGTGCAGTTTCCCCCGGGCGGCGGCACACGCTGGGATTACGAGCGCTGGGCGCGCGAGGTCCCGGGCGTCACCCGCAGCTGGTGTCTGCCCACCTGGAATGGGGCGGGCACAGTGGGCGTGACCTTCGTGATGGAACATCACCCGGATATCTTCCCAGGCCCGGCCGATATTGCGCGGGTTACCGACTATCTCGCGCGCCACCGGGACCAGGCCACCGGCGAGTGGGTCGGCCAACCGGAGGGGCCGACGGTGACGGTGTTTGCGCCGGGAGCAAAAAAGGTCGATATCACGCTGCGTATCGCCCCCAATACCCCGGATAACCAGGCCCGTATCCGCGAGGCGCTCAGGCAACTGTTTTACACGGCGGCCAAACCGGGCGAAACCCTGTTGCCCTCGGCATTCTGGCGTGTGCTGTCCGGGATAAGCGGACTTGAGGATTACGCCCTGAAAAGCCCGCTGACGCCGGTCAGTAGCGGAAAAACCGAGCTACTGGTGATGGGGGATATCACATGGCTTTAAAGGCACATCAACGCGTGCTGCTGCAACTGCTGCCTGACGGCCTGGCCTGGAACAAAGCGCCGGATACGCTGCTGGCTGACTGGGAGCGTTTTTTAGGGCTGCCGGACTGTGATATCGGCGAGGATGCCGGCATCGATGAGCACCAGCGCTATGTGGCCAACAAGCTGCGCATGAAACCGAGCCTCAACCGGCAGTTTTACATTGAACTAGCGCGGTCTTATGGCTTTACGGTGAGCCTGAGTACGTTGCCAGATAATCAGTGGGTCACGATTGTGACGATTGAGACCCACGTGGACTATCGCCCTACGCATGTGCTTGACCCTGTCACCACGCCGCTGCGGATTTATTACGCCGGGATACTGGAATGCCTGTTAAACCGCTATAAGCCGGCGCATCAGGACTTTCGCTATGTGTATGCCGACAAAAAGGAGAAAGGCTAATGTATTTTTTAGATAACAACAGCGGCATTGCCACCATGCCGCTGCTGAAAGAAACCCAGAGCACCACGCCGTTATGGTTTACCGAGGGCGACGGCAACAAGGGTATCAGCTGGCCGGGGGAGGACTGGTTCAATATCCAGCAAGCCGAACAGCTGGCATTACTGGACGCCGCTGGCATCCGCCCGGATAAGGGTAAGTTAAACAAGTTGACGCTGGCTATCCGCGCAATTATCGGCCAGGAGGCGCTGCTGAAAACGCAGGCATTGGCTGAAATTGCCGCAGCGGGCAAAGGGGCACAGGAAAAGGCGCGCACGCATCTGGGGCTGGGCAAGCTGGTGACCCAGGACGGTATTGAGGAGGCGACGCTTCACCGCAGTGCAGTTAAGCAGCGCCACGCACAGAGCGGACGAGACCACCGCCGCGACACCTAAAGCGGTGAATGAACGGGTGAATGCCGTGGTGGATTATGCCCCGTCGGATTTAGATACGCTGAACAAGCTGGCGCAGGCGATTAGCAATAACCCGAAATTTGCCGAAAGCGTGACGCAGCTCCTGAGCCAGAAACTAGCGAAAAATGAAAATGGGGCCGACATCCCAGACAAAAATCAATTTGTGAAAAACATTGGCCTGACGGAAACGGTAGATTGTGCAAAAAATGCGCTGGATAAACGCACGGGTGGGACCGTCAATGGCGACATTATTTCACAGTGTGGTCAGCTCTTACTGAAAGGGGACAACCACAAGCATCTGGGTTTTCATAATCAGGACGGTAGCGTTCGCATGTGGCTCTACAAAGACAAGGGGGGTGATGGCGTTCGGCTAAACAACGGCAATGACGGTGGCAGAGATTGGGTATTCAATAAAAACGGGCATTTTTATTCCCCCCCCCCAGGCACTTCATGCCGCAGTAGAGACCTATCAAGAGAATGGCAATATCCACGGAGCAGTCTGGGGTGGACATTTGAGCGGCTGGGTGGATAACAGAGTCAATGGTCGTGCCACTTGGGATTATGTTAACGGCACATTTGTGCGTGATATCAGGGGTGGTTTAGAAAGCGTAATAGCATGGAATGGCCCCGGATATGTAGATCAAGGGGGATACGTGTTAACCGGCGCGGCTTTGTTGAATAAATCAGAACTTGTGACTACGCCCCCCTAGCAGATCGATTGTTATGCGATCCGGATGCTGTTCAGCATTCCTAACAGCGTCATTTTGTTAAGCGCTTTGACCATCGCCATTGCCTCACCTACCTTCGCATCATAGTCACGCAGACTTAGATGATAGCCCACTTGCTTTTTCCATACATCGTTACTGCCGCTTAGACGCTGATTCGCAACGGCGTAGTTACGCTCATGGTATCGGTCTGGCCAATATTGCGCCCCACCTCGTGGAGGAATAAGAGGCCTTATTTTCTTCCTCAGCAGAGCATCATGACAGTAGCGGGTATCGTAAGCGCCATCAGCCGACGCTTCCCTGATTTTCCGCTGGTCTGGTTTATCAGAGCTGGTAGGGCCTGAGTATTCGTCGTACCGCTGAGCGATAAGTCAGCACAGATAATCTCATGCGTTCTGTCGGCACATGCTGTCGGACTTTCCATTCGCCTTCGCCAAAGACCTTCAGGCCGGCTCCGTCAATGACTAGAGGTGAGATTTCACCACGGGTCGGCGTTTTTATGCTGATCTTAACTGTCTTTGCTCGCTTGCTGATCAGCGAGTAGTCTGGGTATCTTAGCGGCAGTACCATCAATTTAAAAATGGCGTCAACGAAGCCCTGTAAAGCCCTTAACGAAAGGCCAAACCGCGTTTCATCATCAGAACAGTGGTGATAGCCATATCTGCGTAGTGAAGCGGCCGGCCACGCCGTTCAGGCGTTGTTTTTTCCGTCCATGCAATAATTGCCGACTCATCCAGCCATATCGTCAGAGCCCCGCGCTGCTTGAGAGCTTTGTTGTAAGTGGCCAGTTGGTTATTTTAAACTTTTGCTTTGCCATGGAGTGCAGATGTTGAAATGACGGTAGTGATCTGAGCAGACGATCACCTAAAAGTTATATTTATTCAAAAAAGCCTTGCCGGTCATAAAAAGTTGCTTGATTCAATCTTGAAATGATTTTTTATCGGGTCCAGATTAAGTACAAAACAGGCTTGGTACACTTTTCCGATTAGTAGATTGTAATTATCATGCAATATAATTTTGCGAGCCAGGCAGTCCCGTGTTGCGAGTGCATAAGGCGAAAGCTTACGCTTGGGCCGATGATCCCGCTTGCGTTTTTTTTCTACCACCAGTCTCCCCTTCTGATTGATCCTCATCTTATAGAATCTGTTTTTTTGGTTTTTTCTAAAGGGAAAAGTATGTCACCTACCTGCAGGGCTCTAATCTGGCCATCGTCGGGATTGAAAAGGAAATAGGTATGATCGATCTCAAAAATTTCATAAACTTTATCACCATGATCGTCGTCTGCACTGATAAGGGCGTTATGACCTGGATAATAGGATAATTTGCGATTATTTAAGGCAAGGTCAAAGACCCAGCGTTGTTGACGTTTTTTTTGTATGCAGTGGCTTAATGATACTGTCTGCCAAATCGGACGTGGGATGCCAAGGGATGATCGTACACCCAGGCACTTCCGAGTTTTGTACGCAGATAAATTTTATCAAAACGCCTATGCCGCTTTTGACATCGATCATGGTAAAAACCCGATGTCCATCGCTTGAAATCTCTCCGGTATCACCTGAAATGATATAGGTTTGATCATTCACAAAAAAAGTTGTAATCTCCGCCGTCAATTTGCATGTGAAAAATATCTGAAGATGCGCTGGCGGATAACGTAGGATATCGCGTTAAGGTTGTGCCCCTAGAGTAAGTTTGAGAAAATTTGATCATGCTTTGTCTTATGCCGATGAGGTTTTTGGTCTGTATAATCACCTCGGTAATTTCTCTTCCTTTCGAGAAGATATGTGAGTACAGAGTCAGCGGATTAACGCGCTCTATAGCTTTGAGGGCATGATAAGCTCCACGATGAATATTATAAAGCGCCGTGAGTCCCGGATCGAACGCGTCTAAAGTTAATTTGGATAAATCAAAAATAAAATTTTGTAAGTCACTTGTCTTGATAAAACTAGACGTGACCACATGTTTTAATTTAACCGCGTTGAGGGTGACGCTATCGCCTTTACTTAAGAAGAGCGGTACAGAAGCAATCCTTTCCAATATCGCTGCTACGGGGACTTTTGCAAGCGTTTGGGTGGCTTTGACGACCCCTTTCAAAAAAGGTCTGGCGGTAAAGACGACATCGATGGTGCAATCAATCACAATCTGGTTGGTGTCTTCTAGCTCCACGCTGCGAACGCAGGAATAGAATAAAAATTTCTTTGGCTAATTCAAGCACTTCGTCTTCCCATTTTAGTTCCAGGCCTTGGTTGTACAATGTTTTCTTATTGAGGTCGTATCGTGAGGCAGCGATGCGCTCGACAAATAAACTGACGTTCTCATGCTGTGATTTGTACGGGTTAGCGATGAGGCCGGAATAGCTGAGCTTGAGACTGTGCAGGGGAAAGGGGGGACACCGTCAAACAGGGGTAAAATATGGGCGAGGGGGGCCGAGTGATTGATCTGCTGCAAGCGAAGATCATCTATAATGTCGGTAGCGTAAAATGTGCGCGTTTCGCCATGGTGTGTCGCGTTAAAAAAGATATATTTTTAAAGCGGTGACCAACTGACAATTTTATTGCTGTAAATGGCATCATAGACCGTGCGTTTTAGGGACAGTGTAGGGTTGATGAACTTTAATTTTCCCTTTATGATAAAATTGTAGTTCTCATAACTAAAATTTTTATCATAGAAATCACTTTTTTCAGTGTGTCAATAGCCTGATTGATTCTCTCTAGATTGATATTGTTTTGATTTATCGTATCATAAATGGAATGAATAATGGACGACCACAGTTCGGACATGTCAGGCAACGTTTCTGGCGATAAATGCCGATTCAGGAAGAGAACAGCGATTTTTATGACAACGTGGACTTCATCTATGTCTTCATTGTGTTGTCCCGTGTTTTTGATGTTGTTGAGTACCTGAATACCGCTCTTGATCATTTCCGTTAGCGCTAACATGCTTTCTTCCGGAATAGTAATGTGCCTGGCATGCGCGCCGAGAAAAAGTAAAAACCAGGTCGGGATCCAGACCATAAGTTGCGCAAATTCTACTTCCGCGGGTGCGCTCATAGGGTTCACTGCCAGAATTGGCATTGCGTGGAAAAGATAGCGCGTATTGTAAAACTCCGCCAACGCGTTTTCCTCGGCCAGATTAATGCTGACGGCCACACTGGCATGAAATTCAGCCAGCGTAATATCGCGGTTCTCGTTGAATACTCTAATCATATTTTCTTCAAGGGTAAATCTTTGGAAAAATAGCCTATACAATAAATCACCGACCAGAAACTTTTGTATGTTCTCTGTTAGGTATTCATCATGTTTCTCGCCATAAAGTCCTGTACCGTAGAGAGCAATATGCACGATGTCCAATTGGGCATCGGGTTGCGCGTAAAGTAGTTTCAATGCTGCCAGGGTGAGATGGAATTCGTGAAAATGGTGCGGTAATGACGGACAGTGGGCGATAAAATATCCTGATAATCATTTGTATAATAATATTGTCGATTTGCGATGACTATCCCTGGCGCTGCTACTCTGACGATGGGGACGAATGATGCCGCGCAAGCCCTGGCGGGTAATGGCCTTTTGCCTACGGCGCTGATGTAGGCCGCAATAATTTCCTGGTCTGCGCGTTGTTTACTGCCCGAACGGCGATGGCGATCACCCGTTGCCGTTTAGGGCGTAGCGGGATGAACGACGGTATATCCTGCAAGTTTGTAAGCTGATAGCGTATTTTTACTATGGCTGCGCTGATTCGCTGCCGGCAATGCTTGACCCTGAACGGGAAGCAAAATTTGCAAAGCGCCGTAATGAGTATTGTTGAGCGAAACACACCGGCGTGTTTCGGCCGACGGCCGTCTATACGGCAATTATGACATTGGCCAGGGGCATATTCGTCACCTGTTGAATTGACGTATTCATTAAAAATCAAATTACATGTTTCCCATCGGGGGGTAAATAGGCTTAATAGCTAATTTATCTTGTCATCTCTTTCATTAAACTTCTTATTTTATAAGTTAATATCATTGTGATAATGCTACTGTTTATCCCATGGTGGCTGATGATATTCCTCGGCTTTGACCATTGCGCCCGTGCGCCTTACTCCGCTTGTGCTGATAGCTTGACATTCAGGGCGCGAATGCTCCTTGCCACCCTGCGCTGCAGCACGCGAAAATAAACGGTGATCTCCATCTGTTCCCCGCAACGGATGCCCTAACTGCCCTGAGTGCCCCGCATGCCTGAAAGCGGCGGCCGCCGTTGCTAACCCCCTTCCCGTTTGTCTTCGCTGACTTTATTACGCTTGCTTTTCCGCCTTATTACGCCTTTGTGGGTGTGTGGCTTAACGCCGCGTGTTTTTCTTGTCGAGTAACCGGTGGTAAAGACACAACATTTTTATATACCCGCCCCGGCAATATTGACGATATTTTTATTTTAATTTTTTTAGACTTTTCCTCACGCCAACTCATTTGGAGAATCGCCGTGAATATAGGGGTGATCGCCGGCATTGTGCTGGTGTTTTTGCTATTGGCCTATTTATTTTATGCCCTGTTCCGGGCGGAGGAATTCTGATGGCAGCCGAAGCGTTTTTATTGCTGGCCAGTTTTTTAGCGGTGCTGCTGGTGCTGGCGTAGCCGCTGGGACGATTGATGACAGGGCTGGTGCTCGAAAGCCCGCTGCCGCTAACGGCGGCCTTTGAGCGTACGCTCTGGCACCTGTGCGGAATAGCCGATGGCGCCATGCGCTGGTGTCATTACCTGTGTGCCATTCTGGTATTCAACCTGTTGGGCGGAGCGCTGCTGTTGGCGATTTTGCTGTTGCAGGGCGTGCTGCCCCTTAATCCGCAGCATTTGCCGGGCTTGTCCTGGCATTTGGCGTTAAATACCGCGATAAGTTTCGTCACCAATACCAACTGGCAATCCTACGCCGGTGAAACCACCATCAGCTATTTCAGCACCTTGGCCGGTCTCGCCGTGCAGAATTTCCTGTCGGCGGCGACCGGGATTGCGGTGTTGTTCGCTCTGATTCGGGGCTTTGCCCGACACAGCACGCAATATCTCGGCAATGCCTGGCGTGATCTTGTTCGTATCACGCTTTATGTGTTACTGCCGTTATCGCTTCTGCTGGCGCTGTTTTTCGTCAGCCAGGGGGTGATACAAAACCTCAGCCCCTACCTGACGGTGACGACACTTGAAGGCGCGCAGCAGACGCTGCCCCAATGGGGCCGGTCGCCTCACAGGAAGCGATTAAAATGCTCGGCACCAACGGCGGCGGCCTGTTTAACGCCAACTAGGCCCATCCTTTTGAAAATCCGACCGCGCTGACCAATTTTGTGCAGATGCTGGCAATTTTTCTTATCCCGGCGGTGGTGATTCTGGCCGAGGTGCACGGCAACCCGCATTTAGCGGCGTTGGGGGCGAATAGCGCGATGAATTGGGAAGGTAAGGAAAGCCGGTTTGGCATTCTGAATTCCAGCTTATTTGCCGTCATCACCACCGCGGCTTCCTGCGGTGAGGTCAATGCGATGCATGACTCCTTCACCGCCCTTGGCGGCCTGGTCACGCTCTGGCTGATGCAACTCGGCGAAGTGGTGTTTGGTGGAGTCGGCTCGGGGCTGTACGGCATGTTGGTCAATGTGCTGCTGGCGGTATTCATTGCCGGATTAATGATCGGCCTCACGCCGGAGTATTTAGGCATGCCGGAAATGAAGATGGCGGCCATCTATATCCTCATCACCCCCTCGCTGGTGCTGCTCGGGACGGCGCTGGCGATGATGACCGACGCGGGGCGCGCTGGCATGCTTAATCCAGGGGCGCATGGTTTCAGCGAGGTGCTGTATGCGGTGTCCTCCGCAGACAATAATAATGGCAGCGCGTTTGCCGGTCTCTCTGCCAATACCCCGTTTTGGAATCTCTTACTGGCGGCTGCCATGTTGCTTGAGCGTTTCGCGCCTTTTGTGCCGCTCATGATCATTGCCGGGTCGCTGGCCGGCAGGCAAACGCAGCCCGCCAGTCCGGGGACGCTGCCGACCCATGGCGCGCTGTTTGTCGCTCTCATTATCGGCACGGTATTGCTGATAGGGGCGCTGACATTTATTCCGTCGCTGGCTCTGGGGCCTATTGTTGAACATTTGCAATTAACGGGTCGCTAATTGCCGGAGAATATTCCCTATGGGACATCAATCTTTTTCCCCTCAGCGCAGCGCGCTGTGGCGTATAGCGTTAGTCGCGGCGCTGTGTAAGCTCGATCCCCGGGTGCAGTATCGCAATCCGGTGATGTTTGTGGTGTATCTGGGCAGTATTCTGACGACGTGTCTGGCCATCGCTACGGTGCAGGATGCCGTCGGCGGGCCGTTTGGTTTTACCCTTGCCATTAGCGTGTGGCTCTGGTTCACCGTCCTGTTCGCCAACTTCGCCGAAGCGCTGGCGGAGGGGTGCAGCAAAGCACAGGCGGAAAGTCTGAAAGGCATCAAACGCACCAGTTGGGCGCAGAAACTGGCCGCGCCACAGGTGGAGGCCCAGCGACAGAAGGTGGCGGCGGACAGCCTGCGTAAAGGCGATTACGTGCTGGTGGAGGCGGGCGATATTATCCACTGCGACGGGGAAGTGCTGGCCGGCGGCGCCTCGGTGGATGAAAGCGCGATTACCGGTGAATCGGCGCCCGTCATCCGCGAAGCCGGCGGCGATTTTGCCTCGGTTACCGGCGGTACGCGTATCTTATCCGACTGGCTGATTATCCAATGCAGTGTCAATCCAGGTGAAACCTTCCTGGATCGGATGATCGCCATGGTGGAGAACGCCCAGCGCCGTAAAACGCCTAATGAGGTCGCGCTGACTATCTTGTTGATCTCATTGACCATCGTCTTTCTGCTAGCGACCGCTACCCTCTATCCGTTTTCCGCCTGGAGAGGGACGCCGGTCAGCGTGACGGTACTGGTGCTGCTGCTGGTGTACCTTATTCCGACGACTATCGGCGCATTGCTCTCCGCGATAGGTATCGCCGGCATGAGCCGCATGCTGGGTGCGAATGTGATTGCGACCAGTGGCCGGGCGGTGGAGGCCGCCGGCGATGTGGATGTTCTGCTGATGGACAAGACCGGCACTATTACTCTGGGTAATCGCCAGGCCAGCCAGTTTTTGCCGGCGCAGGGGATCTAGGAGGATGCGCTCGCCAGCGCGGCACAGCTCACGTCGCTGGCGGATGAAACGCCGGAGGGGCGCAGTATCGTCATTTTGGCTAAAACGAAATACAACCTGTGTGAACGCAGTCTGCAAAGTCTGAATGCTACCTTTATTCCCTTTTCCGCCCAGACGCGCATGAGCGGCGTGAACATCGGGCAGAAAATACTGCGCAAAGGGCGGTGGACGCCATTCGCCGCCACGTGGAAAGCAATGGCGGGCATTTTCCGCGGGATGTGGAAGCGCAGGTGGAGGCGGTAGTGCGCCAGGGGGAAACGCCGCTGGTGGTGGCTGAAGATAACACCGTGATGGGCGTGGTGGCACAGAAGGATATCGTTAAGGGCGGCATTAAGGAACGTTTTGCCGAGCTGCGCAAAATGGGCATCAAAACGGTCATGGTAACCGGCGACAACCCCTTGACCGCGGCGGCGATGAATTCGGGCACTCAGGCCGCCAAAGAAGCGGGCAATATGGTCGATTTGGACTCCAACCCTACTAAGCTGCTGGAAGTGGTGCATATCGGCAAGCAAATGCTGATGACGCGCGGCTCGCTGACCACCTTCAGTATCGCCAACGATGTGGCGAAATATTTCGCCATTATTCCGGCGGCGTTCGCGGTGACCTATCCCGCCTTGAACCGGCTGAATGTCATGGGGCTGCATTCGCCGACTTCGGCCATTCTGTCGGCGGTAATTTTCAACGCGCTTATCATTGTGTTGCTGATTCCGCTGGCGTTAAAGGGAGTAAGTTATCGACCGATGTCCGCGGCGCTGCTGCTGCGCCGTAATCTATGGATTTATGGCGCGGGGGGACTGCTGGTCCCGTTTATCGGTATCAAACTGATTGATGTCCTGTTGACCGTTATGGGGTTGGGGTAAGGAGTCTGATGATGAAGTTGTTACGTCCCGCGCTTTCCGTGTTTTTCCTGCTGGTGCTGGTGACCGCCGTGGCCTATCCTTTGGTCGTCACCGGCCTCGCCCAATGGTGGTTTCCCGGCGCTGCGCAAGGTTCGTTAGTCACGCAAGACGGTCAGCCGTGCGGTTCCGTGCTGATTGGTCAGACGTTTACCCGCGCCGGCTACTTTCAGGGGCGGCCCTCGGCGACGGCGGACACGCCGTATAATGCGCCGGCTTCGTCGGGCAGTAACCTGGCGGTCAGTAACCCGGCCCTGGATGATGCGGTCAAACAGAGGGTGACAGCCCTGCTGCAGGCCAACCCGCACGCCGATGCGCCGGTGCCGGTTGAGCTGGTTACCGCCTCCGCCAGCGGTCTGGATCCCCATATCAGTCCCGCCGCCGCGCTGTGGCAGATTCCGCGCGTGGCCGAGGCGCGTCACTTGCCCCAGGCGGAGCTGCGCCGCCTGGTGGACGATAACACCACTCGGCCGCTGCTGTATTTTATCGGCGAGCCGGTAGTGAATGTGCTTAAGCTGAATATGGCGCTGGACGCGCGACAAAAAGGTTAAGGAATCTGCATGACGGATGAACCCCTGCGTCCCGATCCGGACGTATTGCTGGCGCAGGCCGATAATGACGGCCGCGGTAAGCTGAAAATCTATTTTGGTGCCTGCGCGGGGGTGGGTAAAACCTGGGCAATGCTACAGGAGGTGTGCCGGCTGAGGGCGCAGGGGCTGGATGTGGTGGCAGGCGTCGTGGAAACCCACGGCCGTCAGGAGACCGCGGCGCTTCTGGAGGGGTTGGAGGTGCTCAAGCCGCGAGTCACCGGTCGGCGACGCCAGCAGGCGTTCGATCTGGACGCCGCGCTGGCGCGACACCCCGCAGTCATTCTGATGGACGAGCTCGCCCATTCCAATGCGCCGGGCGTCCGGCATCCCAAACGCTGGAAGGATATTGAAGAACTTCTTAAAGCGGGCATCGATGTCCTGACTACCGTGAACGTGCAGCATCTGGAAAGCCTGAATGACGTGGTCAGCGGCGTGACCGGCGTGCGGGTGCGGGAAACGGCATCGGATCCGTTTTTCGACGCCGCCGCGGAAGTGGTGCTGGTAGATTTGCCGCTGGACGATTTGCTGGTGCGGCTCAAACAGGGCAAGGTGTACGTCGGCGACCGCGCTGAACGGGCGATCGAGAATTTTTTCCGCAAAGGGAATTTGTTTGCGTTACGCGAGCTGGCGCTGCGGCGCACGGCCGATCGCGTCGATGGTCAGATATGCGCCTGGCGGGACGCCCGCGGACGCGAGGAGAAAGTCTGGCATACGCGGGATGCGGTGCTATTGTGCATCGGCGCCAGTACCGGCAGCGAAAAGCTGGTTCGCACCGCAGCAAGGCTGGCCGCCAAACTCGGCAGCGAGTGGCATGCCGTTACGGTTGAGACGCCGACGCTCTACCGCCGGGGAGAAGCGCAACGGCGCGTGACGCTGCGTACGCTGCAGCTGGCGCAAAAGATGGGCGCCGTCACCGCTACCCTGTCGCGGACCCCGACGAGGCAATGGCGGTGCTGCGTTACGCGCGCGAGCATAATTTGGGCAAAATTATCCTGGGCCTGCCGCCGCAGCGCCGCTGGCGTTTCGCCAACCGTTTCACCCGTCGCCTAAGCCGCCTCGGCCCAGATGTGGATCTGATCGTCGTGGCGTTGGATCGCCGATGAGGCCCGTGGCGTGACCAACGGCTGGCGGCAGAATATGCGCGGCGCGTTGACGGCGGGGGAGCTGTGCGGTTTGATTACGCTGTTATGCCAATGGCTTGTGCCCGGCGTTTCGCCGATTAACCTGGTGATGATTTATCTGCTGGGGGTAGTGTTGATAGCTATCGCCTTCGGCAGGATACCGTCGGTGTGGCGGCGGCGTTATTGAATATCGTGGCGTTCGATCTGTTCTTCGTCGCGCCGGCCGGCTCGTTTGCCGTTTCGGATGCCGAGTATCTGGTGACCTTTACCGTGATGCTGGCGGTCGGCTTGCTCACCGGCAACATGACGGCGGGCGTACGTTACCAGGCCCGCGTCGCCCGGTACCGGGAACAGCGGGCGCGCTATCTGTATGAAATGGCCGATGGCCTGAGCCGGGTACGCCAGCCGGAGGCAATCGCGCAAATCTGCCAGCGGGTGGTGAGCGCGGCGCTCTGGCCCGCTGTGAAATCTGGCTGCCCGACAAACAGGGCGAGCTGCATGCCCCGGCCCAGAGTATGATGCACACCGTACCGGATGCGGCGATTGTCAAATGGAGTTTCGATAAAGAGCAGGTGGCCGGCGTCGGTACCGACACGCTGCCCGGTGTCCCCTATAAAATTTTGCCGCTTATCTTATCGGGGCGGACTTGAGATTGTTGATTATCGAACCAAGCAATGTGCGGCATCTGATGATTCCAGAACAGCAGCGTTTGTTGGAGACGTTTTTAGTGCTTATCGCCGGCGCGGTGGAGCGTCTTGAGCTGACGCTCCACGAGCAGTCGTCGCGCCTGGCGGAGGAGCGCGAAGAACTGCGTATCGCTGTTGGCGGTGCTGTCCCACGATTTGCGCACGCCGCTTACGGTATTGTTCGGCAGGCGGAAATTTTGATGCTTAATCTCTCGTCCGAGGGTTCGCGCTACATTCATCAGGCTGGCGAATTGCGCCAGCAAACGCTGAGCACCATTCGGCTGGTAAATAATATCCTGGATATGGCGCGCATTGAGGCCGATGGTTTTCGTGCACAAACGGACTGGATTGCGCTAGAAGAGGTGATCGGCAGCGCGCTGAAATCTCTGGAAAGTATCCTTTCGCCGCGCCAGGTCCGGCTGGATTTACCCCATGAAATGATCCTGCTGCAGGCGGATGGGCCGCTATTGGAGCGCGTATTTGTCAACTTGCTGGAAAATGCGCATAAATATGCCGGCCCGGAGGCGGAAATCGGCATTCAGGTGGAGAAACACGCGGATAGCTTAAAAATATCGGTGTGGGATACGGGCCCGGGCCTTCCGGCTGGCAAGGAAAAATAGTTGTTCGACAAATTTACCCGTGGTCATCAGGAATCGGCCATTCCCGGTGTCGGTATGGGACTGGCGATTTGCCGAGCCATCGTCGAGATGCATCATGGCGAGATTTATGCGGCTAACCGCCCGACGGGCGGCGCCTGCTTTACCCTTATTCTTCCCCTGCCGCCCGCCCTTGCGCTGGAGGAACTTTTACAGGAGGATGCGTGAAAACTTTATTGATTATCGACGACGAAAAGCACATCTGCCGGTTTTTGCGCGCGTCTTTGGAAAGCGACGACATTAAGGTCTTTGAGGCGGAAACCCTGGCTCGCGGGTTGAGTACCGCCGCATCGCGCCAGCCCGACTTGGTGATTTTAGATTTAGGTTTGCCTGATGGCGACGGGGTGACCTTTATACGTGAATTCCGCCAGTGGAGCGATAAACCCATTATTTTCCTGTCCGCGCGCGTGGGTGAGGACGATAAAATTGAGGCGCTGGATGCGGGTGCCGATGATTTTCTCTGTAAGCCGTTCGGCATGGGAGAGCTTCAGGCCCGGGTGCGGTGGCGCTCGCTGCGCAGAGGGGAAAATGCGCGCGAACAGGTGATTAGCTTTGGCGACGTGACGGTCAATCTCAGCGCGCATACGGTAACACGTGCCGGTAACGTGCTTCATCTTACGCCGACGGAGTGCCGCCTGCTTGCCCTGCTGGTCAGTAACCCCGGCAAGGTGCTGACGCAGGCGCATATCTTAAAACAGGTGTGGGGACCGACGGCGGATAACAGTCAATATTTGCGTATTTACATGGGCCATTTGCGTCACAAATTGGAGTCCGATCCTGCCCCAGCCGCAGCACTTTATGACCGAAAATGGGGTGGGTTACCACTTCGTTTGACCGTTGGCGGCGCGGTTGCCGCTTCATCAGGGTACCCGCCCTTCTACCTGTTTTAACTCCGGCTGCCTCTGTACGCTTACTCGCTGCTGCGTTGCAGCGACAGCGGTTTCCCCGTCCGTTATTGCGCCAGGCGCCCGCCGCCGACGTCGTATAGGCGTCAACGGCCGGTGGCATTATGCTTAATGGCCCCCGTGCGGGGAACAGAGGAGTGCTAACGTGTCTATGATTGACAACATCAACCCCGGCCGATTGCAGCAGCGGATTCGCCATGCGCTGCGTTTTCGCCATCTGACGGTGGCGGAAAAAACACGGGTGGCACAGCGTTTTTACCGCATCGTTTTCACCGGTGAAGGCCTGGCCGGATTCCTTTCTACCGGTTTCGACGACCACGTTAAGGTCTTTTCCCCCGATGCTGTCGGCGAATTACGGCTGCCCACCGTTATCGACGAGGGCATCGTCTGGCAGGACGGCGTGCGGCCGGCGGCCCGGGATTATACGCCGCTGGCCTTTGACGCCGCAGGCAATCGTCTTACCCTTGATTTCTATATTCATCCAGTAGGCGTGGCCAGCGATTGGGCTAGCCGGGCGCAGCCGGGAGACACCTCGGCGTTAGGAGGCCCGCGGGATTCGCTGGTGGTGCCTGAGGATTATGCTTTTCAACTGTATGTTTGCGACGAAACTGGCTTGCCGGCGTTGAAACGCTGATTGCAAACGCTACAGGCCGCTGATGTCCACCTGTATATTCTGACCGATACCGCGGTGGGAGAGGCTTATCTGGGGGATGCCGGTAGCGCCAGAGTGACCTGGCTTGGCGATGGCGACCTGCCGGGGGCGCAAGATCCTGCTGCGCTTATCGCTGCCCTGGATGCCCTGCCGTTGCCTGACGAAGACTATTTCATTTGGCTGACGGGGGAAGAGCAGCGGGTCAAACGGCTCAGCGATTATTTCATCGGCCAGCGCCGGCGCGAGGCGTCGTGCGTGAATGTGGTCGCTTACTGGCACCAGAAATAGCCCGTATGTCCAGCGGATAGTGTGCCGCCGCCCGTGTTGAATTTTCACGGACGGCGGACTACTATCAACCCCCCCCTTGTGATGGCAGGCCCGGACAGGTGATGAAACCCGATCAGAATACTTCCCCGCTGACAGCCTATAACGAGCGCCGCGCCGGGTACGCCAACGCGCGCAGGAAACGACGGGAAAAAATGTTGGCCGCCAGCGAAATGCGCCTGCTGATCCTGCATTTTCTCGCCCAGGGACCGGCCCACGGCTATGAGCTTATTAAAGCTATCGAAGATCTGTCCAAGGGTGAATATACCCCTAGTCCCGGCATTATTTACCCTAATCTGACGCTGCTCGAAGAAACAGGTTGTATTCGCGTGCTGGATGAGGGTGATAAGCGTAAAGCGTATGTGATCGACCGCCAGGGGCATATATTGTTACAGGAAAGCCAAGCGGTGTTAACTATTCTTATCCATCGATTAACATCATTAATAATCGTAGCATCCCTGAAGTTGAACGGGCTATTCATAATATGAAATCGGCGATAAATACCCATCTCTCGCAGTCAAATATATCAAAGACCGCCATGCATGCCATAATAGACGCTATGGATGAAGCCGCCAAAAAAATAGAACGCAGTTGATTGTAAAGTAATTATCCCCCCTTTTTCTGCCAGGTTGTATTTCTATTCCCCTTTCGTTTTGTTATTTTATTCCCTATACTAAAAAGGTTTGGTTAAAGAATATAAACGGTAGTTTCCCCTCTAATTTAATGGCATTATAGTGCAGGCCAATTAATCCGTTTCACACCAGTCGCCGGAGGGAATATGTCAGATAAGAAAGAAACGGCCCCGAATGATTTACGTTCAGCCATTGAATTACTAAAAAATAGAGACGGGGAATTTGTCACAACAGATATTGAAGTTGATCCCCACGCCGAGATATCCGGCGTTATCGCTATGTTGGCGCGGGGGGGCCACCTGCGAGCATCCGACCCGTAAAGAGCCGGCGATGATGTTCAGCAAGATTAAAGGTTTCCCTGATTTGCGCGTGGTAACCGGATTGATGTCGACCCGCGAACGCGTCGGCCATTTGCTGAATTGTGCGCCGGAAAAGCTAGGTTTTTTACTGCGTGATTCAGTGCATCACGCCATTCCGCCGGTGGTGGTCTCAACGCGGCCGGTTTGTCAGTAAGTGGTTCATTACGCCGAGGACCCGGCATTCGATTTACGCACTTTACTTCCCGCGTCCACCAATACCGAAGAAGATGCCAGCCCTTATTTCACTATGGGCATGTGTTACGCCTCGGATCCCGAAACGCATGAATACGATATCACCATCCACCGGTTATGTATCCAGAGTCGGGATGAGTTGTCGATGTGGCTTACGCCCGGTCGTCATATTGATGCTTTCCGCGAAAAGGCGGAACAGGAGGGAAAGGCATTGCCGATTTCTATCAGCATCGGTGTCGATCCGGCGGTAGAAATCGCGGCCTGCTTCGAGCCGCCCACCACGCCATTGGGCTTCAATGAACTCAGCATTGCCGGTATGCTGCGGGGTAAACTGGTAGAACTGACGCCGTGTTTGACTATTAATGAGCACGCCATTGCCCATGCGGAAATCGTTATCGAAGGCGAACTGCTACCGCATGTGCGGGTGCGTGAAGATCAGAATACCCACACGGGTAAAGCGATGCCGGAATTCCCGGGCTATACCGGGGAAGCCAAAGAGGCGCTACCGGTAATCAAAGTGAAAGCGGTGACGCATCGGCGCCAGCTGATTTTGCAAACCACGCTGGGACCGAGCGGCGAGCATGTCAGCATGGCGGGAATTCCTACCGAAGCCAGCATCCTCGATATGCTCGATCGCGCCATGCCGGGCCGGGTCCTGAATGTCAATGCGCATACCGCCGGCGGGGGTAAACTACTGGCGGTGATACAATTTCGCAAAGCATCACCGGTGGATGAAGGCCGCCAGCGGCAGGCCGCGCTCATTGCTTTCGCCGCATTTTCGGAACTAAAGCAGGTGATTATGGTTGATGAAGATGTCGATATTTTTGACACTGACGACATTCTCTGGGCGATGCAAACCCGCTATCAGGGTGATGTGGATACCGTTTTCATTCCCGGTGTCCGCTGCCATCCGCTCGATCCTTCCCAGACGCCGGCCTATAGCCCGAGCATTCTTCAGCAGGGGATGACCTGTAAAACCATCTTCGATTGCACGGTTCCTTGGCATCTCAAGGCGCAGTTTGAACGATCCAAGTTCAAACAGGTGGATGTAACACGTTTTTTGCCCAATTTTGCATAAGTGAGGCGGTTGTGGGTAAACGGCGCATTATTGTCGGTATCAGCGGCGCGTCAGGTTTTCAGTATGGAATGAAAGCGCTAACGCTTTTGCGCGAGCAGGATATCGAAGTGCATCTGGTGGTGACCAAAGGCGCGGAAATCACCCGCGCGCTGGATCTGTTTGATCTGGATGTTGGGGGCCTCACGCGCTGGGGCGAACAGAAATAGCGATAATGAGGAGTAAACAATGGTAGTGGGCCCGTTTGTCAATGGAAGTTCGGTTCTGATAGGGGGGCGGGGCTTATTGGGGCGTTTCTGGGCACTAAAGTGCCCGAAAGGCTGAGCCTTGCGCTGCCGATGACCTTTGGTTTGTCATCCATGGGTCTGGGTATTGTCCTGATTGGTAAAATTCATAGCCTGCTGGCGGTGGTACTGGCGCTTATCATCGGTAGCGCGCTGGGGGAATGGATATTTTTAGAAAAAAATCGGCACCTTGGGAAATCTGGCGAAAGGGTTGGTTAGCCGCTTCCAAACCGCTGACGCGGACATGGATCCCTTGGTGTTCACCGAAAAATATGTTGCCATTATGGTGCTGTTTTGCGCCAGCGGAACCGGCATTATAGGCGCCATGACCGAAGGTATGACCCACGATCCCAATATTCTGTTGGTCAAATCGATTATGGATATTTTTACCGCCGCCATTTTCGCTACGGTGCTCGGCTATGCGGTAGCGGTGATTGCCATTCCGCAATTAATCATTCAACTGCTGCTGGCCGCGGGTTTCCGTATCGCCGGGATTAAGTCGTTTCCGGTCGCGAATATGCTGCCGGCGCTGATCCTGGTCATGCCGGTGTCTTATCTTTGGACGCTGCTGATTCATTAACGTCCGGCGACACGCGGATGACGCCGGTTTGTGCATGATAAGCCCAGCGCCCGATCTGCACAGAGGAGGTACTTTGGATCTAAAAAGGCTGCAGTATTTTTGCACCATAGAGGAACAGGGCTCCATCAGTAAGGCCGCGAAGCTATTGAATATGGCGCAACCGCCGCTGGGCAAGCGTTTACAGGAAATGGAAAACGAAATCGGGCCCCTCTGTTCATCCGCACCCCGCGGAGAATACGATTAACCGATGCGTGCACCTTTTTGTATCGTCAAGCCTGCGACATTCTCAGTAAGGTTAACAGTCTTGAGCAGCAAACCCGTCAGATAGCGACCCGCAAAAAGTGGGTCGTCTCGATCGGTGTTTCCTATTTATTTCTGCGCTACTTCACAACGTTGTTGCTGGATTATTACCGCTAGCGGCCGGAATGGGATATTCATATTCTGGTGTCGAATTCCAGCCATCTGGAGAAGATGCTGCTCAATCACGTTATCGATATCGCTTTGATGCATTGTCCCGCCGATAAAACGCCTTGGTCCCTGTGGAAGCTGGCGCCCATCGACACGCTGGCCGTCATTTCCAGCCAGGACGCCGCGCGCTTCGCTGGCAGAGCAGTCAAATTCGACGATTTCAGCGGTTTGCCGCTTATTTTGCTGCACCGTATCGGCGGCGAAGGCACCTATGAAAAGCTGCGCAACATCCTGTACGAGACGCTGACACCGGTCAATATCAGTATCAAAGTCTCTGAACCCAGCCTGATTTTGGAAATGATGGAGCAGGGTTTTGACGACGCCGCGTTTATTCCCCGATCGGAATTCGTGCCCAGTCCGCACGGTAAATATATCGCCTGCCCGCTAGCGGAGCCCTTGATGATTTACAAACCGGCGCTGGTGTCGCTGAGTACCGCCCGTGACAGCTTGCTATGGCGGTTGGGTGATGAGGTGTAGCGGCAGTTTGACACTTTTACCGAAGGTGGCGGGTGTCATGGCCGCAGTGGTCCCAACACCGGCGCTACCCGGTGTGGCGTGCCCGATGTCGATGGCCGGAGGCGGCCGGGGACATTAATGAACAAGAATTCGGCAAACGCGTTTACCAGGCCAACGCAGATCTTGCCATGAATGCGAAACCCCGCCATAATAGGACTGATTCCCACTGCGGGAATAGGAAAAGCATCATTATTCATAGAGCTATAATTATATGACTGGTGTTTTTCCATTCTGATCCATCACATGGCGCCGACCGGAATACCCGGCTGATAGTGCTACCGGTAAGTGTTGACCCAGCGGGAATAGCTCAGTGGTAGAGCACAACCTTGCCAAGGTTGGGGTCGCGAGTTCGAGCCTCGTTTCCCGCTCCAATTTCATCTCTTGATCGCTTTCCTTGTTTGCAGCTTTCATGGCTTCGCTTTTACTGCCTCCACTGCTTGCTTTACCGCCACTGGTGTCCGCGTTTAAGGGAGGAGAGCCGCGGCGTGGCATGCTTCGCCGTCTAGCGTCAATTCAGGTTGCCGGTAACGCATTCACCTCGCAGGACATCGTTTCATGCAGCGGTTTGCCCAGGCTGAGTCGGATATACAGTTCTGCCTGACTCTCTGTACTGAACGCCGGTTGTGAGGTAGGCACGGCGGCAGATTTTATCGGCAGAAAATTGCTGGTTTTGCTGGCAAGCTCCATATAATTACCGATATCAAAACGCATGTAATTGTCGTAATGGGGCAGCAGCCGGAACAGTTCATCGAAAGCGAACGAGGAGGAGCATAGCACTCAGTCCGAGACGTCGAAGGCGATGGAAGCGATACCGGAACCATCCTGAGCATTCTCTACATAGGGTAGACAAATGACATCGACCACAGCGATCAGATTGACGAACGCTTCATGATCATACTCCCCCATAAAAAACACCCGGTCTTCGAGTTTCGCTTCTTCAATCTTCGCCTGTAGCAAATGAGTGTAATAGCTGACCGTTTCATTTTTTCTGATGGATTGCGGATGCTGGCGTCCGAATAGCAGCAGTTTATAATTGTGCGGCAGGCAGGCCAATGCTCTGATTGCCAGGGAGTGACCTTTATATTCATTGATAAAGCCAAACATGCCAATAATCTTCACATCCTTGCCAAATCGGTATTTCCTGCGAATAGCGTCCATGAGATCGAGCTTTATCTCGGTAGAGTCATCGACAATTTTCAAAGGATGAACTGCTACGTTGCGGTAGTTGTGATACATCTCAATCTACTCGCGGGCGCGTAGCGTATGAACAATGATATTGATATTGAGCTGTTTCAGGTAATGAATCAGACGATGGTTAATCCGTATCGGGATATTTTGCCTGAGCGGCTCGACATACAGCTGTAACGTGCGCTTGAACGACAATTTCAGCGCTATTTTGATTGCTTCGCAGTTTCGCTCAGTAGGCGGGGGCTGTGTAGGGTAATGCTGTTATTAGGATTGTCATCCAGCAATTTGCGGGTGCGGCGAAGAATATCGCCGGGCAGTGATCCGTACAGGCCTGATTCAAACTAAATATTCACCCCGTCAAAGGTCTTGAGCCGCGCGCAGATCTCATCAATATGTTCATCGGCCCTGGCGCGGATGGCCCGACTGGTCGATTGGGTCAGTAATAAATTCAGGCCCAGACATTCCACGTGATAGCCCATACGGCGCATTGAGTTCACCAATATTTAGGTGAAATAAGAGTTGCCACAGCTTTCGGCGAAAGTCGATACGATGGCGATTCTTTTCATTTGCGTATCCTGTCAGTATTTTGCCGATGCCAGTCGACCGTTTTTGCGATGGCATCATTAAGGTTGGACGAGGGGTGATAACCAAGTGCGCGCAGGTGGCTGATGTCGACGCTGCGGGGCGCGTCGGCGTCCCAGACGATATTCAGGCGGGATTGATAGCAAAGGTTGATTGCTGCAACCACCTGCGCCAGGGTAGATTCGTATCCGCTGGCGATATTAATCATACCGCTGCCGTGCAGAAAGGCGTGCAACACCGCCGCGCCGGCCTCTTTGCTAAACATGAAATCGCGGCTGGTTTCCAGCCGCCCCCATACAGGGAGACAGCGATCCTCTCGCCGGATACTGGCGGCGGCTTTTTCAATTAACGAGGGGATGACATGGACGCAGTGGATATCGAAGCGGTTGTTAGGACCGAACAGGTTGGTAAAAATACCGTAGCAGTAGTCAATATCATATTCCCGCCGAAGGATTTCCAGATAGCCCAGCGCATGGCGCTTTGCCATACCATAACCATATTCACCGGAGTGAGGCGCACCACTGAAAAAATACGGCTCGGTTAACGGCAATGAATGGTATGGATAGCCATAGCCGGCAACGGTACTGGCAAAAAAGATTTTGCGCACCGGATATCGCTGACAGGTGAGAAGTAAATGCTGATTGATTAACGTATTGGTCGCGATAGCGTTTAACTGATTTTCCATGTTGCCTTGCAGACCGAACACCAGCGAGGCAAGATGGAATACGTAGTGCGGCCGATGGTGAGCAAAGAAATCGTCCACCTGTTGCCGGTTCAGCGCGTTCAATTCCTGGCGGGTCGGACAAAGGAAATGACAGTATCCTTGCGCCTGTAGAGCATGCCACAGGCCGTGGCCCAAAACGCCATTGGCGCCGGTAATAAGGATATTAGCGTCCAGTTCCATTGCCCACTCCCTGTTTAAATATAATCATCTATTTCTCTGTGGCTTATCTGACGTAGCGCTCCGTTTTGCATGAGAAAGAAAGTATTGTAAAACGCCTTAATGGTTTCCCGAGAGTGTGAGGCCAGTATCATCACCGCCGATCGATCCACCATTTGCTGCAATTTTTTGCTCATCTTGTCGCGAAATTGACTGTCACTCACCGTTAGCCATTCATCCATTAACAGCACGCTGGGCTGTAACACGGAAATAATGGCGAACGCCAGCCGGAGCAACATGCCGCTGGAATAGGTACGCACAGGTAAGGAGATATATTCACCCAATTCGCTGAATTCGATAATAAAGGGCACCTGCCTGGCGATTTGTTTCATGGTCAGGCCGAGCAGTAAACCGCGAATGAAGATGTTCTGGTAACTGGTCGCCTCGCTTTCCATTCCCATGGCCATATCGATGAGCGAAACTACCTCACCGCGTAGACAGACGGCCGGCGGTGGGGTGATAAACGCCGGCCAGAACCCTTAGCAGTGTGGTTTTATCGGCGTCGTTGCCGCCCAAAAGCGCCACCCGGCTCACCCTGATGGACTTCAAAGGAAACGCTGTTCAGCGCTTTAACCGCCAGCGACTGATGATGTTTAGCCAGGTTGCCGCCCACCACCCCGTCGGAACAATAACTTCTTTAAGCTACGTTGAGAGGCGGTATAAATAGGAAACTCAACGGTGATATTTTCCACTTTGACGATGACTTGCATTATCTATAACCAGTAGGCGATTCGACGCCGGGTCCTTTTCAGCAATAGCATTGCCAGCAAAAACAGGACGGCTGTGATGGTGAGTGCGATGCTTATCGAGCGCAGATCGGGCATCACGCCTAACAGCGGCGGGCGAATGATATTAAATTAATAAATCAGTGGGTTGTAATTAATATAATGCAACATCGCCGGGGCTTTGTTGAATAAATATAACTTTTAGGTGATCGTCTGCTCAGATCACTACCGTCATTTCAACATCTGCACTCCATGGCAAAGAAAAAGTTTAAAATAATCAACTGGTCCACTTACAACAAAGCTCTCAAGCAGCGGCGGGTCTCTAACGATATGGCTGGATGAGTCGGCAATTGTTGCATAGACGGAAAAAACAACGCCTGAACGGCGTGGCCGGCCGCTTCACTACGCAGATATGGCTATCACCACTGTTCTGATGATGAAACGCGTGTTTGGCCTTTCGTTAAGGGCTTTACAGGGCTTCGTTGACACCATTTTTAAACTGATGGTGCTGCCGCTAAGATGCCCAGACTACTCGCTGATCAGCAAGCGAGCAAAGACAGTTAAGATCAGCATAAAAACGCCGACCCGTGGTGAAATCTCACCTCTAGTCATTGACGGAACCGGCCTGAAGGTCTTTGGCGAAGGCGAATGGAAAGTCCGACAGCATGGTGCCGACAGATGGAGGGTGTGGCGTAAGCTGCATATGGCCGCAGACAGTGTAACGCATGAGATTATCTGTGCTGACTTATCGCTCGGCGGTACGACGGATACTCAGGCCCTACCCGCTCTGATAAACCAGACCCAGCGGAAAATCAGGGAAGCGTCGGCTGATGGCGCTTACGATACCCGCTACTGTCATGATGCTCTGCTAGTGGGGCGCAATATTGGCCAGACCGATACTATGAGCGTAACTACGCCGTTGCGAATCAGCGTCTAAGCGGCAATAACGATGTATGGAAAAAGCAAGTGGGCTATCATCGACGCTCAGTGGCTGAAACAGCTATATTCCGGTTCAAAACGCTTATGGGCGATCATCTAAGTCTGCGTGACTATGATGCGCAGGTAGGTGAGGCAATGGCGATGGTCAAAGCGCTTAACAAAATGACGCTGTTAGGAATGCCGAACAGCATCCGGATCGCATAACAATCGATCTGCTAGGGGGGGCGTAGTCACAAGTTCTGATTTATTCAACAAAGCCCATCGCCGGGGGAACCTGCTCAGTTCGCCACATGATAGGGGTAAAGTAAAAGGCAATAATCAATAAGTTTTGCATTATCATTAATACATAACGAAACTGTGTGCATATAATGGCAAGAATGATAGAGCAGAAAAAAAGCGATGTGGTCAGAATAAGCAATCCCGGCAGAAACCATAACGTTTCGAGATGCCAGCCGGGATCCACGAGCGTGATGACTATGGCGATAATAATAAAATTATGTGCAAAAACGATGACGTTTCTGCTGAGAATACGCAATATCAGTGAACAGAAAGACGTACTGCTCTGCTCAATGATATAATCAAATTGAACGAAGCCATTACAAGATTCCGTTAGTTGTAGCGAGATATAAGTCCATACGACTTGCCCTATGGAAAAAAAGGTAAATATTCTCGCACATCCAATTTGAACAGCGTGGACCATAATACGCTTAACATTCCCACCAGGACACCGGTACTCAATGTGACCCAAAACGGCCCCAGAACAGAACGTTTATACCGTTGTTTAATATCGAACCAAGAAAGCACGCTCCAGATTTGCGGCTTTTTTAACGCCATGATCAGATCGGTTAACATGTGATAATAATCGTTGATTTTTAATGTTGCCGGAATACCTTGCTTTCAGACGTTACTCGACACTATGGCAAACGGCATAACCGTGCGATTTGAGTAAACTGTGCTGGCGCGTGGCCTGGAGATCGTGCTCCACCATTTCCGCAATCAATTGCTGAAGGCTGATCTCCGGTTGCCAACCGAGCCGCTGCTGCGCGTAGCTGGGGTCGCCCAATAGAGTATCCACTTCGGTAGGCCGGAAATAACGCTCGTCCACTTCAACAATAACATCGCCGACGCGTAACGAGGGGGCAAGTCCACCGGTAATTTTGCTGACAAAGGCTTTCTCATTTATGCCTTGGCCCTCAAAAACAATCTCAATGCCCAGTTCCCGCGCCGCCATGGTAATAAAATCCCGAACGTATACTGGTTACCGGTGGCAATGACGAAATCCTCAGGTTTGTCCTGTTGCAGCAGCATCCATTGCATGCGGACATAATCCCGTGCATGACCCCAGTCGCGCAGGGCACCGAGGTTGTCCATATACAGGCATTTTTCCAGATCGTGCGCAATACTAGCCAGGCCGCGGGTGATTTTGCGGGTAACGGACGTTTCACCGCGGCGCGGAGATTCATGGTTAAATAATATACCGTTGCAGGCGTAGATGCCGTAGGCTTCCCGATAATTCACCGTTATCCAGTAGGCGTACATTTTGGCCACAGCATAAGGACTGCGGGGATAGAACGGCGTAGTTTCTTTCTGCCGGGGTTCGCATACCAGACCGAAAAGCTCCGATGTGGATGCCTGGTAGTATCGGGTCTTTTCGGTGAGGCCAAGAAAACGGATAGCTTCTAATAAGCGCAATACGCCTATGGTATCGACGTCGGCGGTATATTCGGGCGAATCAAAACTGACCGCGACGTGGGATTGCGCACCCAGATTGTAAACTTCGTCCGGTTGGACTTTCGCTAATATGCGGGTTAAATTTGGTGTATCAAAAGGATCGCTATGATGCAATTTAAGCATTGTGTTATTGTCATGAGAGGTCTGGAAAATATGTTCTATACGCTGTGTATTAAACTGCGAGCATCGTCGCTTTATGCCATGGACCTCATACCCTTTGTTCAATAGGAATTCGGCAAGATACGAACCATCTTGGCCAGTAATACCAGTAATAATGGCGACTTTCTTTTTCAAAATAACTCCTGAAGGTATCATGGTCGAGGTGTCAAGATTGGGCAAGTGTAGCTCTTTATTATCTTAATCCATAGCTAGTAATGTGAAATATAAAGTTTCTTATTGGGTGAATAAGATGAGACTATTTCCATTTTCGTTTATTCTGGTTTTTGAAACCTTTTCGTCATGCTTAGAGGGAAAAAGCGGCGTGGGGATTATACAGAAAAGGTTATGACTGATTTTGTTCAGGAATAAACGCTGGTCATCCTTGTTAAAGGTTATCGCTAGCGCGACAACGCGACAACGCGACAACGCGACCGGTTCGGCCGGCGCTGACGGTCAGATAGTTGCTGTCTGCCGGCGTTAGTCAGGAGTTTGGCTCAGGGTAATGAGCGTCTCCCGGACCCAGCGGTGGGCGGGGTCGCGGTGGGTCCGTTCATGCCAGGCCAGACTTTTGATAAATCCCGGGATCGCCAGCGTGATAAGCCCTTCGGCATGTCGCGCCAGCCGTCGTGGGACGATGGCGATAAGGTCGCTGACGCGGAGAACATCGGGTAACACCAGAAAGTTGTTCACGGTTAAGGTCACGCGTCGCATCAGTCCCAGGTCGGCCAATGCCCTGTCGGTTGCCCTGGTAAAACTGCCGCCGGAATAAGACACCAGCTCATGATCAAGCGTGCAAAAGCGTTCAAGAGATAGCTGTCCGTTGGCGGCATCCGGGTGATCGGCGCGCATGACACAGACGTAAGTTTCATGAAACAACGGATGAGAGTGCAGATCCTATGGCGTCGTCTCCGGCGTCACCAAGGCCATGTCGACATGGCCTTGCTCACATTGGGTCTGTAACCGATCGTTGTCGACCCCCACCACCGAGACCCTGATGCCAGGCGCCTGCTGTCTGAGCACCGCTAAAAGCGGTACCACTACTGCACGCAGCGCATAATCGGTTGCCGCGAGGGTTAATGTCGCGCAGGCCGTGGCGGACTGAAACGTCGGCGGTTTAAGCATAGCCTCTACGTCCGCAAGCAGTTGCTTTACGGGCGCCGCCAGCGCCTGCGCACGCAAGGTGGGAACGATACCGCGCTGGGTATGGACAAATAGCGGGTCGTCGAAGCTGTCACGCAATCGCGTGAGCATGCCGCTGGGCTGGTTGCGTCAGTGCCAGCCGCTGCGCGGCGCGGCGCGGGTTACATTACGCTCATCCAGCAACACATCAAGCGTTTTCAATAAATTAAGATCTAAATGCTTGATATCATTTGGCATGATGACGTGTATAAAATTTAGCGATTGGGTTTATATAATGCTAGCACGCAACCTATAGCGCATCCATCAGGTGACGCTCGCATTCGTCCGGCGTCATTGTTTCAGGCTACAACAGCAGGGTGAACCATGAACGCCATTATTTGGCCCGCACAGTACCAACCGGGTTTTACCGACAATTTTGTCTCTAACGAAGTCATCGCCGCAGGCCTTGACGCGGCCGATATTTGGCCGTGGCTTAACGAAGCCGTACGCTGGCCTGATTACTATACTCACGCCGCCAACGTTCGCTTTTATGATCGGTCCGGGCCCACGCTGGCGCCAGACGTCCGTTTTTACTTTGAGACCTTTGGGTTCTCGGTTGAGGCTCAGGTCGTGGAGCAGGCGGTGCCCGGCGCAGGGCTACCGGGTCGGCTGGCCTGGCACGGTTGAGCGGGGGAGGGCGATACGCGTTTGGATGTGTATCATGCATGGTTAATCGAGGATCTGCCCGGCGGCAGGGTTCGCATCCTGACGCAGGAAACGCAGAAGGGACAGCCGGTGGTGGAATTGGTCCGGACCCGGCCAAATCCCATGTTGAACGGTTATCAGGCATGGCTGGATGGCATGGTGGCGGCGGCTCGCCGGGGACGCCAGATCTAGCACCGCCGGCCGGTTGGGCATACGGCCCATGCGCCGGGAAAACGCCTGCCGGCCTCGATAACGCTCGGGTATGGCGCTACGCCGGGCACCACTTACCGATCTCCGCTGTCTTCCTGCCGTGCTGTTTGTCTGGCCTGACGCCAATTAAGCAACGGCGTTACAGTTATGTCATGCACAATAACGCTGGCGACAATAAGTGTTAGCGCCATGTTAACTATGCGCTCCGCGTCTTTCCCCGCCAGACTGTGGCTGAACGCGTAGGCGATATAGTTAACGCTGCTGATGCCGCGGATGCCAAGCCAGCCAATCATCAGCCGCCGCAGCGGCGGCGTGCGGGTACCCAGCGTAGCCAGCCACACCGCCAGCGGACGAATGACTAAAAACAGTATCGCCGCCAGCACCAGACCTTGGGGATCCCAGTCATGAGTGAGGGAAATACCCAACGCCACGACTATCGCCGCGGCGATATAGTCGCTTGACCGTATCGCCGAACGACAGGGCATCCCCGACCACAAGACCGACGGCGGTAGCCAGCCCGCCGTTGCCCAGCGTATGGCGCCGGTTGGGGTTTACCAAAATTTCCTCGGGGGGGATAATGCTCTTCTTCCGCCAGCTCTTTGGGCGGATGACGATTGACCACCCGCACCTCGGAGCGGCGCAGCCCGACGCCGGCTGCAAAGGCCGCCAAGAACCTGGAAGCATCAACGCTTTGTGCGGCGGCATAACTCAGCGCTATCAGCGCCAGGGCAAAGAAGTCATTGGGCGCCACATCCTGGTGGGCGCTGCGCACCCGTGCCGCCAGTTTTCCCACGCCTCTTCCCATGCCGAAGCCGATACCTAGCCCGCCCAAGAGCGCCCACAAAATATCTTTATAACGCCCAATGAAGCAGCAAGCCGGCAGAAAAATCGACTTTAGTGGCCAGTAGCGCCATCGCCAGCATTAGCACCGGCAACGCCGTACCGTCGTTCATGCCCGCCTCGCTGGAGAGCGAAACCCGAATGCTGTCGTCATCATTGGCGTCATTCACCGAAATCAAACTGGCCAGCACAGGGTCGGTCGGCGCAACAATCGCCAGGATAGTGGCCACGAGAAGCCGGTGATGAGATGAAACAGCAGCGTGATGCCGGCGACGGTGAGTACCATTGCGGGAAACGCCAGGCGGATGCCCATGCGCCAGGCGGGCAGCCGCAGTTTCAGGTCGGTGATGAATAGCGACGCGGCTATGGCGATTTCGGTCATCCGTGCGACAAGCACGGCATGCTGGGCGGGGTTGAGATGAAGTAATCCCAACATCCACGCCCACAGATAATTCCGGCGACCAAATACAGGCCGAAAACCTTCAAAGGACCGCGATTAATCCAGCCGGAGGCCAGCGACATCAGTAATAGAAGCCCTCCCACGGCGGCGGTCCATCCCAGAAAATCCATAGTTTCTCCCTTGGTGACTCTCGCCGGATACGGACAACGGCGATCACTATTTATTACGTATTATTAGTATGATCTATCAAACACAACCGCGCCTGCCGGCTATGCCGGTCAGGCGCATAGGATGACAGGATGATGACGGATTAAGCAGTCGCACGCCGGGCGTCAAAAAAGGCTTGCCGTTCACGCCAAAGCAGTCCATAATTTCGTCCATCTCGAAGATAGAGATGGATAAAAGGAATTGAAATCAATAGCTTAGGTGGTTTTATGACGCTGTTAATCCAATCAGAACCAAATACCTTTGCCGTCTTTGCCAGCAATGGTGCACTGCATAAATCATAATAAAGCTGTCGGGAATTCGTCTGACAGCATGACAGTTTTAACGCGGGAATAGCTCAGTGGTAGAGCACAACCTTGCCAAGGTTGGGGTCGCGAGTTCGAGCCTCGTTTCCCGCTCCAAATAATGGTTGCTGATATTGTCGCCATGACGTGCAGCGCCCATGCCATCGAGGCTGCCAATATCCTCCCTCTCTTCCTTTGCGCTACTTTGCCGTTATCGCCATCGCGTGCGCCTTAGCGAACGTTCCCACATTGCCAGAATGCGAGGTTTGACTGAACTTTACCTGCTGCACGAAACGCTAAAATGATCGATGACCGCCAGGAAGCTTAACCCAGGAGCAGGCAAGGACCGTTGGGCGCAGGATAGCCGTTTTGGATTCTGAGAGGGTCGCCTGCAGGTAACTGGAGTCGCGAATTGCGCCGGCCTCTGGCCCGTTACGCCGGTATTGATAAGCTTTTCTTCAGAATTCGCGCAGCCGGCCACCTATCTCGTCAGGCTGACGACCGTAAGCGCGCGATCATCGCCTGCGCTTGTCAGCGCAGAGCAGGGGAAAACGCTGTATCCAAGGCCGCGGTCGCGGCGCGTTGATTCCTTGCAGACGCACAAGGGTATTGAGTAATCACTACTTATCATTCCCGTTGCGGCCTGGGAAAAGTTTGCTACCGGGCTTGAGCACGCGCGCCGTGGTGGCTGAGGGCAATTTTATGAAAATCCGCCGCCGCTTTTGCATGCTTTGTTGGTAAGCGTATCCACGCATATCACCGACAAAAAGCTTGCCAAGTTGAGGTGTCTGGTACATCATGCGAGCCGTCGTCTCGAGGGCTAACAGCGCGTAGCCGGCAAGTGCTTGCAGGACGGTCCTTCGCCACCTCATTTTCCGCAACAGGCGAAATAATTCGTGAATAATTTATCCACCGCCGAAGGTAGCGCAGTGTCTGCCTTATATTCTTTGTAGTAATCTTTTAAACAGAGTTATCCACAGGCTTACCGCGGTTATCGGCTATACGTGCGTGGACGATGAAAATTTCGCTTTGTCATAGTCAATTGAAAAAGAAAGATAAATTTTTATTATGAAACGTAAGATCGCTTGCGTTTTTTGTGACGATTGATTGACAAAGGATTTTTTTTATGCACAGCGGGCATGTGTCTTTGAAAGAGGTCTTTTCCTTGCGCGACGTCACTCAGGCATCGCGCGTTAAACCTTTCTCGATGGCTCTGACCAACCACGTTTGTTGCGCGCTGTGTACCGTGACGGCGGCGGTTTGTCGTCGCGCCATCTGTCTATCCATAGCACAATGAATATGCACATCCAGCAGCGGCAGCTCCCCCAGCCGGCGCCGCAGTGCCAGCACGATATCGTCTTGATAAGGGGCGTTACCCAGCGCAACGGCAATATTGCGTGACCAGCGCACGTGGCCGATGCGGCGAATCGCCGATCCTTCGGTAACACGCAGAAATGTCGCCTCATCCCAGCCAAAGAGTTCCAGCAGTTCTGGAGCGTGCAAGACCGCGCGCGGACTAAAATCCGGCTCATCGGTCAGCGACGAGAAGTGGTTCCACGGACAGATCAACTGGCAGTCATTGCAGCCATAGATACGGTTGCCTATCAACGGACGCAGCGCCTCTGGAATTTCTCCCTCCAGTTCGATCGTCAGATAGGAGATGCAGCGGCGCGCGTCAATGGTATAGGGCTCAACGATAGCATCGGTGGGACAGGTAGTGATAGGCAACGCAGTGGCCGCATTGCTCAGGCTGCGGTGAGTCAACCGGCAGCGGCAAATCTATTAGCAATTCACCGAGAAAAAACCACGAGCCGGCTTCATGGTTTAAAATAAGTGAGTGATTACAAACTAAACCGATACCCGCCTTGGCCGCGAGCGGCTGCTCCATGATAGGCGCAGAGTCGACAAAGGGGCGGAAATTTACCGTGCTGCAGGCGTCGCGGATCCGCTCACACAGCTGTTTTAGGCGGTTACGTAAAACTTTGTGATAAATATCCTAGGGAGGGATTTTTCAACGTTGACGCGAAGGCGGCCTTGGCCGGCAGGTAGTTCATGCGTACGCTTATCACCCGCAGCATACCGTGGCGCGCCATCCAGGCCATTTCGTCGTGGTACTGGCGGTCCAGCCACGCTTGCAGCGCCGGCTCCTGGACGGCAAGATCGGTGTCGCAAATACCGACCTGCTGAAAGCCCAGTTCCTGCCCCCAGAGCTTAATCTGCCGGGCTAATTCTGAGAGATCGAAAGGATAAGACATGACTGACCGTGACAACACATTCTCTGCATCCAGTTTATCACACTCCGTCTACGGTGCAGAATGGCTTCGGGGCTGGGAAAGCCAGGGCGCCATGCTGGCGGGCGTTTCACTGTATCAACTGTATCAGTTGATGGAGCCGCGGCGGCCTTCCAACGCATTCTTTGGCTCTACCCCGGCACCCAGCGCTGGCTGGTGTTGGCGGGGCACGGCAACAACGGCACGACGCCAGGAGAGGTGATTCGCGCCGACCACATCGTCACGTTTATTGCCCTGAAACCGGGAGTGCTGACCGGTCGGCTGCATTATGACGATTTGGGTTTGGGCGAGTGGCTCAAACGTGAAACACTGCTGCTGGCTGCCTCCGCGCGATCCTTGCGCCCATAAAGGCGACAACGGCCGCCTGTTGATTGTCGGTGGGGATCACGGGTCCGCCGGTGCCATTCGTATGACCGGGGAGGTTGCGCTGTGGCGCCGGGCTGGTACGCATGCTCACGCGCGAAGATAATATCTCGCCCCTGTTGACTGCCCGGCCGGAGCTCATGGTGGCGCAGCTGACCCGTGACACCCTGCAACAAGGGCTGGATTGGGCGGATGTGGTGGTGATGGTCCGGGCCTCGGGCAGGAAAGTTGGGGGGGAAATGCGCTGCGCGCTGTAAAAAATTGACAAACCAATGCTGTGGGACGCCGATGTGCTTAACTTGCTGGCATTCAATCCTGAGAAACGTCACAATCGAATTATTACGCCTCACCCGGCGAGGCCGCCCGCCTGTTGAATGTCAATGTCGGCGATATTGAACGTGACCGGTTACGTAGCGCGCGCCAATTGGTGCGACGCTATGGCGGCTTCGTGGTGCTGAAAGGCGATGGCACATTATTGGCCGCCGAGGATGGCGCCGTCGCCGATGTCGGGAATGCGGGCATGGCCTCGGGGGGGGATGTCTTGTCCGGTATCATCGGTGGTTTGCTCGCGCAAAAGCTGTCGCTGTATGATGCAGCCTGTGCCGGCTGCGTGGTCCATGGCGCCACCGCCGACCATCTGGCGGCGGAAAAAGGCACGCGCGGTATGTTGGCCACAGATTTGCTGCCGGCATTGTATCTATTTGTCAATCCTGAGCTTACCGCATAGAAACCAGACATGGAAAAACGTGTAATACCCCTGCCGGATGAAACGGCAACCGTCGCACTGGGCGCTGCAGTGGCCGCCGCCTGCCGGCAAGCCTGCGTGATTTACCTTTATGGCGATCTCGGCGCCGGCAAAACCACGTTTTGCCGTGGTTTTCTGCGTGCGTTGGGGCACGTGGGCAATGTGAAAAGTCCGACCTATACCCTGGTCGAGCCTTACGCGTTGCCACGCTGGACGGTATATCATTTTGACCTTTATCGCCTGGCGGATCCGGAGGAGCTTGAGTTTATGGGAGTGCGGGACTATTTCGATGACACTGCCCTGTGTTTGGTCGAGTGGCCACAACGCGGGGAAGATGTCTTGCCGGCGGCGGATATCACGCTGACGTTGCAGTATCAGGGCGACGCCCGGCAAGCGCAAGCGCAAGCGCAAGCGCTGAGCGCCATCGGTGAGCACGTTCTGGCCCGGTTGGCGCCGCCACAGGGAACGCCTTCATGATGCTGAAGTTCAGGATAATGCTGGTGTTGGCGGTGGGTTTGATGATGGGGCAGGCAGTGGCGGCGACGCTCGGCTATATCAATGTCGCGAACAGCGCCAGCCAAGCGACGGTGATGCTCGGGTTTAACCAACAGCCGGTATACGCCTTTTTCTCGCTGCATAATCCTGAGCGGGTGGTGGTGGATATCCGCCAGAGCGGCCCGGTGCAGGGATTGCCCCTCGAGTTCAGCGGCGAGAATGTCATTAAGCGCATTCGCACCAGTACGTCGGTCGATAAGCAGAGTTTGCGTCTGGTTTTCGAGCTGACCCGCAAATCCCGCTCACAGGCCACGACACGGCAGGTCGGCGGGCGTTACAATGTTGTCCTGACCGTAACCAGCCAGCAGCCGACCGCCGTCGCATCTGCTCCACGGACCCGCGCTGCCGAGTCGGTTTCAAGCGCGCCGCCGCCGTCAAAAGCGGTGAAAAATCCGTTTACCAACCGGGTGACGGTGGTGGAGAGCCCCGCTGCGGTGGCGACGCCGGCATCGGCATCGACATCGACACCGCGCGGTCGGTTGTCGGCGGGCGCCGAGCCGGTAGTTGTGGCTATCGACGCCGGCCACGGCGGTCAGGATCCGGGGGCGATGGGTCCCAACGGCCTGTATGAGAAGAATGTGACCATCGCCATCGCCCGCAAACTGAAAACGTTGCTCGACGCGGATGCCATGTTTAAGCCGGTATTGACCCGCGATGGTGATTACTTCATTTCGGTGATGGGCCGCTCTGATGTCGCGCGTAAAAAGGGCGCCAGCGTGCTGGTCTCCATTCACGCCGATGCCGCGCCCAATCGCAGCGCCAGCGGGGCATCAGTATGGGTGCTCTCCAACCGGCGCGCAAACAGCGAAATGGCAAACTGGCTGGAGCAGCATGAGAAACAGTCGGAGCTGCTGGGCGGCGCGGGCGATTTGCTTGCCAACAGCCAGGCCTATCCTTATCTCAGTCAGGCGGTGCTGGATCTCCAGTTCGGCCACTCGCAGCGGGTGGGATATGACATCGCGGTGAAGGTGCTGGGCCAACTGCAGCGGGTAGGTACGCTGCATAAGCGCCGGCCGGAACACGCCAGCTTCGGCGTCCTGCGTTCGCCGGATATTCCATCGCTGCTGGTGGAAACCGGTTTCATCAGTAATACCCGGGAGGAGCGGCTACTCGGTAGCAGCGCATACCAGGATAAGATCGCCAACGCCTTGTATCTGGGCTTGCGCGCTTATTTCCTGGCGCATCCGCTGCAAACCGGCTCAAAGCTCGAAAATCGGCCGCAGGGCGTTAGCTCCGCAGCCGATGCCGGCGCGCTGGCGCCATCAAGCGCGCCAATAATATGACGTCCAATAACGTCATGCTGGGGCAGACGTTGACCATACCGCTCGCTTAAGGCCAGAGGAACCCGATTATTATGCCGATACAGGTGTTGCCGCCACAGCTTGCCAACCAAATTGCCGCCGGTGAAGTGGTGGAACGTCCCGCGTCGGTGGTAAAGGAGCTGGTCGAAAACAGTCTTGACGCCGGGGCGACGCGCATTGAAATCGATATCGAACGCGGTGGTGCCAAGCGCATCCGTATCCGGGATAACGGAAGCGGTATTGATAAAGATGAGCTGGCATTAGCGCTGGCCCGCCACGCAACCAGCAAAATCGCCAGCCTGGACGACCTCGAAACTATTACCAGCATGGGTTTTCGTGGCGAGGCGCTGGCCAGCGTCAGCGCCGTGTCGCGTCTGACGTTAACCTCGCGCACAGCTGCGCAAGGCGAGGCCTGGCAAGCGTACGCTGAGGGTCGCGATTTGGCGGTTACGCAGAAACCTGCCGCCCATCCGGTGGGAACGACGGTGGAGGTGCTGGACCTGTTTTATAACACGCCGGCCCGTCGCAAGTTTATGCGCACCGAAAAGACCGAATTTACCCATATTGATGAAGTCATCCGCCGTATTGCGTTGGCACGATTCGACGTGACGTTTATTTTGCAGCACAACGGCAAAACGGTTCGCCAATACCGCGCGATCAGCCAGCCCGGCCAGCATCTGCGCAGGCTGGGCGCGCTATGCGGCCCGGCTTTCGTCGAGCGGGCACTGAGCGTTTCCTGGCAGCATGGCGATTTGGCTATCCACGGCTGGGTGGCGGATCAGTCGGGTGGGGAACTGCCCGAGATGCAATACAGTTATGTCAATCGGCGCACGATGCGCGACAAATTAATCAACCACGCCATCCGACAGGCCTATCAAGAACAGCTAGCGGGGACGCAGCAGCCGGCTTTCGTGCTGTTTCTTGACGTGGAGCCTCATCAGGTCGACGTTAATGTCCATCCCGCCAAGCACGAAGTGCGGTTTCACCAGGCGCGTCTAGTGCATGATTTTATTTATCAGGCGGTAATGATCGTTCTGCAGCAAAGCACGACTCCTGGCCTGGCGATGGGTGAGGAAGGGCCGTGCGCGCCGGAAAATCGCCTGGCGTCCGGGCGCAATCATTTCGCTCTGCCCGCCGCATCCGGGCAGCGGCCTTCGGTGGCTGCCGGCGCTGAGTCGGGGCGCCAGCGGGGAGAGATCAGCGGGGATACGGGGTCGTCGCGTCAGCATAGCGGTGGCCAGGAGCGGGAGCGCAGCAGCGGCTACGCCGGCGGTGCGGGTTTCAAGCGTAAAGAAGGGGCTCTGTACCGGCAACTGATGCAGACAGCGCCGTTGCCGCAAGGGGCACAAACAGCACAGCGCGATATATTCGCTAAGCGTCGGCCGGCAGAGGGTGGCTGGTCGGCTGCTGATGACGCACCGCTCTCTGCTGACGACGCGGGGCACGCTGGCACCAGTCAGGTCTCCGGCGCCCATCACGGGCAGAGCGAAAAAGAGGTTCAATTAACGCTGATTCCCCCTGAGGCTGACCCAACCGGCGCCGCGTCGGTCAAACGGGACAGCGGCGCTGCCCACGTCAGTGTTGGGGAGAGCGTCGTCGGAAATCCGCATACGTTTGGCCGGGTGTTGACCTTGGTGCCGCCTTGCTACGCGTTGGTGGAATCGGCAGGCAGTCTGGCGCTACTCTCGCTGCAGGTTGCCGAACGCTGCCTGACCGAACGCCAACTGACGCCGGGGAGCGAGACGCTGAGCGCTCAGCCGCTGCTGATTCCGCTGCGTATGACGCTGCGCAACGCAGAGGTTGCGGCACTCAAACGCCACCAGCCGCTGCTGCAGGAAATGGGTATTGCGCTACAGGCACATCTTCATCAGGCGATACTGAATGCGGTACCTTTACCATTACGCCAACAAAATTTACAAAACTTGATTCCAGACCTGTTAGGCTACCTGGAAGGTGAAACGTCGGTGACGCATCACCAGGTTGCGGTCTGGCTTGCCCGCCGGCTGCAACACGAATCGGTCGCCTGGAGCCATTCCCGGGCGATACAATTGCTTGCCGAGGTGGAGCGGCTTTGTCCGCAGTGGGTGAAAGCCCCGCCCGACGGGCTTCTGGTAACATTGAATTTTGAGGCCGCTATTAAAGCCCTGAACCATGACTGAGCCGACATTTCCGCGCCGGCCCCAGGCCATTTTCCTTATGGGGCCAACCGCCTCCGGCAAAACCGTGCTGGCGATGGCGTTGCACCAGCATCTGCCGGTGGAGATTATCAGCGTCGATTCCGCGCTGATCTATCGAGGTATGGATATCGGCACGGCGAAGCCCGGCGCCGACGAGCTGGCGCGGGCGCCACATCGCCTGATAGATATCCGCGATCCGGCGGAGGCTTATTCAGCGGCGGATTTCCGCCGTGATGCGCTTAAGGAAATGGCAGAGATCACCGAGGCCGGTCGTATACCGTTGCTGGTGGGCGGGACCATGCTCTACTTCAAGGCGCTGCTGGAGGGATTATCCCCCTTGCCCTCGGCAGATCCCGAAGTGCGCGCGCGCATTGAACGCGAGGCGGAAACGGTGGGATGGCAGGCGTTGCACCGGCAATTGCAACAGATTGATCCGATTGCGGCAAATCGTATTCATCCTAATGATCCGCAGAGATTGTTGCGGGCACTGGAAGTTTTTTTCGTTTCAGGTAACACTCTAACGGAACTGACAAAAATATCCGGTGAAGCGCTGGCGTATCGGGTACATCAATTCGCCATCGTACCGCTTGACCGCGCTTTGCTGCATCAGCGTATCGCGCAACGCTTTCATCAGATGTTGGCCGCCGGTTTCGAGCACGAGGTCAGTACGCTTTTTGCCCGAGGTGATCTTCACAGGGAAATGCCATCCATTCGTTGCGTCGGCTACCGCCAGATGTGGTCATATCTGGCCGACGAAACCGATTATGATGACATGGTGTTCCGCGGGATTTGCGCGACACGACAGCTTGCCAAGCGCCAGATGACCTGGCTGCGCGGGTGGCACGATGTTCATTGGCTGGATAGCGATGAGCCCGCCGCCCTCGACAGGGTATTACAGGTTGTTAGTGCATAGGTTGGGTGATTGTGTACAATTGATGGTACTGAACGCGCTTTTTTACAACGATTATTTTATTTAGAGCCACATGGTTCTTGTTACAAACAACAAGCACATAAGGAAAAGACAGAATGGCTAAGGGGCAATCTTTGCAAGATCCGTTCTTGAACGCATTGCGTCGGGAACGTGTTCCGGTTTCTATTTATTTGGTGAATGGCATTAAACTACAGGGCCAGATTGAATCTTTCGATCAGTTTGTCATTTTATTGAAAAACACGGTCAGTCAGATGGTTTACAAACATGCCATCTCTACCGTCGTACCGTCGCGCCCCGTATCGCATCACAATAACAATCCGAGCGGCGGTTCCAGTAATTATCACCATGGCAGCACCCCTGCTTCGCAACCGTCGCAGCCGGAAAGCGATGACGCCGAATAAGGCGTATCCTTGTTGACCATTTCGCTGTGCTTTAGCGTGCTGTCTGCGCTAAGGCCCGATTATAGCTGCGGTATACCCGCATGAGAGGTTGTACGCTTGTTTGACCGTTACGATGCCGGTGAGCAGGCCATACTGGTTCACATTTTTTTTTCGCAAGACAAGGATATGGAAGACCTGCAGGAGTTTGAATCCCTGGTATCTTCCGCCGGGGTAGCGGCGTTGCACGTCGTTACCGGCAGCCGCAAGGCGCCTCATCCCAAATATTTTGTCGGCGAGGGAAAAGCGGAAGAGATCGCTGAGGCGGTTAAAACCAGTAGCGCGTCTGTGGTCCTGTTCGACCATGCCTTATCCCCCGCCCAGGAGCGTAATCTTGAACGCCTGTGCGAGTGCCGGGTTATCGATCGCACGGGGTTGATCCTCGATATTTTTGCCCAGCGCGCGCGTACCCATGAGGGTAAGCTGCAGGTGGAGCTGGCTCAACTGCGTCATCTTGCCACACGTCTGGTGCGTGGCTGGACGCACCTTGAGCGGCAAAAAGGCGGTATTGGGCTGCGCGGGCCGGGGGAAACCCAGCTTGAGACTGACCGTCGCCTGCTGCGTAACCGAATCAGCCAGATACTTTCCCGTTTAGAGAAGGTGGAGAAGCAGCGTGAACAGGGCCGGCGCGCCCGCGCGGATGTGCCCACCGTCTCGCTGGTAGGGTATACCAACGCCGGAAAATCAACCTTATTTAATCGGATGACCGAGGCCGGTGTTTATGCGGCCGATCAGTTATTCGCCACGCTGGACCCGACGCTCAGGCGCATCAATGTCGGCGATGTGGGGGATACCGTTCTGGCAGATACGGTGGGTTTTATCCGCCATTTGCCGCACGACCTGGTCGCGGCATTTAAGGCGACACTGCAGGAGACGCGGCAGGCTACCTTGCTGCTGCATATTGTTGACGCCGCCGACACGCGTATTAGTGAAAATATTGACGCGGTTGATCAGGTATTGGCCGAAATTGAAGCCAACGATATTCCGACATTGTTGGTAATGAATAAAATCGATTTGCTCGACGATTTTGTGCCGCGCATCGATCGCGATGAAGAAAACCGTCCTGTCCGGGTGTGGCTTTCCGCCCATAACGGTGAAGGTATGGCGCTGCTGATGCAAGCGCTCACCGAGCGTCTGGCGGGTGAAATTGCGCGCCATGAGCTCCGTCTGCCTCCCCAGGCCGGCCGGCTGCGCAGTCGTTTTTATCAATTGCAGGCCATTGAAAAAGAGTGGGTTGAAGAAGATGGCAGCATGGGGCTGGTCGTAAGATTACCCATTATCGGCTGGCATCGGTTATGTAAGCAGGAAATGGCGTTGGTAGACTATCTTGTCTGACCGTCCTTTGGGAACTCAAGCCTGAAGAATACTAATTAAAGTAAAATGGAGCTAAAACATGGCGTGGAATCAGCCCGGTAATAACGGACATGACCGCGATCCGTGGGGGAGCAGCAATAATAATAGCGGCAACTCTGGCGGAAATAACAATAAAGGCGGACGCGAACAAGGCCCGCCCAATCTGGATGATATCTTCCGTAAACTCAGCCGCAAGCTGAGCGGGTTCGGCAACAAAGGCGGTGGCACCGGCACCGGCGCGCCGGGTAGAAGAGGTCGTTATATCGGTCTGGCGGTCGCGGCCGTCGTGGTCATTTGGGCGGGCAGCAGCTTCTATACGATCAAGGAAGCGGAACGCGGCGTGGTGTTGCGTTTCGGCAAATTCGATCATCTGGTTCAGCCCGGCCTGAACTGGAAACCGACCTTTATCGACACCGTGACCGCGGTCAACGTGGAGTCGGTACGGGAGCTGGCGGCGTCTGGCGTGATGCTGACCTCCGATGAAAACGTCGTGCGCGTGGAAATGAACGTGCAATATCGAGTGACCGACCCTGAGCGCTACCTGTTCAGAGTAACCAATGCCGATGACAGCCTGCGTCAGGCCACCGACAGCGCCCTGCGCGGCGTTATCGGTAAATACACTATGGATCGCATCCTCACCGAAGGCCGCACCGTGGTGCGCAGCGACACCCAGCGCGTGCTGGAAGAAACTATTCAGCCTTATAACATGGGCATTACCCTGCTGGACGTCAACTTCCAGGCCGCCCGGCCGCCGGAAGAGGTGAAGGCGGCGTTTGATGACGCTATCGCCGCGCGTGAAAATGAACAGCAATATATCCGCGAAGCCGAAGCGTACTCCAACGAAGTCCAGCCGCGCGCCAACGGTCAGGCGCAGCGTATCCTGGAAGAGGGACGTGCCTATAAAGCCCGCACGGTGCTTGAAGCGCAGGGGGAAGTCCAGCGGTTCGCCAAAGTGCTGCCGGAATATAAAGCGGCGCCGGAAATTACCCGTGAGCGTCTGTATATTGATGCCATGGAGCGCGTGCTGAGCAACACCCGCAAAATTCTGGTCAATGACAAGGGCAGCAATAATCTGATGGTGTTGCCGCTCGATCAGATGCTACGCAACGCGCCGGCCGGCAATGCCAAGCCCCGCTCGGGCAGCGATGCCCTTAATCTGCTGCGGCTGCCTGCCGGCGGTACCGCGACGGCGCCTGCCGCGGGCGGCAACGCCAGCGGAACGGTCATGGATCAGCGACGCGCCAATGCACAGCGTGACGATACCACGCGCGAAGGGAGGGAATAACCGATGCGTAAGCCTTTATTGCTTATTGTGGTCGTAGTGCTGGTGGTGTTGTATGCGTCACTGTTTGTCGTGCAGGAAGGCCAGCGCGGCATCGTTTTGCGCTTTGGCAAGGTATTGCGCGACGGCGATAACAAACCGTTGATTTACAACCCCGGCCTGCACATGAAAATACCGTTTATCGAAACGGTTAAAAATCTTGATGCGCGCATTCAGACCATGGAAAACCAGGCCGATCGCTTTGTCACCATGGAAAAGAAAGACCTGATTGTCGACTCCTATATTAAATGGCGTATCAGCGACTTCAGCCGTTATTATCTGGCGACCGGCGGCGGTGATGTATCGCAGGCGGAAGTGTTGCTGAAACGGAAGTTTTCCGACCGTCTGCGCTCGGAGCTCGGCCGGCTGGATGTCAAGGGGATTGTCACCGATTCCCGCAACCGTCTGATGACCGATGTGCGCGAAGCGCTGAATAACGGCACGTCCGGCGACGATGAAGAGACGCAGGCGACCGCGGCCGATAACGCCATTGCTTCCGCCGCCGCGCGGGTAGAGCGTGAAACCAACGGCCTTCAGCCGTCGGTGAATCCTAACAGTATGGCGGCGCTGGGGATAGAGGTTGTCGACGTGCGTATCAAGCAAATCAACCTCCCGACGGAAGTGTCCGACGCTATCTATCAGCGTATGCGCGCCGAACGTGAAGCCGTCGCCCGTCGCCACCGTTCCCAGGGCCAGGAAGAGGCGGAGAAGCTGCGCGCCGCGGCGGATTACGAAGTGACTCGTACATTGGCCGAAGCCGAGCGTCAGGCTTTGATTACCCGCGGTGAAGCGGATGCGGAAACCGCCAAGCTGTACGCCGATGCGTTCAGCGAGGATCCTGCGTTCTATGCATTTATCCGCAGCCTGCGTGCGTATGAGAACAGCTTCAACAACAACAATGATGTGATGGTGCTGAGCCCGGAAAGCGATTTCTTCCGCTTCATGAAGTCGCCGGAAGATACCGTGGTCGGCCGCCGTCCCTGACGGTTGCCCCGCACAGTCAATCAGGCCCGATCCTTCGGGCCTTTTTTTGCTTTGAGGAAATGTGATGAATCCGACAATTTGGATGGCGCTCGGTCTGGTACTGGTATTGGAGGGATTGGGGCCGATGCTGTTTCCCACCGTTTGGCGCAAGATGATAGGTTCGCTGGCGACGCTGCCGGATCGGCTTTTGCGCCGATTCGGCGGCGGTTTAGTGGTCGCTGGCTGCGTCATCTACTATATGTTGCGTAGCAAAATGGGCGCGTGATCGCAGCGCGAAAAAACAGCGCGAACCGGCGTCAAAAAGTACTGAAAGTCGTGGATTCAGATGGTAGAATCCATTTTTAAGCAATCTGGTGAAGTTAAAAGATGGGTAAGAACGTCGTCGTACTGGGCACCCAATGGGGTGACGAAGGTAAAGGCAAGGTCGTCGACCTGCTGACCGAACGGGCTAAATATGTTGTTCGCTATCAGGGTGGACACAACGCCGGTCATACTTTAGTTATCAACGGTGAAAAAACCGTTCTTCATTTGATCCCCTCGGGCATCCTGCGTGAAAACGTTGTCAGCATTATCGCCAACGGCGTCGTGCTGTCGCCGGAAGCGCTGATGAAAGAAATGGGTGAGCTGGAGGCGCGAGGTATTCCGGTACGCGAACGCATGCTGATTTCCGAGGCGTGCCCGCTGATTCTTGCCTACCATGTCGCGATGGACGTTGCGCGCGAAAAGGCCCGCGGCGCCAAAGCTATCGGCACCACCGGTCGCGGCATTGGCCCGGCCTATGAAGACAAAGTGGCGCGTCGCGCGCTGCGCGTGGGCGATCTTTTCAACAAGGACACGTTTGCCACCAAGCTGAAAGAGGTCGTGGACTACTACAACTTCCAGCTGGTGCATTATTACCAGGCTGACACAGTGGATTACCAAATGGTGCTGGACGATATCCTGGCGGTGGCCTACGTTCTGACCGGTATGGTAGTGGACGTTTCCGAGCTGCTGGACAGCGCCCGCAAACGCGGCGATCTGATGATGTTTGAAGGTGCTCAGGGCACGCTGCTGGATATCGATCACGGCACCTACCCCTACGTCACCTCATCCAATACCACGGCCGGCGGCGTCGCTACTGGTTCCGGCCTCGGCCCGCGCTATGTGGACTATGTTCTCGGTATCGTCAAGGCCTATTCTACCCGCGTCGGCGCCGGCCCGTTTCCCACCGAGCTGTTTGACGACACGGGGGAATTCCTGTGCGTCAAGGGTAATGAATTCGGCGCCACCACGGGCCGCCGCCGCCGTACCGGCTGGCTGGACGCGGTAGCGGTGCGCCGTGCGGTGCAGATCAACTCGCTTTCCGGTTTCTGCCTCACCAAACTCGACGTGCTTGACGGTCTGCAGGAAGTGAAAATCTGCACTGCCTATCGCCTGCCCGACGGTCGCGTGGTGGAAAGTACGCCGCTGGCCGCGGAAAACTGGGAAGGTATCGAGCCGATTTATGAGAGCATGCCGGGCTGGAGCGAAAGCACCTTCGGCGTGAAGGCGTTCGACAAGCTGCCCGAGGCGGCGCGTCGCTACATCAAACGTATCGAAGAGGTCACCGGCGTGCCGGTGGACATCGTTTCGACCGGACCTGACCGTAGCGAAACCATGATTTTACGCGATCCGTTCGACGCCTGATGGCCGCCGGATGTTAGAAAAGAAAAAAAGAGAGCAAACCGGGTGTGTCCCGGTTTGTTTTTATATATCAATAGGTTATCCTGCCGTTACCGCACATGCCCTCATTGCCGATCGACAAGTCTTATGGCCTGTTTGGTTCTCAAAGGTTACTCTTATTGTTCATGTTTTCCTTTTTACCGATACAGTTAACCCCGCCAGGATTTGGCGAATTTGCCAACGACAGCAGTATTTGGGGTTGCGCGCCGGCCGGTTGTAGTGCGGAACACCAGGTTGACATTTCGCCTGCAAAACAGGAGTTGCCGCAGGCGCCCATAGGTTTATCGCATCAGCCCGCACCCTGGGTGGCCGGCATGATTGCTCTAACCGCCGCTCTACATAGACGTGTGCGTGCCCGCTAGCGGCACGGCAACCTGTTTTGACATTATGGAGAAGCACGATGTCACAAGATCCCTTTCTGGAAAGAGAGGCAGAAAAATATGCATTCCCGGTTCCCAGCCGAGAATTTATCCTCGCCCATTTAGCCAAGCGGGAAAAGCCCGCCAGCCGCGAGGAGCTGGCGCAAGAGCTGGACATCAGTGGCGAAGACCAACTGGAAGGTTTGCGCCGCCGCTTGCGCGCTATGGAGCGGGACGGGCAATTGATTTTTACCCGGCGCCAGTGCTATGCGCTGCCGGAGCGTCTAGATCTGTTGCGCGGTACGGTCATCTGTCATCGCGACGGCTTTGGTTTCCTGCGCGTCGAAGGCAGCAAGGATGACTATTATTTGTCCGCCGAACAGATGAAAATGGCCATTCATGGCGATGTTGTCATGGCGCAACCCCAGGGCGCGGACCGCAAAGGCCGCCGCGAGGCGCGCATTGTGCGGGTGCTGGTGCCGAAAACCAGCCAGATCGTGGGCCGTTTTTTCACTGATGCCGGCAGCGCGTTTGTCGTGCCGGACGATAGCCGCCTCAGTTTCGATATTCTGATTCCGCCGGAGGCAACCCAGGGCGCCCGCATGGGGTTCGTGGTGGTGGTGGAGTTGACGCAGCGCCCGACCCGGCGTACCAAAGCCATAGGTAAAGTGGTGGAAGTGCTCGGCGATAATATGGGTACCGGTATGGCGGTGGATATCGCGTTGCGCACGCACGATATTCCCTATGTCTGGCCGCCTGAAGTCGAGCAGCAGCTCGCGGATTTGCAAGAAGACGTGCCGGAAGCAGCCAAGCGCGGGCGTATCGATTTACGCGCACTGCCGCTGGTGACCATTGATGGCGAGGACGCGCGTGACTTCGACGACGCGGTGTACTGCGAGAAAAAACGCAGCGGAGGAGGCTGGCGACTGTGGGTGGCGATTGCTGATGTGAGCTATTACGTCCGCCCGCATACGCCGCTCGATCAGGAGGCCAGCCGGCGTGCCACCTCGGTTTATTTCCCTTCGCAGGTGATCCCGATGCTTCCCGAGGTGCTGTCCAACGGCCTGTGTTCGTTAAACCCACAGGTGGACAGGCTGTGTATGGTGTGCGAGATGACCATCTCTGCTCAGGGACGCCTCTCATCCTATAAATTTTATGAAGCGGTGATGAACTCCCATGCACGCCTGACCTATAACAAGGTCTGGCAGATCCTGCAGGGGCAGCAGGAATTGCGCGCCCAGTACGCGCCGCTCGTCAAGCCGCTGACGCAACTGCATGAAATGTATCAGACGCTGGAACAGGCCAGAGTCCAGCGCGGCGGCATCTCTTTTGAAACCGAAGAGGCCAAGTTCATTTTCAACGCAGAGCGCCGCATCGAGCGTATCGAGCCGGTGAAGCGTAATGATGCCCATAAACTGATCGAAGAGTGCATGATCCTGGCGAATATCGCCGCGGCACGCTTTGTTGAAAAGCACAAAGAGCCAGCGCTTTATCGCGTGCATGATAGGCCAAGCAATGACCACATCACGTCGTTGCGCACGGTGTTGGGCGAGCTGGGGCTGACTCTCGGCGGCGGCGATAAACCCGAACCTAAGGATTATGCCGATATGATGAATCTGGTCGCGGGCCGGCCGGATCACGAAATGCTGCAAACCATGCTGATGCGATCGATGAAGCAGGCGATTTACGATCCGGAAAACCGCGGCCACTTCGGGCTGGCCCTGCAGGCCTATGCCCACTTTACTTCGCCGATTCGCCGTTATCCGGATCTGGCGCTGCACCGGGCGGTCAAATATCTTCTCGGCCAGCAAAGTGGTGAGATTGACGGCCGCGCCACCCCGACCGGTGGTTGGCATTCCGAGTTGGAAGAAATGTTGCAGTTGGGCCAGCAATGTTCGCTGAGCGAGCGTCGCGCCGATGAAGCGACCCGCGACGTGGCGGATTGGTTGAAGTGTGACTTTATGCTGGATCATGTTGGTGAGGTGTTTAGCGGTATTATTACCAGCGTGACCAGCTTTGGCTTTTTTGTGCGTCTTGATGAACTGTTTATCGATGGTCTGGTGCATGTCTCGTCGCTGGACAATGACTATTATCGTCATGACAACATTGGCCAGCGGTTGATAGGGGAATCCGGCGGTAGAGTGTACCGGCTCGGCGATGCCGTGGAGATCCGCGTCGAAGCCGTGCATATGGACGAGCGCAAAATCGATTTTTCCTTGATTTCCAGCCGCCGTCAGTCGCGAGGCGTAGGCAAAACCGCGCGCCAGCGTCAGCAGCAGGCGAACCGCGGCGGGGACGGGAAATGGGGGCGACAAGCCCGGCGGTGTGCGCGGTAAGCGCCAGCGCGGCGGTGGACAAAACGCGTCGCAGCCGTTCCCCAGCGGCCAGCCGGCCCCGACGGCGCAGAGAGGCGCAAAACGTGGCAAGAGCGGCCACGCCTTTTCCGCGCCGGCTAAACCGGCCGCTGAGGAAGCGCCCTGTAATAAAACCGTCCAAGGACGGTGCATCACGCAATAAAGCCGCCGGCGGTAAAACGCGCCGCGGCGTCCGGTCATTCAGAAAGCTGAGTGTCGGCAAGCGACGTTAATTGGCATAACCCAAACGGGCCAGCCAGGCCCGTTGACGATGAAAGAACATCATGAGCGAAATTATTTACGGTATTCATGCCGTACAAGCCCTGCTGGAGCGTGATCCCCAGCGTTTCCTGGATGTGTATCTGCTAAAAGGGCGTGACGACCGCCGTTTGCAGCCGCTGCTTCAGCAGTTGGAGAACGCGGGCATCGTTATCCAGATGGTGAGCCGCCAGTGGCTGGATGAGAAGGCGGAAGGTGCCGTTCATCAAGGCATCGTCGCCCGGGTGCAGGCAGGGTGGCAATACCAGGAGAACGATCTGCCGGCGCTGCTGACGCAGCAGGCCGCGCCGCTGCTGTTGGTGCTTGATGGCGTCACCGACCCGCATAACCTGGGTGCGTGCCTGCGCTGTGCCGACGCCGCCGGGGTGCATGCGGTGATCGTACCGCGCGATCGCGCGGCGCCGCTTAACGCCACCGCCAAGAAAGTGGCCAGCGGCGCTGCGGAAACCGTACCGCTTATCCGCGTGACCAATCTGGCGCGCACGCTGCGTCTGCTGCAAGAGCATAATGTGTGGATAGTCGGCACTGCCGGCGAAGCGGACCACCATCTTTATCAAAGTAAACTGACCGGGCCGCTGGCGCTGGTCATGGGTGCGGAAGGTGAAGGGATGCGTCGCCTGACGCGAGAACACTGCGATGAGCTCATCAGCATCCCCATGGCCGGAACGGTTTCGTCACTCAATGTGTCGGTTGCCGCTGGGGTATCCCTGTTTGAAGCCGTGCGGCAGCGGTGGCAGAAGTAACCCTGCGGCCGCCGGCGCACGCTAGCGGTAAAGAATCGCCTCGCCGTGCCAGACGCCGGGGGTCACCGTCTCATCGATCATCAGGATCTGGTAGTAGCGCGCCTGATGTTCATCCGCCTGGCGCTGAAGGGCGTTTTTAGCGTCCATGGGGCTGCCGTGTTCATCCACGGTGACCTTGCCCGCCCGCGTCAGCGAACCCACCATATTGCGGCTGATTTCGACCGCTTGTTTTTCCGGAGCCGGCGGCGACGCCGGTTTGCCATTCAACACGCTGCACCCCGCTAACGGCAGGCCGCAAAAAAGGATCAGTGTAGTAAGCCATTTCATAGCCAAATATCCGCAATGCATAGGTGATTAAAGTATAGCGAAACCGGTCTGCAGTGATTATGGTAATGACCGGACGCTGCGGCGACAGGACGGCGTAGCGTATGTGTGACGGCGAACGGGAGGCCCCATGGTCGAGATGCATCAGGAGTACGTCGGCGACATCGAAGTGATACATGCGATGCCGGCGGGCGGTTATGCCTCACCGCTGCCGACGCTGTTCTTTTACCATGGCTACATCTCGTCCAAAGAGATCATAGCTATTTCGGCTATGCGCTGGCGCAGACCGGGTTCCGTGTGATCCTGCCGGATGCTCTTATGCATGGTGCCCTTTTTGACGGTGATGAGCAACGCCGCCTTCGGCATTTTTGGGATATTCTACGCAAAAACATCGATGAATTGCCTGCGCTATATACGCATTATCATCAGCTTGGACAGATTGACGGCCGGCGCGTCGATGGGCGGCATGACCGCACTGGGGGCACTGGCGCGCTTTGACTGGCTGTTGTCCGCCGCGGCGCTGATGGGGTCAGGGGATTTTATGCGCCTTAGCCGGACCCTGTTTCCGCCGGTGACGCCGGATGCGCCGGACTATGATGTGTTTCAGCGGCTGGATAAGCTGCATGACCGGCCGTTGCTGCTTTGGCACGGTGAGGCGGATCCGCTGGTGCCGCCGGCGGAGAGCGCGCGGGATGGTCATCATCGGGTGCGCTATCTTACCGAGCCGGACATTAGTCACAAAATCACCGTGGGTGCGCTCGCGGCAACTGCGGCTTTTTTCCGCGAGGCTCTATAGCGCCGGCTGCTTGAGGCCCAAAGCCTGAAGCCCTATGGCCAACGTTAGCCTAACGCCCGCAACGCTGGCGCTTTGACGTCGATAGCGGAAATAATCCACAGCGGGTCCTTGTGTTTGGCCGGCCGGATAAGTAGAATTGAATGTCATTTTTCGACCGTACACTTATCACGTTCCTTGCTTCCATGGGCCGCGGTTGACCCTGACAGGAGGCTGAATAATCCGTAAGGAGCAATTCTATGCGTCATTACGAAATCATTTTTATGGTTCATCCTGACCAAAGCGAACAGGTTGCCGGCATGATTGAACGCTACAGCGCCCTGATTACCGGTGCTGAAGGCCAGATCCACCGCTTGGAAGACTGGGGCCGCCGTCAGCTGGCTTACCCGATAAACAAACTGCACAAAGCCCACTATGTTCTGCTGAACGTAGAAGCGCCGCAGGAAGTGATCGACGAGCTGGAAACAGTTTTCCGCTTCAATGACGCCGTTATCCGCAGCATGATCATGCGCGTTAAGCACGCGGTGACTGAAGCGTCTCCGATGGTTAAAGCGAAAGATGAACGCCGCGAGCGCCGTGAAGATTTCGCTACTGAAACCAACGAAGACTCTGATGCTGGGGATTCTGAAGAGTAATCGATGATGACGGCGAACCGTCTGATGCTGTCGGGCACCGTGTGCAAGACACCCATCCGAAAGGTCAGCCCGTCAGGTATTCCGCATTGCCAGTTCGTGCTTGAGCACCGTTCTGTGCATCAGGAAGCCGGTTTTTCACGCCAGGCATGGTGCCGACTCCCCGTGGTGGTCAGTGGAAAACAGACACTCGAAATTACTCGCAGTATAACGGTCGGCGCGCAGATTACTGTGCAGGGGTTCATCTGTTGCCATCAAGGGCGCAATGGCCTCAGCAAAATAGTTCTGCATACCGAGCAGATTGATTTGATAGATTCTGGAGACTAGCCCTATGGCACGTTATTTCCGTCGTCGCAAGTTCTGCCGTTTCACCACGGAAGGCGTTGTTGAGATCGACTATAAAGACATCGCTACGCTGAAAAACTATATCACCGAAAGTGGTAAAATTGTCCCGAGCCGTATTACCGGTACTCGCGCCAAATACCAACGTCAGCTGGCCCGCGCAATCAAGCGTGCGCGCTACCTTTCCCTGTTGCCGTACACTGATCGTCATCAGTAATCGGTCATCGTCCACTAAGTCTTTGAGAGGATAAGGTAATGCAAGTTATTCTGCTTGATAAAGTCGCCAACCTGGGCGGTTTGGGTGAACAGGTTAACGTTAAAGCGGGCTACGCTCGTAACTACCTGGTGCCGCAGGGCAAAGCCGTACCGGCCACCAAGAAAAACGTGGAATATTTTGAGGAGCGCCGCGCCGAGCTCGAAGCCAAACTAGCGGAAACCCAGGCTGCGGCTGAAGCACGCGCTGCGAAAATCAATGAACTGGGCATCGTCACCATCCCGTCTAAAGCAGGCGACGAAGGTAAACTGTTCGGCTCTATCGGTACCCGCGATATCGCCGACGCGATCACCGCTGCAGGCATTAACGTCTCCAAAAGCGAAGTGCGTCTGCCGAACGGTGTTCTGCGCACGACCGGTGACCACGATGTCAGCATCCAGGTGCACAGCGAAGTTTTCGCCAGCCTGAATGTGGTGATTGTTCCCGAAGCGTAATCGCAAGATTATGTGAGGTTAAAACGCCGGCCCTGTGCCGGCGTTTTGCTTTTCCGATCGGGCCCGATCAGGATGACACGATAAGACGATGGCCGCTGCGTCAGCCTGACTATCGACGCCGGCGATGTATGGCTAGCGCTGGTGGTAAAAGGAGCGGCGCAGCTGATGGCACGATTAACGCTGTTGGTAGCTGCCGTCGGGCTGTAGCGAAAAACGCACCGGACCTGCGGCACCGGTTTCAATCTCCAGCAGCGTTACCACACCCTGCGCATTCTGGACTATCCGCACTTCCTGCCCGGCCTGCAGGCTGCTCAACGGTTTATTGCTACCCTCCACCTGCGCCATGGCAAAGACATCCGCCACCGGCAAATTATGCGCGCGAAACAGCTGTGCCAGCGTCTGGCCATCGGCGATGCGGTAGGTTTGCATGGCGGTTATCCGTGCTGCCGGCGACGGCGCTGTTGTCCACCAGCTCGGCCTGCATGTGGGCACAGGCGGCGTGTCGTTGCGGACCGTTGACGCAGGTGGCATCTGCGGGCCCATCCATTATAAAATCGTCCGGCAGATGCCACAATGTCGCCAACAGCGTCTTCCCGCGCTGTGCCGCGCCCAAGTAGGGCGGGGCGGGGGGGTGACTCCGTCCGCGGCGGCACTTCTGCCAGATAGTCAGGGCGATGACCGGTGCTGCCTAGGGGCGTAGTGAAGGGCTCGTCTCCGGTCGTGGCGCCAGCTCTGCCGATGGGGGTCGGTTGCGGCTCGTCCTCGTCCACTGCACTGCCGATGGCTAGGGCGTAGGATGCATCCTGCGACGAGGTTGTGGCGGACCCATCCTGTCCGTCGGGAATTTGTTGTAGCGCGCGCTTATCGTCCTCGCCGGCCGCCTGGCTGACGTCATCATCGTGGCCGAAACGGCGACGCCATTTCTCCCGCAGGCCGTCCAGTCCCGGCAGCGAAAAGCCCAGGGACGTATTCTTCCTAGGCGCGATTCTGCCCATGATGACCTCTCTTGCAAAACTGTTGCCGTAACCCGATGAAGTATAGAGCGGCGAAGGATGAAGCTCCATGCCTATTTCATACCGCGCTTTGCGGTTAAAGGGAGGTGTCATACTAATTGCACGCGGAATTTTACCCCAACCGCCCGCGCTGTTATGCTGCGCCTTTCGCTTTTTAAGATATCAAGGAAAAGTCATGACCAACTCTTCTTTAGACAGCGTAGAAGCACAGGCGAGCTACGGTATCGGCCTCCAGGTAGGCCAGCAACTGGTGGAATCCGGTTTAGAAGGTCTGTTGCCCGATTCCCTGCTGACCGGCTTGCGCGATGCGCTGGAAGGCAATGCCCCGGCGGTACCGGTGGACGTGATTCATCGCGCGCTGCGTACCGTCCACGAACGTGCCGATGCGGTATGTCAGGAGCGCCAGCAGCATCTGGCGGTGGAAGGCGATAAATTCCTGGCGGACAATGCCGGCAAGGAAGGGGTAAATCTGACCGAATCGGGCCTGCAGTTTAAAGTGCTGACACAAGGCGAGGGTCCTATCCCCTCACGGCAGGATCGTGTGCGGGTGCATTACACCGGCCGGCTGCTGGATGGTACCGTATTCGACAGTTCGGTTGAGCGTGGTCAGCCGGCGGAATTCCCGGTCAGCGGCGTGATTGTCGGTTGGATCGAAGCGTTGACGCTGATGCCCGTCGGCTCCCGGTGGGAGTTGTATATCCCCCACAAACTGGCCTACGGCGAGCGTGGCGCGGGCGCGTCCATTCCTCCTTTCAGCGCGCTGATTTTTGAAGTGGAACTGCTGGAAATCCTGTAAACCTGACAAGCGCGCCGAACAGCTGCCCTTCCCGCGCGCCGGCGGCTTCTCGGCGGCGCGGCGGTTTGAACTTCTGCGCCGCAGTGTGTTGAAGCATTATCACGCCGGGCAAAAAATACTATGATTACGTAAGGCTCATCTTCGAGGTGTATCATGATTGAACACATCATCGCGCTTTCCCGCGAGGCAGGCGCGGCTATTATGCAGGTCTACAACGGCGACAAACCGCTGGAGCTGGATCAGAAGCAAGATGACTCGCCGGTGACCACCGCCGATCTGGCCGCGCATCGGGTCATTGCCGCCGGATTGCATGCGCTGGCGCCGGATACTCCCCTCCTTTCTGAAGAAGATCCGCCGGACTGGTCCCTTCGTCAGCACTGGCGCCGTTTCTGGCTGGTAGATCCCCTGGACGGCACCAAAGAGTTCCTGCGTCGTAACGGCGAATTCACCGTCAATATCACGTTAATTGAGGAAGGTAAGCCCGTGATAGGCGTGGTCTATGCCCCTGTGACCGATAGGCTTTATGCCGCCGCGAATGGCAAAGCCTGGCGAATCGACGAGAATGGCAAACAACAGACGATCGAAGTTAAAGAGGCGCGTCCGCCGCTGGTAGTGGTGAGCCGTTCTCATGGCAACAATGCGGAGCTGCAGGATTATCTGGCCCATCTGGGTGAGCACCAAACGGTGACGATTGGTTCCTCGCTGAAGTTTTGTCTGGTGGCGGAGGGCACAGCACAGCTTTATCCCCGTTTCGTGCCGACCAACGTCTGGGACACCGCCGCAGGACACGCGGTGGCGGTGGCGGCCGGCGCCCAGGTCAATGATTGGCAGGGACGGCCGCTGGATTACACCCCGCGCGAGTCTTTCCTCAATCCCGGCTTCAGGGTGTCGCTGTTCTGAGCCCGGCGGTGACGCCGCGGTTGGCTGAGGGTCCCCGTGACCCGGCTGCCCCCCGGCCTGAGGCCGCGCGCGTTAAGCACTACGCTGTCTGCATCTTCAATGATTTACGACCAGGGGTAGCGGCGCTGGCTGGCCTCAATTTGATGGCGGATAAACCAGCTTGTAGTAAAAAAAGCATCGCCGCGATTCACGATTGTCGTCGTTTGGTAATAATCCCGAGGTAGGCTGGCTTTGCGTAGGGTTTCTATTAATGCGGCATTCATCTCACGCACCGAGGCACGGGCGGCGATATGCTGAATGAGGCAAATTTTCCCGCCAAGACGCGTGCTGTTCCAGGATTGATGGCTAAACTCATTATGATCGTGAAGAAGCTCACCCGGCTGCATGATCTGCATCGGTGGCATGGGTTCACCGGGACGCAGCAGGTGCGCGTGCAGGTTAAAGGAAAATACGAGACAACAAAGCGGCATGCTAATGAGAGAGCGCATAGAAAACTCCTGATAGTAGAAACTCACCGGGCCATCTCCGGCACGGCCGGGTATACATGCACAACGACAGCACTTTAGGATAATTATACTGTTTCTAGGGAATTGAATTTTATACCCTACTGTCAAAATATGTAAAAGCAGTAATGCATCCTGTAAGAGCGTGAACTAAAGCACAACTTACCACTCAGATAAGGTGTAGTTAGGTAGCGTTACCGGATTTCCAATCGCGGTAATCAGTACCATAGGAAGAAGTAACCCTGTAGGAGGAAAGTACAAAAATGAGAATCTTCCATCGCTATAACGCCATAAAAGTAGCCACTTACGTTAAGACCTTATTTCGCGGCCGACTTTACATCAAAGGCATCGGTGCTTTTGAATTTGATAAAGGCAAAATTTTGCTGCCTAAGGTGCGGGATAAACAGCATTTCAGCGTTATGTCTGAAGTCAACCGCCAGGTAATGCGGCTCCAGCTGGATATGGCTTAAAAACGCTTTTTACGGTGAACTGCCGCCGTATACTTATGCCTCCGCCGCGCAGCAGTGAGGGAAATGCCGCCGCCGTCTGAACCTCTGCCGTAGTCAGGCTGAAGAGTCGGCAGGCGCGGCGAGCGTTTGCGGCCACGCCAGGGGGCAAGATGCCCCATTCAGGCCGTTTGATGGCCGCCGTTAATCTCAGGCCACATGGGCGCTATTGTCGGACGCCTGCGACAGCAGCGGCGACGCTTTTTCTTCGACGCGGGTCACCAGCAGCTGATCTATCTTGTAGCTGTCGATATCCACACTTCAAATTTGTAGCCGGCGTAGAGCACAAAGTCGGTACGTTTAGGAATTTTGCGCAGCATAAACATCATGAAGCCGCCGATGGTCTCGTAATTGCCGGATTGTGGGAACTCATCAATGTGCAGCACCCGCATGACATCATCAATCGAGGTTCCCCCCTCAATCAGCCAGGAATTCTCGTCGCGGGCGACGATCTGTTCCTCTAGTCCTTGGCCTACCAAGTCTCCATCAGGGTGGTCATCACATCGTTCAAGGTGATGATGCCGACGACCAGTGCATATTCATTCAAGATGACCACGAAATCCTCGCCGGCGGTTTTAAAACTCTCCAGCGCTTCGGACAGGGTCAGTGTGTCAGGTACGATAAGTGCCGAGCGGATCTGCACGCCGCTATTGAGCGCCAGGCTATGATTGTCCAGGACGCGGTTAAGCAAGTCTTTCGAGTCGACATAGCCGACGATGTGATCAATGGTGGCGTCGCACACCAGAAATTTGGAATGGGGATGAGTAGCTATTTTCTCTTTGATGCTGTCCTCGGTTTCGCGCAAGGTCATCGAGGAAGGTACGGTGCGCGATTCCAGCTCAAAGACGTTTTCGATAAGTTCATGCTCTTGTTTGCGCAATACGCCGGCCAGCGCGCCGGCCTCGACCACCGCGTAAATATCGTCGGAGGTAATGTCGTCTTTGCGTACCATGGGCAGTTTCAACATTTTGAAAATGACGTTGGCCAGGTCGTTGAACAGCCAGACCAGCGGACGGAATACCAGCAGGCAGAAGCACATTGGGTTGATGATCTGACGGCATAAATTTCCGGGGAGATCAACGCGATGCGTTTCGAGGTCAAATCGGCGAACAAAATGAACATGCCGGTCACCAGCGAGAACGAGCAAATAAAGCTGAGTTGCTCCGCCAGCTCGGGGGACATAAAGTGCGCGAATACCGTGGCAAACCAGGGGGAAAAGGCGGCGTCGCCGATGATGCCGCCCAAAATGGCCACGGCATTGAGGCCGATTTGAATGACGGTAGAAAAGACGCCCGGCATCTCTTGCAATTTGAGCACGCGCTGGGCATTGATATCCCCTTCGTCGGCCAGCAATTTCAATTTGATTTTGCGCGAGGCGGCCAGCGATATCTCTGATATCGAGAAAAAGGCGCTTACTGCAATCAGAAGCAGAATAAGCAAAGAACTGTTTAGCAATAAGTTAACCACTTCGGGCTGATAGGAAGAGTTGGCGCCCGCTAAGGGCGAATTTGCGTGCGCATATCGCCTCAACGCCACGGTGGCCGTGTCGCACGGACAGTATAGCAGCGACTGTCGCTGGGCCGCCAATACGGCTTAGCGCGCCGGCGGCAGGCATACGCCAATGCCTCCGAGGGCACAGTAGCCGTCGGGATGTTTATGTAAATATTGCTGATGCTCGTCCTCGGCATAATAAAAGGGCGCCACAGCTTCGAGGGCGGTGGTGATAGGATGGTCATCGTCGGCAGCGGCCATCGCTTGGGCGAAGGCCGCCAAATTTGCGCGGGCGGCCTCCCGCTGCGCGTCGTCCTGAGGAAAAAGCGCGGAGCGGTATTGGGTACCAACATCGCCACCCTGGCGCATGCCCTGAGTGGGATCATAGTTCTGCCAAAATAACCCGAGCAAGGTGTCATAGGTGATAACCCGCGGATCAAACACCACCCTTACTGCTTCAGCATGACCGGTCTGGCCGCTGCACACTTCGCGATAGGTCGGGTTGGGGGTATACCGCCGGTGTAGCCTGCCGCAGTACTGTACACGCCGGACTGTTGCCAAAACAGTCGCTCCACGCCCCAGAAACAGCCCATGGCGAAAAGGGCTACCGCCATTCCCGCCGGCACATGGCTCATAGAATGGTGCAGCACCGCATGCGTGGTAGCGACTGGCATTGGCGTCATGCGTCCCGGCAGCGCTTCACTTTGCGTAATGCGCGTAGTTTTGTCGAAATTGTGCGCCACCCTTTACTCCTCTTTAAACAAATGCCGGCGAAATACTCGGTCAGGGGTTGTTTAACCGGCACGCTTTACCGACAATAAAGATCATTATTACATGATGCTGTGAAGATAAATCGGTTTTTCAGTGAAAAATCTCACCTTACACCAGAGAGGGGTGTGACACCTGAGCATCAGGTGAGTAAGCGCCATTCAACGCCTGGCGGCGAGACGGACACGGACGCGCAAGGTCCGGACCGGCGATTTTGCCAACGGACTGTTGAATCTGCTAATAATAGCATCAACGCTGATTCGTTGCGGATGGAGAGACTTTGCCAGGAAAGAAATACACAGAGGTCATCAGCGTGAAAACATGGCATGGCCGAAAGTCCTTATTCTTCTGCGCGCTATTGCTGATGCCGCAGGCCCACAGCGCCAACGTCCGCCTGCAGGTGGAGGGGCTCAGCGGCGATCTGCAGCGCAACGTACGCGTGCGCCTGTCGACCATCGGCACGGACGAAGTGACCGCCGATGCGCGGTTCCAAAGCCGGGTGGATAATGCGGTGCGCGAAGGACTGCGAGCGCTCGGCTACTATTCACCCACGATTGATTTTGTCTTCAAGCCGGCGGTGAACGGCGGTCGTGATGTGCTTATCGCCCGCATCAAGCCGGGCAAGCCGGTGAAAATCGCCGGCGTTAATGTCATCTTGCGCGGCGACGCCCGGCAGGATAGCGATTACCGGCAGTGGGTCGCCAACGGCAAACCCGCGCTGGGCACAGTGTTGAACCACGGCGCGTACGACAGGTTCAAAAATGGCTTTTCCAGCCTGGCGCTGCGCAAGGGGTATTTCGACGCCGAATTCCGTAAAAGCCAATTGGGCGTCTCTCCGGCGCGTTACCAGGCCTACTGGGATATCGATTTTGACAGCGGTCAACGTTATCGTTTCGGCAAGGTGCGTTTTCACGGCGCGCAAATTCGCGAGGATTATTTGCAAAACCTCGCCAAAGTGTGCGAGGGTGAGCCCTACAGCGCCGAATCGCTGGCGGAGCTCAACCGCTGGTTGGCGGCCACCAACTGGTTTAATTCGGTGGTCATTTCACCGGATTTTGCCAGTGGCAAACAGAGTAAAACCTTGCCGCTGGACGCGGTCGTGACGCCGCGCACCCGCAACAGCATCGAGACCGGCGTCGGCTACGCGACCGACATGGGGCCGCGGGTGAAGACCACCTGGAGCAAACCCTGGCTCAATTCGCGCGGGCATAGCCTGCAGACCAGCCTGAGCCTGTCGGCGCCGGAGCAATCGGCCGATGTCAGCTATAAAATCCCGCTGCTCAAAGAGCCCCTGGAGCAATATTATCTCCTGCAGGGTGGCTTTAAGCGCGAGGATCTCAACGATACCCAGGTGGATTCAACAACGTTGAATGTGGCGCGATATTGGGATCTGTCCAGCGGCTGGCAGCGGGCCGTCAATCTGCGCTGGAGCTTGGATCACTTTACGCAGGCCAACGTCACCGATACCACCATGCTTATTTACCCCGGTGTCAGTATCAACCGTACCCGCCAGCGCGGCGGCCTGATGCCGACCTGGGGCGATAGCCAGCGCTATTCCGTCGATGTTTCTAATACCCTATGGGGATCAGATATCGATTTCATCATTTTGCAGGCGCAAAACGTCTGGATCCGCACGCTGGCGGAAAAACACCGTTTTGTGGCCCGCGGCAATCTGGGCTGGATTGAAACCAATGATTTTGAGCGCGTCCCGCCGTCACTGCGCTTTTTTGCCGGCGGCGATCGCAGTATCCGCGGCTATAAATATAAATCCCTGTCGCCGCGGGACGATGACGGCAAACTGACCGGCGCCTTTAAACTGGCGACCGGGTCGCTGGAGTATCAATATAACGTCACCGGCAAATGGTGGGGCGCGGTGTTTGTCGACAGCGGTGAGGCGGTCAACGACATCAGAGAAAGCAACATCAAAACCGGCGTCGGCGTCGGCGTGCGCTGGCAGTCGCCCGTCGGCCCCATCAAATTGGACATTGCCGCCCCGGTTGCGGATGAACATGAGCACGGTGTGCAATTTTACATTGGATTGGGGCCGGAATTATGAGCCTTGTTAAGAAAATTTGCCTGGGCGTTGTGCTGCTGTTGGTGCTCCTACTCGGCGCGCTGGCTTATCTCATCGGCACCACCAGCGGACTGCACCTGTTGCTGAACGGCGCGGCCCGCTGGGTGCCGGGGTTGGAAATGGCCTCGGTCAACGGCGGCTGGCGCGATCTGACCATAAAACAGCTGCGTTACCAGATGCCTGGCGTGACGGTCGGCGCCGGCGAATTCCATTTGGTTCTGGATTTTAGCTGCTTACGCCAGCGCCAATTGTGCATCAATGATCTCGCCCTGCGCGATGTTATGGTCGGCGTGAACACCGCCGAACTGGGCCCGCCGGCGCCGATAGCGCAGGAGGCGTCGGACGGCGGCCCTTTGTCCACACCTTACCCTCTGATCCTGCGCCGTCTGGCGCTGGATAATGTCCAGGTCAAGGTGGATAACACCCGCATCGCCCTTGACGAGTTCACCACCGGCTTCCAGTTTGAGGGCAACAGCCTGACGGTGACGCCGACGCGCATCGCCGGTCTTTTAGTGGCGCTGCCGACAGCGGCGCAGTTAGTAGCGGATAAAGCGGCCGCAGCCGCCGCGCAGGCGATAAAACCCGACATGCGTACCCCGGCGCAAAAACGCGCCGACGAAGAGGCGGCGCGGGTGGCGATTCGTGCCGAACCGCCGTTGGCCGAGACGTTGCACGCCCTGTTCGCCAAGCCGTTATTGCTGCCGCTGCCGTCGTTTACCCTGCCGTTGAATCTGACGCTGGCGAGCGTTGACGGGGAGAATTTGCACCTGACCGGCGACGCCAATCTGCTTATTACCCGTTTACGCCTGCAGGCGACGACCCAGGATCAACACGCCGAGCTGACGCTGCTGGATATCGACTCGCCCCAGGGGTTGCTAAATGCTTCCGGCCATGCCGAGCTGAGCGGGCGCTGGCCGGTAGCGATGACGGTCAACACGACCTTGAATAGCGCGCCGCTAAAAGGCGAAAAAATCAAATTTGCGGTGGACGGCGAGTTACGCGACGAGCTGCGCGCTGCGCTCAATCTGTCCGGCCCACTCACCGCGCAACTGGCTCTGAAGACGCGACTGGCGCAGGCGGGCCTGCCGCTGACGCTGACGTTCGACAGCCAGTCCTTGCAATGGCCGTTAACCGGCACACCGCAATATCAGGCGCGTGGCGTGGCCTTACGGCTGGACGGGGAAGCGCGGGATTACCGGCTGGCGCTGAAAGCGGCGCTCAGCGGCGAGGGACTGCCGCCGGCGGATGTGACCCTGGACGCCAAAGGCAACACCGACGGCTTTACGCTGTCGCGCCTGCGGCTGGCGGCGTTGCAGGGCAATACCGACCTGAGTGCGGTCGTGGACTGGCAACGCGCCATCAGCTGGCGTAGTGAGCTAGCGTTAAGCGGTATCAATACCGCCCGACAGTGGCCGGACTGGCCGGCGCGGGTAGAGGGGAAAATCACCAGCCGCGGCAGCCTGTACGGTGGCAACTGGCAATTACAGGTGCCTGAATTGGATCTACACGGTCAAATTCGCCAGAACGCGTTGACCGCCAAAGGATCGCTCCGCGGTAACGCCGCCGGTCAGTGGCAGGTGCCGCAGCTGCTGCTGGCGCTGGGGCGCAACCAATTGACGGTGAAAGGCGAGCTGAACGATGTCTTCGCGCTGGACGCCGTGCTCAACGCGCCGGCGCTGAACGGCGCGCTGCCGGGCTTGGGCGGTCGGGCGGCAGGGAATATCAAGCTGCGCGGTAATCTCCAGGCGCCGCAGTTGCTGATGGATCTCGACGCGCATGCGCTGCGCTGGGGGGAAATGAGCATTGCGCGTATCGCGTTGCAGGGGGATGTCCGCTCCAGCGACATCGTCCGCGGCGACGTGCAGTTGCGGCTGGATCGCCTGCAACAGGGGGCGCTGTCCATCGCGCAATTGACCCTGGACGCGACCGGCGATGAAAAGCAGCATCAACTGAAGCTGGCGATGCAGGGCGAGCCGGTGGCCGGCCAACTACAGCTGAACGGCAGCTTCGACCGGCAGCAGCAACGTTGGCAAGGTACGCTGAGCCAAACCCGCTTTGATACGCCTGTTGGGGAGTGGCCGCTGACGCTGGATTACTGGGCCGCGACGCAAAATCTGGTCATGGGGCAGCACTGCTTGCAAAACCCCAATGCGCAGATCTGTGCGCCGCAGAATATTGACCTCGGCGCGTCCGGACAGGCGAGTGTGCTGCTTAACCGCTTTGACCTGGCGATGCTGAAACCGATGCTGCCGGTAGAGACGCAGGTCAGCGGCGTCTTTACCGGCCGGGCCGATATGCGCTGGACCGCGGGCGGCGGTTTGCCGCAGGGTAAAGTGGCGCTGGTGGGCAGCGGCGTGAAAGTCAGCCAGACCGTGCAGGGCAAGACGCTACCGGTAGACTTTGAGACGCTGACGCTCAATGCTGCGCTGGATAAGGGCCTGGCGCGTCTGGACTGGTTGATAAAAATTGCCGGTAACGGCCAGTTCAACGGTCAGGTGCAGGTCGCGGATCTCCAGAGTCGGCGCGGGCTGTCCGGCAAGGTCAATATCAATAATCTTTCGCTGGCGCTGTTGAAACCGCTGCTGTCGCGGGGCGAAAGCGTCGATGGACTGGTTAACGCCGCGCTGCGTCTCGGCGGGGATGTGCAGCGGCCACAGCTTTACGGTCAGCTGGGGCTTGAGCTCCTGGTCATCAAAGGCACTTTCATGCCTTTTGCCATGACCGACAGCCGGCTGGCGCTTTCCTTCTCCGGTACCCGCTCCGCGCTGCAGGGCCTCATCGGTACCACCCATGGTCAGGTCAACCTGACCGGCGACGCCGATTGGAGCAGAATGGAAGCCTGGCGTGCGCGCATTAACGCGCAGGGCAACCGGGTGCGTATCACCGTACCGCCGATGGTGCGGCTGGATATGTCGCCGGATATCGTGTTTAAAGCCACGCCGACGCTATTCGCCCTCAATGGTAAGGTCGATATCCCCTGGGCGCGTATCGAGGTGAAAGATATGCCCCAAAGCGCGGTCGGCGTCTCCAGCGATGAAGTGTTGCTGGACGACAACCTGCAGCCGGTGCCCGACAGCGCCAGCGGCGCCGCGATCCCGATTAGCTCAAACCTGCTGGTTCACGTCGGCCCGGATGTGCGCCTTGACGCTTTTGGCCTGAAAGCCAGACTGACGGGCGATCTGAAAGTGGCGCAGGATAAACAAGGGCTGGGACTTAACGGACAAATCGATATTCCCTCCGGTCGTTTCCATGCCTACGGGCAGGATTTGATCGTTAACAAAGGACAACTGTTGTTCTCCGGCCCGGTCGATCAGCCTTACCTGAACATCGAAGCCATCCGCAATCCGGATTCCACCGGAGATGATGTTACGGCTGGGGTCCGGGTAACTGGATTGGCCGATCAGCCGAAAGTAGAAGTCTTTTCCGATCCGGTCAAATCCCAGCAGGAGGCGCTGTCTTATTTGCTGCGTGGACAGGGTCTGGACGCTTCGGGCGCCGACAGCAATATGATGACGTCGATGTTAATTGGCATGGGGGTTGCGCAAAGCGGGCAAGTTGTGGGTAAAATCGGACAAGCATTCGGGGTAAGCGATCTGGCGCTGGATACTCAGGGGGTTGGCGACAGCTCCCAAGTGGTGGTCAGCGGATATATCGCGCCTGGTCTGCAGGTTAAATACGGTGTGGGTATTTTTGATTCTTTGGCGATGTTAACGCTGCGTTATCGTTTAATGCCTAAACTTTATCTGGAAGCTGTGTCTGGTCTTAACCAGGCGCTAGACTTGCTCTATCTGTTTGAGTTTTAACCATGCGAATTATTGTTTACGGTAGTCTGCGACGCAAACAGGGAAACAGTCATTGGATGACGAACGCCCAATGGCTGGGAGATTACACTATCCCAGGCTACGAACTTTACGATCTCGGCCATTACCAGGCGGTAGTGTCGGGCAATGGCGCGGTCTATGGCGAAGTGTACCGCATAGATTCCACCACCCTGGCGGAGTTGGATGCGCTGCGCACCAAAAGCGGCGAATACAAGCGGGTCCTTATCGGCACGCCCTACGGCAGCGCCTGGATGTATCTGTACCAGCGTCCGGTGGACGGTCTGAGGCTGTTGCCGGGAGGATATTGGGTCCGCCGGCATTAGGATCACTCTGACGAAGCCGGCTAAGGAGTGAAAAAAACCGCTCGGTGAGCGGTTTTTTTTGGCGCCGCGATTACTTTTTGGCGCGCTCAAAGGAGGCGATAATTTCGGCTTTGGCCGCTTCGTTGTTATCCCATCCGTCCACCTTGACCCATTTGCCGGCTTCCAAATCTTTATAATGCTCAAAGAAATGCGTGATTTGCGCACGCAACAACGGCGGCAGATCGTCTACGTCTTTGATGTGGTCATACTCTTTCGACAATTTGGTGTGCGGTACCGCCACCAGCTTGGCGTCTTCGCCGGACTCATCGGTCATTTTCAGCACGCCCACCGGACGGCAGCGTACTACGGAGCCTGGCTGCAACGGATAGGGTGTGGGCACCAGCACGTCTATCGGATCGCCATCCAGGGAAAGCGTGTGGTTGATATAGCCATAGTTGCAGGGATAGAACATCGCGGTGGACATGAAGCGATCGACAAACAGGGCGCCGCTTTCCTTGTCAACTTCGTATTTTATGGGGGAAGCATTAGCCGGAATTTCGATGATCACATAAATATCTTCCGGCAAATCTTTGCCTGCTGGTACCTGATTCAAACTCATGTCGTTTTCCTTAAACTTTCCAATAGTGGCGAGGCGACTAGTATAACCGATTTCCCCCCGCGGTGCGCCCGGCGCCCGCGGGGGAACTCACGTTGTTGCGCCGGTCACACCGGCGTCAGCCCGGCCTGTGGCGCGGGCGCATAGGGTAACGGCACGGCAGTCTGCGCTGCCGAGCCGACAAACTTCCCCGGTTTAAACGTTATCCGGATAATCGCGGATAAAGCGCTCTACATCGTTAACCATTGACTCCGTGCCAGTGAAGAACGCGGAACGCTGGTGCAGCTCGTGCGGCTGGATGTCCAGTATACGGTTTTTACCGTCGCTGGCCTTGCCGCCGGCCTGCTCAGCCAGAAAGGCTATTGGATTGCATTCATAGGCCAGGCGCAGCTTGCCGTTGGGATGGGTTGCGGTGCTGGGGTAAAGATAAATGCCGCCTTTGAGTAGATTGCGATGGAAATCGGACACCAGCGAACCGATATAGCGCGAGGTGTAAGGACGGTGGGTCGCTTCGTCCATCTCCTGGCAGTATTTGATGTATTTCTTCACCCCGTTGGGGAACTTGATATAGTTGCCCTCGTTGATCGAGTACATCTGCCCGGTGGCGGGGAAACGCACGCTTTCATGGGACAGGCAAAACACGCCCAGCGACGGATCGTAGGTAAAAGCGTGTACGCCGCAGCCGGTGGTGTACACCAGCATCGTGGAGGAACCGTAGACCACATAGCCTGCGGCCACCTGTTTATTGCCGGGCTGAAGGAAATCTTCTTTAGTCACCGGTGTACCCAGCGGGGTAATGCGCCGGTAAATGGAGAAAATGGTGCCGACCGAAACGTTGACATCGATATTGGACGAACCGTCCAGCGGATCCATCAGCACCACATATTTGCCGTTTTCCACCCCTTCAAAGACGACGATTTCATCTTCTTCTTCGGAAGCAATGCCCGCCACTTGTCCACGGGCTTTCAGCGCCGCCTTCAGCTTTTCATTCGCGAACAGATCCAGCTTCATCTGGACTTCGCCCTGCACGTTTTCAGCCCCGCTGGTGCCGAGGATATCCACCAGTCCTGCTTTGTTGATGTCACGGTGAATGATTTTAGCCCCGAGCTTTATCGCTGAAAGTAACGCGGTAAGCTCGCCGGTGGCATGCGGAAAATCATGCTGTTTCTCAACAATAAACTCGCCTAAAGTTTTCATGACACATTCCCTGAATCTCTAAAAAGGACCCTGAAGCTACGGATGAAAAGCGGTATAATTTTTTTACCACTACGCGTTTGTCCATCAGTTTAGCCTAAACAGATTACCAGTACATCATCAAATACCGTTTCTATCAATCGGCCGGGGCGCTAGAATAGGCGGCAATACGCGGCTAAAAATGGAAAAATTATGCGCATTCATATTCTTGGTATCTGCGGCACCTTTATGGGCGGTCTGGCGATGCTGGCGCGTTCTCTGGGACATGACGTTACCGGTTCGGATGATAATATCTATCCGCCGATGAGTACGCTGCTGCAAGAGCAGGGAATCGGCCTGATTCAGGGTTACGACCCGGCGCAGCTCGATCCGACCCCGGATTGGGTCATCATCGGTAACGCCATGACGCGGGGTAATCCCTGCGTGGAAGCGGTACTGGAACGCGGTATCCCTTATGTCTCCGGTCCGCAGTGGCTGCATGATCACGTGCTGGCACAGCGATGGGTGATCGCCGTCGCCGGCACCCACGGTAAAACCACCACCGCCGGCATGGTCGCCTGGATCCTGGAAGAGTTCGGTTACCAACCTGGTTTCGTGATTGGCGGCGTACCGGGTAATTTCGCCGTTTCCGCCCGGCTTGGCGACGGGCCGTTTTTCGTCGTGGAAGCGGATGAATACGATTGCGCCTTTTTCGACAAGCGGTCCAAATTCGTCCATTACTGTCCGCGAACCCTCATTCTGAATAATATGGAATTTGACCACGCCGATATCTTCGATGATCTCAAAGCGATTCAAAAGCAGTTCCATCACCTGATTCGCTTAGTGCCCGGCAAAGGAAAAATTATTCTGCCGGATAACGATGTCAATCTTAAACACACTGTGGCGATGGGCTGCTGGAGCGAGACGGAATACACAGGTGAAGAAGGCGTGTGGCGGGCGAAGAAAGTCGCGCCGGACGCCAGCGGTTTTGAGGTGTTTTTGCACTATGAGCCCGTCGGCACGGTCAACTGGCAGTTGGTAGGCGAGCATAATATGCACAACGCGCTGATGGCTGTCGCCGCCGTTCGCCATGTCGGCGTGCAGCCGGCGGACGCCTGCCGGGCGCTGGACGGCTTTATCAACGCCCGCCGGCGCCTGGAGCTGAAAGGGACCGTCAACGGCGTGACGATGTATGATGATTTTGCTCATCATCCCACCGCTATCCTGGCGACGCTCGCGGCGCTGCGCAGCAAAGTGGGCGGCACGGCGCGCATCATCGCCGTGCTGGAGCCTCGTTCCAATACGATGAAGATGGGCTTATCCAAAAATGAGCTGGCGCCGTCACTCGGCCGCGCGGATGAGGTGTTTCTCTATCAGCCGCAGCATATTCCCTGGCAGGTGAGCGAAGTGGCGGAAGCCTGCGTGCAGCCGGCGCACTGCAGCGCCGATGTCGATACGCTGGTGGAAATGGTAGTGAAGACCGCGCAGCCGGGCGATTACATCCTGGTGATGAGCAATGGCGGCTTCGGCGGCATTCATGCCAAGCTTTTGCACCAGCTGGGGCAAAAAGCGGCGCGGTAGCGTTTCGGCGCGAGGTTAAGCTATGCCGTTCTCAGGCCAAAAAACCCCCGCAAGCGGGAGAAATTGTCTGCTAGACGATGAGGGAATCATCAAATCGCGATGGATTAATTCCGGACACAGGATTAACTGAGGGTCGCCGCGAGTTTGATGTGGTTTACAGAGAGTGTTTCACAACGTGACACATTGCACAGTGCTGCCAAAAAATAGGGGCCCCCTGAGGGTGACCTGCCGGCCGTGACCCGTGACAGTTACCGTGTTCATAAGCTTCAGTCACATGGTAGGCGCGGGGGCGCCTTTGGCGTCAGCCGCCTGATTCAATGCCTGGTGAATGTCGCTCGGTGCGCCGTCGACACCGCTGACGCTGCCCATTGGCTGTAAATCCTGGGTCTGCTGTAGCGAGATAGAGTCCACGGCGAAAGCACCGAAGGACAAAGCGGAAAGCGCCGTCATCAAGGGTAATACCGTTTTGGTGTTCATCATGTTTTTCCTCATCAGCCGCATCCCATATTCTGTACTGTGATGCACATCACGACGCTAAGTATACACTAGTAACTTGATGTGCTAATTTCTTGATAATAGTTTTTTATAAAACTTTAAGTGTAATTATGTTGTTATTAGAAGCAAAGATTATTAAATTTGCACAAAAAATAGCCGAACTTTGTTAAAGTCATGTAAAATCATGTGGATAAGATGATGTGGCTAAAAGTGTGGTCCATATCAGCATTTCTCACTGCCTCACAGATGAAGTCCTTTATTTCTGACAGGTAACACCGGATGTCACGCTATTTACCAAGGTGCAAAAGCTTACTGCTGGTAAGGAAATGTTAACAAGATGAGTCGTGGGCGCTTTACCGCTATGACGTTAGTTCGGAGCTTGAAGGCTACCCGGGGCGCAACGAGCTCAGGCGTCGATGATTCACTGTCAAAGCGTGCGCTCCCTTGGCATCACCGGGGAACGCTGCGCTGCTGGCATCGAGGGTCGCATTGGGCGGCGGAGCGGGTTAACGTCGGCGGTGAGAGCCGCCGAACACGAAGGAGAGGCGCCGTGAAGGGCCGCCTGACGGCGCATAAGGCGCAGATGGACGCCGGCGGATATCCCCCGGCGAAGCGGCTGACATGTCGCACCTTGGGCGTAGCAGGCTCTGATGGCAAAGGCGGGATCACAGTTCCTGGTTAAAATGGACCAGGATGAAGTGATACAACCGCTTGACTGAGAAGCCGGGGGCGGGTGTGGTAAAGACGGTATCATCGCCGGCGATGGTGCCGAGGATCCCCTCCGATTTCCCCAGCGAATCCAGCATCCGGGCGATGAGCTGGGCCGCGCCGGGACTGGTATGGATGACGACCAGTGCGTCATTATGATCCACATCCAGCACCAGATTTTTCAGCGGGCTGCTGGCAGTGGGAACGCCGAGCTCCGCCTGAAGGCAGTACACCATTTCCATCTTGGCGTTGCGGGTACGCACCGCACCAAACTTAGTCAGCATGCGCGAGACCTTGGATTGGTTGATGTTCTCGAAGCCAGCCTCCTGCAGCGCAAGCACAATCTCGCCCTGAGAGCTGAATTTTTCCTCTTTCAGCAGCGCCTTGAACGCCTTGACCAGTTCTTCCTGTTTCGATTGATTTCGCATGTTTTACCGCAGAGTGAGCCGATTATTTAATAGATTATTATGCATAAATTTGAATTTTTATGCAATGGAATTGCTGCCGGTGACAGCTTCTCTGTCCATGGTCGGTGAAAAGCCTATCACTTGCAACCCGCCCGCCTATCCCAAAACGCCGCCGCAAACCTGAAGTTGATTAATTGTCTTTATTAGGCGATGCATTTATGCTTTTCAGTAGAGTATAAGATGCCATTCTTTGTAGGGTTATAAGGAGATTACAATGAAAGCCGCACTGCTCGGTGCGGCAGGCGGCATCGGCCAGGCGCTGACGACGACGACCCGTTTACCCCAGGACTGGGAACTCTCGCTGTATGACATCGCACCGGTAACGGCGGGGATTGCCGTGGATCTCAGCCATATCCCCTCACCGGTGCGGGTCCGCGGATTTTGTGGTTCAGACGCATCACCGGCGTTGCTTGGCGCCGATATCGTGCTGATTGTCGCGAGTGTTGCCCGCAAGCCCGGGATGGATCGCGCGGATCTGTTTAATGTTAATGCCGGCATCGTGCGGCAGCTGGTCGGGCCAGGTGGCGGCGTGCGCGCCGCAGGCGCTTATCGGCATCGTCACCAATCCGGTGAATACCCTTGTCCCCATCGCCGCAGGCGTGCTAGCGCAGGCAGGTGTTTACCAACCGCAAAAACTTTTTGGCATCACGACGCTGGACGTCATACGCGCCAACCGCTATGTGGCGGACCTGAAAGTCCTGCGGCCGGACCAGATGGAGGTGCCGGTCGTGGGCGGCCACTCCGGCGTCACGATTTTGCCTTTGCTATCTCAGGTGCCGGGCATCAGTTTTAGCGATGAGGAAGTCACTCTTTTGACCCGACGGATCCGCAATGCCGGCACCGAGGTGGTCGAGGCAAAGGCCGGCGCCGGATCCGCGACGCTCGCCATGGGTTACGCCGCCGCCCGCTTTACGCTGTCGCTGGTGTGGGCACTGCAGGGGCAGCAGGGAATAATTGAATGCGCCTATGTGGAAAGCGAGACCGACTTTTCCCGCTTTTTTGCCCAGCCGCTGCAAGGCATGCGCCCGGCGAACGGTTTCTGCAACCTTAGCCCGCCGTCGGCAACGCGGGGACAGGGGGATGGGTGTTCCCTTCAGAGCAATGCGATCTTTTCATTGGCATGGCTCTGCATCCTCTACGCGGCAGACTGTGTCCTTTTCTATTTTCTATGCCGGCGGTGCCGGCAGGGCATTGCGCGGTTTGCCGCGCGGTGGCTTTAGCGCTGATAAGTCTTAGCGCAGCGCCTCGGCGTGGCTGGGCAGGTTTGCCGTCGACAAGTCTGGCGAAGCTCTGCGCACGCATCGCAGGCAACATTTGCCGCTGACATCTCGGCGGCGCAGCGCGCGGGCGGTGGCATTATGCCTGCGCCGGACGTTCCTGTGTTGCCAAGCAAGGTGTATAACGGTGAACGTTTCCCTAATGCCAAATACTTTCGCATCCGATTTCCGTGGCAAAAAAGTTAGTCGTGCCGACGTTTTCTTTTCTTTTTTCCAGACATTCTCCTTCACATAAAATTAATTTATAAAGATATAATTTATTAAATTACAGTAATAATATAGATAATGATATAAGAATTATATTTCATTGATAATGAACAATTTTTATTAATTTTGTGTTTTTTATTCTAATAGCTGGTATTGATCTCATTTTTTAATACCACCTTTGATCCAATGCGCTTTTTTTGTGTTGTAATTAGCGTTACGACAAGTCTTTAATGTTATACATTAAATGTTGTCGTAATAGCGGAACGGGAATCAGGTGCCGTAAATTCCACAGTACCTGCCCAAACCGTGCGATGGCGATAGCGCCAGGCTATCACCATGACAAGGAGGGGGATAAAAGATGGAAATAAAAAAAGAATGGATTGCAACGCACGAATTGATAGGGGTAGGTGGACTACCCAAAACACGACAGGGACTGAATCGGCGTGCCAGAGAGGAGGGCTGGCAGAAAAGACGGCGCGAGGGCGCGCGCGGTAAAGCAGTTGAGTATTCCTGGCACAGTTTGCCGGACATGGTGAAAAAGACGCTTTCTTTAAGGACCAACCCGGCGGAGTACCAACTCTCCCCACAGGAGACGTCGGCTACCTGGAACGAAATTTATCGGCAACTTTCCGATGCGGAGCGCGATTTTATCGTCTCCTTTATCGTACGAGAAGGGGTACTGAACTTGCTAAAGCGTCTTGACTATCCCGACGAACCACTTAACGACGTCAGGCCGGAATGACATAGTGCGCCGGGGAAGGGATGGTCCTCCCCGGCGCCGGCGCGTTGGTCAGCGCTGTCGTATCAGGCTTTTCCTATCGAGTAATTGATTGGTTTCCGGATCGATATAGCGACTGGGCCATATGATCGAGGGATGAATCTCCAGCACATCAGCGATAAGCCACTCACCCTTCGGCCAGGGCCGGATGAGGGCGTTCGCCAGCGTGGAAGAACTCAACCCTGCCGCCCGCGATACTGCGGCCAGTGAGGTCCCGCGTTTACGGAGTGCCGCGATGATATCCGCAGGGTGCCAATCTGTATTCCTTTCGCTCATATTTCGTTCCTTGTGCTGTAAGACAAACGCTGGTTAATGGTATAACTAACCTATTCAGGTAAAACGTTGGCAATGGTCATAGGCTTTAGTTGAAAAATATATAGCACTAAAATTCCTAAAATTTTTCTATTATTTTTCAAACAGATTCTATTTTTTTATGCAGGTCGAATTCAGAATGAAAATCTTATGAAACAAGCCTGGTTCAGCACGCAGGAACTGCTGTCTATTGCCAGGCGTAAGAAATGGAACCGACGCTGTAGACAAGGGGCGCAGGGGCGGGGAATGGAGTACGCTTTTGATAGTTTGCCTGCGGCGGTGCAACAGGCGTTGCTACGCCGGGAAATGCGCGATGGCGCCGAGGCCGAATGGACGCTTGACGCGCCCGCAGCGGGGGTACCTGCGTCACTTGCGACCTGTATTGCCATTTACCGGCAACTGACTGTTGAAGAGCGGGAGCAGGTCATCGCTTTTGTCATGCGTGAGAAGGTATCGGCGCGTTTATCCTGCGTCTGGGACTGCAGGGAGAGTAACGGCCGGTACGTGGGAGGCGCCGACCAATTCGTGATGCCGTGGGTCAATGTTCACTGACAATTATTTTCCAAATATATTCCTTTGGCTGCGCAAGCGGGTTACGAGTCGCGCTGCACCGCCACGTGGGCCAGGCTCTCCAGCGCATCGCGATAAGGCGAGGGGGACAGGCAGTCCAGACAGGCGATAGCTTTGTCCGCCTCTTCTTCCGCGCAGCGGCGGGTGTAGCCCAAAGAATCGCACTGGTGCATCGTTTTCAGCACCGTTTCCAGCAGGTGACGCCCGTTGCCCTGTTCAATGGCCTGACGGATCAGCGCCGCCTGTTCTGGCGTGCCGTTACGCATGGCGTGCAATAAAGGAAGCGTCGGCTTACCTTCGTTAAGGTCATCGCCGGTATTTTTCCCCAACGTTTTACCGTCCGCACCGTAATCCAGCAGATCGTCAATCAGTTGAAAAGCGGTACCCAGATAGCGGCCGTAGTCGCGCAGCGCCGCTTCCTGGCAGGCATCGGCGCCGGCTAAAATGGCGGATGACTGTGATGCCGCCTCGAATAGCCGCGCGGTTTTGCTGTAGATAACCCGCATATAGTTGTCGATGGTAATATCCGGATCGTTGCAGTTCATCAACTGTAAGACTTCGCCCTCAGCGATGATGTTAACCGCCTCGGACATCAGCTCTAATACGCGCAGGGATTCCAGTGCGGTCATCATCTGGAAGGCGCGGGTGTAGATGAAATCGCCGACCAGCACGCTGGCGGCGTTGCCGAACGCCGCGTTGGCCGTTGCTTTGCCGCGGCGCATGTCGGATTCGTCCACCACATCGTCATGCAGCAGCGTGGCGGTATGAATGAATTCAATCAGTGCGGCGACGGTGACGTGCTGCTTACCCTGATAATGCAGCGCCCGCGCTGCCAGCACCGCAATCATGGGCCGAATGCGTTTGCCGCCGCCGCTGATAATGTAGTGGCCGAGCTGATTTATCAGGGCGACCTCGGAGTTTAGCTGCTCGCGAATTGCCGTGTTGACCTCCGCCATATCCTGCGCGGTCAGTTCAGTAATTTGTTCAATATTCATTATTTTCTATCGGTTTAAGGGTATACCGTCAGTGTAATGCTGTACACGGGACCGGATGGCGGAAAGAGTGTTACTGATTGTACTTGAAAAACGTAAGAGATAAATGGCGATGAAGAAACTGCACCTTTTTCGCTTTGTGTACGTATTCTGCACTTGTCTTTAGCGAGATTCTTGCGTAGAATTCGCGCCCTATTGTGAATATTTATAGCACGCTCCAGACTATAACGATTGAGCTTGCGGAAAGCGGAGTTTTTTATGTACGCGGTTTTACAAAGTGGTGGTAAACAACACCGGGTGAGCGAAGGTCAGACTGTTCGCCTCGAAAAACTGGACATCGCAACGGGTGAAACTGTTGAATTTGATCAGGTTATGATGATCGCTAATGGCGATGACATTCAGATCGGCGGTCCTTTCGTGACCGGCGGCAAGATCACGGCGGAAGTCGTGGCTCATGGTCGCGGTGATAAAGTTATGATTGTTAAATTTCGTCGCCGTAAGTACTTTCGTAAGCATCAGGGCCACCGTCAGTGGTTCACTGACGTTAAAATCACCGGTATTGGCGCCTAACAGGAGAGCAGACTCATGGCACACAAAAAGGCTGGCGGCTCCACACGCAACGGTCGCGATTCAGAAAGTAAACGCCTTGGCGTTAAGTGCTTCGGCGGCGAATTGGTAAATGCCGGCGGTATCATCGTTCGTCAGCGTGGAACCCGTTTCCACCCGGGGGCCAACGTAGGCTGCGGCAGAGATCATACGCTGTTCGCTTTGACGACGGGTAAAATTCAGTTTGAAGTGAAGGGCCCGAAGAACCGTAAATTTGTTAGCATCGTTGCTGAATAAGTTTCCCGTGCTCTGATTGCCGAGTAAAGCCCCGCACCTGGTTGCGGGGCTTTTTACTTTATCCGCTGTTTTTGCTCACCGTTTATCATGAAAAATACACAGCAGGCCGGACAGCAAGCGGGCATCGGCATTGCGCTCGCCTTGACCACCGCTATGTGCTGGGGCGCGCTCCCCATTGCCATGAAGCAGGTCCTAACCACCATGGAACCTTATACCGTGGTTTGGTACCGTTTTTTACTGGCTGGCGTCGGTCTGCTGCTGTTTTTGGCGCCGCGCGGGCAATTGCCGCCGCTGCGGCTGTTTTTTCGCTGGCGCTGGCTGATATTGCTTGCGGTGGCGACTGCGGGGCTGTTGTGCAATTTCGTTTTCTTCAGCACCTCGCTGCAATATTTGAATCCCACCGTCTTGCAGGTCATCGGCCAGCTGTCGCCGGTCGGCATGATGGTGGCGAGCGTAGTTATTTTGAAAGAGCGCATGCGTATTACGCAGCTGATTGGCGGATTGCTGATGTTTTTCAACAGCAACCTGCGCGAGATTTTCACTCGTTTGACCGCCAATACCCTGGGCGTGATTTTTGGCTGTTGCGTGGCGATGGTGTGGGTGAGTTATGGCGTGGCGCAAAAAGTGTTGCTTCGGCGTTTGGCGTCGCAACAGATTCTACTGCTGTATATTTTGTGTACAATAGCGCTGACGGTAGTGGCAAAGCCGCTGACGCTTCTGCAATTAACCGGCGGCCAACTGGCCTATCTGTTGTTCTGCGGCCTGAATAGGGGCGCTGGCAGGCGGCGCAGATGAGCGCCATCATTACCCTGACGCTGCTGTTTACCCTGATTTTTTATAATTTGCTGGCGCTATTCTGTCCCGCGTCTTTCGCGCCGCCGCCGCTGAACTTTGTCAGCTATAGCGGTGCGGTTGTAGTGTGGCGGGCGCGATGTGCTCCGCCGTCGGCCACCGCTGGTGGCCCGGGCTGAACAGGCGGGCTGCGGCCACGGTTATCAAGCCGTCCGGCAAATGAGTTTTGGAGAATTAGCATGAAGTTTGTTGATGAAGCCACCATTCTGGCGGCGGCGGGTGACGGCGGCAACGGCTGCGTCAGCTTCCGCCGGGAAAAATACATCCCCCGTGGCGGACCCGACGGCGGTGATGGCGGCGACGGCGGCGATGTCTGGCTGTTGGCGGATGAGAACCTGAATACCCTAATCGATTACCGTTTTGAGAAAAACTTTCGCGCCGAGCGCGGCCAAAACGGCCAGAGTTGCGATTGTACCGGCAAGCGCGGCAAAGACATCATCATCAAAGTACCGGTAGGCACTCGGGTGCTGGATTCGGGCACCAATGAAGTCATGGGCGACATGACCCGCCACGCACAGCGGCTGATGGTGGCCAAAGGCGGGTTTCACGGGCTGGGTAATACGCGCTTTAAGTCATCGGTCAATCGGGCGCCGCGGCAGAAAACCGGAGGCACCAAAGGCGAGATCCGCGAGATCCAGCTGGAGCTGATGCTTTTGGCTGATGTGGGTATGCTCGGCCTGCCCAACGCCGGCAAGTCCACGTTTATCCGCGCGGTATCGGCGGCCAAGCCCAAGGTGGCGGATTATCCGTTCACCACGCTGGTGCCGAGCCTGGGCGTGGTGCGTATGGATAACGAACAGAGCTTCGTGGTGGCGGACATTCCGGGGCTTATCGAGGGAGCGGCCGATGGGGCCGGTTTGGGGATCCGTTTTCTCAAGCATTTGGAGCGCTGCCAGGTGTTGCTGCATCTTATCGACTTGGCCCCGGTGGATGAATCCGATCCGGTGGAGAATGCCCGTATCATCGTTACTGAACTGGAACGCTACAGTGAAAACCTGGCCTCTAAACCGCGGTGGCTGGTGTTTAATAAAGCGGATTTGCTTGATCCGGAGGAAGCGGCTTCGCGCGCCAACGCCATCGCGAAGGTGCTGGGCTGGGAAGAGAAATACTATTTGATTTCCGCCGCCAACCGCGACGGCGTGAAAGCGCTGTGCTGGGATGTGATGGCGTTTATCAATGCCCATCCCAAAGAGCAGGCGGCACCGGAAGCCGCGCCGGAAAAAGTCGAATTCATGTGGGATGATTATCATCGCGACCAACTCCAGCAGGAGGAAGCTGAAGAAACGCTGGATGATGATTGGGACGAAGATGGCGTGGAAACCATCTATCAGCGCTGAGTAACATTAACTCTTTTCTTCTTCTGCGGTGATGAGATTGCCCGTGCGGCGGTTGCCAGTCAGTAAGTGTTGACTGGCAATGGTCGCCTTTCCCGGCACGGGGCTGTTGATGGACTGCGCGCTGTTGCCGCGTGGATGTCTCCCCGCTCCGTAAGATATTTCTTTGGCGCCCCCTCTGGCGGGCGACAATCCTCTTGCCTGGTGCCCGTTTGAAACGGTAGATTGACGCTATCGCTGAAGAATCCGCTGTAAATAACCTGTCCTGCACAGACCGTCTTTTCTTCATGTCGCTGCGGCGGCTCTCATACTAACCAGATCACTTAAGCCGCGAGAAAGGGTCTTTGCAGCGCACCGTTCCCTTGCTGCACAGTACATTTGTTCGTCTTAAATGATCCGGCCGTCAGGATGGGCGGCACCTGTCCTCAATGATGCCTGTGCTTTCCTTCAGGCAGGGGGCCCCTGAAGGCAGGGTTGGCAGTCTCTGAAACGGGGGGTTATCACGCTATTTTGCGCCATAGCGCCGTTGCCTGCACGGCGTCGCGAGGGATTACTTCGACCCAATGTAACTGAACAGGAGTCATTATGCCGAATACACTGGATGTCAGGCAAAAAGGGGAAACCGGCGCTCCCCGTCAGTCTACCTCCCGACGGCAGGCTGCACGTCAGAGAGGGAATAATGACAGGCATTCCCTGGTACGATACCTTCGCAGGCTGCCTTTGGCGCGAGACTGCCTGTATGCTGGCGGCCAGCACCGCCGCGGCAAGTCTCAGGCAGCGGTGTAGGGGAGCACTAAGGCAAAAATCCGATGCGGGAAGGCGTTACGCCTGGCCTGCCGGACTGCTACTGGCCGTCTACGGCAGCGTGCTTGCACGGTGCCGCCGTAATGCTGGGCGCAGGGTTCTCCGGGCCTAGCGTCTTTCCCGGTTGGGCAACAACAAGCAATACGTTGGCGCCACAGGGCGCTTGGCTCGTAGGCGTGAGCCGGAGCGGGTATGGCGGCATTGTCGGCGGTCTATGGTTGCGTACTGCCGATAGAGGAAATGCGCTACCGGCGATAGGTACAGCCTTCGCCGTCGCCGGATCGTCGAGCAAGAAAGGGACTATGACGCCGGCGTTATCGGCCGCCGTGGCCATGAAGACCGAGCCGATGAATGTCGAAGCCCCTGCTGCTGCTAACATGAAGGTCGAGCCGGTGAATGCTACGTCGTCCTCCGATGCCGCCAATGCCGTGAGCATGAAGTCTGAGCCACAGAACGTAACTATCCTCGGGACTCCCGTCCTCGCTGGCGCTAACCGCGAAAGCCGATTGTTACCCGTCGCCTCATTTAAGGCACCCACCGCCGCGATACCCGACATCGGGTCGTCGCATACCGTGTCTTCCGAGACATCGACGTCCGCCATCGCGACTCTCGGCTACAGGGTGTTGAATGTGATGACATCGCCCCTGGGGTCGTCTGCCACTGCAACGATACAGACGGGGGCCGAGGTAGACTACGCTCCCGCCACCCGTCAGGACGAAGCGGTCATGACCCGGGCTGCCGTCACGCCCCGCGACCATCGCGGGTAGCGAGGAGGTCATCACTTCTCGGGCGGGGCAGGCTATGACAACGAACGCTGGCGAGTCCTTCTTGTCCGAAGATGACGCGTACAGCGCGGAGTGGGACGCTATCCTCACCTACCTTGGTGAAGTCATCGGCGGATCACAAAACGCCACGCAGAGCACTGTCGCTGCCCCACATTTACAGGGTAACAGCCGCAGCGCCGGTACCTTCGGTTACGGCCAAGGACTCTTCGCACCTTGCAGAGAAAGCTTCAGCAGCGACGCAACAAACACCGCCCCTATCAAGCCACTCCCATACCCCGTTGCCGGCGTCGCGACTAGCGAGTTTCATACTGCCTGCGGCAGAATCTAAAACGTTTTATCCATGAGTTGGAATTGGCGCATGGATATGTTAGACGCGCGCTGGAGATCTACATCGATTAGACAGAGGGTATTCTTGACGGCGCGCTGAAAATTGCCAGCAATAGCAGCATCAGACGCTACCTCAGCGGCGTGCTGCATACCGATACAACACCATCCTCACTCAAGCCCTGTTGCGGTTGCGTTATTACCTTATCCATATCAACCACTACTTAGACAATCACAAGTCCAACATTATTTTTGCCTCGTCGAGAACGGAGAAGCAGCCTTACAGCTACGATCACAACATCCCGCTGGGCGTTACCCTGCTTAACTATGCGGGAAACCGCGTGGTTATCATGGTCGACAACGATAGTGTTGAGAAACAATATCCGATTCATGCCACGCTCCTGCTGAGATTTCTCATATCCAGGCCGGCGCACAGGATTTTCTGTTTCTGCCGGGCAACAGCCACCCTGCAGACGCCACCTCCATCCTGAAGCAATTCTATGATGCGATTAATTCACGCAATGGCGAGGCGCTACCCTATGCGAAAACTTTTGTGAAAGGCTATAAGAATTTCTGCAATTTGCGGCCCTTGACCCCGCTGGAATTTATCGAACGGTAAGAGCAGACAAGATGCTGCAGGCAAATATCATTATGGATAACGCCGACTATATCGCCCAGTTCATCGTGGATATTGGTCAGGGCCGCCCCTATACCCGTAATGACAACAGCACGCTGCGGCGCATCGAGGAACTAATGGCCACCATCTGCTGCCGCTGTTTGAGAAAATCATCGCCAGCCGTTTATAGCCAGAAAGACTCTCGCCCAGCCGACACGTGGCGCGGCCAGGCGAAATATGGCTAATTGTTTTGGTAGATATCTTTGTACAGCTGGCTCTCGAAGCGTACCAGGGGAACGCGGCGCGCGCGTTGATCCGCGGGCGGCACCGCATAACCGGAAAGATACTGCACAAACGCCATACGTTGACCGCTGGCGGTGGTAATAAAGCCCGCCAGATTATACACGCCCTGCAGCGAGCCGGTTTTTGCCGACACCTTGCCGTCGACGCCCGCTTCGCGCAGACCCGCGCGATACATCAGCGTGCCGTCATAGCCCGCCAGCGGCAGCATGGAAATAAAGTCCAGCGTCTGGTCGTGCTGGCCGATATATTGCAATACCTGCATCATGGTGGCGGGGGAGATCAGATCGTGACGGGACAGGCCGGAGCCATCTACCTGAATGCTATTGCCCAAATCGATGCCCGCCTGCTGCCGCAGGATTTGGCGCACCGCATCAGAGCCGGCGCGCTGGGTTGTGTCTGGCGCAGTAAGGTGCCGTTTAGCGTAATGTCCGCCTGCTGCAATTCGTCTTTGAGGATAGCGCCGGCATAGCTGGCGCTATCCTGAATGGCGAACGCCAGCGGTAACGATTCAGTATGCTGGGTCATGCAGCCGGTAAGGGTAAAGCGGTTAAGCTCTCCCGGTACCACGTCCAGCTCGCAATATTGCGCAGCGCCGCCGCCGCGGGCCAGCGTACGCACCTGGCTGAACATATGCACGGGGTAATAAGAGGCGACTCGGATAAACGCCGGCTCCCCGGCCGTCCGGGCGCTGTAGAGCGACACCGAGAAGCAGTTGCGATCGACGATGGCGGCGCCTGGGGGGCGCTGAAACATTGCGTCAGATCGTTCCAGGGCCAGCCGGGCGCTTTATCATGGCTGGCAAACACCGACGTATCGATAATCAGATCGCCGGTGATTTGCTTGATGCCCTGCTTGCGCAGTTCGGCCACCATATTGCGTAAGCGCTGACGGGTGAACGTGGGATCGCCGCCGAAGCGCGCGGTCAGATTGCCGCGCAGGACCCCCCTACCGGCGCAGAGGACGCCTCGAGCGTAGTGGTAAAGCGGTAATTCGGCCCCAGTTGCAGCAACGCCGCGAGGGCGGTGAGCAGTTTCATCGTGCTGGCGGGCAGCGCCATTTGCTGACTGTGATAATCAATGGTGGATTGCGAAGCCCCCACTACTTTTTGCACCATCAGCGCCAGATTGGCGCCGTCGGGCAGGTATTCCGTATAGTTTTCAACCGGCGCCGCCTGTGCGGAAAGCATGAAAACACTGGTCAATCCTATGACAATTCGTAAAAAACGCATAATTTTGGGCAAAGGCAAAGTAACGTGCTGTCACACTACGGTGCAAACAGGGATAAGTAAACGATGACCCACACCGAACTCTGCGGTAAAATACGTATCAAAATGCAAAACTGAGGCTGGCCTGGGAAGCGATTCCGGGGTCGCTTCCTTTTGCTTTGCGCTTGGTGAGCGGTGTGTGCCAAACGCGCGTCGCGCCAGCGCCTGTCACGCCAGGACGGCGATTATTTTAGCAGGAAGAATTTATCTAGAGGTATAATTATGAACCAGATTCCGATGACCTTGTGCGGCGCTGAAAAACTGCGGGAAGAGCTCGAATATCTCAAAAGCATCCGCCGCCCCGAAATTATCCTGTCTATCGCTGAGGCACGCGAACAGGGCGATTTGAAAGAAAACGCCGAATACCATGCCGCCAGGGAACAACAAGGCTTCTGTGAAGGCCGCATTCAGGAAATCGAAGCCAAACTGTCCAATGCGCAGGTGATTGATGTGACGAAACTGGCACCGAGCGGCCGCGTCATTTTCGGCGCGACGGTCAGCGTAGAGAACCTGGATAGCGAAGAGAAGCAAACGTTCCGCATCGTTGGCGACGATGAAGCCGATTTCAAGCAAAACCTGATTTCCATTAATTCGCCGATTGCCCGCGGGCTGGTGGGCAAGGAAGAAGGGGATATCGTGGTCATCAAGACCCCGGGTGGTGAGGTGGAGTACGAAATTCTCAAGGTGGAGTATCTGTAAGCCTCCGGGCGGCGCCTTAGCCGGCCACCCGCCCGCTTTTACTCCCGCAAGCCGCCGTCGGCTTTGTAAAGAAAAGCAAAAGGCCGCGGGTGGCCTTTTCCTGTGGGTCGGAGAGTGGCATCTTTCCATCAGAAAAGATGATGTTAGCGGGGCAGCGTAATTTTCCGCTCTGCAGCCGGCCGGTATAGCACCAGGATATTGCCAATTACCTGAACCTTGCTGGCGCCGCTTTCACGAACGATAGCATCGGCAATCAGCGTTTTGGTCTTGTGCTCTTCTGCGGCAATTTTCACCTTGATAAGCTCATGATGTTCCAGCGCTTGTTCAATTTCGGCCAGCACACCTTCGGTCAGGCCGTTGTTGCCCAGCATGACGACAGGCTTCAGCGAATGAGCCAGTCCCTTAAGGTGCTGTTTTTGCTTATTATTCAGATTCATTTGTGTTTTTTACTTAGGTTGGGATTGAAAACGGCATATTCTACCGCCATCTCATACATATTGCCAAATCGGCGTCTGGCGATATGGCGCATGGGCGGCCAATTCTTTCCACCGCTACATTCTTTTAGGATAGTTGGGAAATAAGATGGCGACAAAAAAGCGTTCTGCAAGCTCCAGCCGTTGGCTGCAGGAACACTTTAGCGATAAATACGTTCAGCAGGCACAAAAAAAAGGACTGCGTTCCCGTGCCTGGTTTAAACTTGATGAAATACAGCAGAGCGACAAGCTATTCCGGCCCGGGATGACCGTGGTGGATCTGGGCGCGGCGCCCGGCGGCTGGTCGCAATACGTCGCCACGCAAATCGGCGGCAAAGGGCGTATCATCGCCTGTGATATCCTGCCGATGGATCCGATGGTAGGAGTTGACTTTCTCCAGGGGGATTTTCGTGAACCCCTGGTGCTGCAGGCCCTGCTTGAACGCGTGGGCGAGCAAAAGGTGCAGGTGGTGGTGTCCGATATGGCACCCAATATGAGCGGTACGCCGGCGGTCGACATTCCCAAATCCATGTATCTCGTAGAACTGGCGCTGGATATGTGCCGGGATGTCCTGGCACCGGGCGGAAATTTCCTGGTTAAAGTCTTTCAGGGAGAAGGTTTTGATGAATACCTGCGGGAAATTCGCTCCCTGTTTACGAAAGTAAAAATCCGTAAGCCAGACGCTTCCCGGGCCCGTTCCCGCGAAGTGTACATTGTGGCGACAGGGCGCAAACTATAGTACCCTACGCTAATTGTTAACACCGTTGTAATATGAGGTTAATCCCTTGAGTGACATGGCGAAGAACCTGATTCTCTGGTTAGTTATCGCAGTCGTACTGATGTCGGTATTCCAGAGCTTCGGGCCCAGCGAGTCCAATGGACGTAAAGTGGATTATTCCACCTTTATGTCCGAATTGAATCAGGAGCAGGTTAGGGAAGCGCGTATTAACGGTCGTGAAATCACCGTTACGAAAAAAGACAGTAACCGCTATACCACCTATATTCCGGTCAACGATCCCAAGCTGCTCGATATCCTTTTGACCAAAAACGTCAAAGTCGTGGGCGAGCCGCCGGAAGAACCCAGCCTGCTGGCGTCTATCTTTATCTCCTGGTTCCCGATGCTATTGCTGATTGGGGTCTGGATCTTCTTTATGCGTCAGATGCAGGGCGGTGGCGGCAAAGGCGCGATGTCGTTCGGCAAGAGCAAGGCGCGGATGCTGACGGAAGATCAGATTAAGACGACGTTCGCCGATGTCGCCGGTTGTGATGAAGCCAAGGAAGAACTCAGCGAGCTGGTGGATTACCTGCGCGAGCCGAGCCGTTTCCAAAAGCTGGGCGGCAAGATCCCGAAAGGCGTGCTGATGGTAGGGCCGCCCGGAACCGGTAAAACGCTGCTGGCCAAGGCCATTGCGGGGGAGGCCAAAGTTCCGTTCTTCACCATTTCCGGTTCGGACTTCGTGGAAATGTTCGTCGGCGTCGGCGCCTCCCGCGTGCGCGATATGTTCGAGCAGGCGAAGAAAGCGGCGCCCTGCATTATCTTTATCGATGAAATCGACGCCGTCGGGCGTCAGCGCGGTGCAGGCCTCGGTGGCGGTCATGACGAGCGCGAACAAACCTTGAACCAGATGCTGGTGGAAATGGACGGGTTTGAAGGCAACGAGGGCATTATCGTCATCGCCGCGACCAACCGGCCCGACGTGCTGGACCCTGCGCTGCTGCGCCCGGGCCGTTTCGACCGTCAGGTCGTGGTCGGTCTGCCCGATGTCCGCGGCCGCGAACAGATTCTGAAAGTGCACATGCGTCGCGTGCCGCTGGCGCCCGATATGGATGCGTCGGTGATTGCGCGCGGTACGCCCGGGTTCTCCGGGGCCGATTTGGCCAACCTGGTGAACGAAGCGGCGCTGTTCGCCGCCCGCGGCAGCAAACGCGTGGTTTCTATGGTGGAATTCGAGAAGGCCAAGGACAAAATCATGATGGGCGCCGAGCGCCGTTCGATGGTGATGACCGAGGCGCAAAAAGAGTCTACCGCCTACCACGAAGCCGGCCATGCGATTATCGGCCGCCTGGTGCCGGAGCATGATCCAGTGCATAAGGTGACGATTATCCCGCGCGGCCGTGCCCTGGGGGTAACCTTCTTCCTGCCGGAAGGGGATGCCATTAGCGCCAGCCGCCAGAAATTGGAAAGCCAGATCTCCACCCTGTACGGCGGCCGGCTGGCCGAGGAGATCATCTACGGTCCGGCGAAAGTGTCCACCGGGGCGTCTAACGATATCAAGGTGGCGACCTCCATCGCCCGCAACATGGTGACCCAGTGGGGGTTCTCCGAAAAGCTCGGTCCGCTGCTGTACGCGGAGGAAGAGGGCGAAGTGTTCCTAGGCCGTTCGGTGGCCAAGGCGAAGCATATGTCCGATGAAACGGCGCGTATTATCGATCAGGAAGTGAAATCGCTGATTGAGCGTAACTATGTCCGCGCCCGCGTGCTGCTGACGGAAAATATGGATATCCTGCATGCCATGAAGGATGCGTTGATGAAATATGAAACCATCGATGCGCCGCAGATCGACGATTTGATGGGCCGCACAGCGGTTCGTCCGCCCGAGGGCTGGGACGACACTGTTTCCGGCAATAGCGGCGACGATGGCACGCCGCGCGCGCCGACCCCGGTAGACAAGCCGCGCACGCAGAATCCCGGCAACACCATGTCGGAACAATACGGCAACCGCTAAGGGTCCCTTGTTCGCTGTCTTAAAAACCCGGCGCGGTAATACCGATAGCCCCGTGTTATACGACACGCGGGGCTTTTTTTGCGCTTAAAATGTTAAGATAGCCGCCAACAGTGTGCACAGCATAAGGAAACGCCGTTATGCAACTTATTGCGCGAGAGCGCACCCTTAGCCTGGCGGTGCCCCGCGTCATGGGGATCCTCAACGTAACTCCGGACTCGTTCTCTGACGGCGGCAAATTTCAGCGTCTGGCCGACGCCATTGATCATGCCGCGGCGATGCTGGCGGCCGGTGCAGCCCTCATCGATATTGGTGGAGAATCCACCCGCCCGGGGGCGCAGGCGGTCAGCGATGAAGAGGAAGCGGCGCGGGTGGTGCCGGTAGTGGCGGCGCTGGCGGAACGTTTTGATACTTTTATTTCCGTGGATACCTCCAAGGCGCTGGTGATGCGTGAAAGCGCGGCGGCCGGGGCTCATTTGATCAACGATATCCGCGCGCTCAGTGAACCGGGTTCCCTGGACGCCGCTGCCGCCAGCCAGCTGCCCGTCTGTCTGATGCATATGCAGGGCGAGCCGGGTACCATGCAGCAGGCGCCGCATTATGAGAATGTGCTGGCAGAGGTAGAGGCTTTTCTCACACAGCAAATTGCGCGCTGTGAAGCTGCCGGCATCACCAAAAACCGACTGTTGCTTGATCCGGGCTTCGGTTTCGGCAAGACCCTGGCGCATAATTATCGCCTCCTGGCCCGGTTGGGTGATTTGCATCATCTCGGGCTGCCGCTGTTGGTGGGGATGTCGCGTAAATTAATGATAGGCGAATTGTTGGATCTTCCGGCAGAACAGCGGGTTACAGGCAGCGTCGCCTGCGCGGTTATCGCCGCGCTGCAGGGGGCGCAGATCATCCGGGTCCATGACGTCAGGCACACCGTGGAAGCAATGCGCGTGGTGGAAGCCACGCTTATAGCGAAGGAAACCTATTTTCAATGAGTAATCATCAATATTTCGGTACCGACGGCATCCGTGGCAGGGTCGGCGACAGCCCCATTACGCCGGATTTTGTGCTCAAGCTCGGCTGGGCCGCCGGCAAGGTACTAGCGCGCCATGGTTCGCGAAAAATCATTATCGGCAAAGATACCCGTATTTCCGGCTACATGCTGGAGTCAGCGCTGGAAGCGGGACTGGCGGCGGCCGGGCTTTCCGCTGCGTTCACCGGCCCGATGCCGACGCCGGCCATCGCCTATTTGACCCGTACCTTTCGCGCCGAGGCCGGCATTGTGATCTCCGCCTCCCATAATCCGTTTTATGATAACGGCATCAAATTTTTCTCTATCGACGGCACCAAATTGCCTGATGAGGTGGAAGAGGCCATTGAGGCGGAGCTGGCCAAACCGCTGACCTGCGTCGAATCGGTGGAGCTGGGCAAAGCCAGCCGCATTGTCGATGCGGCCGGGCGCTATATCGAATTTTGCAAGGGGACCTTTCCCGGTAATCTAAGCCTTAAGGGGCTGAAGATTGTCGTGGACTGCGCCAATGGCGCAACCTACCACATCGCGCCCAGCGTGTTGCGCGAGCTCGGCGCGACGGTGGTGACTCTCGGCTGCCAGCCGGACGGAATGAATATCAATCAGGAGTGCGGCGCTACCGATGTTCGCCTGTTGCAAAGCCGGGTTTTGGCGGAGAAAGCTGATTTGGGCATCGCCTATGACGGCGATGGCGATCGGGTGATTATGGTCGATCATCTGGGGCAGAAAGTGAATGGCGACCAGATCCTGTATGTTATCGCGCGGGAAAAACTGCGCCAGGGCCAGCTATCTGGCGGCGTGGTAGGCACGCTGATGAGCAATATGGGGCTGGAGCTGGCGCTGAAGCAGTTGGGGGTGCCTTTCGTGCGCTCTCGCGTCGGCGACCGCTATGTGCTGGAGAAAATGCAGGAAAAAGGTTGGCGCATTGGCGCTGAAAACTCCGGTCACGTCATCTTGCTTGACAAAACGACCACCGGCGACGGCATCATCGCCGGGCTACAGGTGTTGTCGGCGATGGTCGGCAACCACATGAATCTGCACGATCTGTGCAGCGGCATGCGCCTGCTGCCGCAGATTCTGGTCAATGTGCGCTTCGCCGGGCAACACGATCCGCTGGCGTCGGCGGCGGTGAAACAGGCCAGCGACGAAGTGGAGCAGCAACTGGCCGGGCGCGGACGGGTGCTGCTGCGCAAATCGGGCACCGAGCCTCTTATCCGCGTCATGGTGGAAGGGGAAGATACCGAGCAGGTCAGCCGACTGGCGCATCACATCGCTGACGCGGTGAAAGCCGCAGGCTGAGGTGCAAGGCACGGCGCCAGATGCGGGTTATGGTGCAGACCGGGTGCTGACGCTGTGCACGCTATGGCTGAGGCTGCGGGTAACGTGAGCATTAACAGTGCGCCCGCCTCTGCCGTGGTGTTGGTCGGCGCCGCCGACCGACGGCGATGCCTAAGCGGCGAGCGGTACTGGCGTTTTTTTCCGCAAACGGTCAGCCAGCCGTAAAATGCCCTTGCACGCGAGGGGCGCTTTGGTTAGTATTCACACCCGCTTCAGTCGGCGACATAAGGTGCCGTATTGGGGCTGCGATAGCTTAACGTGCGGTGGTTACCGCAAGGATACTGAAAGATTATGTACCAAGCTCTGTTAGTCATATTCCTGTTGGTAGCGGTCGGCCTTGTTGCGCTGATCATGCTGCAACAAGGTAAAGGTGCTGATATGGGAGCCTCGTTCGGTGCAGGCGCCTCTGGCACCCTGTTCGGTTCAAGCGGTTCCGGTAACTTCATGACCCGTATGACGGCCGTGCTGGCAACGCTGTTTTTCGTTCTCAGCCTGGTGCTGGGCAACCTGAGCAGCAATCATGGTCAGAAAGGCAGCCAGTGGGATAACCTGAATCAGGCTCAGCAGGCGGATAAGGCACCAGCCGAAGCGCCGGCAAAACCGGGTAACGATATTCCGCAGTAAGCGTTGCCCGGCAGGGCAACGGTAAAGAAGCGTAAGATCCGATAGAAAGTGCCGAGGTGGTGGAATTGGTAGACACGCTACCTTGAGGTGGTAGTGCCCGATTGGGCTTACGGGTTCAAGTCCCGTCCTCGGTACCAATCCCAGAGATAACTTGCTTTTTTGGGGTTATCAGCGTAGTATTTTCAGCGTCTTCGGACGCGGGGTGGAGCAGCATGGTAGCTCGTCGGGCTCATAACCCGAAGGTCGTCGGTTCAAATCCGGCCCCCGCAACCACATTCCCTTAGAGTGCTTTTTCAAACATACTGTCTGTAGGCGTTAGGTTTACCATCACAGGCGTTTGAAAAATGATTCTTCTGGAATGGTTTCAAAGCCGCCTGCGGTTTACAGGGTCCAGTCACTTAACGCCCCGATTTTTTCGGGGTTTTTTGTTATTTCACACAGTAATACTGGGCTAATTAGCCCTTTTTTTATGTCTTGGGGGTGGCCTTGTCCACATTAGAACAAAAATTGACAGAGATGATCACTGCACCCGTGGAAGCCTTGGGGTTTGAGCTGGTGGGTATTGAATTTATTCGTGGCCGCCAGTCGACGCTACGCATTTATATCAATAGTGACGAAGGCATCACCGTTGATGATTGTGCTGATGTAAGCCACCAGGTCAGCGCGGTACTGGACGTCGAAGACCCTATCTCTGTGGCCTATAGCCTTGAGGTCTCATCACCGGGTCTGGATCGCCCGCTGTTTACCGCCGCGCATTATCGCCAATTTATCGGGAGCGACGTCAGCGTGGTGCTGCGTATCGCAGTGCAAAACCGCCGTAAATGGCAGGGGATCATCAAAGCTGTCGACGGTGAAATGATCACGGTGACGGTGGATGGAAAAGATGAAGTGTTCGCTTTGCAAAATATCCAGAAAGCGAACCTGGTACCCCACTTTTAACGTTTTACTGAGGCAACTAGGATGAATAAAGAAATTCTGGCTGTTGTTGAGGCAGTGTCCAACGAGAAAGCCGTCCCGCGGGAAAAGATTTTCGAGGCGCTAGAGACGGCACTGGCCACGGCAACGAAGAAAAAATACGAACAGGAAATCGAAGTTCGCGTCAGCATTGATCGTAAGTCGGGGGACTTCGATACCTTCCGCCGTTGGCTCATTGTGGATGAAGTGACTCAACCCACCCGGGAAATTACGCTGGACGCGGCGCAGTTTGACGATCCTACTGCGCAGATTGGCGGCTATATCGAAGATGAAATTGAGTCGGTGGTGTTCGACCGTATTACGACGCAGACCGCCAAACAGGTCATCGTGCAGAAAGTGCGTGAAGCCGAACGGGCGATGGTGGTCGACCAGTTCCGCAGCCACGAAGGCGAGATCGTCACCGGCGTGGTGAAAAAAGTGAACCGGGACAGCATAAGTCTCGATCTGGGCAGCAATGCTGAAGCGGTCATTGGCCGCGAGGACATGTTGCCGCGAGAAAATTTCCGTCCCGGCGACCGTATCCGTGGCGTGTTGTATTCGGTCCGCCCGGAAGCGCGCGGCGCACAGCTGTTTGTCAGCCGGTCACGTCCCGAGATGCTGGTCGAGTTGTTCCGTATTGAAGTACCGGAAATTGGTGAAGAAGTTATTGAAATCAAGGCCGCCGCTCGCGATCCGGGCTCACGGGCGAAAATTGCCGTGAAGACCAACGACAAGCGCATCGATCCGGTCGGCGCCTGCGTGGGTATGCGTGGTGCGCGCGTTCAGGCGGTTTCAAGCGAATTGGGCGGCGAACGCATTGATATTGTGCTGTGGGATGATAATCCGGCCCAGTTTGTTATCAACGCCATGGCGCCTGCCGATGTCGCGTCCATTGTGGTGGACGAGGACAAGCACACCATGGATATAGCGGTAGAAGCGGGCAATCTTGCCCAGGCTATCGGCCGCAACGGACAAAATGTCCGGCTGGCTTCCCAGCTTAGCGGCTGGGAGCTAAATGTAATGACGGTAGAGGATCTGCAGGCAAAACATCAAGCTGAAGCCCATGCGGCGATCGATATCTTTACCCGTAATCTGGATATTGATGAAGAGTTCGCGACGGTGCTGGTGGAGGAAGGTTTCTCATCCCTTGAGGAGCTGGCCTACGTACCGATAAATGAACTGCTGGAAATTGAAGGGCTCGATGAGGAAACGGTGGAAGCGCTGCGCGAACGGGCGAAGAATGCGCTGACCACGCTTGCGCTGGCGCAGGAAGAAAACCGCGGCGCGGGCGTACCGGCTGAAGACCTGCTGGGTCTGCCTGAACTTGAGCGCGACATGGCGTTCAAACTGGCGGCGCGTGGTGTTTGTACGCTGGAAGATCTTGCCGAACAGGGTGTCGACGACCTGACAGATATTGAAGGGCTGAGTAGTGAAAAAGCCGGCGAGCTTATCATGGCTGCGCGCAATATTTGCTGGTTTGGCGACAACGCGTAATAAACTGTAGCAGGAAAGGAACAGCATGACAGATGTAACCGTAAAATCGCTCGCCGCTGAAATACAGACTCCGGTCGATCGCCTGGTACAGCAATTTGCTGATGCGGGCATTGATAAAACCGCAGTAGACTCTGTGACCCAGCAGGAAAAAGAAACCCTACTGGCGCACCTGAACCGCGATCGCGGCGCGGCGCCCAATAAGTTAACTTTGCAGCGCAAAACGCGCAGCACCTTGAATATTCCCAGCACCGGCGGTAAAAGTAAATCGGTGCAAATCGAAGTGCGCAAAAAGCGCACCTATGTACAACGCGATCCGCAGGCGCAAGAGCAGGCTGAAGCGGAAGAACAGGCCAGACGTGAAGCGGAAGAGCTGGCTCAGCATCAGGTCCAGCGCGACGCCGAAGAAAAAGCAAAACGCGCGGCCGAAGATAAGGCCAAGCGTGAGGCCGCTGAACAGGCGAAACGTGTGGCAGCGGAAAGTGATAAATTGACTAACCAGCAGACCAATACTATGACCAAGTCACCACAGGCGACTGAAAAAGCTCGCCGTGAAGCCGAAGCCGCGGAGCTAAGACGCAAAGCGGAAGAGGAAACGCGTCGCAAGGTCGAAGAAAAGGCTCGCCAGGTCGCGGAAGAAGCGCGTCGTATGGCCGAAGAACGCGGCGGCAACTGGGATAACGCGCCTGAGCCGGCCGAAGAAGATACCACCGATTACCACGTTAATACCTCCCATCATGCCCGGGAAGCCGAAGACGAAAACGACCGCAAAGTGGAAGGCGATCGTCGCAGCCGCACCCGCGGCGGTAAAGCGACCAAGCAGAAAAAGACCAGCCGTCTGTCCGAATCCAAGGCCGATCGTGAAGAAGCGCGTGCCGTGGGCCGTGGCGGCAAGGGCAAACGTAGACCGAGCACGCTAACGCAGGGCTTTAACAAGCCGGCGCAGGCGGTGAACCGCGATGTTGTCATTGGCGAAACCATTACCGTGGCGGAACTGGCTAACAAGATGGCGGTGAAAGGCTCTCAGGTCATCAAAGCCATGATGAAGCTGGGCGCTATGGCGACCATCAACCAGGTGATCGATCAGGAAACCGCGCAATTAGTGGCGGAAGAAATGGGTCACAAGGTGATTTTGCGCCGTGAGAACGAGCTGGAAGAGTCGGTGATGTCCGATCGCGATACCGGCAGCTCCGCCGCCGCGGAATCCCGTGCGCCGGTGGTGACCATCATGGGTCATGTCGACCACGGTAAAACCTCGCTGCTGGATTATATCCGCTCAACTAAAGTGGCGGCAGGTGAGGCGGGCGGCATCACCCAGCATATCGGCGCCTATCATGTGGAAACCGATAACGGCATGATCACCTTCCTGGATACCCCGGGGCATGCGGCCTTTACCGCAATGCGCGCCCGCGGTGCGCAGGCGACGGATATCGTGGTGTTGGTGGTGGCCGCTGACGACGGCGTCATGCCGCAGACCATCGAAGCCATTCAGCACGCCAAAGCGGCCAAAGTGCCGGTGGTGGTCGCGGTCAACAAGATAGATAAACCGGAAGCGGATCCGGATCGGGTCAAGAATGAGCTGACCCAATACGGCGTCATTCCGGAAGAGTGGGGCGGCGAAAGCCAGTTCGTACATGTTTCCGCCAAATCCGGCGCGGGCATTGACGAACTGCTGGACGCTATCTTGCTGCAGGCGGAAGTGCTGGAGCTGAAAGCGATCCGCAACGGTATGGCCAGCGGCGTGGTTATTGAATCCTTCCTGGATAAGGGCCGTGGTCCGGTTGCTACCGTGCTGGTGCGCGAAGGTACCCTGAACCGGGGCGACATTGTGCTGTGCGGTTTCGAGTACGGCCGCGTGCGCGCCATGCGCGACGAAGTGGGTCGTGATGTCGCCTCCGCCGGCCCCTCGATTCCGGTTGAGATTCTCGGCCTGTCCGGGGTGCCGGCCGCCGGTGATGAAGCGACGGTGGTGCGCGACGAGAAGAAAGCGCGTGAAGTGGCGCTGTACCGTCAAGGCAAGTTCCGCGAAGTCAAACTGGCGCGCCAGCAGAAGTCCAAGCTGGAAAACATGTTCGCCAACATGACCGAAGGGGAAGTGTCCGAGCTAAATATCGTGCTGAAATCTGACGTACAGGGCTCCGCCGAAGCGATCAGCGATGCGCTGGAGAAGTTGTCCAACGACGAAGTGAAAGTGAAGATTGTCGGCTCCGGTGTGGGCGGCATTACCGAAACCGACGCGACGCTGGCGGCAGCCTCCAACGCTATCCTGCTGGGCTTTAACGTGCGTGCCGATGCGTCCGCCCGTCGCGTTATCGAAGCGGAAAACCTGGATCTGCGCTATTACTCGGTCATCTACGACCTGATTGATGAAGTCAAACAGGCGATGAGCGGCATGCTAGCGCCGGAATACAAACAGGAAATCATCGGTCTGGCGGAAGTGCGCAATGTGTTCCGTTCACCGAAGTTCGGCGCTATCGCGGGCTGCATGGTGACGGAAGGCGTGGTGAAGCGTCACAACAAGATCCGCGTCCTGCGTGAAAACGTAGTGATCTACGAAGGTGAACTGGAGTCGCTGCGCCGTTTCAAAGACGACGTCAACGAAGTGCGTAACGGCATGGAATGCGGTATAGGCGTCAAGAACTACAATGACGTTCGCTCAGGCGACGTAATCGAAGTGTTTGAAACCATCGAGATCCAACGTACCATTGCCTGATAACGCGTTATCGGCAGCGCACATCACAGGGGGGCGAACATCCCCCCTGCTTGTCTGGAGAATTTACCATGGCCAAAGAATATAGCCGCACACAGCGCGTCGCCCAGGAGATGCAAAAAGAAATCGCCATCATCTTGCAGCGCGAAATCAAAGATCCCCGCGTCGGCATGGCGACGGTGTCAGGAGTAGAAGTGTCTCGCGATCTGGCTTATGCCAAAGTGTTCGTTACCTTTCTGAACGACAATACCCTGGAGCAGGTCAAAACCGGCGTCCGGGCGCTGCAAGATGCGGCAGGTTTCATCCACAGCCTGCTGGGCAAAGCTATGCGCCTGCGCGTCGTGCCCGAATTAACCTTTGCCTACGATAATTCGCTGGTGGAAGGCATGCGCATGTCTAATCTGGTCAGCCAGGTGGTGCAAAATGATCGCCTACGCCGGAGCGCAAGCCCGGTGGATAAGACGGATAGAGAGGATAAGGAAGACTGATGGGCCGCCCAAGTCGCCGTGGCCGTGATATTGACGGCATCGTCCTGCTGGATAAACCGCTCGGGCTATCGTCCAACGACCTGTTGCAAAAGGTCAAACGGTTGTTTCGCGCCAACAAAGCCGGGCATACCGGTGCGCTGGATCCGCTGGCGACCGGCATGTTGCCCGTCTGCCTCGGCGAGGCGACCAAGTTTTCCCAGCATTTGCTGGATGCCGATAAACGCTATCGGGTCATTGCCCGGCTCGGCGAACGCACCGATACCTCCGACGCCGAGGGTCAGACGGTCAGCGTCCGTCCGGTATCGCTGGATAAGACACGCCTTGAGGCGGCGCTGGATCACTTTCGCGGTGAAAGCAGCCAGGTGCCGTCGATGTTTTCCGCGCTGAAGCATCAGGGGCGTCCGCTGTACGAGTACGCCCGCAAAGGCATCACGGTAGAGCGTGAGGCGCGCCCTATCCACGTCTACGATTTGCAGTTACATCGCTGGGATTTGACGAAGGTGGAACTGGAAATTCATTGTTCCAAAGGCACCTACATCCGCACCATTATCGATGATTTGGGTGAACGTCTAGGCTGCGGCGCGCACGTCATGGCGCTGCGTCGGCTGGCGGTTGCCCGCTACCCCATCGAGCGTATGGTAACGCTTGCGGCGCTACAGGCCATTGCCGCCGACGCGCCGCCGGACACACTGGCGCAGCTGGACGCGCTGCTGTTGCCGATGGACAGCGCGGTGGCGGATATGCCGTTGGTCAATTTGCCGTCCGATCTCGCCGCGCGGTTGCGCCTTGGGCAAACGGTAGCGGTTACAGCGCAACCGCAGGCTGGTTTGGTACGCCTGACAGAAGGGGACGCCGGACGCTTTTTCGGCATCGGCGAAATCGCTGCACCGGGCCGGCTGACGCCGCGCCGCCTGATAGCGGAACCGCGTGCCTGATCATGTAATCGCCTTGCGATCGGCACGGGCTGAGAGTAGAATAGCGCGGCTTATGAAGCGGGTGGCTGAATTAGAGATCGGCGCCCATCTATTTCACAATCATTTTGGAGTGTTATAATGTCTCTAAGTGTTGAAGCGAAAGCGAAAATTGTTTCTGATTTCGGCAGTGATGCCAAAGACAGCGGTTCCACTGAAGTTCAGGTTGCTCTTTTAACCGCTCAGATTAGCCATTTGCAGGGCCATTTTGCGGAACACAAAAAAGATCACCACAGCCGCCGTGGTCTGCTGCGTATGGTTTCACAGCGTCGTAAGCTGCTCGACTACCTGAAGGGCAAAGATGTGGCGCGTTACACCAGCCTTATCGAACGCCTGGGTCTGCGTCGCTAAGCCAGACAGTTTCAGGAGAAAGGGGCCACATAAGGCCCCTTTCTTCTAGGCAGCGCTCATCCCGGGGCCGGTCTCGTCCGCATGGCGATGAACGCTAAGTAGATTCTTCCATTGCTGAGGTTCGCGCGGCTAATGAGAGGCTTTATCCGTTGGGATAAGGATTGTCATTAGTCGCGAGGATGCGATGAGAAGGTGTTAGTCAACGGTGGGCGGTCTGATTGAAAGCGCCGCGCACTTTGAAAAAGGAAATCATTTTGCTAAATCCGATTGTTCGCAAGTTTCAATACGGCCAGCATACCTTCACGCTGGAAACTGGTATGATGGCCCGTCAGGCGACTGCCGCAGTCATGGCAAGCATGGACGACACGGCGGTATTTGTGACCGTCGTGGGCGCCAAACAAGCAAAAACGGGACAGAGCTTCTTCCCGCTGACCGTCAACTATCAGGAGCGGACCTACGCCGCAGGCCGTTTCCCGGGCGGGTTTTTCCGCCGCGAAGGTCGTCCGAGCGAAGGCGAAACGCTGATTTCGCGCCTGATTGACCGTCCTATCCGTCCGCTGTTCCCGGAAGGTTTCCTGAACGAAGTGCATGTTATCGCCACCGTGGTCTCGGTTAACCCGCAGGTCAGCCCCGATATCGTGGCGATGATTGGCGCTTCCGCCGCGCTGAGCCTGTCCGGTATTCCGTTCAGCGGCCCTATCGGCGCCGCACGCGTTGGCTACATTAATGACCAGTATGTGCTGAACCCGACTCAGGCCGAACTGGCCACAAGCCGTCTGGATCTGGTCGTTGCCGGTACCCAGAACGCCGTGCTGATGGTGGAATCCGAAGCGCAGCTGCTGAGCGAAGATCAGATGCTGGGCGCCGTGGTCTACGGCCACGATCAGCAGCAGATCGTGATCGATAACATTAATCAGCTGGTGGCTGAAGCCGGCAAGCCGAAATGGCAGTGGCAGGCACAGGACGTTAACGCCGGCCTGCAGGCGCGGGTCGCCGAGCTGGCGGAGTCCCGTCTGGGCGACTCCTATCGCATCACCGAAAAACAAGAGCGCTATGCCGCGGTTGACGCTATCAAGGCCGATGTCGTTGAAGCCTTGACGGGGCAGGATGAGACGCTGGACGTAGGTGAGATCAAGGACATCCTGGGCGCGCTTGAGAAAAGCGTAGTGCGTAGCCGTGTGCTGCGTGGCGAACCACGTATTGATGGACGTGAAAAAGACATGATTCGCGGCCTGGACGTACGCACCGGCGTATTGCCGCGTACCCACGGGTCGGCGCTGTTCACCCGCGGTGAAACCCAGGCGCTGGTCACCGCCACTCTGGGCACCGAGCGCGACGCACAGAATATTGATGAATTGACGGGTGAACGGACAGACCGTTTCCTTCTACACTATAATTTCCCTCCGTACTGCGTAGGTGAAACCGGCATGGTGGGGTCGCCGAAGCGTCGCGAAATCGGCCACGGTCGTCTGGCGAAGCGCGGTGTTCTGGCGGTGATGCCAAACGCCAGCGAATTCCCGTATACCGTGCGCGTAGTATCAGAAATCACCGAGTCGAACGGCTCCTCTTCCATGGCTTCTGTGTGCGGCGCGTCGCTGGCGCTGATGGACGCGGGGGTGCCTATCAAGGCGGCCGTCGCCGGTATCGCCATGGGTCTGGTGAAAGAAGGCGACAACTTTGTCGTGCTATCCGATATTCTGGGTGATGAAGATCATCTGGGCGATATGGATTTCAAAGTTGCCGGCAGCCGTGAAGGCGTAACCGCGCTGCAGATGGACATCAAAATTGAAGGCATCACCCACGAAATCATGCAGGTGGCGCTGAATCAGGCCAAGGGTGCGCGTATGCATATCCTGGGCGTGATGGAGCGGGCGATCAGCTCGCCGCGCGGCAATATTTCCGAATTCGCGCCGCGTATCCATACTATTAAAATCAGTTCCGATAAGATAAAGGATGTGATTGGTAAAGGCGGCTCGGTTATCCGCGCGTTGACGGAAGAAACTGGCACGACGATCGAAATCGAAGATGACGGCACCGTCAAAGTGGCGGCCACCGACGGCGATAAAGCCCGTCACGCCATCCGTCGCATCGAAGAGATCACCGCCGAAATCGAAGTGGGCCGCATTTACAATGGTAAAGTGACCCGCATCGTGGATTTCGGCGCCTTCTTTGCCATCGGTGGTGGCAAAGAAGGGCTGGTGCATATCTCCCAGATTGCCGATAAGCGTGTAGAGAAAGTGGCTGATTATCTGGAGCTGGGCCAGGAAGTGCCGGTTAAGGTCCTGGAAGTGGACCGTCAGGGTCGCGTTCGCCTGAGTATTAAGGAAGCCAGTGCCCCCAGCCAGGACGCCGTGGTGCCTGAAGCAGAATAGCCTTAAACTGTTGGCGCATTTAACAGCTCCTTGCCCCGGTGGGGAGCTGTTCGTATCACAAGGGCGGGACGCCTTGTGTTAAGCCGATGGGAGACAGGACGTTCATCCAATGTTTTTCTTCGGGAGTGGGAAATGAGGCCTTACTTGCGCTGGTGGTTCGTTGCAATGGCGTTAATGCTGGCAGGATGCAGCAACAGTGATTGGCGGAGTAAAGATAGCGTTCTGGCCGTCCCTTTGCAGCCGACGCTACAGCAAGAAGTCATCCTGGCGCGTATGGAACAAATACTGGCGAGCCGGGCCCTTACCGATGATGAACGAGCACAGCTATTATATGAGCGCGGAGTGCTGTATGATAGCCTTGGTCTGAGAGCGCTGGCGCGCAATGATTTTTCACAGGCGCTGGCAATCCGACCTGATATGCCGAAAGTTTTCAATTATCTTGGCATATACTTAACGCAGGCGGGTAATTATGATGCCGCCTATGAAGCGTTTGATTCTGTACTAGAGCTTGATCCAACTTACAACTACGCGTATTTAAACCGTGGCATCGCCCTGTATTATGGCGGCCGCTACCGTTTAGCGCAGGATGATCTGCAGGCGTTTTATCGCGACGGCCCAAACGATCCCTTCCGCTCGCTGTGGCTTTTCCTGGTCGAGAAAAAAATCGACGACGGGAAGGCACTTAACGCGCTGCAAAGCCGTTATGTGAGGGCGAATAAAGGGCAATGGGGATGGAATATTGTCGAGTTCTACCTGGGGGACATTAGCGAATCGATGCTGATGGCGCGCCTCAAGGCGGACGCAACGGATAACACTTCGCTCGCCGAGCATCTCAGTGAAACTGACTTCTATTTAGGTAAACACTACCTGAGTCTGGGGGAGAAGAACGCCGCTTCGGCGCTGTTCAAACTGACGGTTGCTAACAACGTGCATAACTTTGTTGAGCACCGCTATGCATTGTTGGAATTGGTGCTTTTGGGCCAAGTGCAAGACGACCTATCAGAATCGGACCAGCAATAGCTGACGAACAAAACTTAAGCAGCCTGCATTCTCTTTGTTTCACCTGCGAGGGTGAGGGCTTGTTTTTTTCGTTATAAATCCAATTTGAGCCGGTTCACACTTTTGATGAAAATGAATGAAAATTTTCACGACGAGGTATGTAGACTGGCCGCCATTAAGAAATGAGGCACGTGTACATGTCTGAAGTAGAAACCTCTTTTGCCGATCTGGGGCTGAAAGCTCCTATCCTTAACGCACTGACCGATCTCGGTTATGAAAAGCCGTCGCCCATCCAGTCTGCCTGTATTCCGCACCTGCTGGCCGGCCGTGACGTATTGGGGATGGCGCAGACTGGCAGCGGTAAAACCGCGGCCTTTTCCCTGCCGCTGTTGCACAATATCAAACCTGAACTGGCCGCGCCGCAGGTGCTGGTTCTGGCACCGACCCGCGAACTGGCGGTACAGGTAGGAGAAGCCTGTGCCGATTTCGCCAAGCATATGAAAGGCGTCAACGTGGTCGCCCTGTACGGTGGTCAGCGTTATGACGTGCAATTACGCGCTCTGCGCCAGGGACCGCAGGTCGTGGTCGGCACGCCGGGCCGTCTACTGGATCATCTGAAACGCGGTACGCTGGATTTGTCCAATTTGAGCGGACTGGTGCTGGACGAAGCCGATGAAATGCTGCGCATGGGCTTTATCGAAGACGTCGAAAACATTCTGGCGCAGGTGCCGGCGGAGCATCAAACCGCGCTGTTCTCCGCCACCATGCCGGAAGCGATTCGCCGCATCACTCGCCGGTTCATGAATGAACCGCAGGAGGTGCGCATTCAGTCCAGCGTGACCACCCGTCCTGATATCAGCCAGAGCTACTGGACGGTTCAGGGTATGCGCAAGAACGAAGCGCTGGTGCGTTTCCTGGAAGCGGAAGATTTCGACGCCGCCATTATCTTTGTGCGCACCAAAAACGCGACGCTGGAAGTGGCCGAAGCGCTTGAGCTTAGCGGTTACAACAGCGCTGCCCTGAACGGCGACATGAACCAGGCGCTGCGTGAGCAGACGCTGGATCGCCTGAAGGATGGCCGTCTGGATATTCTGATTGCCACCGACGTCGCCGCCCGCGGCCTGGACGTTGATCGCATCAGCCTGGTGGTAAATTACGATATTCCGATGGATTCCGAATCCTACGTGCACCGTATCGGCCGTACCGGTCGTGCCGGCCGCGCTGGCCGGGCGCTGTTGTTCGTGGAAAACCGCGAGCGCCGTCTGCTGCGCAATATTGAGCGCATCATGAAGCTGACCATCCCGGAAGTAGACCTGCCGACCGCCGAAGTGCTGAGCACCCGTCGCCTGGCCAAGTTTGCCGCCAAGGTACAAAACCAGCTGGAAAGCAGCGATCTTGATATGTACCGCGCGCTGCTGGCGAAATTGCAGCCGGCGGAAGAGCTTGATATAGAAACGCTAGCCGCGGCACTGTTGAAAATGGCCCAGGGCGAACGTCCGCTGATCCTGTCGCCGGATTCGGTGATTGAACGCCGTCCGCGCCGCGAGTTCTGCGAGCGTGACGAGCGCCGGGAGGGTGGCGAGCGTCCGCCGCGCCGTGAACGTCGTGATGTGGGCGAAATGGATCTCTACCGTATCGAGGTGGGCCGTGATGATGGGGTGGAAGTCCGTCACATCGTCGGCGCGATCGCCAACGAAGGGGATATCAGCAGCCGCTATATCGGCAATATTAAATTATTCGCCTCGCACTCGACCATAGAACTGCCGAAAGGCATGCCGGGTGAAATGCTGTCTCACTTCACTCGTACGCGTATTCTCAACAAGCCGATGAATATGCAGTTTGTCGGTGAAGCGCAGTCGCGCGGCGGCGAACGTCGCGGCGGCCTGGGCACCGGTCGTGGCAACTACAGCGGTGAACGCCGCGATGGCGGCCGCCGCAGCTTCAGCGATCGTCGTGAGGGCGCTGGCGCCGGAGAACGCCGTTTCAGCCGTGACGGTCAGCGTGCGCCGCGCCGCGATGGCGACAGCGCCCCAGCCGGCCGCCGTCGTTTCGGTGGTGATGCATAACGCTGTGCTTTACCGGGCGGCATGTCACCTGCGTGTGCCGGATCGACGGATGCTGGCAGCGTCCCCGGTATGTGCCGAGTGCGTGGGTTCGCGGCGTCCCCGGCATTTGCCGGTTGGCGGCGTCCTCGGCATGTACCGCGCCGCCTGAGCTCGCCGGACTCAGTCTGACAGGTGCTCCCGCACCGACATGGCGATTTTAAAGGAGCGCAGGCGCGCCTGATGATCAAAAATCTGACCGTTAACCATCAGCGCTCGTCGGCGCCGGTGTCTTTCACCAATGCTTGAAGTCCGCTTTTAACCTGCTCAGCATCGCCGACGACTGATAGCCGCAGGGCCTGTTCCACGCCATAATGCTCACCCGGCGACCATAGCACCTCGATATCACTCACCGGCTGCGGCGGGCCCGGCCGGCTGCGGCGCAGGTTGATGCATTGCTGCTGCATCGAGGTGAACAAGAAACGGGCGTCGCGCTCGCTGTCGGCGGCGATCACATTGATGCATACCATGGCATAAGGCTCCGCCAGGGTGCGCGACGGTTTGAAATGCTCGCGGTACAGGCTCAGTGCCTGCCACAACATGTCCGGCGCAAAATGCGAAGCAAAGGCGAAGGGCAGGCCCATCGCCGCCGCCAATTGCTCACTGTAAAGGCTTGAGCCAAGCAGCCAAATCGGAACCTGCAGCCCCTGGCCCGGCACCGTCTGCACCGGTTGGCCCGGTTTCACATCGTCGAAGTAGCCGATTAATTCCTGTACATCATGTGGGAAATTATCCACTTCATTAGCAAGATGGCGGCGTAGCGCCAGCATGGTGCGCTGATCGGTACCCGGCGCGCGACCCAGTCTCAAATCTACCCAGCCGGGGTAGAGCGTCTCCAGGGTGCCGAATTGTTCGGCAATCACCAGCGGCGAGTGGTTGGGCAGCATGACGCCGCCGGAGCCGACGCGCAAGGTCGTGGTGCTGCCGGCAATATGCCCCAGCAATACCGAGGTGGCGGTGCTGGCGATGCCGGTCATATTGTGATGTTCCGCCATCCAATAGCGATGGTAGCCCCATTGCTCGGCGTGGCGCGCCCTGCGGTACCGGGGAAAGATCCAGCACGGAAAATAGAATGGGTGTCTGTTTGGTCAGCATGAGCATACTCATAGGTTGTCTACGCCGTAACTTTGTCAGATAATGATACCCATGAGTATTAACTAAAACATCAGGCAGCGATAACCCATTATTTATTATGGTTATTAGGTATTGCCGACCGCCATCGTCTAGGGTGCTAGGTCTGTTGCCCCCGTGATGTACGACGCCTTGCAGACAATAACACCCTGTTGCCAAGGGATGGCGTACCGTCACGGGGAGGTATAATTTCCTTACCGCAGCGTCGCCGCTACGACTGCACTTATTACCGGCGATGTTTCCATAACGGGGATTGCCCCCTCGCCGGCGTCGTGCTTACGGCATGAGCTGCGTTATTCCACCAGCGCCAGACCCGGGATGCGGCGCCAGTAACCGTTGCAGTCCTTCTGACCTATGAGCGCCGCGGATGATCCCCCTGCTGGTTGGCACGAAACGCCGCCACCAATTCTGGCGTGGACAGATCTTGCGGCGACAGGCGTACCACATCCACCAGACCCGCCATTGATACCTGTTCATTGATGAGATTGTAACAGTAGCCACTCTGGGTTTGGATGCCGTTCAGCACGAAGACCTGCTCCTACGTCATGGCGGGTCTCCCCCGGGGTAGTGAATACAGCAGGTTGCGCACTCATCCTTCGGTCGGTTTTCCGAACGGGTGGTGAAACAAAGTGCCAACCAGGCAAGCGGCAGATGGCCATAGCTGAAAACTTCCACCTCGAAACGATCGCGGATCCCCAGCTACTCGCACTGTGCCAGCGTGTTGCTCAGCCATTCGCGCGACAGTTCGACGGGCATACACCAGCGAACCATGCCCTGTTTGAGCAAAATACGCAACGTGTAGGCGTTATAACAATTCAGGGCCGGGCCGGCGACGAAGGGAAGCTGCTGTTCATACGCCAGCTGTACCGTGCCGAGATCGTGGCCTCGAGGAGAAACTCGCCGTTATCCAGATAACGCTTGAGTTCGGTCAGCTCGGAGGGCGCCTGGATAAGCGCCAGCGTGGAGATAACGATCTGCTTGCCGCTCGGCAGCAGACTTCTGGCCAGCGCCAGCCAGTCGCCGGTTTTCATTAATCGGTGCTTGCTGCAGACGGTTTCGCCAAGATAAAGGATATCGGCCTGACTTGCCGCCGCCTGCTGGTAAAAGGCTTCCAGCGTCTGTTTCGGCCAATAATACAGCACCGGTCCGAGGGAATAGCGCATGGTCGTCTCTCCTGTTACTGCCAGCGGCGGTGGTACGAGCCGAGTGTGGTCTGGACGCCTTTCGACATGGCCGCCAGACGCGAGTGACCTAGCTGACATAGGCGGGACGGGACTGCGCTGGCGGCCTTCAATTTTCACCGAGGCGATGTTGGCTGCCAACAACGCCGGCAGCCGCCGCCAACGTATTCAGACTGGTAGGCTCTTCCAGGGCGTGATAGCGCTGACCTTCCACCAAATAGCGGCCCTTGCACAAGGTCGGATAACCGGCGTTTTCATCCGGCTTGTAGCGGTCAATCAACACATTGTTCAGCCGAGCCTCCATTATTCCGGCGGCGGTTTGCTGCCAGCTGACAAATCGCGCCGGCGAGCAGGCGCCGACCGTGTTGGGCGATTCGCCGGTTAAATAGGAAGAGAGGTAGCAACGTCCCTCGGCCATAATGCACAGGCTGACGAAGGCAAACATCTCCAGCGGAACTGGGCTGACCTGCGCAAGCTGTTTCACCTGATGCATCGACAGCACGCGAGGCAGAACCACCCGCGCCACGTCAAACTGCTTCTGATAAAAGCGGATCGCCACCTGATTGGTGGCGGAAGCCTGCACCGAGACATGACGCTCGAGAGTGGGATAGCGTTCAGCGGCGTAGGGCCAGCATTGCCAAATCCGCGTATCGGCGCCGTTTTGCGCCGCCGTGTCGATCGCGTGCTGCCAGCGGGCGTAACCGTTCGGATGGGCAAACGTGTTAATAGCGATATGCAGCTTGCGTCCATGACGGTGCACATAGCGCTTCGCCTCCTGTAAGCGCTGATCGGTGAAATTAAGGCCGGCGAAATGACGGGTGTTAGTATCGTCCTTCAGGCCGATATACACCGCGTCAGCGCCGTTATCAATCGCCGCCTTGAGTGTCTGTAGGGCACCGGCCGGGCAGAGCAGTTCCATAAAGCTCCTAAGAAGTGGCCGCCTGTTGCCATAGCCGGCAAGGGCAAGAAATTATTCCGGGCCAATAGGCTGAATTCACAGCATTTGCCCCGCAGGCACGCCGGTAATTGTAAATAAGGGCGGAAGAAAGGATTTTGATTTGGGGCAGTTTATGGCGTAATGGCGGGGGGAAAGCTGCGCCGCGGCGGTGGCGAAATCATAACGTTTTTGTGCGAAACATTGATATAGGCCCCTGCGTGCGCCGGCCGCTGTGGCAAAATGGGCAATAACTTTTTTAAGGAGTGAAAACAGTGTGGGATAAACTACGAGCACAGCTGGTGCGCCGGGGGCCATCGCTGTTGCGCTTGCCTATAAAATTGACCCCGTTTGCCGTGCGGCGCCAGGTTCTTGAACAGGTTTTACACTGGCAGTTTCGCTCAGCGCTGGCGGAAGGGGAATTGGATTTTCTTGAGGGCCGCTGGTTGCAAATAGAGGTCGTCGACCTGGGCATTTTCTCGAGCCAGGCCAACGATTTATTGTTGATTGCCGCTGGACGTGAAGATCCGGACACGCTGTTTTTCCAGCCTCGGTTGCGTATCGAAGGGGATACGCAACTCGGTCTTTGGGTCAAAAACCTGCTGGACGCCGGCCTGAAAGAGGACACGATCGCCGCCGACGGCCATCGCGTAACCCACTCTTGCTGATACGAATGGAAATCCCGGTAGACGCGCCGGGCATCGACGGCCTGCTTAAGCGGGCGTTCAATCGGGACCGCGAGGCTGCCTTGGTGCGCGCGCTGCGTGAGGACGGGCTGCTGACCCTGGGCGTGGTGGCGACGGACGACAAGGGCGGGGTCATCGGCTACGCCGCCTATTGCCCGGTGTGGATCGACGGTGAGGATCACAAGTGGGTGGCGCTGGCGCCGCTGGCGGTGGATGGCGCCTGGCGCGGGCAGGGCATCGGCCGCAGTCTGGTCTATGAAGGGCTGGATACGCTTAACGAATTTGGCTACAGCGCCGTGGTCACACTGGGGGATCCCGCCTGGTTTCATCGTTTCGGCTTTGAGCCCGCCGCGCGCTGGCAATTGCGCACGCTCTGGCCCGGTACCGAAGCGGCGTTCCAACTATTCCGATTGGCGGAAAGCGCCCTCGACGGCGTCAGCGGAGAGGTCTCCTGGCCGGCGCCGTTCGCCCATGGCTCGGGTTAACCACGGATTACCCCTTCGGTTGCCGAGCCTTGGCTGCCGCCGGCTGTGCCCCTGGTGTTTGCTGGGTATCAGCGGGCGGGGGCGGATTTTCCTGCTGCGAGGGCGCTGTGCTCTAGCCCAAAATGTGGCAAAGCCTGCTCTTGTAAGGCAACGAAGTGCTCTTTTTGCGCCCGCGACAGTTGCTTTACCCGGTATTCCCAGCGCAGCACTCTGCTGCGATCGCCTGCCGGGCTCTGAAACACCAGCGTCAGCGGGCCCTTACCGCGCAGCGATTTGGCGCCGCCGCCGCGCTGATGTTGGTCTAAACGCCGCTGGACATCGGTGGTAATACCGGTATAAAGCATACCGCTGGCGGTGCGGATGAGGTAAAGATGCCAGAGGGAGCTGCACATCGTTATAATCCCTGAAATGACACGATAAAGGGGCTGCGCCGAGTGTAGCGGAATCCGCCCGCGACTGCCACCGCGCGCAGGTCAGTTCGCCCGCGGGGGGGCTTGGCCTCATAATTTGCGACAGACCATTGCGCTGGCCGAATGCTCGCCGGCAATGGCACGTCGGCGGGTCGTTCCCGCGGGCAAAATGCCTTTCCTCTATACCTCCTGTGCAACAAAGGTTTCCTGCTGGCTGCTGGTAGAGCCTTGCAGTTAAATCGTCCCTGGCGGCAGCCAGGCAAAAAAAGCCCCGGCACGCGGCCAGGGCCTGAAGCAGGCGTTATCGCTTACGGCTTATTCAGGATCCGCAGGGATTCGCGATTAAAAGCCAGTAAATCGTCCGGGGTCCGGCTGGTCACCAGCGTATCGTTATCCACCACCACCTCTTTATCAAAAAAGTCAGCGCCCGCATTCTTCAAGTCCACTACGATCGGTTTCACCGCGGTCATCTTTTTGCCGCGCACCGCATCGGCGCTAATCAGCAATTGCGGGCCATGGCAGATGGCAAAAATCGGTTTGCCGCTGTCGGCAAAGGCACGGGTGAATGCGACAAATCTATTGTCACCGCGCAGCGCATCGGGAGAATGCCGCCGGGCAATAATAGCGCGTCAAACTCCGCCACCTGAACCTCATCAATGCCCTTATCAATTGTGACGGTAGCTTCCCCTTTCTTGCCGGTTACGGTATTGCCCGCCTGTTTCTCGATAGTGACCACCTGGTGGCCGGCCTGCTTATAGGCCTGTGCCGGCGAGGTATATTCGGAATCCTCAAACTCATCGGTAATCAAAACGGCGATCTTCTTGCTCATCATGTCCTCCTTCTGCTATCTAATGGCCTCCACTAAGCCTAGTGCCGGATTGGTCACTCAGCAAACTTAGGAAATATTTTTCATTATAATCAATATATTGCTATTTTCTGTGACTGCTTCGACTCCCGCTGCTGTTTCTGCTTCTATCGCCGCTGCCGCAAGCATCTTTAGCCGGCTGTCAGGCGGATGTTGCCTACCCCGGCGAGGCTGCATGTAATGTGCGCTGGCAACGAGAAAATGGGTTGCCCGCACTGCTTTGGCCGCGATGGCGTCAAGGAGGGAGATGCGTCTCCAGGCAGTGGTGTACAACGCTGCCCTTCCAGGGAGGGTGCCAGAAAAAAGGATGTCCCGCCGAGCGGTCGTGGGCAATTATTGCCCTGATCGGCTGCTGTTAATGACTCATCAATATTGGCGCCGGTCAACAGCGCAATACCAACGCTCAGCGTGACGGTGGTAGAAACTTCCTGATTGAAGAGATGCGGTATTTTCAGGTCCAGTACTGCCTGCCTGACGTTTTCGGCCAAAGCTAGCGCTTCGGTTTCATCAACATCAATAAGCAGCACCAGAAACTCTTTGCCGCCGTAGCGCACGGCAATGTCCCGCGAACGCACGGCGTCGCGTATAGCTACCGCGACGGCGGTAAGGGCTTTGTCGCCCATGGTGTGGCCATAATTATCATTATAGGCTTTAAAATGGTCTATATCCAGCAGCAGATAGTGGCAGCCAGCAACCCTTCAAGTCTGTTGTGCAGCCCGCGACGATTATCGCCGCCGCTGACGGCTGTTATTTATCGCGTTAACCACATAGAAAAGAGAAAATGCGATATTTAGTAACAAAAATAACAAAAGCGACGTGCGAAGCTTGCTTTGGCGGAGCTGATAATAGGTGTTATAAGGTTTGGACATAAACAAACGGTTAAGCCCCGGCTGTGAAAACAAATATTAAATATTGCTGCGAGAAAATGATGGATGGCTGAAAATCGCCAAGCGTTTTTATAACTGAATTTAATTTTTCGCTTCCGGGCTAATTTAGCAGCTTTAGTCGCCAATGTCATTAACTAGGGTCCTTCACAAATGGAATAACATCACAAAAAATGGGAGTCTGCCGCCTGCAAGTCACAGGTCAGCGGCGGTCGTGAAGCCGGCCGAGTCGCCGCGACCGAACGCCTGCGAAACGTTAAGTGTTGGCCGCCACCGTCAGCCTTCTGAACCATTGTGGATCCAAGACAATGCGGTTTGACAAGGCACAGGGAAGGTCACGCAAAAACTACGCCAGCGAAGAGAGCAGTCTGCAGAAGGATAATCAGAAAGCAAGGGGGAAACGTGTGGGTGGAAAACCGACATCTTGACAGTGGTGCGAAGAGAGGGACTTGAACCCTCACGTCCGTTAAGACACTAACACCTGAAGCTAGCGCGTCTACCAATTCCGCTACCTTCGCCTGATACAGACAGCCGCTTAAGGCTATCACCACGGAGGCGGATTTTAGAGGTTTTGGCGTTAAGGTCAATGATTATTTGTGATTTCGCGGGCGTTTGCTGCAAAAAAATACCACGCTCAGCGGGACCCGCGCCACATGACCGCGCGCTACCGCCTGTGTCAGCGGCGTTTAGGACCCTTATCGCGGCTGCGTTTTACCTGATGGATAGCCTGATAAACTTTGAAACGGCCGTTTTGCACCAGCACCTGATGATTGCCGAATACTGCATCAAGCAGATCCGGATAGGGCAAAAAGGCGTTAGCGACAATGCGCAATTCGCCACCGATACGCAGATGGTTAAGCGCGCCGCGAATCAGCGTCTCCGCCGCCTTTAGATTGGTTTGCATACCATCATGGAACGGCGGGTTGGAGATAATCATATCGAAGCGACCGCTGATAGCGGAGTACACATCGCCGGCCAGCACCTCTCCCTGCAGCCCATTGACCGCCAGGGTGGCGCGGCTGGCCGCCAGCGCCGGCGCATGGGCATCACTGAGCGTTAATTGCACTCCCGCCGCCCCTTTCGCCAGAACGGCCGACAGGACGCCGGTGCCGCAGCCGATGTCGGCCACATGGCCCTGAAACGGCCGATCAAACGTCGACAATAGCAACTGGCTACCGTTGTCTAGCCCGTCACGGCTGAAAACGCCCGGCAGGGTTTTTATCACCACATCCTCAAGCTGGTAGGATTGCCAAAACGCCTCGGCATCGAAACGGGGCTGCTGAACAAGCTCGCCGTGATACAGCCCGCAGCGCCGGGCGCTATCGATTTTAGCCAGCGGGCACCAGGCTGCCAGCATCGGTTCGGCGCTGCGCACGCCGCTGCGGTTTTCCCCCACCACAAATACATCGCAGCCCAACGGCAGCAGCGATAGCAGATTGGTCAATTGGAACAGCGCTTCCGGCTTGTTTTTCGGCCAGTAATAGATCAGCGTGTCGCACCCGCCGCCCAGCGCGGCGTCCGCCACCAGGCCGAATTGCACCGCCTGCTCGCCTAGCGCGCGCGCCAGCGTCTGCCGATGGTGAAACCAGGCGGTATGCACCTTAACACTCCGCGCCTCAAGCCGGGCCGGCAGCAAATCCTGCACGTCGCCTGCGATCACGACCTGTTTATCTGAAAATGTATCCTGATGCCGGAGTATGACTTCACTGGCGGGGATTAAAGCAGACATGCGACAAACGCTCCTCATTAAATCGAGCAGGGAGTATAGTGCTTTATTGCCCTGGGTTCGATGGGTTTGGTAGCATAGCGGCGCGGAATCATGGCCGCCCATGGGAATAACGATGACGACAAGGCGCGACTGGCAATTACAACAGCTCGGCATTACGCAATGGACGCTCCGGCGCCCGGCGGTATTGCAGGGTGAGGTTGCGGTCAAATTGCCGGATCAGATTCGTTTGTTGCTGGTGGCCGACCCGCTGCCGCCGGTGGATCATCCCTTGGTGGTCGATGTGGCCCGCAGCATGGCGCTGACGCCGGCGCAGCTTTATGGGGTGACGCCGGAGCAGGTGGTGATGTTGCCTGACAGCGTGCGCTGCCATTGCTGGTGGCTTGGGCTGGAAGCCACGCGCGATTTTGCCGGCATATCTTTCCACACGCCGCCGCTAGCGGCGCTTTCACAGGACGCTGGCGCGAAACGCGAGCTATGGCACCGGATAAGTGATAATGAACACGGTATTACCGCTGCTGCCGGCTGATTTAACCGAAGCCTGGCACATTGAACAGGCCAGCCACGCCTTTCCCTGGAGCGCCAAAACCTTTGCAGGCAATCAAGGCGATCGCTATCTCAATTACAAGCTGTGCGTGGGGGATCTCATTGTGGCTTTCGCAATTACCCAGACGGTGCTGGATGAAGCATCGCTGTTCAATATTGCCGTCCATCGCGATTTTCAGCGCCAGGGGCATGGCCGGGCGTTGCTGAACCATCTTATAGCCGAACTGGAACAGCGTCAGGTGCTCACGCTGTGGCTGGAAGTGCGTCAGTCCAATGCACCGGCTATCGCCCTGTACCGCGCGCTGGGTTTTAATGAAGTCTCGGTCCGGCGCCATTATTATCCCACGGCAGACGGCCGCGAAGATGCGGTAATTATGGCCTTGCCGCTGGGCTGACGCCCGTGCCGACCGGGGTGCTATCAATGCCTCCCCACACCATGTAGAATCTGCAACAGCAAATTCCGTTTAGACCTAATTTGTGGCGTGCGTCAGTCGTATGCCCCTCGAGAAAGTGACCATGAAGAACGAACTTTACGCCGACGAGATTGCGGCACGGCGCACCTTTGCGATTATTTCGCACCCCGATGCTGGTAAAACGACGATTACTGAAAAAGTGCTGCTGTTCGGACAGGCGATACAAACCGCCGGCACCGTTAAAGGCCGCGGCTCTAACCAGCACGCAAAATCCGACTGGATGGAAATGGAAAAGCAGCGCGGTATCTCCATTACCACCTCGGTGATGCAATTCCCTTACCGCCAGGCGCTGGTCAATCTGTTGGATACCCCGGGGCATGAAGACTTCTCCGAGGATACCTATCGTACCCTGACGGCGGTGGACTGCTGCCTGATGGTGATTGACGCCGCTAAAGGGGTTGAGGATCGGACCCGCAAGCTAATGGAAGTCACCCGCCTGCGCGACACGCCGATCCTGACCTTTATGAATAAAGTGGACCGCGATATTCGCGACCCGATGGAACTGCTGGATGAGGTGGAAAGCGAGCTGCGCATTGCCTGCGCGCCGATAACCTGGCCTATCGGCTGCGGCAAGCTGTTCAAGGGCATCTACCACTTGGCGAAGGATGAAACTTACCTCTACCAGAGCGGCCAGGGCCATACCATTCAGGCTGTGCGGGTAGTGAAAGGGCTGGACAACCCCGAGCTGGACCAGGCGGTGGGCGAGGATCTGGCCGCGCAATTGCGCGAAGAGCTGGAACTGGTGCAGGGCGCCTCTCATCCGTTTGATGAACAGGCTTTCCTGGCGGGGGAGCTGACGCCGATCTTCTTCGGCACTGCGCTGGGTAACTTTGGCATCGATCATATGCTCGATGGCCTGGTGGCATGGGCGCCGCCGCCGATGCCGCGTCAGACCGACGTGCGGGTGGTGAGCGCGCGAGAAGAAAAATTCACCGGTTTCGTGTTCAAGATCCAGGCCAATATGGATCCGCGGCATCGGGACCGGGTGGCGTTTTTACGCGTCGTGTCTGGCCGTTATGAGAAAAGCATGAAATTGCGCCAGGTGCGAACCGGCAAAGACGTCGTCATCGCCGATGCGTTGACCTTCATGGCGGGAGACCGTTCCCATATCGAGGAGGCCTACGCCGGCGATATTATTGGATTGCACAATCACGGTACTATCCAGATTGGCGACACGTTCACACAGGGCGAAGAACTGAAATTTACCGGCATTCCCAATTTCGCGCCGGAATTGTTCCGCCGTATCCGCCTGCGCGATCCGCTCAAGCAAAAACAATTGCTCAAAGGGTTGGTGCAATTGTCGGAAGAGGGCGCGGTACAGGTGTTTCGTCCGCTGGCCAATAACGATCTCATCGTCGGCGCGGTCGGCGTACTGCAATTTGATGTGGTCGTGGCGCGGCTGAAAAGCGAATACAACGTGGAAGCGCTGTACGAGCCGGTCAACGTTTCCACCGCCCGCTGGGTGGAGTGCGGCGACGCCAAAAAGCTGGAAGAATTCAAGCGAAAAAATGAACTCAATCTGGTCCTCGATGGCGGTGATAATCTGTCTTACATCGCGCCGAGTATGGTTAATCTCAATCTGACCCGGGAGCGCTATCCGGATATTCAGTTCCACAAAACACGCGAACACTAATCCCGCGCTGCACCCGCCGCCTGGCCGGCGTGATGCGTCAGGGCGCCGGCATTAATATCCTTATGTTATCCATGGTAGCGGTGGCGATTCCAGCCCTGTTTTGCCCGCAGCGCGTGTGCCTCCGTCGTCCGCTGGCTTCCCCCTTGCGGTAGATTACCGCCTCCCGGAAAGTTCCTAAATCCTTGCTTCTGCTTTTAATTCGACGATTTTCTTTTCCCTGAGCATGCAAATTACCCGTGGTGGTCTATAGTTAAATTGTCACTGACGGAGCGGTTAATTAAGCTAATAAATCCGGTGAAGTCAGAGAAATTTGCTGTTAAGAGTCGTGACGACAGGCTGTTATTGTCCGCGGCTCTCAGGATGGAATAAGGCCAATAGGAGAGAAGACCGCAGCAACGGTGATTATC